>JAEDIC010000019.1 GCA_016292635.1 Clostridia bacterium
GCGGAAGTCCTCTTGATTACTGCGAGAGTACCCAGCATCAGCACGATGGCGATGGGCAGGCAGATCCAGGCGTTGCGGACGAAGCCGGTAATAATGTAGGATACGAAAGACACAGCGGCGGTGGCCAGGACGTAGGGCAGCTGAGTGGAAACGTGTACAACGTGGTCACACTGGCCGCCAGCAGATGCCATGATGGTGGTATCCGAAATGGGGGAGCAGTGGTCGCCGCAAACGGCGCCGGCCATGCAGGCGGATACGCAGATGATGCCCAGAGGATCGGTGAGGGGGAATACTTCCAGAGTGATGGGGATCAGTATTCCGAAGGTGCCCCAGCTGGTGCCGGTTGCGAAGGACAGGAAGCAGCCTATTACAAACACGATGGCGGGCAGGAAGGACTGGAAGCCGGAAGCGGAACCATGTACCAGTGCCGCAACATAGTCTCCTGCGCCAAGGGAGTCGGTCATGGCCTTCAGGGACCATGCGAAGGTGAGAATCAAGATGGCGGGAACCATTGCCTTGAAACCTTCAGGCACGCAGCCCATCAGTTCGTCAAAGCTCATGAGCTTACGGCAGAGGTAGAAGATAAGGGTGAACACCAGGGCGAAAGCGGAGCCCAGCATCAGACCTACGGAAGCATCGCACCAGGAGAAGGCGGTTACGAAGTCCATGTAGCAGCCGCTGTCAACGGTGAAGAAGCCGCCGGAGTACAGCATGCCAACAACGCAGCTGGCGATGAGAACAACGATGGGCAGAACCAGGTCGATAACGCGGCCGTTGGGGTTGAATTCTTCATCGGAAGCGTTGGCGTAGGGGTTCTTGCCGGAGAAGAGATCGCCGTTTTCGCAGGCGTTCTTCTCGTATCTGCCCATGGGGCCGAAATCAGCTTTCATAAGCACCAGGCCTATCATCATCACGATAGTGAGGATGGCGTAGAAGTTGTAGGGGATGGCGTTAATGAAAAGGGTGAGGCCGGAGCCGTCCTCAACATAGGAGGATACTGCAGCTGCCCAGGAAGAAATGGGAGCAATGATGCAGATGGGAGCGGCGGTGGCGTCTATAATGTAGGACAGCTTTGCGCGGGACACGTTGTACTTGTCGGTAAGGGGGCGCATAACAGAGCCTACGGTAAGGCAGTTAAAGTAGTCGTCGATAAAGATCAGCACGCCGAGGGCGATGGTTGCAAGCTGAGCGCCAACGCGGGTCTTGATGTTGGCCTGAGCCCAGCGGCCGAAAGCAGCGCTGCCGCCCGCACGGTTCATCAGGCAAACCAGCACGCCGAGGATGACCAGGAATATCAGTATGCCTACGTTGTAGCTGTCGGACAATACGGATACCACGCCATCGTTGAATACGTGGATCAGGGTGCCTTCAAAGGAAAAGTCGGAATAAAGGAGACCGCCGGCAACTATGCCGATAAACAGGGAGGAATACACCTCCTTGGTTACCAGGGCAAGGGTGATGGCAATGATGGGCGGAAGCAGAGCCCAGATGGTGTTGTAAAAGCGTGAGGTCTCGGCATCCGCAGCGGGGGCGGTGGTGAGGGCTGCCACTATAAGCAGCGCCACAGCCAGTATCGCCATTACGAGGATGATTCTCGGGTTGCGTCTGGTGGTTTGCATTTGGAAATTCCTCCTGAAAAAAATTATAAAAAATAAGCCATGAATGCGGTGAACGCCGCAAACATGACCACACATACATACCCTACCAGGGGCGTATTTCAAGTATTGACCATGACAGCGCTCCACTTTGTAAGTGACAGTCCGGAAGATGTTATCTGCCGACCCAGCACCGATTTCCCAGACAGAAGACCGGCACTTCGGCGAAAAACCCTTTCAACCACGCGGTGTCTGCCGCATATTGAGGTTTACTATTGTTTTTCGCACCTCTATCATTTGCTTTACGCATTATTATATGGATAAGGATTTATTTGTCAACGGTTTTTTCAAAAAAAGTTGATATTTTTTTGAAATGGCGCAAAAAAAGGGAAAAACAACGCGGTTTTATCAATATTACCGAGAGGGCAGGCAGCTATGTATATGTTTCAACCTAATATTATTTGCAACCGGGGAATACCTTTGGATACGGCTTGCGGACACAGGGTATGCTTGCGGCAAAAAAATACGTCTGTACTATTGCCATTAAACACAAGTTATTGTATAATTTCCATATAAGGGAAACAATATATATTGGTGGTGCATATTCAATGGATAAGAATCGGATAACGGTATATATTGCCGGGCAGGAGCTTCGCCTGGCAGCTGACGACAGCGAGGAGTATATTCGCCGCATAGCCGGCTATGTTAATGACAAGGTGGACGAGGTTCAGGGACAGTACCCCAACCTGAGCACGGCAAACTGCCTTATTTTGGCGGCGCTGAATCTTTCCGACGAGCTCCACAAGCTTCAGGAGGATTATGATGCGCTGGATTCCCGCATATCCGAGCTGCGGGACATGCCCCGCCAATCCTCACCGGTAAAGCGGCCCTTTGAAACAATGACGTCTGCCACCGTAAAGTAAACATATTTGATTCATACACGGCTTGGGGTGTTACCTTGGGCCGTTTTTTATGAGGAAACAGCAATGATGGAGCTTCTTTCCCCGGCGGGCAGCCGGGAGGCAATGCGGGCCGCCGTACAAAACGGCGCAGACGCAGTATATATGGGAGGCAGCGCATTTAACGCAAGGCGCTTTGCCTCAAATTTTTCTGACGATGATCTTCAGGAGGCGCTGGACTATTGCCATATCCGGGGAGCAAAGGCCTATGTTACGCTGAATATACTTACCCTTGATAAGGAGTTTTCTCAGGCGGCAAAATATGCTGCATTTTTATGCAGAGCAGGGGCCGACGCCGCCATAATACAGGATATTGGCCTTGCGGCATTCTTAAGAAAAGAAGTTCCGGATCTGCCTCTGCACGCCAGCACCCAGATGGGCATACACTCTCCCGAGGGAGCAAATGCCGCATATGCAATGGGGATGGAGCGGGCCGTGTTGTCACGGGAGGCGCCCCTTTGTGAAATAGAAAAAATTCGCGCCGCATCTCCAATAGAGCTGGAGGCATTTGCCCACGGCGCCCTGTGCATGAGCTTTTCCGGCGGGTGCCTGCTTTCCTCCATGGCGGGAGAGCGCAGCGGCAACAGGGGTACCTGCGCCCAGCCCTGCCGCAAGCTTATGGCAATAGACAGAGCGCCGGGAAAGGACGACTACGCCCTGAGTCTTGGAGACCTATGCATGATAGAAAACCTTGCGGAAATGGAAAAAGCGGGGATATGCTGCATAAAACTTGAGGGCCGCATGAAGCGGGCGGAATATGTGGCGGTCATTACCCGGGCGTACCGTGAGGCGCTGGATGGTGCGGATAAGAATACCATCGCGCGGCATAAAAAAGATATGCTGGCTATGTTTGACCGTGGTGGCGGATGCACCGGGTATTTCTATGGAGATGGAGTAAAAACAGGCTGGATAGCAAAGAGCGACAGCTCGAAGGAGCTCATCGCCGAGGCCGCTCGCACATACGAAAAGGACAGCAGAAGGCGCGGCGTTCGGCTTAAGCTTACAATGAAGCCGGGACAGCCCGCCATGCTTGATATAGCTTGCGGGGAAGCTTTTGTATCCGTTTCGGGGGAGCTTGTTCAGCAGGCCCAAAAACCCCAGAGCCCAGGAAGATATGCCGAGCAGGCAATTAAGCTTGGCGATACGCCTTTTTTTGCGGAAAACTGCGAAACGGATGTGGATGAATGGGCATTTTTGCCCATGAGCGCTGTGAACGCCCTGCGCCGAGACGCCGCGGAAAGGCTTGAACAAAAGCTTCTGGTGCGCCGAAACGCCAAGGATCCGGAGCCCCGTAGCATACGGAATATCCCCGCAGAGCGCGCGAATATCACCGCCATAGTGAATACGGCGGAGCAGGCGAGGGCCGCTTTCCAAAGCGGCGCAGATGAGGTGGCGCTGGAGCCCTATGAATACACGAGGGCTGCGTTCATAGGGCTTGGGGAATACAGAAACAAAGCAAAGCTGCTCATATCCCTGCCCCCCGTTATAATAAGCGAAGAGGAAAGGGAAAAAATAAAAAAGATATGCACATCCGGCCTTGTGGATGGCGCCGTTGCCGCAAACATAGGCCAGCTGGAGCTTATAAAAAACCTACCGCTGAAGATAGCGGGCAGCCAGATGAACACCGCCAACACCCATACCGCCGAGGCTTATCGCAATATGGGCTTCGACAGGGTCACGCTTTCGCTGGAGCTTACCCGGCCCCAGCTCAGGGATATTTCCGGAGAGGGTATCGCGGTAAGCATATACGGCAGAACACAGCTCATGCAGCTTCGCCACTGTACAATTAAGGAACAGCGGGGCTGTCAAAACTGCAAAGGCTTTGCAGGCACTATGCATGATGAGGCGGGAAGAAAATTCCCCTTGTTCAATATCCGCCAGGCGGACGGATGTTTGCTGCGCCTTTTGAACTGTGTACCCACAGACATAACAGACCTTTATGGCGAACTGCCAATGCCTGAGGCGGTTCAGCTTGCCTTTTATGCCGAAAGCCCGGACATGGTATCAGAGCGTGTAAAGGCCGCCGTTGCCGCCCGGGAGGGCGGCAGGGTTGCCGTTGAGGCGGGCGCTACCCGTGGCCACTGGAACAGGCCGGTGGATTAACAGCTTGCTATGGAGAGATATATGCAGGACAAAGTATTGAAAACACTTGAATACGACAAGATAGCGGAGATGCTCAAGGCAAATACGGTCACCTGCGGCGGCCATGAGCTTGCGGAAGCCATGTGTCCAAAGGGAAATTTTGAAGACGTAAAAAGCGCCCTTGCCCTTACCGCCGAGGCGGAAAGCATGTTTATCCGCATGGGCCGCTCTCCCGTGGACGCTTTTCCGGATATGCGGGAGTGCTTAAAGCGCATACACGCAGCTCTTTTCGTATCCCCCGGGGAGCTTATGGGCATTGGGAAGTGCCTTCGCGCCGCCCGCTTTGCAAAGGAATCCATACAGCGGGAGGAGGGCCATGTTCTGCTTAATAATCTTGCGGAGTACATGAGCACCCATCGTTCCGTTGAAGAAGAAATAGACCGCTGCATACTTGGCGAGGAAGAGATATTCGACGGAGCTTCCCCGGAGCTTGCCCGTATTCGCAGGGCTATGCGCCAGACAAACGAGCGGGTGAGGGAGCGTCTCGGCAGCATGATACGCTCCGCCGCCTATTCAAAATACCTTCAGGAGCCCCTTATCACCATACGAAACGGCAGATTCGTAATACCCGTTAAGCAGGAATACCGCCAGAACGTGCCGGGATTGATACACGATCAGTCCGGCAGCGGCGCAACGCTGTTTATTGAGCCCTCGGCGGTGGTTGAGCTTGGCAATGAATACAAAAAGCTCATGGGCCAGGAGCAGGAAGAAATTGAGCGCATACTGGCCGAGCTTACTGCGCTTATTGCGCCCTATTCCGGGGATATACTGGAAAATATAAGGATAATGGGCGAGCTGGATCTGGCATTTGCCAAGGCGAAGCTTGCAAAGGATATGCGTGCTGTTGAGCCCAAGCTGAATAACAGCGGCTATATACGCATAGTTCAGGGCCGCCATCCACTGATACCAAAGGAAACGGTGAGGCCAATAGACATATGGCTTGGGAAAGATTTCCGCACCCTCATAATCACCGGTCCAAACACCGGCGGCAAGACCGTTACCTTAAAGACCGTGGGGCTTTTTACCCTTATGGCGGAGAGCGGAATGTTCATTCCGGCGGATATAGGCAGCGAAATATCGGTTTTTGACAGCGTATATGCGGATATAGGCGACGAGCAGTCCATTGAGCAGTCCCTGTCCACTTTTTCCTCCCATATGACCAATATAGTAGGCATATTGGACAGGGCGGATGACCGTTCCCTCGTTCTGCTGGATGAGCTGGGTGCGGGCACCGACCCTGTGGAGGGCGCCGCCCTTGCCATGAGCATATTGGAGGAGCTTCACTCAAGAAACACCGTTACCGTAGCCACCACCCATTACAGCGAGGTAAAGGCATTTGCTCTGACCCGGGACGGTGTCGAAAACGCCTCCATGGAATTTGACGTGGATAAGCTGTGCCCCACATACAGGCTGTTTATAGGAATACCCGGAAGGTCTAATGCATTTGAAATATCAAGGCGATTGGGCATATCCGAAAGCATAATAGAAAGCGCCCGGGGATACCTGAAGGGCGAAGATGTGCGCTTTGAGGACGTTATATCCAGCGCACAGAGCAGCTATCAGCTGGCGGAGGAAGAGCGGGCAATGGCAAAGGAAGCCCGCCGGGAGCTGGACAGGCTTCGTGCTGAGACTGAGGCGGAGAGGAAAAAGCTTTCTCAGGATAAGGCCAAGCTTCAGGCCAAGGCTAGGGAAGACGCCCGCAGGATAGTGGACGAGACCCGCCGGGAGATGGACAGGCTGGTGGCGGATATACGCAAGCTTCGCACTGTGGATCAGCGGGCGGCGGATAGGGTGATACAGCAGTCCAGAGATTCATTGCGAAAGCGGGAGAACGACCTGGCGGAGCCCATGATACTGCCCACCGAGGATAATACAAAGCCGCCGAAAACAGTCCATCCCGGCGACACGGTGCGCATAGTTTCGCTGGATAAAAAGGCCACCGTGCTTTCTGCGCCGGACGCAAAGGGCGAGGTGCAGGTTCAGGCAGGGGTGATGAAGGTGAATGTAAAGCTATCCGACCTTCGCATGGCAAAGGACGACGCCCCCCGAAAAGGCGCAGGCAAAATACGCCTTGAAAAGGATCGTCAGATTGGCATGGAGCTGGATATCAGGGGAATGCTGGTTGACGACGCAATACTTGTAGTGGACAGATATATAGACAACGCCGCCATTTCCGGCCTTAGCGAGATAAACATAATACACGGCAAGGGCACAGGCGCCCTAAGGGCGGGCATACAGGATTACCTGCGCACCAATAAGCGTATAAAGTCCTTCCGCCTCGGCAATTACGGCGAGGGAGATGCGGGCGTTACAGTGGCAACGCTGAAGCCGTTAAAGTAACGGGGCAGACAAAATGTCCCAAATAGCATGATTTTATTCATACCAGGTTCATATTTGGATGGTATCATTTATGATAGCAGTTTCATGGTGTCTGGCGGGCGGAAAATGCCGCTACGACGGCACGGCAAAGCCGAACGACAGGGCGATGGCCCTTGCTCAAGAAGGGGCGTTGTGCATATGCCCGGAACAGCTGGGTGGATTGTCCACGCCCCGCCAACCCTCCGAGATAGTTGGCGGAGACGGGGAGGACGTGCTTTGGGGTCGGGCCAAGGTTATGACGGCGGACGGCAGGGATGTAACGGCGGAGTATATCGCCGGGGCAGAGGAGGCCTTGCGTCTATGCAGGGAGAGGGGAGTTACCCATGCGGTACTGAAGTCCTTCAGCCCATCCTGCGGCTGCGGCTGCATATACGACGGCAGCTTTACAGGCCGCAGAAAGCCGGGATACGGAGTGACCGCCGCATTGTTTAAGCGAAACGGCATAACTGTTACATCCGAATGAAATCATTTTATGAAAGCGAGAAGAAAACTATGGACAGGAATACCATCCTGGTGATCGATGATGACCGCAATATTCTGGCAATAATCGAAATGTACCTTAAAAAAGAGGGCTATAATGTAGTTACCTGCGAGCGGGGGGATACCGCCATCGAAGCCTTCCGCAATGCGGCGCCTTCTTTGGTCGTGCTGGATGTTATGCTGCCTGGCATGGACGGCTGGGAGGTGCTTGCGAAGCTCCGTGAGGAAAGCTCCGTTCCGGTGATAATGCTTACCGCAAAGGGAGATACCACCGACCGCGTACAGGGCCTTGATCTTGGCGCAGACGACTATATGTCAAAGCCTTTTGAAGCAAAGGAACTTATTGCACGCATAAAGGCGGTTATGCGCAGAAGCAGCGCTGCCGAGGAGGAAAAGTGCGTAAACTTCCGCAACCTTTCCGTTTCGCTGGATAATTATTCGGTTATGCTGGACGGCAAGCAGGTTGAGATGCCTCCCAAGGAGATAGAATTGCTTTACTTTCTGGCCTCACGCCCGGGAAAGGTATTCACCCGTGAGCAGCTGCTGGAGCAGGTATGGGGATTTGATTTCTTCGGAGATTCCCGCACGGTGGACGTGCACGTTAAGCGCATAAGGGAAAAGCTTGGAGAGCGGGACGAGTGGCAGATAAAGACCGTATGGGGCGTAGGCTATAAATTCGAGACGGAAAAGCAAAATTGATTTTATTTTTAGGATAAGGACCTTCGGATGTTCAAAACTCTGTTTTCAAGGATGCTGACCACATACCTGGCTGTAACGCTGGGGTTGCTGCTGCTTTTTTGCGTTACGGTGGGCACCGTGTTTCAGAATCAGTATATAATGGAGAAACAGGACGAGCTTAACCGTGAGGCCTGCGAAATTGCCCTTGTTATCACCGAGCGGTATATGGACGAGGACAAGCGCACTGTTGCCCAGAATGAGCTGCTTACCATTGCCCGAAGGTACGACGCTATGATGATAGTCCAGTTTGCAGACGATAAGCTGGGCCGCTGCGTGTTTATGGATGAGGCGTCCACGGAAAAATGGGCAGCCTGCGCGGATATGGACATTGCCGAGATAAGCAACAGCATACTTTATGGTCACGAGGGAACAAACATAACGGGTAAGCTGGCAAAGAATTATGCGGAAATGCCGGTCATGTCCCTTACCTGCCCCATAATCACCGAGGAAGGCGAAACCGTTGCTGCGCTGGTGATGCATACGGATACCAGCGATATACGGGAATCCATACGCCAGGTATGGATGGATCTTATGCTGTATTCCTGCGTCGCCGTGGTGCTTGCCATGATGGCGGTATCCTACATTACGGGCAGGATGACAAAGCCGGTGACCGAAATGAACCAGATAGTCCGCAGGTACTCAAAGGGCGAATTTGACCTCAGAGTGCCGGACGGCGGGGAGGACGAAGTGGGTCAGCTGGGCAAAAGCTTCAATACCATGGCCGACGGACTGAATACGCTGGAGGAAGCAAGGCGAAGCTTTGTTGCCAACGTGTCCCACGAGCTGCGCTCGCCCCTTACTTCCATGCGGGGGTTTCTTGAGGCCATGCAGGACGGCACCATACCACCGGAGGAGCACGGCAAATACCTTGATATAGTAATAAACGAAAACCGCCGCATGACGGCAATGGTAAATGACCTGCTGGATCTTGCCCGGATAGAATCCGGCCAGGTGCTGCCCAAAACAGAGGTTTTCGATATAAACGAACTGCTCACCCGCACACTGCTCACATTTGAGGCCAGGGTGGATGCGAAAAAACTTGATGTGGAGCTTGATATAGGCAGCAAAAAGCTCATGGTGGACGCGGACCCATCCCAGATAGCCCAGGTGTTGAGAAACCTTATAGACAACGCTATAAAGTTTACCCCGGAAGGGGGAAAGCTTACGTTGTCCGCCAAGGCGGATAAAAAGCAGGCCGTGATATCCGTAAGGGATTCCGGCAAGGGCATTGATAAGGAGAGCATACCGCATCTTTTCGAGCGGTTTTACAAGGCAGAAAAGGCTCATACTCCCGGCGAAAGCGCCGGAACCGGACTTGGCCTTTCCATAGTAAGGCGTATAATAGATCAGCATGATCAGGAGATAACCGTGGAATCCGAGCCATCAAAGGGAACCTGCTTCACCTTTACGCTGAAACGGGCCAGCGATATCCACAAACCCCAGGCAAAGCTCAGGGGATGATAACATTCCGGAGGGAAAAGGGAAAAATGGACGAATTCAACAACTACAACGCACAGCAGGAAGAATATCGGGCTAATCACGCGGAATACCGGCAGACCGAAAACAACAGACAGAGTTGCTATACTCCGGGCGATACAAATAAGCCCAGGCAGGATAAATCCCGCGGCAACGGAGCGGGCGGCTACGTGCTTACAGGCGTGCTTTGCCTGCTGCTTGGCATCGCCATAGGCAGCGGAGTTACTGCCCTTGCCCTTTCCGCCATAAGAAACGCTATGGATGGCATAGAAGAAGCGGGGCCCAGCATAGGACAGGAGATAGAAGATGCGCTGGATGATATATTCGACGGCGGGTTTGATTTTGATTTCCACTATGACCAGAATAATGATTTCCAGACGCAGGGTGACGAATACGTTGAACAGGAAGCCATGGAGTATATAAAAAGAGAGCTTCCGGAGTTTGACGGAGCTGCCCCTGTGATAACGGATACCCAAAATCCCGCTCCGGATATTGTGGAACAGGTATATGACGGCGTTGTGGGCATAAATACATATGGCGAATATGACGGCAGAATGGAAATGGATGGATACGGCAGCGGCTTTGTTGTATCAAGCGAGGGATATATCATCACTAATGCACACGTCATACGCGGCGCCGAAAAGGTTACGGTTACCTTTTCTGATCAGCAGGAGGCGGATGCCGAGGTGGTCGGCTCCGATTTTACGCTGGATATAGCTGTGCTTAAGGTTAAAAAAAGCGGCCTTATTCCCCTTGCCATAGGGGATTCCGATTCGGTTAGGGTGGGCGAGTTCACCATTGCCATAGGCAACCCCTCCGGCTCAGAGCTTGCGGGAACCACTACCTTCGGGATAATCAGCGCCAAGGCACGCAGCATAAATGTGGATGGCCAGCAAAACGACTATATACAGACTGACGCCGCCATAAATCCTGGCAACAGCGGCGGCCCCATGCTCAGCATGGAGGGCAAGGTGATAGGCATAACCACCGCAAAAAACATATATGCCGGCTATGATGAATACGGCAATTCCATTTCCGCCGAAGGATTAGGTTTTGCCATACCCATCAACGAGGCTATGGAGATAGCATGTCAGCTTATTGAAAACGGCAGGATTATACGTCCCGGCATGGGCGTGAATGTAATCGGCATAGACGCGGACACTGCCGAGTATTACGGAATACCCGAGGGTATACTCATTTACAGCGTTACCCGCAACGGCTCCGCCCATAAGGCAGGGCTCAAGGTGGACGACATAATCGTCGAATACGACGGCATTGCCACCACAACACAGGATGAGTTTGTGGATTATGTGAAGGGTCTGGATTTGGGCGATGTGCTGCATCTCGTGATAAACCGTGACGGCAAGACAGTTGAAATAGACGTTATTATGGCAGACATGAACGAGATGGGTGACGAGCTTGTGGGCGGCACCTCAAGGATTATCGAATAGCCGGCTGAAACATACCGAAAAAACCCGGAGACCAGATAAAAAGAGTTTACAAAAGCTTAACTTATCTGGTATACTATTGGATGGTGCTTTATGCGCCCGAAATACGTACTGAGAAATTATTATATTACACCTTAGGGGGACTGAAATGAAGAATTACACCGCAGCAAACATCCGCAACATCGGAGTATTTGGCCATGGCGGCGAGGGTAAGACCACCCTTACCGAGGCCATGCTCTTCAACGCCGGGCTTTTGGAGCGCCTTGGCAAGGTTGAAAACGGAACCACCACTACCGACTATGACCCCGAAGAAGTAAAGCGCACCATTTCCATTAACTGCGCTCTTGCTCCCTTCGAGTGGAACGACGTTAAGGTAAACCTGATCGACGCTCCCGGCTTCTTCGATTTCTACGGTGAAGTGACTGCGGCAATGCGCCTGGCAGACTCTGCCCTGATCGTAGTAGGCGCCGTTTCCGGCCCCGTTGTTGGCACTGAGAAGGCCATGGATATGTGCAAAAAGTCAGGCAAGGCCCGCATGATCGTAGTAAATCAGATGGACCGTGAAAACGCCAACTTCAATAAGGTTATGGACGAGCTGAACGCCAAGTTTGGCCCCAGTGTAGTACCCATTCAGCTGCCCATTATGGAAGGCGGCAAGCTGGTAGGCTATGTTGACACCGTTCATATGGTAGCCAAGAAGTTTGATGGCAAGGGCGAGAAGGATATAGACATCCCCGCCGCACTGACCGATAAGGCTCAGAGCGTATACGAGGCCCTTACCGAGGCCGCTGCCGAGACCGATGAAGAACTCATGGAGAAGTTCTTCGAGGAAGGCGAGCTTTCCCGTGAAGAGATAATTTCTGGCCTGAATAAGGGCGTACTTGCCGGCGACATCACCCCCGTGTGCTGCTGCGCCGCTCAGCCCAATATTGGCGTATACACCCTGATGAACAACCTCATCAACTATATGCCCGCTGCCGATATGGTAAAGGCTCCCAAGGCCATCAACCCCAAGACCGGCGAGGCTGTTGAAGTTAAGCAGGATGGCAAGTTTGCCGCTCAGGTAGTAAAGACCGTTGTCGATCAGTTCGGCAAGTATTCAATAGTTAAGGTATACAGCGGCGTGCTGAGCGCAGAAGTCGCTCCCTACAATTCCCGCGAAGAAAAAGCCGAGAAGCCCTCAGCTCCCGGTATTATGCGCGGCAAGAAGTTCACTGCCGTTGATAAGCTCATCGCAGGCGACATCGGCGCCATTTCCAAGCTTCAGTTCACCGCCACCGGCGATACTCTGTGCGATGCTTCCGCTCCCGTACAGTTCGAAGCCATAGACTTCCCCAAGCCCTGCATCAGCCTGGCAGTGTCGGCAAAGAAGCAGGGTGAGGAAGACAAGGTCTTTGCAGGGCTGAATAAGCTTTTGGAAGAGGATCCCACCATGGCAATGGAAAAGAACGTTGAGACCGGCGATGTGCTCATCTGCGGCCTTGGCGAAGTGCATCTGGATGTTCTCTGCGCAAAGCTGAAGAATAAGTCCGGCGTTGAAGCACAGATTTCCGACCCACGCATTCCTTACCGTGAGACCATCCGTGCCACCGCAGAGGCCGAAGGAAAGCATAAAAAGCAGACCGGCGGCAGCGGCCAGTTCGGCGTCGTCAATATGCGCTTTGAGCCCCTCACCAACGGCGAAGAGTTCGAGTTCGTCAATGCTATTGTTGGCGGCGTAGTTCCCAAGGAATACATCCCCGCCGTAGAAAAGGGTACCCGTGAAGCCATGAAGCACGGCGTTCTTGCCGGCTATCCCATGATCGGCGTAAAGGCCACCCTGTTCTTTGGTAAGTATCATCCCGTTGATTCCAAGGAAGTCGCATTTAAGAGCGCTGCCCGTCTCGCATATAAGGAAGCCTGTGCCAAGGCACAGCCTGCCCTTATAGAGCCGATCTATCAGTATAACATTACCGTACCCAACGAATACACCGGCGCCATCATGGGCGATCTGTCCAGCCGCCGTGGCCGTGTTCTGGGTATGAATCCCTGCGATGAGGGCACCGAGGTTGTTGCTGAGGCCCCCCTTTCCGAAATGTTCAAGTACGCCACAGACCTGCGTTCCATGACCCAGGCCCGCGGCTCTTTCAAGAGCGAGTTCGTTCGCTACGAAGACGTTCCCGCCTTCGAGGCAAAGAAGATTATCGAGAACGCTCAGAAGGATGAGGAAGAAGAAGAATAATTCCCTTTTCGGGAAAACCAAAAGGCTCGGCTTTATGCCGGGCCTTTGTATTGAGGAGAATACTATGGCAGAGCTAACATTCAGATTCGCAAAGCGCGGCGATGTGCCGCTCATATTTGGATTCATAAATGAACTTGCTGAATATGAAAAACTGACGGATTGCCTTGTTACTACGGAGCATGATCTGGATAAATGGATATTCCAAAAAGAAAAGGCAGAGGTGCTGTTTGTTCTTGAAGATGGAGCCGAAGTTGGGTTCGTATTGTTTTTCAGCAGTTTTCCTGCGTATATCCATGGGGCAGGTATATATATCGAGGCGCTGTACATAAAACCGGCATATCGGGGAAAGGGATACGGCAAAGCGACATTCCAAAAGCTTGCCGTTATAGCCTTTGAGCGAGGCTGCAGCAGGATAGAATGGTGCTGCCTTGACTGGAACCCAACCATGGAGTTTTATCGTGCCATAGGGGCGGAGATAATGGATGATCTCACGGTATGCAGATTCAACAGAAAAGGGATAGAGCTGCTTGCCGGAAAAAATGACACAAACTAAAATGACGACAGCATATCAAAAACCCCTGATAAATGCGATTCTTTTGCCGGGCAGAATATAAAGCAAAACAAAAAAGCCACCCAAAGGTGACTTTTTCGCATTGGCTCCCCCTGTTGGACTCGAACCAACGACACTGCGGTTAACAGCCGCATGCTCTACCGACTGAGCTAAGGAGGAACGGCACGAGTGTTATTGTACAGCATTTGGAAGAGTATTGCAAGCCCTTTTTTATAAAAAATCAGGATATATTTTTTCGGCATGGGTATGGTTGAAGGTGAGAGGGCAGAGGGGTATAATTTTCTCATGGATTTACGCGGGGAGGTGGATACGGCATGCAGAGGATGACTCTTTTCATAACGGATGAACTTGCGGGACGCAAAGTAGAGAGCATACTGCACAATGAATTTGCCATGTCGGTTTCCTACATTTCCAGACTTAAACGAAGGCCGTTTGGCATAACGCTGAACGGGCAAAAGGCATACACCACAGCCATAACTGCGGAGGGAGATAAGCTTTCCGCAGAGATAGGTGACCCTGAGGATTACGTGAGAGCTTTGCCAATGGAGGCAGAGCTGTGCGTACCGTGGCAGGATGAATTCATTGCGATAATTGACAAGGCTGCGGGCATGGCGGTGCACCAGTCCACCCGGGACCCAAATGAGCTTACGCTGGAAAACGCGTTTGCCGCCCGGTTTCCGGCGGGCGAGAATTTTCATCCGGTAAGCAGGCTGGACAGGGGCACCACCGGCCTTATGACGGTTGCAAAGAGCGGATATATGCATGAGCGACTCAAAAGGCTGCTGCATACGGATATGTTTAAGAGAGAGTATATAGGTATAGCCGAAGGCAAATTTGCCAAAATGGAAGACCGTATAGAGCTGCCCATAGGCATGGCAGATGGCTCCGCATACAAGCGGGCGATAAGGGAAGACGGCGCTCCGGCTCTTACAGAATACAAAGTGCTGTATGCGCGAGGTGACGTTACTGTTTTGAGGCTTATACCCCATACAGGACGTACCCATCAGCTACGGCTGCATATGGCCGCAATAGGACACCCGCTGGCAGGAGACTGGCTGTATGGCAACAGGAGGCAGGATATTGCCAGACCTGCCCTGCATTCGGCTGAGCTGTGGCTGACCCACCCCATAAGCGGTGATGCGCTGCACCTGACCTCCCCATTGCCGGAAGATATGAAAAGGCTTATAACAGAATAAAGGCCGGGATATCCCGGCCTTTTGCCTATGACGATGCTTTGGGCGTCAGCTTTTTTATGCTTCCATGGGCTGTTATGGAATATATGCCTGTGGCTTCGTTATATGCTTTGGTGCATGATGAATTGGAGGGAAAGAAGTACATTTCACTTCCCGAGCTGGCTCCCGGTATGCAATAGCTGCTTCGCATCTGGTAATTAAATAATTCTTCGTCATTATAATCCACCAATAATGCAACGGGGTCAGTCATAGTAAAAATACCAGCCGCATTATCCGTCTCAAACTCGTAACATACATACCAGGTAGTTTGTTTGGTCACGTTCTCAGCCTGATGTATCACCATAGAGGGAATAATTGTTACATCATAAGGAAGATTCTCATTTGCTTCTATCATGAGAAGCGCGCGTCTTCGTGACATCATGTATCCGCACCTACTTCCTTAACAACTGCCACTCCGTTTTTTACAGACAGCTCGTATGTGCAGGATGGCAGATAAGAGGGAACCGTACCGATATACACAAGGCTGGGGTTTGTAATTATCATATGTTGCGGGCCGGAAGACATCTTTATCTCCATCCAGAATTCATAATAGGTATCCGCGGGCAGCGTCATGAAAAGACTATGAACATCGGAAAGGTAATATTCATGTCCGTCCAGCGGGGATAACTGGAGCAGCTCTGACGATGATATCTGTATATCCCGTGTCCATGCGGTTCCGGCAGGGCCCATGATATTTACGGAAGGGGGATTATCGAGGCCGCCGTTGTTAGTCCAGCTTAGTGTGCCGTCAGAAGCAACGGAGGGAGTAAAGGTAGCGCCGTTTGCGCCATTTGCACCGGGCTCGCCCTGAACGCCCTGGGGGCCGGTATCGCCCTTGTCGCCCTTTGGGCTGGCAGGTATACCCAGAAAAATATGCTTGCCGTCACCGGTATCCGTTACAGAGGCTGTAGGGGCTGCGCCGGAGGAAAGCATGGCGACCTCAGCGGATAGATTATTGAAGCGGGCTACGGCTGCTTCTCGCTCGGCCTCTGCCTGAACACGGGCAGCTTCTGCGATTTGGGTATTTGCCATAAGCTCTGCAAGGTCATCCGCCGAGTTTTGCAGGCTTTCGGTAAGGGTACGAAGCAGGGGATACTCCGGAGCCGCCTGCACGGTATCTTCGTCTATAATTGCCTTGCGGCAGGAAAAATTGAACCGGGCAGTGGTAACGATGGTGGAAAGGGTATCGTCGGAGTATATCTGCAGTTCGCATTCTACCATGCCGGGGGAAAATGAGGCGGGGAAAAGCAGTATTTCCACCTCGTTGCCGCCGATGGTCACTCCGCCATCCTGCGTTCCGCTATCCTGCAGCGAAGTGACGCCGTCCGGCCGGGAAAAAGCGGCAATGACCCTGCAGCCGGAAATATCCACAGGATAGTCGCCATCTGTAAGAGCGATATGTATTATGTTTCCGTTATCGCCGTTTATTACGGTAAAGTCCTTATGGGAGGACGGGCGCTTTATATCCAGCGCCACGTCAAATGTTTTGTTTACTGACATTAATTACCTCCTTAATGGGATGTGATTATGCCGCATACGGGGAGCGAACCGTATACGAACAATAGTTCTGCACAGGTAAAATTTTAAAGCAAAACAGGGCGCTTTTCAATTACATACCAGACGCATAGTACCAAAATTGGTATTGCAGTAAAACAAACTGCACAAACGGTGCATCGCTTTTGCATAAGTTGCGCACGCATGATTTCCCGTTATTGATAATGAGGTGGTTTATTGATAGAATAATGGTGTGTGCAATTTGGCAATATTGAGTGCAAGTTTGTATTTAATAAATTGTAAAGAACAAAGGGGAAAAGCTATGAGCAGGGCAGATACTATTTTCATTGAAAACTGCAAAAGGATAATTTCGGAAGGCGTATGGGATATAGACAGGGAAGTTCGCCCCCGCTGGGAGGATGGAGCACCCGCTCATACCGTTAAAATGTTTGGCCTTACCAACAGATACGATCTGTCTGAGGAATTCCCCATAATGACATTGAGAAAAACCGGATTTAAGAACGCCGTGGACGAGCTCCTTTGGATATGGCAGAAAAAATCCAACAATGTAAATGAGCTCAACAGCCACATTTGGGATGCCTGGGCGGATGAATCCGGCAGCATCGGCAAGGCATACGGTTATCAGCTTGGAGTAAAGCACAGATACAAAGAAGGGGAAATGGATCAGGTGGACAGGATACTGTACGACCTGAAGCACAATCCTGCTTCCCGCCGCATAATGAGCAACATATACAACCACGCTGACCTTATTGATATGCACCTTTATCCCTGCGCCTACAGCATGACCTTCAATGTTTCCGGCAACAGGCTCAATGCGATTTTGAACCAGCGATCTCAGGATATGCTGGTGGCAAATAACTGGAATGTTTGCCAATATGCGGTGCTTGTGCATATGATGGCTCAGGTGAGCGGGTTGCAGGCAGGCACGCTGCTTCACGTTATTGCGGACGCCCATATTTACGACAGGCATATTCCCCTTGTGGAGGAGATGCTCAAGCGTGAGCCCATGGAAGCGCCAAGGTTTATAATTGACGAGAGCATAGACGACTTCTACAAATTCACTGTGGACAGCTTTGCCCTTGAGAACTATCAGTCCCATGGCTCCATAGGCAAAATACCTGTGGCGATATGATCATGAATATCATAGTTGCTGTTGACAAAAACTACGGTATAGGCCTAAATGGCGGATTGCTTTTCAGCATACCTGAGGATATGGCGTATTTCCGCACCATGACCCGGGGCAAAACCGTTATAATGGGAAGAAAGACCCTGGAGTCCCTGCCGGGAGGAAAGCCCCTTAAGGACAGGCGAAATATCGTATTCAGCAGGGATTCTGCATTCGCCGTGCCCGGAGTGGAAAAAGTTTCGTCTGTAGATGAACTGATAGCTCTTGCGGGAGAGGAAGAGGATGCGTTTGTTATGGGCGGCGAGGCAATATACCGTATTCTGCTGCCATATTGCAAGAGGGCATATATTACCATGGTGGACGCAGAGGTTGAGGCAGACAGGTTCTTTCCTAATATAGAGCAAATTGAGGGCTGGGCCCTTGAGGACGCGTCGGAATGGAAGGAGTATGAGGGGCTGCGCTTCCAGTTCAGGGTGTATAAAAGAGCTATAGAAGCTCCTCGGGAACAATCGTAAAACATAAGCTTATTCGGAACCGAAGGGGGCGGCTCCATCGGGAGAAATGGATGATAAAAGCAATAGTATACCTTACAAACACAGGCAGCACCGGGCGGTACGCTGAAATGCTATCCGAGGTCACCGGGCTGCCTGCTTTGCCCCTCAGGGAGGCGGGGCGGGAGGTAAAGCTGAATGAGGAAGTATTCTATCTTGGCTGGATAATTCAGGGCCGAATTAAGGGATATAACCGGGCGGCCCTTAGATTCAGCATAGTGGGCGCATGCGGAGTGGGCATGGATCGGTCTGCGGAGGATACGGCGGCAAAGATAAAGGCAAAGACCGGCATAACAAATCCCAGAATAAAGGTGTTTTATGCTAGAGGAGCATTTCATATGGAAAGGCTGAATACTGTGCATAAATTGCTGATGGGTACCGTTCTGAAGGTAATGAAAGAAGGTCGTGGAGACAGCGAAACGGTAAAGCTTATGGAGAAGGGCTGCGATTTTGTTGATGCCAAAAACATAAAGGCGGCGGCTGACTGGATAACCGGTTACAACCGCCGCTTCGCAAAGCGATAGCTATTTTATGAGGCAAATAAGCACGCCGATATTCAATATCAGCAGCAGGGGCATGCCCAGCTTAAACGAGGTATGCTTTGTTTTATGGCGAAATACCTGCATTCCAACCACTCCGCCCAATGCGCCGCCAAACACCGCCAAGGCAAATAATGTTTTCTCAGGTATGCGCCAAAGGCCTTTTTTTGCCAGGGCTTTGTCTATTCCCATGAAGGCGAAGGTTATAAGCGACATTACGCACAATACGATGAAGTGATCGTTTATCATGCATTTACTCAATATCACGGGGAGGAAGCCTGAGCCTGTCCCACATACCGTATTTATGGGTATCTGCGATGGCGTTCATTATGCGGGTCTCGGGATCAGGGACTATGGAGGTAAGGTATTTGATTATCTGCTTCATATCCTCCCGCTTGGTAAAGCCCGCAACGGGGCAGTTGGGCTTGCAGATGGGCAGCTCAAGTTTTTTAGCAACGGAAAGGGCGTATTTTTCCGGCAGAAAAACAAGGGGACGAATTACGGTAACATCCTGACGGTTAAGGTATGTTACAGGGCCAAATGTATTGAGACGGCTTTCGTACAGCAGGCTCAGGAAGAAGGTTTCTATGACGTCATCCCTGTTATGACCCAAAGCCACCAGATTGCAGCCGTGCTGATGAGCGTAGTCATTGAGGGCGCCCCGGCGGAATTTGGCGCAGAGGGCGCAGGGGTTGGATTCCTTGCGAATGTTGAACACGACCTCGCCTATGTCTGTTTTGAGTATCTCAAATGGAACGCCGATGGATTCCGCATACTCCGCAACAGGGCTGTAATCCTGATCGGATATGCCGAGGTCCAGCAGCACGGCGATAAGCTCATATGGCATTTTGGAAAACATCTGATACAGCTTAAGGCCGTACATAAGCAGCAGGCTGTCCTTGCCTCCGGACACTCCTATGCATATTTTATCTCCGGGGCGTATCATGTTGTAGCGTTCATCGGCCCGGCGTATGCAGCCTAATACTCTTTTCATTGGGTACCTCGTAATTCTTTGGAATGATGTTTTATTATAACTTAACATGGCTATTGACGCAACGGTGAACCATGTGATAAAATTGCCGGGAAAACCGAATATGCCTTATCAAGAGTGGTTGAGGGACCGGCCCTTAGAAACCCGACAACCTGCCCCCCTGTGGGGTAAGGTGCCAATTCCGGCAGCGCATATGCGCTGAAAGATGAGCGATGCAGCGATCTGACCTCATCTGTGTATGAGGTTTTACTTTATTTTGGAGGAAGAATAAATGAAAAAGCTCTTTACCTCGGAGTCTGTTACCGAGGGACATCCCGACAAACTTTGCGATTGCATATCCGACGCTGTACTTGACGCCATTTTGGCAGAAGATCCCGCCGGCCGTGTTGCCTGCGAATGCTCCGCAACCACCGGAACGCTGCTTGTAATGGGCGAGATAAGCACAACCGCGCATATTGACGTTGCGGATATAGCCAAAAAAACCATTGCCCGCATAGGCTACGATAAGCCTGAATATGGCTTTGATTGCAACAGCCTTACCGTGATAACCGCATTGGACGTACAGTCTCCGGATATAGCCATGGGCGTGGACAAGTCCATTGAAGCCAGGACGGGAGAAGAATCCCGCTTCGCCACAGGCGCCGGGGATCAGGGCATGATGTTCGGGTTCGCCTGCGATGAGACCGACGAGCTTATGCCCTTGCCTATTTTCCTTGCCCACAGCCTTACAAGAAGGCTTACAGAGGCCCGCAGGAGCGGGGAGATACCCTATCTCCGCCCTGACGGAAAAAGCCAGGTAACCGTGGAATACGATGAAGATAAGCCTGTGCGCGTTGATACGGTTGTTATCTCTGCTCAGCATGATCCCGATGTAACGTTGGAGCAGATACGGGCGGACATAATAGAAAAGGTGATAATGCCCACAATACCCGCAGAATACGTGGATGGGGATATACGCATATTCGTAAACCCCACCGGACGCTTTGTTATAGGCGGTCCCCATGGGGACAGCGGCCTTACCGGGCGCAAGATAATCGTGGATACTTATGGCGGATATGCCCGCCATGGCGGCGGCGCTTTTTCCGGCAAGGATCCCACAAAGGTTGACCGCAGCGCTGCCTATGCGGCCCGCTATGCCGCCAAAAACGTTGTGGCGGCAGGCCTTGCAAAATACTGCGAGATACAGCTTGCCTATGCCATAGGCGTTGCCCGTCCGGTGTCCATAATGGTGGATACCAAGGGCACCGGCGTAATACCCGATGGCGAGATAGCCGATAGAATAGTAAAGTGCCTTGATCTTCGTCCGGAGGCTATAATCCAGCGCCTTGGCCTCAGGAGCCCCATTTATTCCGCTACCGCGGCATACGGTCATTTTGGCAGGACCGATATAGACCTGCCCTGGGAGCGCACTGATATGGCGGAACAGCTAAAACAGGTATAAGCGCAGCTTCAGTTGGACAGGTGAGGATAAAAATTAATGTTTTGCAAAAATGCGTCGGGTGAGTTGATTCCCCGGCGCTTTTACGGTTATAATGTATATAGTGAATGGGCTTGATGACCATGAACAATAAAGCACAGGAGGACACTCAAATTGGTTCGTGTTATCTTCGGCGAAAAGGGAGCCGGAAACTCAAAGCGCATAATACAGATGGCCAATGACTCACTTGAACAGACCAAAGGCAGCGTAGTATTCATAGACGCAGAGGGACAGTATCTCTTCGACCTGAAGCACGCCGTTCGCTTTATAGATGCGGGTCATTACCGCATAAACAGCCCGGATATGTTTACGGGATTCGTGGCAGGCATAGCCGCACAGGATTTCGACCTTGAGAGGGTATATGTTGACGGATTCTCCAAAATGGTGGATCGCCCGCTGGATTCTCTCCAAGATATGTTTTCCGCTCTGGATGAGCTTTCCACCCGCAGCGAGATAGAAATAATTATCGCGCTTAGCGGCGGCGATATGCCGGAATACATGAAAAAATATCTTGCGTAATAAAATACGGTATTTAGGTGGGGGCAGTATGCATGCCTCCGCTTTTATTTTTTGATTTTGCCGCCCCGCTGCGGTGCGGTGGATATAATTGCAGGCATAACAGTAATAATGTATAAGAAAGAATTATGTGCTTATGGAGGTAAATGGGATGAGGTCCTTCTCAAGGACTGGCTTATATGTGCTGGCAGCTGTAGCGGCGACGGTTCTGCTGACCTCCGCTGTCACTGTGTTTATAATGAGGGGAGCGGCAGGGGACAGGATAGTGATGTCTGCTGAGCAATATGACCGATACAGCAAGCTTATTGCGCTGGATGAGGTGGCGGAAAGGATAGAGGAGGAATACTACGGCAACGTGCCTTCCCGTGATATCCTTGTTGCGGGCGCCGCATCCGGCATGCTGGATACGCTGAATGATCCTTATGCACGGTATTATTCTGCGGAAGAATATGAAGAATATCTCTCCTCAATAAACGGCGAATACCGCGGCATAGGTCTGCTGGTGGGTCAACCCGGCGATGAGGGTTCCGAAGTGCTGGAGGTTTACGAAGGCAGCCCCGGGGAAAAAACCGGCATAAAGGTTGGGGATATAATAACCCATGTGGACGGCGCATCTGTCGCCAATATGCCTCTTGAGGAGCTGAGCGCCCGCATAGGCGCGAAGTCGGATGAGGGAGCGGTACTTACGCTGAAACGGGGAAACGATACCATTGATGTTACGGTATATGGCGACAATATAACCGTAAGCAGGGTGGAATACGCCCTTTTCAACCAGCGCACAGGGTATATCACAATAAGTATGTTTACCGGAAACTGTGCTGAGGAATTTGAGGCAGCCCTGGATGACCTTAAGGACAGAAAAATGACGTCGCTGGTAATAGACCTTAGGAATAATCCGGGCGGGTCACTGGATATAGTGGTGGATGTGGCGGATCAACTGCTTGGCAAGGGCATGACCATAGTAAGCGTTGGAAATGATGAAGAGGAAAGGGAGATATACGACGCAAGGGGAGACGCCATTGGAATACCTGTTGCGGTGCTGGTGAATGAAAACTCCGCTTCCGCCAGCGAAATACTGGCAGCCGCAATACAGGAAAATAATATCGGCGTGGTTGTAGGCACCAATACTTACGGTAAAGGTGTGGTGCAGACCACCATGCATATTCAGGCTACCGGCGGCTGGCTGAAACTTACCACCGATGCCTATTATACTCCCGATGGGGACAATATACACGGGGAAGGGGTGACTCCGGATATATATGAAGAACTTCCGGAGGAATACCGCTCTCTGGCAATAAGGGATATAGAACAATCTGATGATAGTCAGCTTTGGAAAGCTTTGGAATATGTAAGGTCAAGGGCAGGGAAGGAATAGCGAGAAATAATCATAACCACCGGCCGTGCCGGTGGTTATGATTGTAAGGTTCAGTGGTTTTCGTCGTTGTGCTTTACGCCATCCCGCCTGAAAAGCAGGGTAATGCCCCATACGCCCGCAAGGCCCACCAGAGAGTAGATGATGCGTGAGAAGGTAGCGCTCATGCCGCCGAAAAGGCTGGCTACCAGATCAAACTGAAAGAGGCCGATAAGCCCCCAGTTCAGGGCGCCGATTATAACAAGAATCAGTGCAAGAGTATCCATTGTACAAGCTCCTTTTGCTTTGATGGGCTTATGATGGCCCAAAGGACGCAAAAGAATTCAGGGAAAAATTTACTTTTCCTTTGGATAGAATACTTCTATCTCAAATTTGTCAAAATCAACCGGTTCTACAAAATCCGAAGGGATAAATACTACCCGTGAGAAATCCGCTATTTCTTTAAGATGCTTTTTTAATATAAGAGGGCGGGAAAGGTCCAGCTCCTCGCAGAGGGGGCCGATGAGCTCATGCCAGTTCGGGCTGCTGTCCCGGGTGAGTTCCGGGTATTCTATGGTGTGCTGGCGTTGTATCCTGTTATCCTTGCGGACTATTCCCCATAGTTTCATGGGCGGTTTCTCCTTTTTGGATAAAATCAAGGGCGGCAGAACTGTCCGCCGCCCCCAAAAGTATCAGTGATTACTTTTGCAGATACTGGGTGGAAACAAAGAGTATCTTGTTGTTGTACTCTATCATGCTCCAGCCGTTGCCTGCGTCTTTGACAAAGCTTACGGCGGTGCCGTTGGCAAGCTGCTCAACACGCTCCGCATCGGAGGATGCAGCGGAGCGGATATTGATATCGTCGCCCTTTATGGTGGCGGGGGTAGTGGTGTAAGAGGCGATATCGCTTACCTTCTTGATGTATCCGCCGGAAACATAGGCCTCGCCGTTGTTATAGGCGATCTTGTACCAGTCGTTGCTGTCCGCGCTGATAACGTATACCTTCTCGCTAAGGGAGAGGGTTCCTATCTTATTGCCGGAGGTGCCTGCTATATCGCGTACGTTTACGCCGTCATCGGTTGCATAGTAGATTGCTACAGCGTCGCCCGCATTGGAGGGAGCGGCTGCTGCGGCGCCGGTATTTCCACCTGCGGCAGCGTTATTGGTGTACTCGATGGTGAAAGTCTTGCGGGCTATGGCATAGCCGTTCTTGCGGGCTTCAACATTGAGGGAAACCGTGCCGGTCTCGGTAAGGTTGTAGGTGTAGGTGAAGCTGCCGGTCTCATCCACGGGTACGGCGGCATCGCCCACGAATACGGATACGGTGGTATCGCCTACCATGCCCGCAATCTCAACGGCAGGGCTGGTGACGGAGAAACTCTCGGTGTTGGGAGAGGTTACCGTCATGTCGATGGTGGGGATGGGAACGTGGATGGGCTGTTCGAATACAATATCTTCGCTTTCGCCCTTCTTGTTGATAACGCTGATATCGGGATATACGGGCAAAGTGCCGTCAGCAGCCAGCATATCGGGATCTACGGGTTCGCCGGGAATCCAAAGCTGCTCGGGTATGGCAAAGGTAACGGATTTGCCGGTAACGGGTTCTTCACGCTCAATGGAGCCGCCCTCAAAGCGAACGGTGCTGCCCTTCTTGGCGTAGGTGGTGATGTTGTATACGGTGTCACCTGTGGCAGACGTAGTCTTTTCGATGGTTGCGGCATCGGTAACGGCAGAACCGGAGAACAGGCCGCCGCTGACCAGCTTGATTATGCCGAATATCAACAGGCCTGCAACCACAACGCCGCCCAGTATCATGGCCATAAGCTTAATGTTCAGGCTGCCGCGCTTTTTGCGGGAAGCGGGCTTTGCGGTGCGTGCGCCGGATTTGCCCCTGGAAGAGCCGCCCTTTGCGGAGCTGCCCTTGGCGTTTGCATTCCTGCTGCGGGAAGGACGCTCCCCGCGGGCTTCTTCGGTGCGGTCATAGGAAAACATACGGTCGTCGATGGGATCCGCATACTTGATGGCCTGCCTGGGTGCAGAGGGTGCGGAATATGAGCCTGTCCATGCGGAAGAGGCTACCGAAGACGCCGCAGCGGCGGATGATACGGCGGCTGCCTCGTAACGGGCGCCGCAGGAATTGCAAAAACGCTGGCCGGAAATCATGGATGCGCCGCAATTGGGGCAGCTGGTGCCGCCGGCCTGGGCGGGGCGTGGGCGCTGCTGAGCAGCCTGAACGGAAGCCTGGGGATGTGCGGATGCCTGCTGAGCAGGGGCTGCCTCAGGTTCCGCAGCCTTGGGAGCGCTAAAATAATCCGAAGGTATATCGCTTTCGGATATGGTGTTTGCGTTAAAGTCGGGCTTGGCCCATTTGGGTGAATTTACGAAGCTTCTGCCAAAGCTGCCGGGCTGGTTGGCGGAAGAGCCCTCGTTAAGGGGTGCAGCACATTTTTCACAGTATTCGAGGTAATCCTCGTTTTTTGCGCCGCAGTTCTTACATACCATAAAAATACCTCCTGCAAGGTCTATTCATAGGATATTATATCAAATACTTATAGGTAATGAAATACCTTTTCCCCGATAAATATAAACAAACTTTGAATTATAAACAATGCTTTCAAATATGATGACGGTAAGTTGATTTGCATGGTATAATTACTAATAGCTGAAATTCTGGCTGTTAAATGTGACCGTATAACGGAGGAAAAAACATGAAACGCTTTCTTTCCGCTGTTTTGATAGCATGTATGCTGCTCGGCCTTTGCGCCTGCAGTCCCAAAGAAGACCCGTTCAAAGGATATACTACCGAGGGGGATATCTCCGGCGGAGTGCATCTCGATCATGCCAACGCCAGAAGTGTTTCCCTATGGCAGGAGGGGGACAGCACCTATATAAAGCTCACCTTCAACGTGGGCAGCCGTATGAGCGGCGGCGGCGATGAAGCCCCGGCATCAACTTCGCCCAGCTATAAGGTGTATGCTCTAAGCTATCCTTCAAGGCTGGTGGTAGAGTTTGAGTCTTTGGAATATTCCGACTATGAACATGACAGCTTTACTCCCGCAGGCTGCGTGGTAGGCAGCTTCTTACACAGGATAGAGGGAGAGGAAAAGGCCGCAATATACTTCCAGCTTGCGGCGGATGCGGCTTTTAAAGCGTTTTCCGGCGGCAATCAGCTTGAGATAGAGATAAAGCCCATGCCCGAGCCCGAACAGAAAAAGGGCAAGGAGCGGCAGCGCTTTATTGCCACCGCTAACGCATACCGGGATTACTGCGGAGGCAGACTGACCGATGTTGCCATGACGCCCAGCCTTGATTCATCTTTGCAGAATCTTCTGCTGGTATCCGAGGTTATGGATTCTGATATAACTGCTGAATTGTTTATAAACGAGACGGTCGCCTCATGCCCCAATGCCGTTCGTGAGGAATGGACGGTACAGCCTATACAGTACGGCGAGCTTCCCCATTACGATGCGTCCCTTGGATATATGGCGGCATATTCCGAGGCGGTGGTTCGCATTGGCGATACGGCTGACGCTGCGCAGGTATACATACCCGACGGATGGTATCTTACAGAGCTTCCCAAGCGCTCTGGCGGCGGTTCACTTTATACCCGAAATACCGTTATAGGCGATATGTCTTCGGAGTACGAATGCGAAACGCTGTGGGTCATGAATAAGGATGGCAGCGCAGAAGAATTTCTTGATTACGAATTTCAAACGGTTGAAAGCGCGGCGTTTTCCCCGGACGGGAGGCGGCTTGCGGTGCTGGAGAGGGCGGCGGAAACCACTAATCTCTATATATTCGATGTTGAAACCGAGGAACTGACCGCCAACCTTACCGATATGGGCTTCGGCGACATGGTCAGCGTATATACCTGGGATGACCTTGGCACCACCTTGTACTCAGTAAGCGGTACGGATATGATGCTCATCCATCAGTACGATTTTAACGTGCCCACAGAGAACAAGCGCCACGGTGTTGTGGAGAAAAACGGCGCGGATGAGGGCTGCATAGCCTATTGCGACGGCAGCGTCTATTTTGTTCAGGGCGATATGGAGCGGGGCGATGTGATATACCGTGTTAAGTGCGACGGCGGCGTGAGAAAAGCCTTTACCGAGGGCAGTTCGTTCAAACTCTCCCCGGATAATGCCCATATGGCAATAAATGCGGAAAGCGGTATATCAGCGTCCAGCAGCGCATCGGCAAAGTTCCGCCTTTATGACATGGCCACGGGGGAAAGCACTAAGATCACCGATGATTTTGGGCCCCAGTCCTTTATCTGGTCAAATGATGGCACAAGGCTGTATTACTTTGAAAACCGCCTTTCCGGCGATGGCGGCGAAAGCTCCGAGGAGACCGGGGTGACTGTGCAGGACGATTATCCTTACACCCTCTGGATGTACGATGTGGCCTCCGGCGAAAGCACCAAGATAGGCGATTTTCCCACAACGTCCATTTACCCCGGAGACAGCGCCGGCGTACTTTACTTCACATACAGCGATGCGGACACCATGGGTCAGAGAGTAAAGGCCACATACCGCATAAATGTGGACGATATAGCCGGTTAACGTAAAAAAAGTGGACATAAGCGCATACTTTGTTGTAAAATGACACAGTAAAATATAAAAAACGCAGAGTAGGATGCCGTGCGTGGCGGGATTAATCCCGCGCAGTGCTGCTCGGACGGGGAGTTGCCGGGCAGACGAATAGCGATACTTCGCTTGCGGTACGGCCTCCGCATCCCGCTGCTGCATAACCATGAGGACGCAACCTCTTCTTATGTGGTAATATGGGACGCTATGTGAAGAAAGGTGGCTTTTCATGGAAAACAATGACCGTCTTAACATTGGTGTCGGCACGAGAAAACTCGTTTACTGTGCGCTGCTTACAGCCCTTGGCGTGATATTGGGAGGAATGCTCAGCATTCCCGCCATGCCCCTGGGTTCCTATACGCTGAAGATAGGCTTCGGCGTGTTGCCGGTGATAATGTCCGCAGTGCTTTACGGACCGCTGTATGGCGGCGTAGTTGGGGGACTTACAGACCTTCTTCAGTCGCTGATATTTCCAAAGGGGCCATATATGCCCTGGTTTACTGTCATCGGCGTATTGTTCGGCGTGATACCCGGACTGTTTTTTTGCAAAGGACAGCAGCCCACGATAAGGAGGCTATTTGCCGCCATATTCACAGGGCAAACGGTATGCAGCGTTGTGCTGAATACGCTGCTGCTCATGTGGCTGTACGGTTTGCCATACGAGATAGTGTATGCCCGCATAGTGAATCAGGCGGTGATGATTCCGCTATATACGGTAATGGTTTACTGGCTGATAAAGGTTCTTAAGCGGGGCGGTGTAATATAACTCATAAAATATGTGCATACTTTTCCGTATATACCAAAATACGGAGGCGCATATGTTATTTATGAGAAATAAAGTACCCAAAGAGGACGACAGGGCCGCAGATGTGCTCAAGGCCATGGAACAATGGCAGGAGGCTCGGCGCTATTTTGAAAACGTAAGCGATACCGATCTTGTGGATTACGCAATATACGAGGCGGAGGCGGCAAGAAGAAAATATATGCTGCTGCTGAGGCGCTATGCTGAGGAGCGGCAAAACAGGGAGTAGAATAACATAAAATGATAACCATGCTTGTGATGTTCGGAATAGGGCTGCTGATACTGTGGATACTGTTCAAGGTATTTCGCTGGCCCCTGAAGGTGCTGGGAAAGCTGATAGTCAATGCAATAATGGGCGCTATTGTGCTTGTGCTGGTGAACCTCATAGGCGGATTTTTTGGTTTTACTTTGCCCATAACGGCCTTCACGTCCCTTATAGTGGGTTTACTGGGTGTGCCGGGCGTAGCTATAATAGCGGCCTGGGTGTTTCTTCTGTAATGAAAGAATAAAAGGCTCCCGGAATGAATACGGGGGTCTTTTTGTGAAAGGAAGTGCAAAATATGTCGGATGTTGCAAAGCTTAAGGACATGATAGCTTCCTCGGGCCGGATTGCGTTTTTCGGCGGAGCAGGGGTAAGCACCGAGTCCGGCATTCCTGATTTTCGCAGCGAAAACGGCATATACGACGCCATACGCCGCTTTGGCGAGCGGCCTGAGACCCTTCTCAGCCACAGCTTTTTTATGAAGAATACCGAGCGGTTTTATGAATATTACCGGAGCGCCCTTCTTGTAACGGATGTTCAGCCAAACGACGCCCATAAAGCATTGGCGGCGTTGGAACAAGCGGGCAGGCTTACCGCCGTGGTTACCCAGAATATTGACGGTCTTCATACAAAGGCAGGAAGCAAAAACGTATACGAGCTCCACGGAAGCATATACAGAAACTACTGCATGGATTGCGGTAAGGCCTATTCCGCAGAGGACATAATGGATATGGATAACGTGCCGCGCTGCCGGTGCGGAGGTATAATCAAGCCGGATGTGGTGTTGTATGAGGAAGGGCTGGACAACGATACCATACGGGCTGCGGTCACTCACATAATGCGGGCGGATATGCTGATAGTCGGCGGAACGTCCCTTGCAGTCTATCCTGCGGCGGGACTCATAGACTATTACAGGGGAGATAAGCTGGTGCTTATAAACAAGAGCGAGACCCCGTGCGACTCGAAGGCAGACCTTGTTGTACACGACGCCATAGGCAGGGTGCTTAGGGAAGCGGTATTAAATTGATTCGGAGCAGTATATAAATGACTGATTGGCTCATTAGTCGGTTTGTAAAAGAAAGCGAAAACACGGTAAACAGAAAGGTTCGCGAGGCGTACGGAACGTTGGCGGGCTGGGTTGGCATAGCTGCCAATACGCTGCTGTGCGTTCTAAAGTTTATAATAGGAATGCTCACCGGCAGCGTTGCCGTTCAGGCGGATGCGGTGAACAATCTTGCTGATATCGGCTCAAACCTTATGACGCTGCTGAGCGCAAGGCTTGCGGGAAAGCCCGCGGATAAGGAGCATCCATACGGCCATGCCCGCATGGAATACATTGCAGCGCTGGTGATAGCCTTTTTAATACTTGGCGTTGGGTTTGAACTTGGCAAGGAATCCTTTGGAAAGATACTGAACCCCCAAAGGACGGAGTTTACCATAGGCACGATGCTCGCTCTCGCCGTATCAATATTGGTAAAGCTTTGGCTGGGGATGTTTACCGCAAAAATAGGAAAACGCATTGACTCCGCAACCATGAGCGCAGCCACGGCTGACAGCCTTATGGATTGCATAAGCACGGGGGCGATACTTGTGTCCTCCATGCTGGCTTATTTCTTTGGTGTGGATATTGACGGATATATCGGCCTTGCCGTTGCGGCGTTCGTGGTGCATTCCGGCATAAAGCTTATAAAGGAAACAGTAAGCCCCCTTATGGGAGAGGCGCCCGCGCCGGAGTTTGTAAAGGAACTTGCGGACAGAATATCCGCATATGAAGGCATAATTGCCACGCATGATATACTTATACACAGCTACGGCCCCGGCAATATAATTGCCAGCGCCCATGCTGAGGTGGACGCCAGAGGCAATGTGCTGGAGCTTCACGAGCTGGTGGACAGGATAGAACTGGAAGTAGGCAGGGAAATGGGAATGCTGCTCACCATACATATGGATCCCGTTGAGATGGATAACCCTGACGTACAGCGGGCGAAGGCGGCTGTGGCGGACGTATTGGAAGGACTTCCCGTAAATGTAGCCTTTCACGATTTCCGCATGGTGCCAGGCGAAAGGCGAAATAACCTTATCTTCGATATCGTGATGCCCCTTGGCATACGGGATGAGAAAGAGGACGAACTGGTAAGCACCATACGGCGCAAAGTCAGGGAATTCGACCCCACCTATTTTTGCGTTATACAGGTAGATCATGATTTCAACGGTTTGACACAGCCGTAAATATAATCAATAAACTTATAAAGGAAGCGAAAAAAATGAAAGCCGTCACTGCGATTTTGCTGGCTGCCGGAGAAGGCAGGAGAATGGTATCCCGCAAACAGAAGGTAATGCATCCCCTGTGCGGCAGGCCCATCATAGAGTGGGTGATGCGAAGCGTGCAGCGCCATATTATAGAGCGTCCCGTTACAGTAATAGGCTATGACGGGGAATCCGTAAAGGATTATTTCGGTAAGGATTCCACATATGTATATCAGGCGTCCGCCGACTCAACCGCCGAGGCGCTGAGAGCCGGCCTTTCCGCAGTGTCTGCGGATAAGGGATATGTTCTGGTGATAGCGGGCAATCTGCCCCTTATATCCGATGGAACCGTGACGGCCCTGCTGGATGCCGCAAAGAAGGGTTCGGCCTCCCGGCTGATATGCCTTTCTGAAAATGTGACCCTTATAGTTGCCGCCTATTGTTTTGAACTCAGGGCTATAAGGGAATGCCTTGACAGGTCGGTGGACAGCATTGAGCAATGCGTTGGTGCGCTCCGCAAGGATGGGCGCATGGTCGTGGATGTATATGCCCCCGAAATAGAGGGGATAGAGGTGGATACACGTGAGGATCTCTGGTGCTGCTCCGAGATAATGCGCCGGGAGATCAACGCCGCCCATATGCGTGCGGGCGTTACTTTCATAGACCCGAATACAGCATATATAGATGCCGATGTTAAGATAGGCATGGATACTGTCATACATCCCAATGTGGAACTGCTGGGCAATACGGTAATAGGTGAAGGCTGTACCCTCCACAGCGGATGCCGCCTTGAAAGCACAAAGGTAGGCAACAACTGCGTGCTGGATGCCGTGGTTGGAATAGAAGCGGAGGTCGCGGACGGAGCAAAGATAGGACCCTTTGTGCGCCTCAGGCCAAACAGCCATATTGGCGCAGGCTGCAAGATAGGAAACTTTGTTGAGGTGAAGAATTCCACCGTTGGTGAAAAGACCTCCATAGCCCATCTTACCTATGTTGGTGACGCTGACGTGGGCTCAAAGGTGAACATGGGCTGCGGCACGGTGTTCGTAAATTACGACGGCTTTAAAAAGCACCGCACCACCGTTGGCAATAACGTATTCCTGGGATGCCAGACCGCGCTGGTTGCTCCGGTAAAGGTAGGAGATGACGTATATACCGGCGCAGGCTCGGTGATAACCGACGATATACCTAATGGCGCCCTTGCGATGGCTCGCTGCCGCCAGGAAAACAAGGAAGGCTGGGTAGAGAAGTATCGGGAAAGGAAGCGGAAATAGCATATACCTTCAAGAATCGTGCAAAATGGCCTAAAACCAAATATTCCCTTGACAGGATGGCGGGTTTTATGCTTTTATACAGGATGGAATAAAACAAAAATTACAGATACAGGAGATTAAACATGAGCCTTTACAGCGAATGGCAGGCCATAGCCGAGCAGGAGAGAGAGCCCCATGCAGCCAGAAAGTTCTGGCAGGAATACTTTGACCTTGAAACCGAAAACTACAAGCAGATCCTTGCCGATTACGAGAACCCGGTAGAGGGCAAGCTGTCCGAGCTTGCAGAGCGCTTTAATATGGACGAAGTTACCTTCGTTGGTTTCCTTGATGGAATAAACACCAGCCTCAAGAAGGAACTTAAACTGGACAGCCTCAAGGGCGGCTCCAAGATAAAGCTGGATATTGACTATGAAAAGCTTTATTTCAATATGCTGGATTGCAAGGCCGAGTGGCTGTATACCCTTAAAGAGTGGGAGCCCATCCTTACTCCCGAGCGCCGCAAGGAGATAACTCAGGAATTCCGCACTTCCAAGATGTTCGTCAAGGCCGCCGAGCCCGGCCGCAACGATCCCTGCCCCTGCGGTAGCGGCAAGAAATATAAGAAGTGCTGCGGAGCAGGCAAATAAATATATTGATAAAAGATGGCGTTCCTATTTGGAATGCCATTTTGAACTTTAGGCAACATCTGAATTATTACGGTTTTTATTTTCTGACCATATGGTATAATATAAAAACAAGAAAGCTGTATTATTCACATCTATCTGAATTCTATACGGAGGCAGCACAAAAATGAAGCTAAGATTCTGCGGCGCAGCTAAAGCGGTAACCGGTTCCTGTCATATGATAACCTTTGACGGGGGCAGCATTCTTGTTGATTGCGGCATGAGGCAGGGCGAGGATGCAAAGGGCGAATATGGCGAGGGAGATTTTCCCTTTGTTCCGGGAGATATCAAAGCTGTATTGCTGACCCATGCACATATTGACCATACGGGACTTGTTCCGCTGCTGGTAAAGCGGGGCTTTAAGGGGCCGATTATATCCACCGAGGCTACTTCTCAGCTTTGCGGCATAATGCTGCCGGACAGCGCGCACATTCAGGAGCAGGACGCCGAATATCAAAACCGCAAGAACGAGCGGGCTGGCAAGCCCCTTGTGGAGCCTCTGTACACCTCTCAGGACGCTGAGGCTGCCCTTAAAATGTTCAAGCCCTTCCGCTATGGGCAGATCCTTGAAGTTTGTCCCGGCGTTAAGGCGAGGTTTACCGATGTGGGCCATCTTCTGGGCTCATCCGCAATCGAGATATGGATCACCGAGGGAGGAAAGACTACCCGCCTGGTATTCTCCGGCGATATAGGCCGGGATGACAGGCCCATCATAAAGGATCCCGAAAGCCCCGAAGCCGCCGATTATCTCATCATGGAAAGCACTTATGGCGACAGAAACCATGAAGTGACTACCGATGAGGAAAAAGAAGCCGAGTTTGCTCGTGTGCTGAAGAATGGCATTGCCCGGGGCGGCAATATAGTTATCCCCGCGTTTGCCGTGGGCCGCACACAGGAGCTGCTGTATTACATCAAGCGTATGCTGGTAAACAAGACCGTTCCCGGCCTTGAAAATGTTCCCGTATACGTAGACAGCCCCCTCGGCATAAAGGCTACGCGCATATACGCCGCCTGCGGAGCGGAGTGCTATGATGACGAGACCAAGGCGCTGGCCCGAAGCGGAGACCTGTTCGAGTTTGATACCCTGAAGATCGCGGAGACCGCCGATGAGAGCAAGCTTATAAACGAGGCGAAGGGCTGCAATATCATAATTTCCGCCTCAGGAATGTGCGATGCGGGACGCATACGCCATCACCTTAAGAACAACCTGTTTAAAGCCACCACAACCGTGGTGTTTGCAGGCTATCAGGCCGTGGGCACTTTGGGCCGTATGCTTGTCGATGGCGCGGATAAGGTAAAGATTCTGGGCGTGCCCGTAATAGTAAACGCCGACATTCAGAAAATACAGGGCTTTTCGGGCCATGCGGGCCAGAGCGAGCTTGTTGACTGGGTAAACGGGATCGGCACAAAGCCCGCCAAAATATTCCTTGTTCACGGCGAGAATGATGCTATCAGCGCCCTTAAGGGAAAGCTTGAACAGCAGGGATACGATGTTGAAGTGCCGGATATGTTCCAGGAATTCGATCTGGAAAGCGGCGAGGTATATTCCACCGAAACAAGGCTGGTAAAGACTGCGGCGGCAAAGCCCGCAGCCAGGGCCTCCAACATAAAGGCGGAGCTGAAGCGGCTGATGAACGCGCTGGTGGAAGCGGTATCAGAACCCTCAAAGGTGCAGGATCTTGCGGACAATGTATCCGACCTTGCGTCCCAGTTGGAACAGCGGCTCAAGCAGCGTCAGTAAATTTGCCATTGAATACTTTGTGGGAATGTGCTAAAATATATCATAATTGGAATTTAGGCCATGACGGAGAAAAGCAGGCCGGATACCGCCCCAGAGAGAGCCGCATATGCTGCGAGCGGCTTGCGGAGAAACCCTGCATCAGTTCCCTCCCGAGCCGCCTCGGTGAAGCCCTGTTTGTTTTATGAGGGTGCGTAGTTGGGGCCGGGTAAGCCCGATACAGCGATAAAGGCCCTGTGATGGCAGGGTAAATTAGGGTGGTACCACGAATGCGCCTTCGTCCCTTAGGACGAGGCGCAATTTTATTTTGGAGGAATTTTTAAAATGAAGGAAACCCTGGAGAAGATCAGGCTGCAAACCCTGGAAGGCCTGAAAAACGCAGAGGACGAGGCGGCGATTGACCTTATAAACGCCACCGTCTTCGGCAGAAACGGTTCTCTTACCGAGATCCTTAAAGGTATGAGCAAGCTCCGCAAGGATGAGCGCGCGGAGCTTGGTCAGGCTGCAAACGCCGTAAAGAAGGAGCTTGAAAAGCTGCTCAACGAGCGCCGTGCAGAGATAGTCGCAAAGATGCAGGAGCTGCGCTTTGAGCAGGAGGCCATCGACGTTACCGAGCCCGGAAAGATTTCCATGCCTGAGGGCCACCTGCATCCTATGACTCAGACCTATCGTGATATTCGCGATGCGCTGGTTGGTATGGGCTTTACTACCTATGAGGGCCCGGAGGTGGAGTACGATGATTACAACTTTACCAAGCTGAATCTGCCTCTCGACCACCCTGCCCGGGATATGCAGGATACCTTCTATGTAAACGACCGTGTTGTGCTGCGCACCCATACATCACCCCTTGAGGCCAGGGCGCTGCTTAACCTTAAGCCTCCCTTCCGGCTCATAATGCCGGGTCGGGTGTTCCGTGTGGATGAGGTGGACGCCAGCCACAGCCCAGTATTTATGCAGATGGAAGGCTTTGTGGTGGATAGGAACATCACCCTTGCAGACCTTAAGGGCACCTTGCAGACTTTTATCCATGCCGTATTCGGCGAGGATGTAAAAATGCGCTTCCGTCCCAGCTACTTCCCCTTTACGGAACCCTCTGCCGAGGTGGACGTATCCTGTACCCTCTGCGGCGGCAAGGGCTGCCGTCTCTGCAAGGGCACCGGCTGGCTTGAAATTCTCGGCAGCGGCGTTACCAACCCCCACGAGCTGGAAAACTGCGGCCTCGATCCAAAGGAATGGAACGCATTTGCCTTCGGACTTGGCGTGGACCGTATAGCCAGCCTTAAGTACGGGATCACGGACATACGCCTGGAGTATGAGAATGACGCCCGCTTCCTCAAGCAGTTCTAAGGAAAGAGAGGTAAGAGATCATGAAACTACCGCTTAAGTGGCTTAAAGAATATGTTGATTTCAATGTAACTCTGGACGAGTTTGTTGAGCTTATGATGTGGCGCGGCTTTGAAATAGCCGAAATAACAGATGAAATGCCCGGCATATCCAACGTTGTGGTGGGCCGCATCGAAAAGATTGAGCAGCATCCAAATGCGGAAAAGCTGAAGGTTTGCTCCGTGAATATAGGCAAAGGCGACAACCTTTGTCTTATTACCGGCGCACCCAATGTTTTTGAAGGCGCACTGGTTCCCGTGGCGCTGGATGGCGCTACCCTTACCGGCGGCATTGTGATTCATCCCACAGTTATGCGGGGCGTAGAAAGCTGCGGTATGCTTTGCTCTGGCGAGGAGCTTGGCATTACAGATGCTGATTATCCCGGAGCAAGCGTATACGGCATACTTATACTTCAGGGCGAGCATCCTCTGGGCCAGCCCATACAGGAAGCCGTTGGCCTTAATGATGTGGTGTTCGACATTGAGCTTACTCCTAACCGTGCGGACTGCATAAGCATAATCGGTATGTGCCGCGAGGCAGCCGCCGCATTGGGCCAGAAATTCAAAGAGCCGGTTATCAAGCAGGTGCTGGGCGAGGGAGACGCCAGAGATTACGCCACCGTTCAGGTGCTGGACGGCGAGCTTTGCCCCCGCTACATAGGCCGCGTGGTGAAGGACATAAGGATAGCGCCTTCTCCCGCATGGATGCAGAAGAAACTCCGCAGCGTCGGCATGAGGCCCATAAACAATATTGTAGATATTACCAACTACGTTATGATAGAATATGGTCAGCCCATGCATGCCTTCGACTTTGCCTGCATAACCGATGGACATATCATTGTTCGCAGGGGCAAAGAGGATGAGATAGTTAAAACCCTGGACGGTAAGGCGAGAAAGGTATCTCCCAACGTGCTGCTCATAGCAGACCCCGCTCGGGGCGTGGGTATTGCCGGCGTAATGGGCGGAGAAAACTCCGAAATAACCGAGAACACCAAAACTGTATTCTTTGAATCTGCCGTGTTCAAGGGCAGCAATATCCGCCATACCACCCGTGAGCTCCATCACGTTACAGACGCTGCCGCCCGCTATATTAAGGGTGTGGAGCCTGTTAATACCAAGCTTGCCATAGACCGGGCGATAGAGCTGGTGGCTGAGCTTGACGCCGGCACCATCGTTGGCGGCAATATCGACGTTTGCGCTGCGGACCTTACCGAGCGTGTGATAAACGTTGACTGGAACCATGTGAACCGCATACTCAATACCGAGATTTCTCCCGAGGATATGGTAAAGATGCTGGACACCATCAATATCGGCGCAGTTGTTGACGGCAAAAACCTCGTGGTCACCATACCCCATTATCGGGTGGATATTGAAAGCAGCATTGAGTCCGATTGGGATATCGCCGAGGAGATAGCAAGGGTATACGGCTACTATAACATAGAGCCCACCATGATGACGGGCGATACCTTCCGCGGTCGTCTCAGCCCCGAGACCCGCCATGAGGATGAGATAAAGGATATGTGCGTATCCATGGGCTGCTATGAGATGTATAATTACAACTTTACAGGCCCTGCCGCTCTGAGCGCTCTGGGCATAACCGAGGATGACGAAAAGTATCTTGCGGTAAAGCTCATGAACCCCTTTGGCGAGGACCAGAGCCTTATGCGTACCACACTTATGGCAGGTATGCTGAACAGCGTTGCCCTGAACTGCAACCGAAAGACCGGACACGGCAGGTTCTTTGAGGTTGGCAACGTGCATATCGACAATAACGACGATCTGCCGGAAGAGCGCAAGATACTGGGCATCATATTCACCGGCGCAGATGAAAGCTTCTTCACCCTTAAGGGCGTTATAGAGTATCTGCTGCGCAAGCTTGGAATCGGCGAAAGGGCAGAGTTCCTGCCCGGGGGCAGCGGATTCTTCCAGCCCGGCCAGAAGGCTGTAATAAAGGTGGACGGTCAGGTGATAGGCGAAATGGGCACCGTGCATCCGGATACCCGCAAGGCGTTCGGCGTGCCTCAGGCCGCTTATGCAGCGGAACTGTCCATGAAAAAGCTGTTTGAGCTCAGGGAAAACGGAAAGACCTACAAGGCCATACCAAAGTATCCCACTGTGCCCCGTGATATAGCCGTTGTTGTGGATGAAAAGATGACTTCTGCTCAGGTGGCAAAGGTAATCAAGGATGCTCCCGTAAAGGTACTGCTGGAGAATGTTGAACTGTTCGACGTATATCGTGGAACAGGCATTCCCGAGGGAAAGAAGAGCATGGCTTATTCCTACACCGTAAGGGCGGAGGACCGTACCCTTACTGACGAGGATATAACCGAGGCAATGAACACCATAATACGGGTTCTTAAGGAAAAGCTTGACGCGGATCTCAGAGCATAAAGGAGGAAGTGTATGCAGTATAACCGCACCTCATTTTTCGGGATAATATTTGCCATAATGTCGGTAATAAACACCGTTATGGAGTTTGGTTTTGATAACGGCATAAAGGGACTGTCTCCCCTTTGCCTGGGCGCGGCCCTGTTGCTGTTTGCCCTCGGCCTTAAGGATTCCGGCAGCGCAAAAAGCGGCCTCGTTCCTGCTCTTTATGTAGCTGCGGCGCTGAATTTCGTGGCCGGCTGCATACAGCTGCTTTCACTTTAAAGCTCACCACGAAAGAGGGCCATTCCTTTGGGTGGCCCTTTAAGCTTTGCCATGGGTCATGAAAGGGGGGATAAAATGGCATTTGATTATAAAAAAGAATACAAAGAGTTTTATTTGCCAAAGAATAAGCCGTCCATAGTAAAAGTTACCCCTATGAATTACATTGCAGTGCGGGGAAGAGGGGACCCAAACGAGGAAAACGGCCCATATAAGCAGGCGGTTGGAGTGCTGTATGCCATTGCTTATACCATAAAGATGAGCTATAAAGGCGATCATCATATCGAGGGCTTTTTTGAGTATGTTGTGCCGCCCCTGGAGGGGTTCTGGTGGCAGGATGGGATAGATGGGGTAGACTACAACGATAAAGCTTCTTTCAACTGGATATCCGCAATAAGGCTGCCGGACTTTGTTACCGAGGCTGATTTTGAATGGGCGGTGTCCGAGGCTGAAAGGAAGAAAAAGCTGGATTGCTCCGGTGCGGAATTTTTGCGAATTGAAGAAGGGCTTTGCGTGCAGATGATGCACATTGGCCCATTTGATGACGAACCCGCCTCTGTCGCCCTTATGGACGGATACATTGCGGAGCAGGGATATCATAATGACTTTGCTTCCGGGCGGCTTCATCATGAGATATACCTTACAGACGCAAGGAAGGTATCTCAAGACAAACTCAAGACTGTGATACGCCACCCAATTAAGAAAAACGGTATGCAATAAAGCGTGGAGAGCCGCAAAAATTCGGGCGGCTCTTTATTTTTATATGGATTGGATATAATGGGGCATATGGCTTTTGCTTGACGGCAAACTGTGGTAAAATGTAATTGTAAAAATATGCGGCTGTTCGCTTTATCGGAGATAAATCAATGGATCTTTCAACACTTAACGCCCCTCAGAGGCAAGCCGTGGAAACCCTGAGCGGCCCTCTGCTTATTCTCGCGGGAGCAGGCCTCTCCCTTGACGGTTCTTACGCCGCACCGTCCCGGCGGCTTTTTGGTGAGAT
>JAEDIC010000005.1 GCA_016292635.1 Clostridia bacterium
TCGAATGACACATCTTGAGATACCCAACAATATCTTTAACTAAGGGAAACGGGAATTACAAGTCCAGATATTGGTTTACTGCCACCTTTGGCTCGCCTGTTAAAAATAGATTTGAATACCCTGTTTTGCTTTCACGAAGATCTATCGCCGCAGGAAATAGGGCTGTTTTGCAACGAAATTACCATGATTGCAAAAGATAACATTATCTCTGCCTTTGAGCTTGCTGAAGCAAAAATGCACGAATTTCCTCATAACGAACAACTCCGGCTCAATGTAGCAATCATATTGGATTCCTTGTTGATACAATCTCACGACTCAGATGTCCAGAAAGAGGATTTGGATGCAAAGATTTCCGCTTGGTATACCTGCTTAGGGCATAGTTCTGACGAAAAGGTTAAAAACAGTGCGAACTACATAAGAGTAAGCCGATATATCAGGCAGAACAAATTGGACGCTGCTCAGGAAGTTCTTGATAATATCCAAGATGAGAACGATATTATCAGCGCGCTACCCGACAAGCTCATGCTTCAAGTCTCTATCTACCTCAAACAAGGTAAAGCAGACTTAGCAGCATTAGAACTTGAAAAAGCATTATTCAGAGAAACAGCCAGAGTCCAGCGGCTTCTGTCGCAACTTGTTGATGCTGAATTAGCTTCCGGGAAAAAAGATGTTGCCCGTGCGATTGCAGAAAAAGCAAGCGCAATGGTCGATGTGTTTGATATGTGGGAGTACAGCAGATACACTGCGTACTATCAATTAGTGGCAAAAGAAAAAGATCCAAATACAGAACTACCTTTGCTTGAACAAATGCTGAAAGCACTGTCAACTCCATGGAAGCTGACGGACTCCATACTCTATCATAGAATGTCACCAGAAACAAAAGAGCTTCAGTCAAAAGAAATGCTGTCTATTATTTTAAAGGAATTGGAGACTGATCCAGACTGCGCTTACCTTCGAGAACACCCAAAATGGAAAGAATTAATTGCAGAATACAAAGCATAATTAAATATTTTGCCACGACTGCTGCTCCGCTTTCGGAGCAACAGCCGTGGATTATTTAGCGTTCATTTTTTTCAATGAGCAGGGCAAAGTCATAAAATCAAAAGAATTTCTTGTGTGTAAAATAGATTATCTCTGCAAGGACGATCACCACTGCAGCGGCAATAACAACAGGATACCCGTACTGCCATTGCAGCTCCGGCATATTTGTAAAATTCATGCCATACCATCCGGTCAGCAGGTTCAGCGGCAAAAACACTGTGGTCACCACTGTCAGCATACCCATGACACGGTTTTGCTGGGCAGTCTGCTGAAACTGGTACATCTCCCGCAGCTGGTGAAGCGCCTCTTTCATCTGCCGCACATGATCCTGCAGCCGCTTGGTATCATGCAGAAAATACTCCCACGGATCTTCCGCAGCAGGCGTCTCACCTGACCTCCGGCCGCGCATTCTTTCACCCATAGTTGTCAGCTGGTCATAATATGCGCCTAATTCCGACAGCTTCCGTCGATGGGCTGTAAGCGTTTCAAAAAAGTTCGGCGGTACACGATGGATGAGCACATCCTCCAATTGTTCCAACTGTTGTTCCAGATGGCAAAGAAACAGGCTATCCTCCGAGACGCTCTGTTCCAGCAGCTTTAGAAACAGATCTTCGGTGGTGCTTACTTCCTGCCAAACCGGAAGCTGTTTCTCTATCCAAGGAAGAAGTTCCCCAGCGTCCTCCACCAGCGTCAGCGTCTGAGCGGTCAGCAAAAATGCAAAGGCCAGCTGATGTGCTTTCCGTTCACTTTTGCCCGGGATGCGCAGGGTGCCCAGCATTCCTTCCCGTATTCGTTCCGCCTTGCAATATCGGATGGAACCAAGGCTGTGCAGTATTTCCTTGTGATGGGGCAACCGCACGACACCTTGCCTAATTTCATCGCCGGAACACAGTTTCAGAAAACCCTCCGGCCCTTCCGCGGGTTCCAGCTTTCTTTCTTCATTTTGTTCAAAGACATGCATTGCCTTTTGCGCTCCCCTTATGTTTTTGTCCAGAATATCACGGTGGAGTCCGTGGGTCAATATACCGATATCTCAATTGTCCGATACGGATAGGTCGGTAATGCTGCTATCGGTTTACACAGGCGTCAAAATGAAGGAAAGGCATATGCAATACCTGCTGAACAAATAAAATATCGCGATTAAGCACCAAGAGGAAACCAAATCAGGATGACATGAGTATAGGTTTGGATAATGAACCATAAAGCGATATAAGGCCCTCCGCCGAAGAAGATGTCATCGATGGGGATTACTTTTTATAGCCATGCCGGGTTCTTCGCGCTGCCATATGGATTTGAACGCCCATGGATATGGTATGCGGAATATAAACATAAAACTTAAACGAAACGGAAACAAAAACGCAAAGAAACGGTAAAGAAGCTTAAATGACAATTGACACGAGGCGGCTTGATAAATAAAATTTGAATCAGCACAGAGTGTTTTGTATTCCGGGAGGCGATCGAAATCAAAAAACTGCTTCTTATAGTAAATCCCTGCGCCGGGCAGAAAAAAGCAAAAAAACACCTTGCCGATGTTATTGATATCTTTAACCGGGCGGGATATACCGTAATAGTACACATTACTGCGGATGTGGGCGATGGTGAAGCTGCAGCCGTGAATTACGCCGCAGATGTGGATATGGTGGTGTGCTGCGGTGGCGACGGCACATTCAATGAAACTATCTCCGGAATTCTAAATAGCGGCGTTGAGGTGCCTGTGGGATATATTCCCGCCGGATCTACCAATGACTTTGCCGCAAGCCTGCACTTATCTCAGGATATACTTCAGGCCGCTCGGGATATTGTTGAAGGAGAGGCGACCCGGTTGGATGTGGGAAGGTTTGCGGGAAGGTATTTTTCCTATGTGGCTTCGTTTGGCCTTTTTACCAGAACCAGCTACACAACGACTCAATTCGCAAAAAACATACTTGGACATGCGGCGTATGTGCTGAACGGCATACAGGAATTATCCCAGCTGAAAACCTATCCCGTTTGCTTTGAACTGCCGGACGGCATGGTGCTGGAGGACGATTTCCTGTTCGGAGCCATCAGCAATTCAACAAGCGTGGGAGGCGTATTGAAGCTTGCGGAAGAGCAGGTGAATATGCAGGATGGAAAGCTGGAACTGCTTCTCGTGCGGGCGCCAAAGGATATATTCGAACTTAGAGAATGCGTTTATGCTCTGCAGCAGCAAACCTACAACAGCGCAATGCTCACTTTTCTCAGCACGCCCAGCGTAATTGTATCCGCGCCGCGGGATATGAACTGGAGCCTTGACGGCGAAATGGAGCATGGACACGATTGCGCGGAGGTGGAGTGCGTGCACAATGCAATAACCATTTATCGCTCCAACGCAAAGGAAGTAGCTCCATACTGGATACATTAACCCCGAAAAATAGACAGCGAGGCCGAATGACCTCGCTTTTTGTGTGCGGAAGGATAGTGGTTTTTTTCGTTAGCTTAGCCCATTTCGTAATAATATTGAGTGCCGGCCGCCGAAAGGGCGTTGAGTATGCCGTTCAGCGCCAAGCCGCAAAATATTACCGATGACTTTGTCGCGCCGGCATTTATGCCTGTTATGCCGGGAATTTCGAGGGGATAGGTAACATCCCGCATTTTATCAAACCATGTCCGCGCTCCGGTGCGCTCAGCCTATAGTCGCATGGTCGGCGGCGGTTGATTTGCTTTAATACTTTTTATGGTGCATATCAAGCTTGGAAGAAAAATCCAAAAGAGGAAAACGCAGGAAACCCAATAAAACAGCGGCATTATTTACATTCAGTTAATGAATTGCGTAAAAGTTCATGGTATAATTACACACGTTGATTAACAAACGGAGGCTTACAAATGAAACGCATAATTGCTGTTATAATGACAATAGTCTGCCTGTGCTCCATGAGCGGCGCTTTTGCATATGAGGCGGGGGAAGCACGGGCTGTAATAGGCGCGAATCTGGATCAGGCGCAGGTAGCCGGTGTATATGCTGATTTCGGCATTGAGCGGGGCAGCGTAAAGGAAATAATCGTTACCAACGCCGACGAAAGAGAATATCTTGAGGGTTTGGTGGATGAGAAAAAGATAGGCAGCGTGGCCCTGTCCTGCGTATATATTAAGCTCCTCGAAGAGGGTTCCGGCCTTTCCATTGAAGCAAACAATATCAATTGGTGCACCGAGCAAATGTACATTAATGCTCTCACCACCGCCGGCATTACTGACGCAAAGGTGATAGTATCCGCTCCCTTTGCCGTATCCGGCACCGCTGCGCTTACCGGAGTATACAAGGCATATGAGGACATAACCGGCAAGTCCCTTTCCGACCTTGCGAAGCTCGTGGGCGTTGAGGAATTGGTGGTTACCGGTCAGCTTGCCGAATACATTGGCAGCGAAGAAGCGGCTGCCCTTATAAATGAACTTAAGAACATATTGGACATAACCGAATCCATGTCCGACTCCGATGTTAAAAAAGAGATAAAAAAGCTTGCGGATCAGTACAACGTGCAGGTTACGGATTCTCAGGTGGATCAGCTGCTGGGCCTCTGCCGCCAGATGGAAAAGCTGGATGTTGCGGAGCTTAAGGAAAAGCTGCTGTCCATTACGCAGACCGTGGAAAAGGCCGTCTCCGCCAAACAGGCAGTAACGGATACAATATCTACCGTAACCGAGAAGGTAACGTCGTTCTTTGGAAACGTTGCAAGCTTCTTTTCCGGCTTATTCAACAGATAAAATTAAAAAAATCAATACGCAATATGAATCCTCCGATAAAGCTTTCGGGGGATTTAATTATGATTTTTCAATAATTTCAAACTGCTGCGGCAATTTCTTGCAAATTATATTTGGAGAAGAAGGGAAATGATGGTACAATATCACAAGAAAGACAGGGGAATGCAATGTTCGGATACATACAGCCAAACAAGGACGAGCTTCGCTTCAGGGAGTATAACGAATACAGGGCTTATTACTGCGGACTGTGCAAATGCATAGGCCATGAATTTGGCGAGCCCATGAAGATAGCGCTCAGCTATGACTGTACCTTTATCGCCCTGCTGCTTACCGGCCTTGCCGGGGTTGAAAACACCCGAAAGTGCCGCTGCCTTTATAAGCCCCTTTCAAGGGCCCGCATGGCTGCGGTTGATGATGAATATCTTCGCTTTGCGGCGGATATGGATATCATACTGGCTTACTGCAAGCTGGACGACAACTGGCGGGATGACAAAAAGCCCGGCGCAATCGCAGGGAAGGCGGTAATGAAGGTTGCCTTCAACAAGGCGAAAGAAAGAAGACCGGAGCTTTATAACGCCATATCCGAAGGGATAAGAGAACTATCCGAACTTGAGACTGCGAATACTCCCGAGCTTGACCCGCCCGCCGATGCTTTTGCCCGCATGATGAAAAACGCGGCATTGGCAGCTCCCGTTGAAAATGCGCAGAATAAACTCGCTTTGGGTCACGTGCTGTATCATCTGGGCAGATGGGTATACCTTATAGACGCATGGGAAGATAGAGAAAAGGACGGGAAAAAGGGCAGCTACAATCCATTCCTTGCTGCGGGGGCGGATAAAGAGAGGGCGGAGTTCCTTATAAACCATTCGCTGAACGAAGCCATATACGCATACGAATTGCTGGATATAAAGGCTCATGAAAGCTTGCTGGACAACATAATACTGGATGGATGTCCGGCGAAAAACAGAGAGGTGCTTGGAGGAAAAGATGAACAATCCCTATAAGGTACTGGGAGTAAGCGAAGGAGCTTCTCAGGAAGAAATAAGGGCGGCGTATCTTAAGCTGGTAAAGAAATACCATCCGGACAAGTATACCGATTCCGACCTGAAAGAGCTTGCAAACGAAAAGCTGGTGGAGGTCAATGAGGCATATGAGATGCTTACAAAAAAGCCCAATTCATCTTCTTCCTATGCCCGCCGGGATGGACAGGGCAGCTACAGCTCATACGGTGGATATACTGGCACCGGCAATTCATATTCCGGTCCAAACGCCTCGGAATTTGCTCGGGCCCGCTCCTTTATCAATCAGGGCAATCTGCAGGCGGCAAAGGCCGTGCTGGATGCAATATCCACCCGCAATTCCGAATGGTATTACCTTTACGGTATAGTTTATCTCCGTCAGGGTTGGTATGATAAGGCACGGGAATACCTTACAATAGCCTATCAGCAGAATCCCGCAAACCCTGAATACGCCGCGGCATATAAGTCCATAAATGCCACAGGCGGCGCGTATACCCGCAGTACCGGCAGCTACGGCTCATATCATTGCGGAAGCCCCTGCTCGCTGATGGCCAGCGCCCTCTGCTGCAGTTCGTTTGGTTTCCCTGTGTGCTTCTGCTGCTGATAAATTAAAAAATAATATCCTTTATAATGTTAATTGTCCAATGATGTGGCGATACTATCATTATTGAGATTTATGATAGTGGAGGCGATTTGGCAATGAAACTGAGGAGATCCCGCATACTGCTGCTGGCTGTTACGCTTGCGGCGGTATTTTTTATGCTGTTTTTCGCGGTGGGTGCGCTGGGGGTGGACAGCTGGGCAAATTTTGAATTGTTGAGAATAACCGGCTGCGACAGATCCTCGGTAATATACGACGATAAGGACAATGAAATACTGCGGCTGCATGGGGCGGAGAACAGGACGTGGATAAGCATCGATACGCTGCCGGACCATTTGCTGTATGCTTTCATTTCAGCGGAGGATGCCCGGTTTTACGACCATGAGGGCGTGGATATAATACGCATTGCCGGCGCTGTGATAGCAGATATAAAGGCCGGAGGATATGTTCAGGGCGCCTCCACAATAAGCCAGCAGCTGATAAAGCTCAGCCACCTTACCTCGGAGAAAACCATATCACGAAAAGCGGAGGAGGCAGTGCTGGCTTATCAGATGGAAAAAAGATGCACAAAGCAGGACATATTGGAAATGTATCTAAATTATGTGTACTTTGGCGGGGGATACTATGGAGTTGAGGCGGCGGCCATGGGATACTTCGGCGTGCACGCAGAGGAGCTTTCCATAGCGGAAAGCGCAATGCTGGCAGGCATACTTAAATCTCCCAGCAGTTATGCGCCCCATCTTGATTATGACGCATCAATAAAGCGGCGCAATACCGTACTATCACTTATGAATAAATATGGATACATCTCCGCAGAGGAGATGACACAGGCTTCGGCTGAACGTCCTAAAATCCTGCATAATCAAATAGAAGAATACTCCGGATATTATACGGATACCGTAATGCAGTACGCCGCCGCAGCGCTGGGCATAACCATGGATGAGCTGTTAAGAGGCGGATATCATATATATTCCGCAATGGATACGGAGCTGCAGCTGTATTGTGAAGAGCTTTTCAAGGACGAGGAACTGTTTCCCGAGGCGGATTCTGAAGGGGCGATAATAGTACAGCAGCCCCAAAACGGGATGATATCCGCCATGGTGGGCGGCAGGGAGCATACCGGAAGCATGGCATACAACCGGGCTGTTAATATACGCCGGCAGCCCGGCTCAGTAATAAAGCCCATAATATCCTATGCACCCGCGTTTGAATATCTTGGATGCACCGCTGCGGATATGATACTTGACGAGGAGACGGCATTCGCAGACTATACTCCTTCTAACTTCGGCAGCAGGTATTACGGATGGGTTACTCTCAGGGAGGCTGTGTCAAAATCATTGAACGTTCCTGCGGTAAAGGTGCTGTCTGAGGTAGGGGTGGACAGGGCGAAGGCATTTGCTTCTTCCTGCGGCATAGAGTTTGACGACAGCGATGACAGCCTTGCACTGGCGCTGGGCGGTTTTACATATGGTGTATCTCCGCTGCAGATAGCGGGAGCATATTCTTGCTTTGCTTCCGGCGGCGAATATAATACTCCTTCTGTTATACGGTATATAACCGATGACAACGGTACTGTTCTTTATGAGTATCAGCCGGAGCATAAGCGGGTAATGAGCGAGGAAAACGCTTATATTCTTACCAGTATGCTAAAAAGCGTGGTTACCGAGGGCACAGGCCACAGGCTGAACACTTTGGATATACCCATAGCAGGCAAAACCGGCACAGTCGGCACTTCGGCGGGCAACCGTGACGCTTGGATGGCAAGCTACACTCCGGATCATACTGCCGTAGTATGGATGGGATACGATAACGACAACCTTGGCGTATTGCCTGCAGAGGCTACCGGAGGCACATATCCTGCCCAGATGCTGTACAGGCTGTATAGTTATCTTTATCCAAACGGATGCGATGTTGACTTTCAAAGGCCGGAGGGGGTACTGGAGTACAGCATAGATGAGTATTCTCTTAATGTGCTTCACAAAATCGCCCTTGCCAACGTGTTTACCCCTGAGGAAAGCCGTATTACCGAGCTGTTTACGGCGGCAACTGCGCCTGATGTTACTACAGGGTATTGGTCAATTCCTGCTTCCGCCCAAAACCTTGCAGCGGCGGTATACGGCAAAAATGTGATAATAACCTTTGACTGCCCGGATGATTTTGGAGAATATACCCTTATGCGAAAGGACGGCAAGGGAAAGGAGCGCGCCCTTTATACCTGGAGCGGAAAAGAAGGACATATAGAATACACAGACAGCTCAGCCGTGTCCGGCGAAAGCTATGCTTATTATGTTTCCGTACAGCATGAAGAGATGGAAATATACGATAAACCCGTATACGGACTGGTAACTCGCGAGGTAGCGGTGGAGATGCCGGAGAAGGTGATAAGCGTGAATCTTGGAGAATAAACACGAAATGATGAAAACAAAGAGGTTGACTATCGTTGCTTTTTCAGTAAAATAAAAGGTAAGAAACTGGATGTATTATAGAGTATAGAATTTATTTCTTCTATCGCATCATTAAGAAAGCGACGGTAATTATGGACTTCAAGAAAATAGCGGAAGAGATGCAGCCCCGATCCATGGCTGCGCGCGATTGGGTATTTCAGGTAATACGTACTGCTATAATTCGCGGCGAGCTGCCGGGCGATATGCCCCTCAGGCAGGATGAGATTTCCGCGGCCCTGAGCGTAAGCCATATACCGGTGCGCGAGGCCTTCCGTCAGCTGGAGGCCCAAGGCCTTGTTCGCATATATCCCAACCGGGGCGCCGTTGTTACCAAGCTTTCCCGTAAGGAACTTGGCAATGTTATGGACACCCGCATTCTTCTTGAGGTGGGTGCCCTTCGCATGGCTTTTCCCAATATTACCGAAGTGGAAATAGCCAAGGCAAGGGAATTGCTGGACGAATTTGCAAGGGAAACAAATCACGTAACGGGTGCAGAGCTGAATCTTAAGATGCACTTTACTCTGTATAATCCCTGCGATAACCCGGTGCTGCTGTCCCTTATCGACCAGATGCATGCCAATGTGGACAGATATATCACTCCGTTTTACGGAGAGGAAAACAAGGTGGATCTGTATTCGCTGGACGAACACACCCAGTTTATCAATGCCTGCGAAAGCAAGGATGTTGAGCTTGCTACCGCTATTCTCCGTACCCACCTGCAGCGCACCAAAAATCTGCTGCTGAAATCGCCCATGCTTTCGTAAGGACCGTGCTTAACAATTAAGGCCGCAGAAGCGGCCTTTTATCATTGTTCGCTGTGTTCTGCAAGGGAAGCGCATTGCTTAATACAGCGAAAATAATGTATATATGTGGGAAGTTTTGGCAGAACCTGTAAAGTTGATAATGTGGACACAGTTTTATCGAAAAAGTATGTTATAATCACAAAGAGATAATTTTCAAACAGGAGGAGAAGGTATATGCGGGCCGATCTATATTCACTTACCGTATCGGTGATGCGATACTTCTTTGTCGCTGCAATAATATATATACTCATACGGATAATCTACCATTCCGTAAATGAATACAACGAGCTTCGCAGGGTAAAGGACTGGATAGAAAAGGGCTATGCGAAACACATTGAGTTTCTGCCGCCCTTCGATACCAATGAAAACGGATTTATTCTTGTAAAGACCAACCTTATCGGTCGGGGCAGAAAATGCGATATTTGCATAGAGGATAAGTCGGTAAAGCGCAAACACGCCATAATATTCGAAAAGCGGGGGGATGTATTCATAAAGCGCAAGGGCCTTGCCCGCATAAAGATAAACGGGGAACAGATGACACACCGTATGGAAGAACTGCTGGACGGAGACCTTGTGCAGCTGGGCAATGTGAAGTTTTATTATCGTATAAAGCGCACTTCCTTCAGGGAGGAGGCGGACTATGAATAGAGTGCGTCAGCTCAGCGCGGCGGGTCTGCTTGGCATAGTAATGGTATTTGAGCTTGCCGCCTTTGCGCTGCTTTCCCTTAGGGATGAAACCTTTGACTTTATGGCCCTTGAATTTGGCGTGGGCCTTATTGCGGTGCTGCTGATACAGTATGTGATAATGCAGTGGATATCCCGCTATACTGACAGGTTTATTCTTGTAATAGCAAATCTTCTTGCCGCAATAGGCATGATAGTTCAATATCGCCTTTCGCCGGATATAGCTGTAAAGCAGCTTGTCTGGTTCTGTATAGGCATGGTATGCATGGTGCTTTGCTCCCTGCTTATGCGGGCGAAAAACTTCTTCAGAACCATGAATATCCCACTTATGGTGCTCAGTATAGGCATACTTGCCGTTTTGCTGATAGTAGGCGAGGAAAACGGCGGCGCAAAAAACTGGATAATCATAGGCGGCGTAAGCTTTCAGCCCTCTGAGTTTGTTAAGGTTGCGCTGGTGTTTGTAATGGCGAATCACTTTACGGTGGTAAATCGCACCGGGGACTGGCTGCCCTCTGCTGTTTTTGCCATAATAGTGGCTGTACTGCTTGTTATGGAGCGTGACCTTGGCGCTGCGCTGCTCATATGCGGCACATACCTTATCGTGTTCTATGTGGCCACAGGCAAGATAGGAACCACGCTTATCGGCCTTGGCGCAGGAGCGATTGGCGCTGTGACCAGCTATCATCTTTTTGACCACGTTAAAGCCCGTGTTGCAATATGGCTGAATCCATGGGCAACATATTCCACCAGCGGCTATCAGGTGGCACAGGGTCTTATGGCAATAGCCTCAGGCGGGGTAATGGGTCTTGGCCTTACAAAGGGCATGCCAAAATCCATACCGGCATATAATACGGACTATATTTTCGCTGTAATATGCGAGGAGTTCGGCATCGTATTCGGAATCGCGGTGATAGCCCTTTATCTCGTATTTATAATACGGGGCGCTCTTATCGCCCTTAATGCCCGCACAAGGTATCTTATGCTGGTAGCGTTCGGATGTACCGTGCTTATAACGCTGCAGAGCTTTATAATAATCGGCGGCGTGATAAAACTCATACCTCTTACGGGCATAACTCTGCCTTTTGTAAGCTATGGAGGCAGCTCCATGATAGCCACGATGATGCTACTGGGCATACTTGAGGGCGTGGCCATACAAAACGGCGAGATGCTGGAAGATGCCATTGACGGAGCAAGCGAGGAATACGCACAATGAGAAAAGATAGCAGCAGAAAGCATATAAAAGCCATGCTGGCGCTGTTTTGCGCCATGTTTGCAGTGCTCAGCATATACCTTGGATATATATTAAGCGCATACGGAAATCGCTGGTTTTCAAGCCCATATAATACTCGTGTAACAAGCCAGAAGGATTCCATAGCTTCCGGCATGCTGTTGGACAGAACCGGCCTGCGCCTTGCCTATACGGATGAGGATGGGCAGCGCCAATATGTGGGCGTAAAGGAACTTCGCCGTTCCATGTGCCATGTGGTTGGGGATGTATACGGTCAGACCATAGGCGCGGAGTCCATGTTTGCCAAGTACCTGCTGGGGTTTGATCAGGGCATTGCGGATGAATTTGAGCAGCTGATAGGCACGCAGCAGCGTGTGGGTTCCACGGTATTGCTTACCGTGGACGCGGATCTTTGCGAATATGCGTATGACCTTATGGACGATTACTGGGGCGCAGTGGTGCTGATGAATTACAAGACGGGGGAGATACTGGCTTCCGTCAGCCAGCCCACATTTGACCCGAATTACATGGAAGACTACATATCCGGCGATAAAGAACTTGCCGCAAGCGCCATGGTGAACCGTGCTACGATGGGAAGATATACCCCCGGCTCAACCTTTAAGATAGTTACGCTCATTGCGGCGCTTCGCTATATACCGGATATACAGACCCGCACATTTAATTGCGACGGTGCGCTGGTATTTGACCGGGAGAGCGGAAAGTATCTGCCGGCTATTCGGGTGAACGATGAGGATTTTGTTAAATCGGAGGATGATGAAGAAAAGGATTATGACCGGGAGCAGGAGGGCGCAGAGGATGTGAGCGCCGAGCCTGCCGCCAGCGAGATATACAGCATAGTCAGGGATTATCACAGCGAGTATCACGGAGAGATAGATATATTTAAGGCATTCGCGTCTTCCTGCAATACCACCTTCGCAAAGCTTGCCATGGAAATAGGCCCAGCAAAGCTTGCAAAGGTGGCAAAGGAGCTTGGTATAGGTGATGAGTTCCTTTTTGATGACATAATGCTGTACGGCAGCAGCTTTGAAAAGGGAGACACAGAGCTGAATGTGGCATGGTCCGGCGTTGGGCAGTATAGGGATATAATGACCCCAATGCAGACCTGTATGCTTACTGCGGCAATAGCCAACAACGGCGTTATGATGGAGCCGAGACTGCTTTATAAGGTTGCGGACAGCAACAACAGGGTAAAGCATACAGCTCCGAGCATCACATATAAGACGGTGCTTACGGCTGCTGAGGCTGAGTTTATGCGGGAGGCTATGGTTGGCGTTGTGAACAGCGGAACGGGTACACGGGCTGCAGTGGACGGCCTTACCGTGGGCGGCAAGACAGGCACAGCAGAAATATCGTCCGATAAAAACGTTAAGACCCACGCCTGGTTTACAGGATTTATTTTGGAGGAAGAGCATCCTCTGGCAGTAACGGTGATACTTGAGCAGGCAGGCGGCGGAGGCAGCTATGCGGCGCCCCTTGCCGGCAAGCTTCTCAGCAAGGCGGTAAAGCTGGGTTATTGACGATAATAGGCCAGCATCAGGTCAACCATCATGCCGTAGCTTTTTACTCCGTCCTGCTGCTGGTTGAATTTTAAGTAATTGTCATTGAGACTGTCGAAGGCTTCTTCGATCTCGCCCTCATAGGTGTCCCAGTAAGCATTATAGGCCGCAAGATCATGAACCATTGCGTCGCTGTACATTTCCCGAAGCGGCGCATATTTATTTGGGTCGCTGTTGTATAGCCCGTTTGAGCAATGTATCAGCGCAAGCATTACGCCGGAATAGGCAATTGCAGGATCATCCGAGTTTATGCAGGCCAGATATGCTATGAAGTTTGCCTCGTCTTCCCGGGCAAAGCCCATATAATGGGCGGTCTCATGGGCGGCGGAGGACAGCATCAGAAGGGATGGCTGATGAATGTTCACATTGGGCTCGGCGGTATATGGCATGTATATACCGGATATGCCGGCCCATGACATACCCTCGGAGGCAATAACCCCTTTGGCGACGGCGGCGGGGGAGGAGAAAAGCTGGCTTCTTTTGCCTAAGTTTTCATATGCGGCAGGTATTCTTTTAAAGTATTCCTTATAGTTTTCGATATAGAATACGCCGTTGCCGTCCTCCGGCACCTGCCGGCGGAGTTCATTCGCCTCCTCCGCAAGGGCGAAGCAAAGCTGTTGGAGTTCTGTATCCGGGCGATTTTTAACCTCAAGCTCCATCAGCTGATACAGCGTAGGACGGGAATAGTTGAAGCCCCAAAGCACATAAAAGAGATTGAGCATTGCCCCGGCGAATATGCAAAGGGAAAGCAGAAAGGACGCAAAGCACGGAAAAGTCTGCTTTTTTCGTATAAGCCTTAGGATATTGCGTATCAGAAGAAAAACCGCGCCGCCTATTACGGCGCATACGAAAATCTCTGCCACCGAGCAGGGGAAAAGCCCTGTAACGCCGTTCAATATGCGGCTTATTACAGGGTATGCAGTTTGGCTGTATATGCGCTCAACTGCCCACGGATTTGCGGACGCAACTCTGGGCAACAGCAGTCCCAGGGGTATCAGCAGCAGCCAAGGCAGCTTTTTAAGCAGGGCCTTTCCGGATATTTCTTTGTTATTCTTAGCTTCCATGGAAGCTATTATATCACATTATTCCGAATATTTCTCCACCAGTTGAGCTATCCATTCATTATCAGGGGATTCCACTATCGCGGCCACTTCGATATCGTCCAGCTCTTCAGGAAACATATATACCGTTGGTCCGTTTCGCATCTGGTCCTTCTCAACGTGCGTATCCAGTATAACGGTAGGGCGGTAGCCGTCAAATACCGATATAACGGTGCATTCCCCCCATGCTTGGGGTATCAGCCGCTGGTGCAGGCTGTTTACCCGAATGGGGATGCCGGTGAAAATACAGCTTCCGGAGCTGTCCGAATACAGCGTTTTATTTACATCAGCAACAGTCACGGCGGCGCCTTCTATGGGGGCAAGGGTATATGCATCAACCACACGAATGTTAAGATGTCCATAGCTCATAAAGCATTTGGTGAAGACAAACGCCGCGCCTGCAAGAAATAAAAGCACAATAATCGGGATGAGTTTTCTTGTTTTGATCAAAATAGCACACCTCACAGGTAAATTTATGCCCATGAATATGAAATATGTGCTATAATATAAAATTGGAAAAGAGCGTTACCATTTTCCAACGGTGTATAATTGGAGGTAAAACGATATATGAAGAGATTTCAGGATGAATCTTTCCGCAATTCAATGAAAATACGGGTAGATTTTAACAATATGATGGAGGGGTTTGTTTCAAACGGCATAAACCCTGCCGAGATAGAAGCAAATGAGGTTCTGTATGCGGAAGCGGCTGCCAGCATGGTAAGCAAGCGTGGCAATATGAAATGGCGCGAGCTGCCCTTTAATCAGAGCAAGATAGTTGCGGAGATAAACGCAAAGGTTGCGGGAATTCGGGAAAGCTGCGAGTATTTTGTGGTGCTGGGCATAGGCGGAAGCGCCCTTGGACCCATAGCCGTTCATCAGGCCCTATGCCATCTTCGTTACAACGAACTGCCCCGGGAGAAGCGCAACGGCCCCAAGCTTTTCGTAGAGGATAATGTTGACCCCGAGCGCATGGCGTCTTTACTTGAGGTTATAGACCTTAAGAACACCATATTCAACGTTATCACCAAATCCGGCAGCACTTCCGAAACCATGGCTCAGCTGCTGCTGGTTACAGACGCCCTCAAGAAAGAAGTTGGGGATGACTGGGCAAAGCATATCGTCGCCACCACCGACCACAACAAGGGTAACCTTATAAAGATAGCCAGAGAATTTGACATGGACACCTTTTATGTACCCGATGGCGTTGGCGGCAGGTTTAGCGAGCTTTGCCCCGTCGGCTTGCTTGCGGCGGCTGTATGCGGCATTGATATCGAGGAACTTCTGGCGGGCGCCGCATATATGGATAAACTTTGCGAGAATCCCGACATATGGCACAATCCTGCCTATATGATGGCGGCTCTGCAGATGCTGGCTGTTGACCGGGGCTGCAATATAAACGTTATGATGCCCTATGCCGATTCCCTAAAGTATATGGCTGACTGGTTTGCTCAGCTTTGGGCAGAATCTCTGGGCAAGGCCGTGGACAATGATGGGAATGAAGTATATGCCGGCCAAACTCCCGTAAAAGCCCTTGGCGTAACTGACCAGCACTCTCAGGTTCAGCTTTATACCGAAGGCCCCTTTGATAAGGTGGTCACCTTCCTGGCGGTGGATAACTACCGCAGCACCGTTACCATACCCCACGGGTATGACCATATTCCCGATGTGGCGTTCCTTGGCGGACATACCTTCAATAAGCTCATACAGAGCGAGCAGTTTGCCACCGAATACGCCATCCGCAAGAGCGGACACATGAGCTGCACCGTTACCCTGCCCGAGGTTAACCCCTTCACCGTGGGCCAGCTTCTTTGCCTCTTTGAGCTTATGACCGCATATGCGGGCGAGCTGCTCAATATCAATGCATTTGATCAGCCCGGCGTTGAGGAAGGAAAGAACGCCACATACGCTCTCCTTGGCAAGCCCGGCTACGATGCCAAGAAGGCGGAGCTAGATGCCGCACCCCAAAAGCAGGACCGCTATATTATCTAAAATTCTGTAAACAAACCGGCCGCCGGGATGACTGGCGGCCTGGTTTGTTGTAAAATGACCTTATACCAGTCTGGAGGTACGCCTGTGAAAAGGATATTGCCCCTCGTTATTGCCATATCGCTGCTGTTTGCCGCATGCGGAGAAAAGCCTGTGGATGTTTCTGTTGAGGAACAGCATGAGGCGACTGCTGCCATGCCTGAAGAAGATACCGCAGGCGCGCGGCTTATAGGTTTTGTGGTGGATGACGACGGCAGCATGGGAGCATACATGATGATGCACGGCTTCCTTCGCGCTGCGGAAAACCTTGGCTATCCTGCTAAGCTTTATCGTATAACATCCGACGCCTCTGCGGCTGTTGCAGAGGCGAAAGAGGATGGCTGTGCGGGTCTGCTTATATCCGGCACATATGCCGCAGCCATAGCCGAGGCTAATCAGGCAGGTATGTATGTTGTATCTCCCTATTATGCCTGCGAGACCGGGAGCGCAAATGTGAGCGTAGTAGCGGACACCAGCGAATACATAGAAGAACTTGCCCGAGGTATTGCGGAGCGAATGACGGAGCGAAGCCTTAAATCCGGCAGAATACTTGTGTATGGCTACGATCCTTCGGTATGCTTCAGCGAATTTGACAAAGCGATAAAAGAATACTATCCTCAGTTTCAAACCGTATCTTTCAGCCGTACGCCCGGTAGCGGAGACGAGGCGGCAATTGAAGAACTTGCGGCATATATGCTGAATAACAGGGATATAAAGGGAATGTACGCCTGTGATACGGACTCTGCGCCAATAGCGGTTGAGGCCAGAAGCAGGGCCATATCCCGCTTTAAGGAAATGCAGGATGAGGATGATGACAAGCCGACGCCTTCTCCCACGCCGGACAGCTCTCCCTCCGCCGATCCTACGCCGAACCCGAATCTGCTCAAGCAGATATCCATAACGGCATTCGGATGCGGCCTTAGCGACGAGAATCTTGCCCTGTTTAACGATAATGATATCTATGCCCTCTGCATAGAGCCATATTATGAGGCGGCGGCAACAGCCGCAATGATGCTGGACAGGCTTATGCTGGGAGAGGAAACGGCGGATACCGTTACAGTGAACCGGCCCATAGCCTATGCGGATACCATAGACAAATACCTTGCCATTTACAACGAAGTTAAGGAGCTTTTTGACTTAGATTAAGATATGTTTGACAGCAGTTTGCTAAAACGAATAGATTGGTTCACCATACTGCTGGTGATGGCCCTGTTTACGCTAGGGCTTGTAAGCATATCCAGCATTATGGCTGATCCATTTGACGGCACGGAGGCTTCCCTCAGCGACTATACCGATAAGCTGAATCTTTACTATGTGAAAAAGCAGATAGTCAATTTTATGATAGGCTTTGCGACGTTTTTGGTTTTGCTCGTGATAGATTACAAAATGTTCCGCTATCTTATCAAATATGCATATGTAGGCTGTCTGCTGTTGCTTGTGGTTATATTTGCAACAGAAAAGGTAAAGGGCATAACCGGCTGGTTTAAGTTGGATTTTATAGACAGAGCCCTGCAGCCCGGTGAACTGTGCAAGATATGCATCATAATCGCTCTTTCCAAATATGTATCAGCCTGCATGGATAAAGAAGGCCGCTTTGGGGGATTTATGAATATCATAAAAACCACCATGCTTTGCCTTATTCCAATGGTTCTGGTAATGATGCAGCCTGACTTTGGCACTGCTTTTGTATATATATGCATAATGGTATTCATATACTTCATAGGCAGAGTGGCATGGGGATACATTGTGGCGGCGGCTGGCGTTGTTGCCGCTGGCCTGCCCATTGCATATTTCTTTGTAATGGACGAATATCAGCAAAACCGAATTAAGGTATTTCTGAATCCTGAGCTGGATCTTCAGGGCGCAGGTTATAACATGGCCCAGTGTAAAATAGCCATAGGCTCCGGCGAACTCTGGGGTAAGGGATATTTTAACGAAGGCACGCTGGCGCAGCTTCGCTTTGTGCCTGAGCGGCATACGGACTTTATTTTTGCCGGAATAGTTGAGGGATTGGGCTTTGTTGGCGGAACTGTGCTTATACTTTTGTATTTTGCGCTGATATTTCGCTGGGTATATATCGCAATAAAAACGAAAGACAACTTTGGCGCCTGCCTCGTAATAGGCGTTACAGGCATGCTTACCGCCCATGTGTTTGAAAATATCGGCATGACAATAGGACTTATGCCGGTTACCGGCATACCGCTTCCTTTCATAAGCTACGGAGGCTCAAATCTGCTTACAAATATGATGGGCGTGGGAATTGTTGAAAATGTATGGATGCGCCAGCCCGCAAAGAAACATTAGCTCTATAAGCTTTTTCAGGTATTGTTTCCCCCTTGTGTCACATATATTTCTTTTGTGACGGAAGGGGGTATTTTTATGGCGGGAAATGTGCGGCACAGCGGCTTTGAATCAAGGGCATACGGCAGGGAGCGGCGAAAATATACAGTAAGGTATTTCAGCAGGCCATACAGAAGAAACGGTTCACGCAAAGCGGATAACGGCGGCTCAATGCTTGCAAAGATGGGCATATGCGCGCTGCTGGCGGGGCTTGTGCTGTTATCCGAATTTTTAGGCGGGCGGGAAGGTATCGTTGAAGCCTCATCCGATTTGAGCAGAGCGAATGATGATAGTATAGGCGGCGATTACCTTGGCAAACTGCGCTTTGTTGAGCTGCCCGGAATAATACAGGTGTTTTCGTCCGACGCAAAGCTAAGGGTGGGTGTGGAATATAAAAGCTGGCAGCTGAATGAGGCTAAAACGATTATTACTGTAAGCGGTATAGAAGGCAAGGCTTTGCCCGCGCCATCTGACGGAACAATTAAAACCGTGACCGGTGAGGACGATGAAAAAAGTATAGAGCTTGCGACGGACGGAGACATTGTAATAAGCTATACTGCGGCGGGAGAAACGGCGATAGAGGAGGGGCAGCCGGTAAAGGCGGGGGATACGCTGTTCAAATCGGCAGACTCTCTCAGCATAGGTATATCAAAGGGCGGACGGCCCATGGTTCCTACGGAATACTTTGACATGGCGGACCTCAAGCTTTCGTGATGATGAGGATAGGCGGGCATGTAAGATGCAGCCCGTTGTTTATACTGCTGGCGCTTTTTGCGGCCCTATCGGAAAATGCGGTATCTTTTTTAATGCACATGGGGGCGCTGACGCTGCACGAGTTAGCGCATTCTGCAATGGCCTTACTGCTTGGCTGCGGTATACGGTCCATTGACCTGCTGCCATACGGATGCCGCATGGAAATAAGCCAAATGGACAGCCCGGCAGACGAACTGACCATAGCCCTGGCGGGGCCGGTATTCAGCGTTGTGTGCTATATGGGAAGCAGGTTTATACCGGGCGCCGAGGAGTTTGCCAGGGCAAATATGTATATAGCTCTTATAAACCTAATGCCGGCATATCCTCTGGACGGAGGAAGGGCGGCAAATGCCATGCTTTCCCTTGCGGGAATAAAAACAGGAAGACTTATTCGCAGCGGTACAGCCCTGATACTTGCGGCGGCAACCGGCATATGCGGATACATGATAAAGAATATGACGCTGATAATATTCTCGATTTTCCTGGTGAGCGAGGGGATTTATCAGCTGAAAGACAGGGAGAACAATATAATAACGCAAATGAAAAGCATTAGGGCTGCCACATCCGGACGAGGAATAGGCGTGCGGCACATAGCTCTGAGAAAAGATGTTTCTCTGGCTGCGGCGCTGTCATTTGCATATGCCGGCTATACGGTTTACTATATACTTGATGAAAATATGCAAACCGTGGCCATGGTGGAAGGTCCCAGATTAATGCAGCTTGCCGCTGAAAAGGGCGGAGGTAAATGCCTGGGGGATATCATCCCTTTGATTGACCGTAGTAAGTATTGATGCTACAATATTATATATGAAAAGTTTTGCCTGCGGGGCGGCTGCGCCTGTGGGCCGGAGGTATTTTTTTGATAAAGGACAAGCTGAACACTTTTTTGGATAGAGTGGAAAAGCCCGCCCGCTACGTTGGCGGCGAGCTCAACTCAACGGAAAAAACGGATGCCGAGGTGCGTTTTGCCCTCTGTTTTCCCGATGTATACGAGATCGGCATGTCTCATCTGGGATCTCGGATACTGTATAATGTGCTGAACAGCCGGGAGGATACAATTTGCGAGCGCGCGTATGCTCCATGGCCTGATATGGAAAAGGAAATGCGGGAAAACGGCGTGCCCATGTATTCGCTGGAGAATTTCCGCCCCCTTAAGGAATTTCATATTGTAGGGTTCTCCATACTGTATGAGATGTGCTATACAAACATCCTTACCATGCTGGAGCTTGGGGGTATACCCTTTCGCGCGAAGGATAGGGGCGAGGATATGCCTCTGGTGGTATGCGGAGGTCCATGCGCCTGCAATCCTGAGCCTATCGCTCCTTTTATCGACCTGTTTATGATAGGCGATGGTGAGGAGCTTATAAGCGAACTGGTGGATGTATATAAAGAATGCAAAGCAAAGGGAAGCTCAAAGCGGGATACCCTTTTGGCTATGTCCAGGCTTCAGGGCGTATATATTCCCGGATTCTATGAGCCGAAGTATGATAAAAACGGCGCATTTATGACCATGGACAGGCTGGAGCCGGAAGCTCCTTCCACAGTTGAGCGCAGGGTGGTAAAGGACCTTGATACCGCACAGTATCTTGGCAAGCCCATAGTGCCCTATCTTTCCATAGTACATGATCGTGTAGCCATAGAGCTTTTCAGGGGCTGCACCCGGGGCTGCCGCTTCTGCCAGGCCGGGTTTATTTACCGTCCCGTGCGTGAGCGCAAGCGGGAAACCCTGATGAAGCAGGCGGATGATATGCTCTCCTGCACGGGATACGATGAGGTGTCGCTGTTTTCCCTGAGCTCAGGCGATTATTCTGAGATACATCAGCTTGTGCCCGAGATAATCAACACATATCGTGATAAGCGGGTATCCATATCTTTACCTTCCCTGAGAATAGACGCATTTTTGAAGGAAGACATGGAGCAGATGCAGTCCGTGCGCAAGGCGGGCCTTACCTTTGCGCCTGAGGCAGGAACTCAACGCCTTCGGGACGTTATAAACAAGGGAGTGACCGAGGAGGATCTTCTCCGCAATATGAAGGACGCCTTTGAATCCGGCTGGACAGGCGTAAAGCTGTATTTCATGCTGGGCCTGCCCACCGAAACCGATGAGGACCTTCTGGGCATAGCCGACCTTGCCCGCAAGGTATCTTCGATATATTACTCCCTGCCAAAGGAAAAGCGAGGCAAGGGCCTGCGCATAACAGTAAGCGTATCGTCCTTCGTACCCAAACCCTATACGCCCTTCCAGTGGGCGCCGCAGAATACCAAAGAGGAAATCATCCGCAAGCAGCGTCTTATTAAGGACGCCCTAAAGGGGCTGCGCGGCGTGGAATACGCCTATCATGCGCCTGATATAAGCGTGCTTGAGGCTGTAATGGCCCGGGGTGACAGGCGAATTGCGGATGTTATTGAGAAGGCATACTATAAGGGCGCAAGGTTTGACTCCTGGGATGAACATTTCAAGCTGGATGTTTGGGATGAATCCTTTGCCGAATTGGGCATTGACCCTGCCTGTTATTCAAGCAGGGAAAGGGAGCTTGATGAAGCTCTTCCGTGGGACCATGTGGATATACTTGTAACCAAGGATTACCTAAAGCGAGAATACAACAATGCGTTGAACGAGACCTGCACCCGTGACTGCCGCAAGGGCTGCAACGGCTGCTTTGGAGGTAAGTGTGCGGATTATTGCAAGATTTAACAAAAACGAAGCTGCCCGCTTCGTATCCCACCTGGACGTGCAGAGGCTTTTCCAAAGGGCATTTCGCCGTGCGGATATACCCATTGCCTATTCAAACGGCTTTAATCCCCATCAGCAGCTGTCCTTTGCAACGGCGCTGACGGTGGGCGCAACAAGTTCGGCCGAATGGCTGGATGCTAAAATAGACGGGGATATCGCCCCAAAAGAATTTATTGAGAGGGTAAATGCCGCTATGCCTAAGGGCTTCTCCATTAAAGAGGCCGCAGCGGCAGAGGATAAGTATCCTTCCCTTACGGCGGTTATGGCGGCGGCTGATTATACCGTTAAGCTGAAGTTTACAGAAGATATGCCGGAGGACGATATCCGTTCGGCTGTGGATAAGCTGCTTTCAGGCAGCATTGTGGTGCTCAAAAAGACCAAGGCAGGTATGAAAAACGTGGACATAAGGCCCATGGTGTACAGGATGGAGCTTCTTTCATCTTCGTGCGATGAATGTACCATTGCCCTGGCAGGGCGTCTGGATGCAGGAGGCGGTCTAAACGTTGATCTGCTGCTTGGTGCCTTTAAAAATGCGCTTGGCAGAGAATTCACCTTTGCCGTGCATAGAGATGCCATATATTCCACAGATGGCGCCTTTATGCCAAAGGTGCCAGGAGGATATCCTGTAATTCAGGCATAAAAGCATTTTGACCGGAGGTCCTTTATGGACAAGGAGATAGTAGTAGACATAAACCCATATCAGACAAGAACTGTGCTGATGGAGGACGGCGCTCCAAGCGAGATATACATCGAACAACGTGGAAAAGAACGTCTGGTGGGCAATATTTACAAGGGCAGGGTGCAGAACGTGCTTCCGGGCATGCAGGCAGCCTTTGTTGACGTGGGCCTTGAAAGAAACGCTTTTTTGTACGCCGGCGATATCCAACTGGACAGCGGTGAGTTTCAGTTCGGCGATTCTTCTGCCGATGTGCCTACGGAAATTCCCAACATTAAGGATATAGTAAAACCGGGTCAGGAGATAATGGTGCAGGTAATAAAGGAACCCGTTGGCAACAAGGGCGTTCGTGTTACTACCCATATAACCCTGCCGGGACGCACCATGGTCCTTATGCCCATGGTGGATTATATCGGCGTTTCCAGACGAATTGAGGATGAAAAAGAGCGCACGCGCCTCAAAGAAGCGATCGCAGAGGTAAAACCGGATAATATGGGCGTAATCGTCCGCACGGCTGCCGTAGGTAAGAGCATGGAGGAATTTGAAGCGGATATGGCGTTCCTTATCCGCATGTGGGATCGCATACAGAAAAAGTGCCATATGCTTACAGCTCCCCGGCTTATCCACGCCGAGGAACCTTTGGTATTTCGTACTATACGCGACCTTTTCACTCCGGATATCAGCCGCCTTACCATAAACAACAGGGAATTCTATGAAAAGGTACAGGTGGTAGCGGGCATTCTTTCTCCTGCTTTAAAGGACAGGGTGGTATTGAAGGAATCTCTACCCGACAGATTTGATGAACTGGGTCTGGATTCTGTTATAGATAAGGCGCTTTCTCGCAAGGTATGGATGAAAAACGGGGCGTATATCATTATCGACCAGACTGAGGCCCTTACCACAATAGACGTAAACACCGGCAAATATGTGGGCAATACCGATAACCTTCAGGAGACTATAACCAACACCAATTGCGAGGCCGCAAAGGAAATAGCCCGTCAGCTCAGGCTCCGTGATATCAGCGGCATAATCATAATAGACTTTATTGATATGGATGAGATTGCGGATAAGGAGCGTGTCCTGGAAACTCTAAGGGAAGAGCTCCGCAAAGACAGGACAAAGTCCAATGTTCTTGGCATAACTCAGCTGGGCCTTATTGAGATGACCCGCAAAAAATCCCGCAAATGCATCAGCAATACCCTTGAGACCGCCTGCCCATACTGCGGAGGCAGCGGCAGGGTGATGACGGGAGAGACTGTGCTGCTGAAGGTGCGCAAAAAGCTTATGCGTTCTTTTGCCACGGAGAACCACCCGGGCTATCTGTTGAAGGTACATCCTGAGATAGCGCGGCTGATATATGAGAACACCACCGAGTCTTCTCCCATATTGCCGCGGGAGGCAGGCAGGTCAATATGGATTCAGCAGGATCCTTCACTGCATATCCATGACTATTCCATAACCCACATAGCCTCGGGGGAGGAACTTAAAAACATTCGTTCTCTGGCAAAACTTTATTGATTAATAATGGACAGTGCCTGGTATTTGTGTTATAATTCCATGATGTGGCCGGATATTTCCGGCAATGCCAACGTGGCTCAGTCGGTAGAGCAGCTGATTCGTAATCAGCAGGTCAGGGGTTCGAGTCCCCTCGTTGGCTCCATTTGCGTCGGGGCGTAGCGCAGCTTGGTAGCGCGTTTGGTTCGGGACCAAAAGGTCGCGTGTTCAAATCACGTCGCCCCGACCACCAAAAAACCCAGACATTGTCTGGGTTTTTTCTTTTATTGTCTTTTTGTATGTTGCCTTATCAACTGCGCTCTGGCAACTTTTTGGCAACTTTTTATTTCGCGGCAACCTTTTCAGAAAATGCATTTCTGACTTTTTCGGCGTTTTCATCCTCCTTGCCTTCTGCCAAATGAGCGTATATTCCGAGTGTTGTCTCTATCTTCGCATGCCCCATAAACTTCTGAGCACTGAGAACATCCACACCGGCATTATAGAGCACAGAAGCGTAATTGTGCCGGAAGTAATGCGGCGTCAGAACGGAAAGGCCTTCTCTGGATTCAATGGGGGCGGCCTCGCTGCCGGTCTCTTCTCGTATGGCGGCATCGGCTTCATACATGGCCCTCTGTAGCCTTTCCCAACGGCGCTTGTAGGTGGATTGATTAAGATGTGTGTGTGTCTTGGGGGAACGCAGAACATATGTCCCCTTGATTCCTCTCAGAGGCTTCAGCGCAGCGGCGAGCTCAGTCGGCATAGGTATGGTACGCTCAGAATATTCCGTTTTCAGCGTTCCTGTGGAATTGGTAAGGAAATCGATATCACGCCTTATAGTAATCGTCATATCCGCAAAGCTAACATCCTGCCATTGCAACCCCAGTGCTTCACCGCGACGGGCGCCTGTGTAGTATAGGATAAGCAGCAACAATCCCTCAGGATGCTCGCTGCCCACCTTGAGAGCAGCCTTAACTTCCGCAGCAGTAAGCGCGCGGCGCGTTGTTCCGGACGTTTTAGGCTTAATGAGGGCCGTGGATATATCCCTGCCGACAAGGCCGCTTGCATAAGCGCGTGCGCAGGTGTTGCGCAGAACCGATTTTACATACCCCACTGTGGAGCGCCCCATGCCCTCCATTCCGTTCAATATCTTCTGCAGATCCTCCGCGGTAACGGCCTTAAGCTGCTTTTGAGCCAGAGCGGGAAGGATATAATTATTTATGGCTGCAGCATATGCTTTTCGGCTGCCCATGCTGATATGAGGTTTCTTATAGATCTCATACCACTCCTCAACATATGAGTTGAAGAGGATATCCTTCCGGTCATCGGTGGCGCCAAGAATAAACTCCTGCCGAAGCCGTTCTTTACTCTCTTCCAGCTCTTTCTTTGTCTGCCCGCTGGCGTATTTATAAACCGGGCGGCCGTCGGCGTCGTGGCCGACTGTTACCTTCGCCCTATATCTTCCGTCTTTTTGTTTTGCCATTTTACATTTACCCCAATATGTAGTATAATAAGAATAATGGGTTGTAGGGGTGTGGCTTTGGCGGCCACACCATAACAAGTGATGCGATGCGGGATGCTCCCCGCACCATCTTGTAAAAGCCTCGCCGGCAACCAAGGCCGGAGGAGGCTTTTTTATTTATCAGTAAGGGACATGAAATCGGTGTATGTTTCCAATCCGTCTATGTGCTCCGAAAGTTTCTGCTTAATTTGCTGATTCATGGGGTCGAGGATAAAATCGATTCCGCTGCGCCTCGCCATCTTTGCTACCGGGATAAAATCGCTGTCGCCTGCAATGAGTACAATCTGGTCAACATGCTTTCCATAGGCCAGCGACGCTACGTCAAGGCCTATGCGCATATCAACACCCTTCTGTTTGACATCAAGACGAAAATCATCCTCTGTCAATTCGGTCAAAGGCTTCTTACCTGAAAGAACATCAGAGAGAATCTCAGGCTTTAAGTAATAATAGGCTTGAGATTCAGCCAATTCGCCCCTGCGCATAGCGAGCTTGCGTTTCTTCAGCAATGCCTTGTGAAACTCGTCGGACCATTTAGTTCCAGACATGGTGGAGAAATTTATATTCTTCTTTGTAAGAGGATGCTCTACACTGCCCCTCATGGGCGGGCAGTCATAGTAAAAGATTCGGTAAAGATCCCTGGGCTCATCTGGCTTTGAAATATGCAACATACAGTACGCATAAAGCTCGTTTGCCCTTTCTGCGGAAGACTTTAATCCCCATATATTTAAAGCCCTCTTGCGATAATAACCGCCGTCTACAAGGATAGCCGTCTTTCTCGTGCTTTTAACATTCATATAAATCCTCCTGAATAAATAAAACCTCTGAGTTTAGCACATCCCGAAAGGTGGGAGGCCGCGCCCAGAGGTCACTTTAGCGTACAACAATGTTGTACAAATATAGTATTCCATCTGTGGCAAAAAAGCAATACCCTTTTAGAAATGTTCAAAAATATTTGATGTTCTATGATACCTTTTCCCTGATAAATAATACGAAGCATCCGCAATACCAACAAGGAAAAGAATCTGCTTGAAGTTAAACTTTCTGCTTGCTTAAAACGCGAACAATATCTTGAATAAAGAGAAACAAAACAGTATGTTATGGTAAAAAGCGGAGGAAAAAACAATGAATAAGCAGGAACTTGCCGCCATGCGGGCCGCCGCCCACGAACTTATTGAACAGTTAAGTGAAGAATTGTTGAAAATAGCTTATCACTTTTTGAAATCTCTTGCAAGATGATAATGCCGCTCCCTGCTCCGGGGGCGGCATTTTTTTATTCATCATTAAGCTGTCTTGCAATTTTCTCAAGGAGCATCCATTCATCCACAGACATCTTCGCCAGGGCAGAAATAACCCTGCGCCGGAAGTCCGGCTCTCCTTTTAATATATCGCCCACAAAAGCCGCGATCTCTTCCTCGCGGCTTTTTTTAATGAACATTTCACCCACGCCGGTGCGGAGCCATTCTTCATTAACGTCAAATTCCCTGCAGATATCGGATATCGTACGATCGGCGGGGGTTTTAACTCCAATACACATCTGTGAAACGAAGGAACGGGAGACATTAATCCTATCAGCAAACTTTGTTTGATTCATCCCCAGCGCCTTTATAAGCGCATCTATTCTTTCATGCAATGGTAACACCACCCTTTCTGTAACCATAATATACCGCCGGGCGGCATATGTCAACAAAAATATGTAACTGAGTTTACAAAAAAACGTTGACATGTAGACTAAGTTGCATTATAATGACACTAGGTTAACAACAAGCGTTACCGCAATACTGAAAAGGAGAACCAAAATGGAAGAACTTGAAAAGAAGGTAATCACGGCCCTGACGGCCGCTGTCTCGGACATACCCGACACGAAGAAGGAGTACTTCCTCGGCTATGCAGAAGCCGTGGCAGACATGAAGAAGAAGGAAGAGAATACAGATGGAACCTTACTCTGAAGGGGGGGATAAACGTGGTGACAAAAAAAGACTTGATAGAAAAAATTTGCGCGGTCGCAGGGGCGCAGCTTGACAATATGCAGCCCATAGACCGCGCAGTACCGGCCGCAGCAGCGTCAATAAGTGATACACTGCACGCCTTGGCCGTCTTGCTGGAAGCTGCTATTCGGCTTCCTTAGGAAATCTTCTCGTAAATGCTGTTAAACAGCAAGGCGAGTTCCGCTCCGCACTCTTCTGTGGATGCGCCTTCGGGAAGATGAATCCAACCGCAATCGATGGCGATCTTAGCAAGATTGTAAGCGGCTTCAACTGTATTCATGGTTCGGTCTCCTTTCTTAATATTTTTTTCATTATATCACCGAAAGGGGCTGTAATAAATATCGCAAATATGCAAATGCGGGTTAACCGCAGAAAGGAAGAACCCATGAGAATAACAAAAATAGATGTGCTTGAAATGATATCCAAGAGGATAGATGTGGGGATGGATGAAGCTCCGAAGAAGCACGAAGGCGAATTTTGCCAGGGATATCTCCTCGCAGCGAACCAGATCAAGAAACTGGTTTGCGTATCGTTGGAGGAAGCAAAGCACGAAGAAGCCCGGAAGCTGCGGCGGCTTTCTCTTGCCGGGGCGATTCTCGGCACAGCTTCATTAATCCTGTCAGTAGTACAAGAGCTTCTGTAAAGCGCAGAGGAAACCATAATGGAACCTTACTCTATGGAAATACGCGAAGTAATGGCCCTTAAGGCTGCTATCGAAATTCTGAAGGACATAAAACAGGCGGCGGATAAAGGAATGCTGTGGCGCGATCCCGCTCACTTTTCTGAAGAGTACCGCAGAAGCTATGAATCGCTCATATCAAAATTTATAGGCGTTGCTATTTATGCTCTTGAAGGATTGGTACAAAAGGAGGCACACCATGGCAAAGCACCGACAGACCAAAGCCTGTGAATTCCCAGCAAAGGTGAGGGTGGCTATTTACAACAGAGACTGCGGCTGCTGCGTTCTCTGCGGCAGCCCCAACGGCCAGCCCAACGCCCACTTTATTCCCCGCTCTGCGGGTGGCCTGGGCATAGAGGAAAACGGCCTGACGCTGTGCTTCGATTGCCATTATGCCTTCGACCACACGCCGCAGCGAGCGGAACTGCGGCAGCACCTTAAGGCATATTTGCAGGACTGCTATCCCGATTGGAACGAGGATGCCCTGCGCTACAAGAAATATGCTGCGTTTGAATAGGAGGACGCCATTGTGCTACCCGACATTACCGCAATCATCAAAGAAATGGTATCCACGGCAGTGGAGGAAAAGATGGGGGAGCTGAGTTCCATAGCGGATGCGATGGTCCGTATGCACGGCGAATTCATCACGGTGGAGCAGGCGGCAAGGCTGCTGAACCGCACACCCGCCACCATATGGCGCATGTGCGAAGACGGACGCCTTACCTGCACCAAGGAAGGCAGTACCCTCATTATGGTGCGCAGCATGGTCAACATGGTCCGGGACGGGGACATTACAAAGCTGGAGAAGCCCCGCAAGCCCCGCCAGTACAATTATCACCGCGTATCACCATAGGAGGCAACATGGCAGAAATTTTTATGGATGACAACAAAACCGCCGTTCAGAAAATGCGCACGCCTTTTGAACCCACCATGAACGTATTTCAGCGCATGCACGCCGTCATGAAGGAGATTGGCTATATCTCCAAAGACCGGCTGATAGACGGCGAGTATTATGCCGTTACCGCCGAGGCAGTGGTAAGCGCTCTCCGCGCTGCCTTGGTGAAGTACGGACTGCTGATATTCCCCGTAGAACATAAGCACCGCCGGGAAGATGAACGCGCAGGCGGAATTACCAACCGACTGACCACACTGGATGTCGTATACCGCATTCAGAATATTGACGACCCGAAGGACTATGTAGAGGTCGTGTCTACCGGTACCGCCGTAGACCTGCAGGACAAGGGCTCCGGCAAGGCCATGACTTATGCATATAAATACATGGCGCTGCAGTCATTTGCCATCGAGACTGGTATGGATCCCGACCACATAGGTTCTGACAGGTATAGTCAGGAGCTGGCGGAAAAAGCGAAGTCCGGCAAATACCTTGCGGTAAAAAAGAAGCCTGACATCGTGTTTGAACCGGTTGACGGAGAACCGATAGACATGTAATTCCCCTGCATAGGTGAGGGAGCGGTTACTTTTCCAGGTTCTGTTCGATGGCTGGACGGACAGAGCAAGCATTTTCTCCTGTTAATATATCCATGAAATCACCCCATATCACCGCTCCCTTACCTATGCCGGGGGAACTCGGCACATTAAAAAACGACAAAAACCGAAAGGAGAAAAGCATGAATCACACGACGTACAGCGCATTTGAACGGCTGGTATCTCTGTCCAAGAAGGGGGAGGCGCGCGAACATTTCAAAACCCACGATAAATTCATAGTGGGCGGCACGGAGGTCGAGATCGTAGGCATAGGCCATGATACCGATGCTGCCACAGGTGAGCGCAATACCGTCACCCTGAGAGTAAATGTAACGCTTGGCGAAAGCGAATTCCACAACAAGTCCTGCCCTGATGGGTACCTTAATTCCAAACTTAGGGAATATGTGGAGAATGTCGCATACGAGAAGCTTCCCAAAGAGCTTCTCAAGCATGTCCGTCCCGTAAACAAGCAGTTCTCAGACTGTACCGGCCGACTTTACGAAGAATCATGCGTAATCTTCCCGTTCTCCGAAACTGAGCTGTTTGGAAGTGCCATCTATTCACCCGTGGAGGAAGGAAAGAGGTACGAGGCTTTTGCCACGTCAAAAGACCGCAGAATGTTCGACGAATCCGGTCGCTACGATTGGTACTGGACCCGTTCCCCGCGCACCGGCACCAGCAACTATTTCTGCTTCGTCACCGCGTCGGGCACGGCCGGCGGCAACTACGCCGGCCACTCGCGTGGCGTCGCCTGCGGCTTAGTTATTTAATCTAAAATCCAAATAATCGCCGCCCCTCCGTGGGCGGCGGCTCGACCGGGCGAGCATAAATAGGATTCAGGCCCGGTGCGTCGGGGCATTGCCCCGGGTATCGCACATCAGGAGGGGAAACAACATGGGTGCACTAAGAGTAAAAGATATTATTCCTGCGCTGTCACTGGCACGGAATCAGAGACTGAATATATACGGAACGCCGGGCTGCGTACTACTTAAGACCGTGCCGCACGACGCCCTGATGAAAGATCCGAAAGCAGCCCTGGGAAAACACATCTGGGAATATGAAGTGATGCAGATGGATGCCACCAGCGCCGCAGCATTTAACATCGTCGTATCAACAGGGAGGTAGGAAATGGGAGAATACTTCTTTGTGGCCCTGCTGCTGGCGGCATATGTAGCGTGGCCCATCCTGCTGCTCATCACCATCGAACTGGCACTGGAACACTCCCCTGGATTCCGCCGCTTCGCGCGGTGGCTCTGGCGGATACTGGATATGTAAGAAGGGAGAAATATGGAAAGAGAAACAGGAATCTGCCGCTTTTGCGGTCAAATCTCGGAAGTGGGCTGGATGCGCGACCTTTTCGGCGAACGGTTAAAATACGCCGAGGCTGATTACCTTGCGACCCGTGGATGCCAGTGTTCAGAAGGTCGCGCCTTCTGCGATCAGGAAGAGCTTCGCGAACAGAAGGAGGAGCGCCGCGCCGTAACCCTCGCCGCTGCAGACGTGGTAATTGATGAGCTCTTCGGCAACGCCGCAAAGGAAGCCGGAGAAATGTCCGTGCATGAGGACGTGCGTCACCATATCCGCGAGGCCGCGGAAATGGTTTACGATTGCATTTTGCAAAAGGCTCAAGTCACCGATAGCCAGGGCATTACCGCAAAGATAAGCCTCAGCAGCAAAGGCCGCCTTAAAATCAGCCGCCACGAGAGCACCAGCGTATCTCAGGAGGTCATATGATACAGAAAGCAATCATTAAGATCAACACCGAAATGCAAAAGAACCCCACTGACAAATACATGGAGGCAATCGGCCATCACGTCATAGACGCCTGTGCCACCGAGGCCAATGCCAAAGCTGTATTGGATGAGAAAAAGAGCCTCACCGGCGCCATGGGCAAGGTTAAAGATGCGGCAAAAAAGAGAGCCACGGGCGGAGTGGCAGTCATAGAGGACAGCGAAGTATATGCCATGGTTGATGAATACTTCGGCCTCACCGCCGCTCCCGCCGTTCCTGCCGCTCCCGCGCCCGGCAAAGTATCACTGGATATTGGCAGCTTCTTTTAATGGGGGTGCGCCATGAAGAAAGAAATAATCCCGGATGAAGCATTGGTGCTTTGCCCGGATGAATATCCCGAGGGCCTTATACCGTGGATCCGTCGAGAGATTATCGACAAGGACAATACTTTGGTTTATAAACGAGTAAATGTGCGCGGCCTGTGCTATACCTGCGGCCGAAAGGTGATATCGTCCGGGGAGAGGTTTAAACAGAATTACTACGCCACTTGCCCTGACTGCGGATCCCATGTGATATGTGTCCTTGAGACCGGCTCAAGCTGGAAAGCCGACTATGTGGACAACATCGCCGCTGCCCAGATGGGCGAAGATGGAAAGACGGTGTTCATCCGCCAATGGCATGTCCGTCGCGATCCGGAGGCGCGTTACGCTCAGGTGGAACACTGGCTGCAGGAGATAGTTCGATATGCCATCCGCGGAGAATCGATAGCCAAATGGCAGAAAGAAATCAAAGAATCATGGTATATGCAAATCCACAGATATTCCATTAATCATTGGGAACGAGTAAATAATTACAGCCGCATATACGACGGAGGCTACACCTTTTACATACCGTCTATAGCTCCGGCTGTGGCCGGAACACCACTGCAGTATAAGGCTATCGAACGGTATGCGGCGGAAGTGCGCAATCCCAACGTAATCCGCTACATGATTGACGCTGCCAGATATCCCGTTCTCGAGTTTTTCGTTAAAAACGGCTATACCGGTGTAATGTGTCAGCGGTGCCAAATTGGCTACGCGGGCAAAGAAGGCATGAATGCTATCCGCTGGCAGCGTAATAAGCTGCAGGAATGCTTTCATTTCCCGCTGCGGCTGCTGAAGCTGAAAGAACCCGCTACGTGGCGGCTCGGGGACTTCAAAAAACTCAATGACCTATGGGAATGTCACTTACGGGGGGCGCTGGAAGAAAAGGATATCGGGCGGATTATAAAAACAGAAATTGATTTCAAATGCATCCTCGCTGCCGCTCAATACGCTCCCGTGGCCAAGATTCTGAAGTACTTGGAGGTTCAACAGCAGGCAAGAAGATATCATGTCGAGGCAGACTACCGGGACTACCTTGCCGAATGCCGGCAGCTTGGCCTTGATCTCAGTGATAAGCAGGTGCTGTTCCCTCGTGACCTGATGGAAGCTCATCAGCGGACAACGGCTCAGATCAACTTCGAAAAGAACAAAGCGGACCAAGAGAAGTTTATCAAAGCCGTCGAAGCCCTTGCCAAGTATGCGTGGCAAAAGAACGGCTTCATCATCCGGGCGGCACATAGCCAGGAAGAACTCCGGGACGAAGGCGCCGCACTCCACCATTGCGTGGGCGGCTACGCGAAGCGCATGGCAGACGGTGAAACGGCCATATTCTTCATTCGCCGGGCGGAAGAACCTGATGCTCATTATTATACCCTGGAGTTAAGGAATAAACAGGTAATCCAGTGCCGCACAGACCACAACAAATCATACGAACAGGATCCTGCCGTAAAGGCTTTCGTTGACCAGTGGCTCAAAGACGTCGTAGCCAGAGGCGGCATAAAGAAAAAGAAGAAAGCAGCGTAAGGAGGCAATATATGGAAAGCACAGAAATCATGGCCATGGAAGAATACACAGACCTCCTCCCGGAGGAGCCCCGCAATATAGAAGTGATTACCGGCGAAATACTGCTGTTCAAAGCTCAGGCCGGCGCCTCCATTCTCGAGATAGGCAAACGCCTTATCGAGGTAAAGGCCCAGCTCGGTCACGGCGAATGGCTGGACTATCTGAAGGAAAAAGTTGAGTTTTCGCCACGCACAGCGCAGGACATGATGCGGCTTGCGAAAGAGTATTCAAATACGCAGACGTTTGCGTTTTTGGGCGCTCAAAAAGCCTTGCAACTCCTGGCTTTATCCGCTCCTGAACGCGAAGAATTTGTTGCCAAAAATGATATTGAAAACATGTCTGTCAGGCAGCTCAAAGAGGCTATCAAAGCCAAGGAAGATGCCGAGCGCGAGAGGGACGAAGCCCTTGAGGAAGCTAAGGCAATTCGTCAGGACTTGATGGGCCAGCTGGAAGAACTGCAGAGGGCTCACAGTGTCAGCATGGAGCAGGCCCAAGCCAAACTGCGTGAGGCCTGCGACAATGCGGAAAAAGCCCGCCGGGCAGAAGTGGAATTGAAGGAAAAGCTGAAGGATTTGGACAAGCCCCGTCCTGCGGACGAAAGGGAACTGGACGCGGCAAGGAAAGAGGCTGCGGACAAGGCCAGGGCCGAGGAAAGCAAGAAACTGAAATCCCAAATCGAGAAGGCGGAGCAGGCTGCCAAGAAGGCCAACGAAGAAAAAGCCAAAGCCGAGCAGGCCGCCGCAGCCGCCAAAGCTGCGTATGACCAGGCTGCGCAGATAGAAGCAAAGGAACGCGAACAGCTCAATGCCGAGATGAACGACCTCCGCAAAAAGTTGGCCATGGCCGGCTCTTCCGAAATGACTATATTCAAGGTCCACTTTGAAGCCATGCAGGAGCAGGCCAACAAGATGATAGAGTGCATCGGCCGGGCCGGGGAAAACGGCAACGCCGAACTTGCTGATAAAATGCGTGCTGCCGTCAAGGGCTGCTGCAATGCCATAATCAGCGGGCTGGGAGGATAGCATGATTTATGTCAAAACCCAAATGCAGAGGATACCCAAGAACTGCCGGGAGTGCGCCTTTTATCTCCGCTCCACATATTCGCCGTGGACGGGGGAGGCGGCCTGTAGAGCCAAGGGCGGATACACCTACGGCAAACGAATCGGAGTAAACGGCGGGCGGCCCAAATGGTGCCCACTGAGAGAGGGGGAGGTGTTTGATTAACAATGAAGCTAATCTACATCTGCTCCCCTTACCGGGGGAACACCGCCGCCAATATCAAGGCGGCAAAGCAATACTGCCGCAGTGCCTACGAACAGGGTCATATCCCCGTAGCCCCTCACTTGTATCTACCCCAATTCCTGGATGACGAGAACCCCACCGAGAGGGACTTCGCCCTGCGCATAGGCTTACGACTGATAGACCACTGTTCCGAGGTGTGGGTTCACGGCGATAAGATCAGCGAAGGCATGCACGGCGAGATTGAATACGCGGAGGCCACCGGCAAACCGGTTAAATACCTGCCCGGCATTAAGACCCGAAAGAGCAGCCCCCGTAAATTCACGCCACCCACATATGAGGAGGTGGCGGCCTACATTGCCGAACGCGGCAATAAGATCGACGCCCGGCAATTCTACGAATATTTCAGCACCGAAAACGAAAGTGGCGAAACATGGGTGGACAGCCACGGTCAGCCTGTTAGGAACTGGAAACAGAAGGTGATCACATGGGAGTCCAAAGGCGGCCATGCCCGCGCGGATAGGAAAAGCCACTTTATGAACTACAACCAGCGCCGCTATTCCGCGGAGGAGCTGAAAAGCATTGGGCGCAATCTTCTTGAGGAGGATATATAAATATGAAGAAAGAGGAATTGCCTGTATATGAAATCTATAAGGTAAGTCCCACAGGGAAAGTACCCGTGTGCACAACTTGTAGCCTTAACGAAGCAAAGAAGCGTTATGCCGCCAGCCGCCCTGCTCATCTACGCATTAATGGCGTAGAGCAATCCATTGCTGTCGCGGACAAGCTTATGTATCCGGGCTTTAACCGCTCGGTGAATCTTGCAAACAATGCCCGCAAGCCCCCGAAGAAACCCAATATTCACCAACTCAAACCCGCCGAATAACCTCGGCGGGTATACCAATAGGGCGAAGCCGCCCTTTTATCGAGCTTGTAATGAGCCATAACACATCAACGATAACAGAAAGGGGGAGCACATGGCATATATCATTAAGCATGAATCTGACTATAACACAGAAGGCGGCTTTCAGAGCAATGACAATATCATGTGCTACCGCAGGAAGGCCATAAAGGCAGGCGACGTAATAGAGTTAGAAATATATCCGGTATACCATTCCCGTAAAAAAGACGGGCCAGAATTGAAAGGGTTGCCCAACAAAGAGAAGTACCGCAGATACAACCTCAAGCAATCCGGCAAGATGTACCAGCGCCTTATGAACGCCAACTTTGGCCCCCGTGATCTTCATGTCACATGCACATATGCAGGCGCCGAACTTCCTACTCAGGAACAGTGCGAAAGAGACATGCAGAATTTCATCCGTCGAATAAACCATAAGCGCAAGAAAGAGGGATTGCCCCCGGCGAAGTATATGTACGTCATAGAGGGCAAAACAGATGAGGACAAGCGCACTCGGGTGCACAGCCATCTTATCCTTGAAGGCGGCCTCGACCGCGATACCATAGAAACCCTGTGGCGGGCGGGATCGCAAAAAGGAGCACCACGCGGCACTTGCAATGCTGACCGCCTGCAGCCGGGGGACATGCAGTTAACCGCCCTGGCGACATACCTGATGAAAGACCCGAAAGGCCGCAAGCGCTGGAAGCCCTCAAAGAACCTCAAAAAACCCGAAGTTTATATTTCGGACACAGCAATTAAGCGCAAGCACATAGCACAGCTGGCAAGCGGAGCGGCAAATCCGAAGGAATACTGGCAAAAGCAATACCCGGGATATATCCTCCGGGATATGCAAATCAAAACAAACCCATATCTGTCCGGTGCGGCCGTGACCGTACAGCTGCAGCGGATACCAACTCGATGTTAGAAAAGCGGGCGGCATGCCCGGAGTAGTAGATGAGTTAGACTTTTGCGGCAAGAAAGGAGAATAAAAATGTCCCACGCTCGTTACGATTGGTGGGGGTACTGTAAGGGAATGATCAAAAGATATCCCATGTTGGCAGCAGAGAGGGAAGCATTAAAAGATCCAAACATGATAGCAGACTACAGCGGGCAGCCTCGCGGAGGATCACCTGGCAATCCTACAGCCCAGGGCGCCTGCAGGACCTTATCCGGCATCAAAGAACGAGAATATCAAGCTGTGGCAGATGCCATCACCATTACCGCGAGGAAGCGCGACGGAAAAGAGCGGCTCGTGTTGGTTGATATGATGTTCTGGGCCCGGAGCCACACCCTGGAAGGAGTTGCGCGAGAGCTGCACGTATCTTATGCCACGGCGCGGAGATGGCACAGCGACTTTGTCCGGACGGTCGGGCGGCAATTTGGCTTGCTGGATTAAAGAGAGGGACAGCCCCCCTCTCTTTAATCGCAAAGCCTTATCAGCTCACAGATTGTTTGAAAGCAGCTTGTCGAGCATGTTAATGAGATATTCGGGCGGGGCATTGATCCCCACACCAATTCTGCACGGTTCGAAGTGGGATGCCATACCGCCGGGCGAGGGCTGTCTGGCTGATGTTGTGCTTGGCGCAGAGCTCTTTAACGGTCATGCGTTCGTCTACCCCAACCATCACTCGTCATCCTCCACAGTGTAGGGCTGGGCGTAAAGCTCCCGGGTAGTCCATTCATAAGCGTTAACCTCTCCGTCCTCAAGATCGTATTCCTCTTCCTCGATCCAGATGAGGTCGGCTCGGAAATAACTGCGGTTGAATCCGTCCATGAGGAAGGAAAGTTGAGCTTAAAAAGCCATTTAAATGTGATATTGTAATATCGTAGAATACCGGGCGACCGCAAGGCTGCCCGTTTCGTTTAGAGGTAAAAAATGCACATACCAACTATGAAATGGGTGGAAACCCCTAAGACCTGCAAGGACTGCAAGGACTGGGACCCGAAGGCGCGAAAGTGTAAAAATCAAATATGTAAGTATAAAGCCAAGCAGTAAACTGCAAAGACCGCGGGTTAACTGCGGACCAACAGCGAAAGGATGTAGCATTATGGCTGGCATTGATAACATACGCGATAATAGCTTTGACAGACTGTCAGAAGAAGAACGGAAAAGGCGTGCAAGAAATGGCGGCAAAGCCTCCGCCGAGGCCCGCAAGCGCAAAAGGTTGATGGAGCAGGAAGCGGACATACTGCTTTCCCGCAAGTGTACCACCAAGGCCGGTAAAGCGGCCCTGGAAGAGCTCGGATTAAAGACCGGCTCCAACCAAATGGCCATGATAGCCCAGCAGGTAAAAAAGGCAGTGGAAGGCGACATGAGCGCTTTGAACTGGCTCCGCGACATTCTTGGCGAGAAGCCCGCCGAAAAGATGGACAGCAGCATCAAGACTGTATTTGGCTTTGAAGGCATAGACGATGAAATCAGCGGTTAGGCGGGTAAATTACGGACTGCCACCCAACCCGAAGCAGCTGCAATTTTTTAAATCGAGGGTAAAACACACCGCGTATGGTGGAGCAAAAGCGGGCGGCAAGTCATGGGCTATGCGCACGAAGTTTATGATGCTTGCCATGCGCTACCCCGGATTGCGTTTGCTTCTTCTGCGCCGGACGCTGAAAGAATTGAGGGAAAACCACATAGAGCCCATGTGCAAAGTGCTGTGGGGCGTCGCAAAGTTTAACAAATCGGAAATGGTATTCACTTTTCCGAATGGATCCAGAATCGTATGCGGCTATTGCGATAACGAAGGCGACGTAAGCAGGTACCAGGGCCATGAATACGACGTTATAGGCTTTGAGGAAGCAACTCTGTTTACAGAGCAGATGCACGAAGACCTTGAACTGTGCCTGCGTTCCACCAGAACCGATTTTATTCCCCGCATATATTACACTTGCAATCCGGGCGGCGTAGGCCATGAATGGGTTAAAAGACTGTTTATCGACCGAAGCTTCAAAGAAACTGAAAACCCGGACGAATACTTATTCATACCCGCACAGGTTTACGACAACTACGTCATCATGGATCGTCAGCCGGATTACGTCAAAATGCTGGAAAACCTTCCGGAGGACAAAAAGAAAGCGCTGCTGTATGGTGATTGGGACGCATACGATGGCCGATTCTTCACCGAATTTTCCCGCAGAACACATGTCGTCAAGCCGTTTATCATCCCCGAGCACTGGCAGAAATACAGAGCTTTTGACTATGGCCTGGATATGCTGGCTTGTTACTGGGCGGCATTCGATACCCTGGGTAATTGTTATGTGTATAAAGAGCTGTGCGAACCTAATCTCATCATCTCTAGGGCGGCTCAGAAGATAATTGAACACACCACGGAAAACGACATTATCTGCACTTTTGCTCCGATAGATATGTGGGCACGAAATAGAGCTACAGGCAAATATCAGGCAGAAATGTTTGGCGACTACGGCGTCCCACTTACTCCCGTCAAGAATGGCAGAGAGGCAGGCTGGCAGAATGTACTCGACTGGATGCAGCCCGTGCCGGACGGCACCGGAGAAATGAAGCCGCGGCTATTTATCTTTGAAAATTGCAAGGAGCTTATACGCTGCATCCCTCTTCTGCAGCACGACGACAAGAACCCTAACGACGTGGCCACGCAGCCACACGATATAACCCACGCACCGGACGCCTTGCGGTATCTTCTCGACGGGCGGCCGAGACCCGCAGAGATACCCGCGCAGAAGGATGAATTTGACCCCATCGACTTTGATGAACAGGTCGGCAATCTGTTCGATTACGGACTGTAAGGAGGAACATATGGAAATGGCAATCGGCGCCGTAATAGGCGTTATTTTGTTTTTTGGAGGAATGCTGGTCGGGCGGCACATGGCCCGTCCGGCAGAAAAGCTAAAGCCGGACGACGACCTTAGCGTCATGCCGTATGACAGCCGCAGAGAAAAGGCGGCAAAGATGAATCAGCAGTACTTTAACCTAATGAATTACACCGGGAGGTCCCAGATAGATGAAGATTAAAAGAGAACCCGAAAAGATATGGGAGGAATATCAGAAAGGCAGGGAGTATAACAACGCCATCGATCTTTACGAGACCGTAAAGATGAACGAGAATTTTTACATTGGCAAGCAGTGGGAAGGCCTTAACGCTCCCGATCTGCCCAAGCCTGTACTTAATATTCTCAAGCGTGTTGTAGCCTTCATGTGCTCCACCCTGGTTTCCGACGATATCGCCATCTCATTCGACCCCCATGACGCACAGGACGCCGATAAAAAGATTGTGGCGGCGGCCATGGGCGCTCAGATAGACAAGATCATGGAGAACACCAAGTTCCGCCATAAGATGCGCAGCTGCATCCGAAATGCCGCTGTGGATGGAGATATGTGCCTTTACGTTCGATTCGACCCCACTATAGAAACGGGCCAGGTCGTGAAGGGTGATATCAGATGCGAGATTATCGAGAACATCAATGTTATATTCGGCAATCCACACAACAGCTGCGTTGAAAGTCAGCCCTATATCATCCTCGCACAGCGCAAGACGGTGGGCGAGCTCAAAGAAGAAGCCGAAAACAACGGCATGAGCGAATCCGACATTCTCCTCATAACATCGGATGCAGACGAACTTCAGATGGAAAAAGGTGATACTGACGCCCTGGCAACCAAGCTCATTAAACTGTGGCTGGAAGATGGGCATTTGTGGGTAAGTGAGAGCGTCCGTGAAGTGGCCATACGAAAGCCCTATGCCACAAATCTGACCATGTACCCGGTGTGCTGGATGCCCTGGGAGGAAGTGAAGAGCAGTTACCACGGACAGGCGGTAGTCACCGGCGTGATACCCAACCAGATAGAGATAAACCGCCTCATAGCCTGCCACCTCAGAAGTCAGCAGATGAACGCATTCCCCAAGATCATATATGACGGCTCCAAGATCAAGAGCTGGACGGATAAAGCCGGTGTTGCGATAAAAACCGAGGGTATGGGCGTATCCCGCATACAGGACGCCGTCACTTCAATTCGTGGAGGAGACGTTTCTGCCCAGGTTATGGAGATCGTACAAAGCCTTATCACCATGACCCGTGACTTCCTGGGCGCCAACGATGCAGTTTTGGGAAACATCAAGCCCGACAACGCGGCGGCGATAATTGCCACCCAGCAGGGCGCTACCATGCCTTTGCAGCTGCAGAAGCTTGCTCTGTATCAGTTCACAGAGGATTTTGCCCGAATATGCGTTGATATGATGCATGCCTACTACGGAGTCAGAGAGGTTTATCTGGATGACCCCGTTGAAATACCCGCGCTGGATGAGCTCGGAAAACCTGTTGTGGACATCAACGGCAAGCCCGCTGTGACCAAGATACAGAAGACGAACGTGGACTTTGGGCAGTTTGATGCCATGAATTATCACCTTAACATCGATGTGGGCGCGGCTTCCTACTTCTCTGAGCTTATGCAGCAGCAGACCATGGACAACCTGCTGGCGCAGGGCCTCATAGTGGACCTGGTAATGTACCTTGAATCTGTACCCCGTAAGTACGTCAGAAACAAAGATAAGCTGGTTGAAGCACTTAAAAAGAAACAGGCACAGATGGAAGCTCTGGCGCAGCAGCAGACAATTCCCACAAATGCAAACGCAGATCCTGCGGCTCTTGCAGCTCAAGTGGCCGCAGCTCGCGAGCAAATAATAAATCAAAAAGGAGCAGCATAATGGACGACAAAACCCTTGATACCACTTTAATCCCCGATCAGGACCACGATATCCCCGAGGCACCCGAAACAACCGATAAGCCCGAAGCGAACAAAACGCCTAAAAAGGGAGAAGAAACCGAAAAGGTTATACACACCAACTGTATAGGCTGTAAGCTGCGGGAGCCCGTAACCCCAAGCGAATATCGGTGCAAAGCGAAGAAGCCCGATATGCAGACCTTCACCTGTTATAAACAATCTTAAAACAACCGCCTAAACCAGGGCGGATTTTTTATGCCCTAAACCAAGGGCGGAAAGGAAATGCAATGTCAGGATATACCAATTCTGCCACCTTTGATGACGGCTCTAACCTGTTTATGGACGCACCCGAAGATACCACAGAGGACGTTCAGGAACCCGTAGAGCATGAAAGTGCAACCGATACTGCAGACCATGATGAGCCTGCAGACAAGACCGACCCCGAGGAATCCCCCGCGGATCCCGACACCACTAAAGACGATGTTAAGCCCGGTATTCGCATTACCTACATGGGCGAAGCGAAAGACCTGACATACGATGAGGCCGTTGTGCTTGCCCAGAAAGGTATGAACTACGACAAGATTCTTCAGGAACGTGATACCTATAAGGCAACACACGACGAAGCTGATCGCAGCCTGCGTGAACTGGGCAAATGGGCAAAACAGGCCAACATGACCATGCCCGAATACGTCGAACACCTTCAGGGCGTACGCAGGGCCCAGAGCATAAGCCGCGAGATTTCCTCTATTCGCGAGAAGTATCCCGATATACCCGAAGAAGCCGCCAAGGAAATGGCTGAAGCTCGTATCAAGGATGGCGATGCAGAGGAGCAGCGGGCGGCCCAGGAACGACGGCAGACTGAAGAAGCTGCTGCCCAGGAGCCCTGGATAGACTTCGTACGCAGATACCCCGACATGTCCCAAGTAGAAAAGATTCCCGCTGAAGTCCTTGCGGAGATAGAGAGCGGTGCAAGGCCTGTTGAGGCTATGCAACGCTATGAAATACAGGACATGCGTAAGCAGATCAGCGAGCTCAACACAAAAATGGGGCAGCTCGAACAGAACAAAAAGAACAAAGACACAGCCCTGCCGGCAGCGGGGAATTCTCGGGACAACAAGGCCGAGGATCCCTTCCTTGCTGGACTGGGCCTTTAATTTATGCGAAAGGAAATAAGACAAAATGGCAGATATCAATCTTCATGAACTTTATCACAAGCAAATGGCGATGCTCTACACTCACGCTTCCTTCTTCCGTGGTAAGACCTGCAATGAGTATAGCTGGAATGGCGTAGAGTCCATTAACATTACCACCCCCAGGACCGTTCCCCTCAATAACTACAACCGCGATGCCTCCGGCAATCGCTACGGCACCCCCACCGAGATGGGCGACTTTGTACAGCGCTGCCCCATCACTATGGACAAGGGCTTCGCAGTCACCATCGACAAGGGCAATTACAATCAGCAGGGCCTTATGAAGAAGGCTGGCGTCATGATGAAAGCTCAGGTTGATGAACAGGTCACTCCCTATATCGATAAGCATGCCGTGGGAGTATGGGCGCACAACGCCGGCAATGTAGTGAGCGTCAACGCTACCCCCGGCAAGAGCGACATCATCGACCACCTCGCGGCCATCGAAGCGGCGTTCAACAATGCCTTCATTCCCCTGGATGACAGGTTTGTGACACTGCCCAATACCACCGTGTCCATTTACAGGACCGCCTTCGAAAAGCTGGACAACATCACCGACCGCCTGCTGCTCAAGAATGTAGTGGGCAAGTTCGGCACCATGCACATCATCGGTATCCCTGACGACTGGATGCCCGCCAACAGCCATTACCTGGCCTTCCAGCGCAGGAGCGCCATCATCGCGGAACAGGTAAACGACACCGTTCTGCACACCAACCCTCCCGGAATCTCCGGCCATCTACTCGAGGGACGCTTCATCTTTGATGCGTTCGTAGTTGGCGCTCGCTCCAAGGGCGTGCTTGTTGGCGTAGATACCGCAAACATTGCCGCAGCTCCCACCCTGACCCAGGGTGCCTCTACCAGCACCCTGGCCAGCACCTCCGGCAATACGACCATTAAATACACCACCGACGGCTCTGACCCTCTGTACAGCCGCTCTGCACAGATCTATACCGGCGCATTCGCAAATCCCGCGGCTGGCGCCGCCGTTCGTGCTGTGGCATACTCTGACGCCATGTATCCTGCATGGATGCCCGCAGTTACTTTCTAATCAATCAACCTATGGGGGGCGGGTAACACCGCCCCTAATATACGCATATAGGAGGCGAGACACATGGCAGAATTGACAGTACAGGATATATATGAGATTGCCTCAAGCTTCCTCTACGAGTACGACGGAGATGACGAAGACAGCAGAAGGTTCTCTATTCACTTCCTGAATGTGTTACTTGAGGAAACGCTAAACTGTGAAAACAGCATACGCGAATACAAGGGCAAAGAACGGCTGGAAGAAGCTCCCTATGTAAGGAATCTCACAGACATTATAGACTATAGCCCCTCCTTAACTCGCACCGCCCTGCCGTACGGGCTGGCCGCGCAGTTCTTTCAGGAAAACATGGATAATTTCCAGGCCGAGAACTACCGTGCGAAATATCTTGCCGCAGTGCAGGATGCCGGTAAGATGAATACCGGCGTCGTGGAGAAAGGTTACGGTGCATAATGCCTCAGAGTGTAACACCCAAAAACATAACGGATGTTAAGCTGTATTCAAAGAAATACACCCAATTTCGCGGCGTAGACTTTTCGACGGATCCCACGCAGGTAGCGGATTACCGTTCACCCTATGCGCTCAATCTCGTCTCCGACCTCGCCGGTTTCCCCGAGAAGCGCCCCGGATGGCGTAAATTGCAGCAGAGGCAGGGCAGGATAAACGGTATTCACTATGCTGTATTCGCGTCCGGTGCCGCAATGCGCTTTGTCCATGCGGCAAACAAACTGTTCACATGGGACGGCACTGAAATATATTCAGACATGGCAGACGCCCGAAGCGCAGCATTTGCACATGGCGGCAAACTGTACCTCATGGACGGTAAGAAATACCGCGTCATAATCGAAACAGACGGGGTATACACCGTGGCCAACGTGGAGGACGGCGCAAACTTTATTCCGACCACAAGCATCGGCATGACCCCAACGGGCGGCGGCATAGCGTTTGAGGGCGTCAATATGCTTTCTGCGCAGCGTAAGAACTCATTCATGGCAGACGGCCGATCAACCACCTTCCAGCTTGATACCAAAGAACTGGACAGCGTAGACGGCGTAAAAGTAGACGGCGAAACCTACACAGCCACAGCCGGCTGGACGCGCACGGAATCCGGGATAATATCTTTTACTCCCGACGCCGCGCCCACCGGGGAAGGCGTATACCTTGATATACACGGGCGGATATATATCTGCACCGACGCTGAAGGAAAAAATCTTACCACCCTTGCGGCAAGCACCAGAGCCAGCTTTAAATTGACGGATGAGAAAGAAGAAACCGGAACCTATTATAAGGCCAAGCAAACCACAGAAGAAGCGGCGCCCACCATTGCGGCAACGCTTGAGGCTAACACCTATACCCTGACTGACCCAAAGACCTATGTTGTGGATCTTACAAAGGGCACGGTGGACTTTGCGCTGCCCCCAAAGGATGGAGACGGCATAGACACCGTTGTTATCCAGCTGAGCAAAGCAATAGAAGGATATTCCGACAGGGTTAATAAGTGTACCATATTCGCCTTCTTTGGATTCAACAACGACAACCGCGTATTTATATCCGGCAACCCCGATTATAAAAATTGGGACTGGCAGAGTGGGCTTGATGATCCTACATACTTTCCCGACACCGGATATACCAAGATAGGCTCCGACACATCTGCCATCATGGGATACCTTAAACAGTATAATACCCTGACCATTGTTAAAACCGACAATGAACAGGATGCGGAAGTGTTTCTGCGTACTGCCCAGATGGAATCGGATGGAACCGTTATTTTTCCGCTGCAGCAGGGAATCAAAGGCGTAGGCGCCATAAGCAAGTACGCGTTTGCCAACCTCAGGGACGATCCCTTATTTCTTGCCCGAGAGGGAGTGTTTGCCATCGCTTCTACGTCCGTACAGCTTGAGCGCACCGTACAGGACAGATCGTACTTTGTAAACCCCGTACTCACAACCGAATCGAATCTGTCGGAGGCCGTGGCGGCTGTATGGAATGGCTACTATATTCTCTGCATCAACGGGCGGGCCTATGTGGCCGACAGCCGAAAGAGAACAGCCCAGACCGGCACCGGCGCCACCTACTCCGAATCCGGCAGCTACATTCAGTACAGCTATGAGTGGTACTACTGGCAGAACATCCCCGCGAGAGTGATATGCGAATTCGACGGGGAGCTCTGGTTTGGAACGGATGATGGATATGTGTGCAAATTCAATACCGACATATCCACCATGGCAAGGTACAACGACGACGGCGCCCCGATTCTTTCCCGATGGGCCACCAAGATGGATGACTACGGTACTATAGTACGCAGGAAGACACTCACTAAGAAAGGCTGCGGTGTAATGATAAAACCCTACACCCGTTCGTCCGTCACCGTATACACATCAACAGACAGAACCCATGAGGCAAAGATACAGTATGCCACCATGGACATACTGGATTTTTCCGACATAGATTTTTCTCGAATCACTTTCAATACTCTGGACACCCCGCAGGTAGTACCGCTTAACAAAAAGGTTAAGAAATTCATTGTCCTTCAGCTCATCTTTGAAAACAACGTCAAGGACGAAGGCTTTGGTATTTACGGCGTTCAAACGCAGTACGCCGTTGGCGGGTATGTCAAGTAAGGAGGAAAACATGGCGATAGAAAACGCGAACAATATACAAAATGCTCTGGACAGTATAAGGCAGAGATTACTGGCGAACCGTGCAACGCAGATAAAAACTAATGCAAGCTCAACTCCGATATCTGCCGCCGCGACCCCGGCAGCACCCGCTGCAGCAACAAATACACCAGCTGCGGCAACGCCCACTACGGGTAAAACTTACACCGTGGGCGGCAACTACGCCGTGGACAATTCCGCGTATACCTCGGGTACTGACTCCAACGCTGTAGCTCTACGAGCCTATGATAATCAGCTGAAATCATTTCAAACTGCACTTCAGGCTGCATACGACTCTCAGGCTGCAGCTAACATAGCCGCTCAGAACAAGGTAAAAGGCCAGTTCGATGCTGCACGTTCAAATGCCTACACCAATGCACGGCTGTCTGCGATTGGCAATAATGAACGATTAGCAGCTCTTGGCCTTGCCGGTAATATTTATGACCACGCACGCAGCGGCACCTCTGAAACCAACAGGATCGCACAGGATATAGCTATGCGCAAGTCTCTCTCCGCCCTTGATCAGGGACAGGCGGACGCATACAGCGAGTATCAGCTTGCCCTGCTGCAGGCCCAGAAGGAAGCCGACATGAACTATGCCAACAAAGTGGCGGAAGTGGAGGCGGCAAAAATTCCTTATCAGGTTGCTCTTGCGCAGGCCCTTGCCACAGTATCCGGCGGTGGAGGCGGTGGAGGAAGCGCCAGAACCTACGCCAGTTCGTCCAGCAAAAAGAGAAGCAGCGGAGGCGGCGGTAATAACGGATCCGGAGGGAACAGCGGAAGCGCCGTTCAGGATATCTTGACTAAGGCGGCAACAGCGGCCGCCAAGACGTCCGGTACAAATTCAAAACAGAATGCTGCAGCAAACGCGGCGGCAAATGCCATAAGGACATATGGAAACAACCTAAGCAATTCAGACGCAGCCAAGGCGGCGGCCCTTGTAAGTGAACTTAATTATAAAATGAGTGGCATGTACAAATAGGAGATAACATGGCGGATAAAAGGGATTATATAAGCAAGGGAGCGGCCTCGATACTTGCCCAAGCTGGACGGAGCCAAGCCTCACCTGACAGCAAGAATAAATCTACGCCAAGCAATAGTGGGCAGACATCTGTCCCGAGCGGTAACAGTTATATCGACAAAGGAACTCGAGACATACTATGGGCGGCGGGGCGGATTACACCCCAAACTGAAGCGAGCAACCGGGCGGCAGAACAGGAAAGGCTTAACGCCGCTGCCGACGCTGCAAAAAAGGCGTACGAAGATTATCTCAAATCCGCTGCCAACCGTCAGCATCAGAAAACATGGGGCAGACAGTCCGAAGAAGCACGAAACCTGTTTAATCAGTACAACACGGCCATGCAGGAGCGGGACGCCTACGCCAACCAAAGCAAGCTTCAGAATTTTGCTGACATGGCTGTCGGCCTTAAAAACAACACCGCCATTAAGTCCGAAGTGGACAAACAGCGGGCAGTAAACCTCGGCACATCAAAAACCGGCGACACGCCGGGGGAGAAGGGTTTAGCTTTCCTCCGGAACGTAACCACCGAAGCCCAGCGTCAACAGAAAATGGGCTATTCCACGTGGGATACAGAAAAGTATCAGGCCATGAGAGACGATGAAGCGGAAGTGTATAACCGCCTTGTCAAAAATGGCTATGAAAAGGAAGCGCAGGAATTTCTCGACGCCTTGGACAGCACCCTGAATTATCGCGTAACCGTATCCCGCACCGACAAAGCCCGTCAGGCCGCGCAGGATGGTATATTAGGCGGCATAGGCGCAAGTGCGGGATCTACACTGCTTAACCTTCTCGGTACCGGCGCACAGGCGGAATTGGCTGCAATACGGGCCATGCGGAACGATGAAGCTATAGATCCTTACGCAGAGGAGATGTACGGCAGGAATCTTTCATCCACCCTCCGCGGAACTGTATCTGAATCTATAGGCAACTGGGCGGCGACGCTACCTGTTCCCGATCAGAGTCTTGCTGTGCAGAGCGGAAAGTTCGCCGCAATGCCCGTTGAGCGGCAGCAGGAAAGCAACCGTAAAATAGCCGAATTTCTGTACAACACAGGCATGAGCATGGTGGATATGGTGGCCATGTCCCCCATGGGCTCCACTGGTATGTCTCTTATCATGGGAACCAACGCCGCAGCGGACAGCCTCATAGACGCAAAGAACCGCGGCCTTTCGGATGAGCAGGCCATGACCATAAGCATCATATCCGGCGCAGCGGAAGTCATTGCTGAGAAGTATTCCCTCGACCGCCTGTTCGATGGCAAGATTGCTGTATCCAGCCTTAAAAACGCTCTCATACAGGGCGGCGTGGAAGCCTCTGAGGAAGCCGTTACGGAGCTTGCCAACACTCTGGCCGATGTATTTGTATTGGGCAACCAGAGCGCCTTTGAGGAGGCCATAACCGCATACATGGAACAGGGCATGGACTACCAGCAAGCGCAGAATAAGGCTTTTGTTGATGTTCTTGCAGATATAGCAGCTGCAGGCGCTGGCGGATTCCTCTCCGGCTTTGTAATGGGCGGCGCTGTGGACGTCGTAAATACCCGCTCCCAGGGTAAGAGCATAATCGACCAGACCGCCCAGACCTTTATCAAGCAGGGCCAGACCCCGGAGCAGGCGCAGCAGAGCGCCATTGACTACCTCAAAGAGGAACTCCGAGCCGTAGGCGCACTGGCAGACGAAGGCACAGTTGCTTATGAGCTGTCCCAGCACACCGGAGATATGAGCACCGGCGATATAGGCAGGGCATATATGGCAAACCGGGAACAGATACAAAACATCGTATCCAGCGGCAAAGCTAAATACACATCCGATGAACTCGCCGCCTTTACCCCGGCAACTCAGCAGGAAGCCATGCAGATGGACGCAACGTCCCCGCAAAACCTCCGGCGCTATCAATCTGAGATTACCGCGGCGCTTAACGGCGAAATGGATTCCGACCAAATGGTCGTATTAGGTAGACCTTCCCAAATTCTGGGGCAGTATATGAACCCTGACAATCCGCTCATGCTTGCCCAGAGCGTAATAAAAAAAGTGTCCGCCGAAGATGGCAAACACCAGCTGAATAGAATCATTTTGGATGAGCTACCCTATCAGTTTGACGCCCCCGTGGCTATCACGGGCAACACCGTAAAACACGAAGAAGCGGGCGACAACAGCATTGTTGTGTGGACCGATTGGCAGGTGGACGGGCAGGATCCTATTGTCGCCCCTATAAGAATAGACGCGAAAGGCAATATCGGATTATACAATAACGTAAACTCCGCATTTCCTCTATACAATCCGGACTATATGGCAGAAATGCTGCGGGACGGCAATGTCCTTTACACAAGGGGAAATGAAAACATCCTCGATCTTCTGGCACAGGGGCGAAAAGTGCCCGAGCGGAAAACCGAGGATGTTTCTATTGATAGTATATCCGAAAACCCCGATCCTGTCAACATTCCTCAGCGCATATCCGAGCTGAAAAAGCAATACGACGCGCTTCCTCTGCAGGATTCCCGGGAAGGCATAGAAATACGGCGCAAAATAGACGACCTGCTGGCTGAAATGGAAACCAAGCCCTTGCAGACGGGCGGCACCGATGTGCAGGACAATATCGGCGGCAACGACCCCGTCCCGGAAGAAGTCAAAAACAGCATGAAAGACAAAAAGCCGCAGGAGCGCCGTCATGAAGCGCTTAAGAGGCGGCTCAATCTTCCCCAGGCTGTTGTGGCCAAGATTGAGGCCCTTGCAAATGTTGGCGGAAGCGTTGCGGACGCAATAAATGTTGCTCCGAACGAAAACCCTGAATCCGTAACCAGATACTACGAATCCTATAAACAACTCAGGGGGACCTCCAACGCCGCATCAGATTACCGTAAATCCGTACTGAACAGGCGGTATGAGGTCATCAAAAACGCTGTGGGAGATACCCTGTGGAAATGGAAGGATAAAAAGACCGGCTTGGCTTATTCCCGCATGACCCAGGAACGCATTATACGGGAAATCGCAAAGGATGACCCCGAAACTGCAGCCTGGATAACGGATAACATCTTCCAGCCTGTACACGTAAACGAAGCTGCCCGTACCCGCTGGGCTAATCAGTACGCCGAACGCGCCAAAGCCCACAACATGACCAAGGCAGAAAACAAATTCGTGCATATTCTTATTACCGAGCGAGATCTCAGTCAGCGCCTTATGGACGCAGAGAACAAGCCCGGTAAAAAGCCTGAAAGGGAAATGCAGCAGATGGAGGCGGCTCTGGATAAAGTCCGCAGGGATAAAGCGGATTTTATAGCTGCAGATCCTTCGCTGGATGAAACTCGCTGCAATGCCATAGCAGACGACTTCCTTGCAATGTACCGCGAGATATACGAAAAACTCACCGGTATTCAGCTGAAGAACGGCATGCCCGTTACGGATTACCGCAGCACCTATGCCCCACTGGTCAAGGAAGACAAGACCGGCAAAAACGTAGCCTCATATCTTGGGATAGAACTGAAGACACAGGATATCCCCACAAACATTGCGGGCCTTACTGAATTTTTCAAGCCCGGCAAGCCCTGGTTTTCTCACGATCTTTCCCGAAGCCCCGGGTATTCCACCTCTTACGATATGCTTGGCGGCTTAGATGAATACCTTAAGTCCTCCGGCGACATCATATTCCACACCGACGACATACAGAACGTCCGCATGCTGGAAAGCGTTATCCGTGAGGCCACCACACCGGAAGGCCGGGCGGAAACCGTCAAAGACTGGATCGACGCAGGTATAACCGGCGAAGAGCTTAACGCCAAACTTCAAAACGAACAGCTGGAAGGTACGTCCCTTTCAAACTATGTCCGCAACCTGCAGGAGTACGGCAACCTTTTAGCCAACAAAAAAAGCTCCCTTGACCGTGGGTTTGAGTATGGAATTGGTCGCGGCCTTTACCGGACCATGAACAACATTAAGGCCAAGATTACTTCAAATGTGCTGGGCGGCAACGTATCCGTTGTACTCTCTCAGGTAATCCCTCTTACCCAGGCTGTTAGCGTGGTATCCGGAAAGAATTTGCTCCGCGGCATAGAGGAAGCGGGCAAAGCCTATGTAAATGACGATGGTTTTAATGACCGTTCAACCTTTATCACCAATCGCATAGGATACAAAAATGTGGCTTTTAAAGATACGGTGCAAAAGATAACCGAAGCCGTGGCAAAGCCCTTTGATATCGTGGATGAGGTTGTAGCCTCTGCCATAGTCCGAGGAAGATACTACGACAACATAGCAAAAGGTATGAGCGAAACCAAGGCTATGCAGGACGCTGACAGAGTAGCCGCTGCCCTTATCGCCGACCGCTCCAAGGGTGCATTACCCACAATATTCGGCAGCAAGAACCCGCTTTCCACCCTCTTTACCATGTTTCAGGTTGAATCGAACAACCAGATAGACTTCTTGCTTAAGGACCTCAAAATCGAAGCAGCGAAGGACACGAGCAAAAACATGGGTGCCGCCTATGCCTTGGCGCTGTCAAAGGCATTCATCCTTGGCTTTATGTATGATGAGGCTCGTAAGCTGCTGGGACTGAGCGCCAATGCCTTTGACCCAATAAACTGGCTCCGTGATGCCTCGGAGGAAATCCGCAAAGGCATAGACGATGAACAGAGCATATCTGAAACCGTGGGCAACATCTTGGATAACACCCGCGAACAGATTCCCTTCATCGGCGGCGGACGTTACGGATCCATTTACGAAAACGCCCTGCCCAAATTTGGCAAGATTGCCGATGCTGTGCAGGACGCTGAGGGAATGGAGGAGAACGCCGGTAAGTACATAGCCCAGACAGCCATCGAGGAGCTTTCCAAACCCGTCCTATACCTTGGCCTACCTACGGGCGGTGCACAGCTTAAAAAGACCGCACAGGCGGTCAAGGCCCTTGCCGATGGCGGCTCATACAAGATAAACAACCAGGGCGAGAAGCGCCTGCAGTACACCGTAGATCCCACGCTTGGCAACATAGCGGGCGGCATCCTGTTCGGTAAAGGTGGGTTCAAAGAGAATAAGGAATGGAAGACATCCGGTTTCGACTCCTTCTCCACCAAAGAGCAGGACGCATTCCAGAGCCTCAAAGGCCATGGCGGCAATGCATCGCAGTTTGGAGAATACCGAACCATCTATAGAAACATGGTGGAAGCGGATAACGAAAAGAATACCGCCCTCAGGGAGCGGCGAGACGAAATTCTCATGGGCAATCCTGCCTTGACGTCCGCCGAAGCCATGGAGCGTGCCGAAATGGATCTCGGATATACCCAGCAGAACAGCGCACTAAAGTGGGCACAGCAGATATCCCGCGACAGCTCATTGACGGACGAACAAAAAGCCGACCTCATTACCCTTGCCGACCTTGGCGCCGATGACATCGAAGATCTTCGCGCCCTCACAAATTTCGGGGTTCCGGTATCTGACTATGTAAGCATAATAACCACCCTTGCCGGCGAGGAATCCATAACCTCTGACGTTAAGAAAAAAGTATCACAGCAAATCTTTGATACTCGTGGCCTTACAGTTGAGCAGAAGACCGCTCTTGCCCGCAAGACCATCGGAGATGACTGGATAGTAGACTATTCGTCACAGGCAGCCCATGAGCTTACCATAATAGGCAAAAGCGTATATAACGATTGGCAAGAATTAAAAACTGCATACGGTGTATCGGCAGCCGCGTTCCTGCAGTATTACAAAGAAAAGGACACAGTCAAGGGCGATTTGATACCTGGCACCACCGACAAATATGTTTCAAACTCAAAGAAAGCGAAGTTGGTCAACCTCATAGAGAGCCTTGATGCTCCTGAACCTTTTAAGGAATATGTGTGGTACAAGGTATACGAGAAAGACTATTCGACAAGGTTCAGCGGAATCAAACAGATTGACGGCGTATGGCAGCCTGACTAAGGAGGAAAAACATTGAGTATAACAGACAACAAAATAACCACCTGGACAAACCCGATAGTCAACGAAGCGGACCGCCCTCAACGGTCCGCTTCTGATATGAAGGCGATATTTGACAGCAACAGTAATCAGCTTAAGGACGCCCTAAACGCCCTCATAGAAGCCCTTGCGGTAGGTGGCGCGGCAGATATCGGAATAACCGTTGACGGCCTCAGCGGCAAAACTGTATCCGACATAATAGCAGAGCTGAAAGGGATTACAGACGATATTGACAGCGCCGTGGACAACCTTGTCGCTACAGTGCTCCCCAAAGGCGACGGCAGCACCTTCCTCGCCAACGATGGCACATGGAAACTGCCCGCTGTAGGAGCCTCGGCAAATGGCCTCAAGCCCGGAGGTAAAGCCGGGGATGTTTATGTAAAGAAATCCGACACGGTATATGACGGCGAATGGAAGTCACCGGAGGAACTCGGTTTTGGCGATATGGCAACATCTACCTACGACACCAATCAGGACGGAAGAGTGGATGAGGCCGACTACGCAGAGGCCGCAGGCAACACCGAGCTGTTTGGAGGGAAGCCAATAACAGCGTTCGCCGCAGCGCCGATACTTCGCACTGCCACGTTGGGCGTAGCGCTGTGGACGGGCGCAGAAGCGCCGTTTTCTCAGACCATAACCGTTACGGGCGTAGTGGCTGACGTAAATAAGCAAGCTATATGGCCAACACCCCAGCCTGGATATATGGCAGCATGGGGGGCGGCCGGAATCGAATGTACGGCGCAGGACACAGACAGCCTAACATTTACGTGTGAATCAGCTCCCGAGAACGATATCCCCATACTCATCGTAATCGTAGAGGCGGCCAAGGAGGCAACAACATGATTCTAAATACAATTATATACTCAAAAGATTATAGCGGTGGCGGGTTTCCTGACTTTTCATTTTCGGGTGAATACGCGCTTATAGATGATGGTGCAGGTAATTGGCGAATTAAATTTCTCACCGCCGGTGATTTCGTATTAAACAAATCAATAACCGTTGATATATTTTGCGTTGGCGGCGGCGGTGGCGGCGGCGGTCTACAGGGCTCCGGTTATCACGGTGGTGGTGGCGGTGGCGGTGGCTATACACGAACAATAAGAAGCGTTGTTCTTGCTCCGGGTACATATCAAGTTGTTATAGGTAGTGGTGGCTCCGCAGGCGCAGCAGGTGGTACTTCATCATTTGCCTCATTAGTTAGCGCCTCAGGCGGTGCCGCAGGTGGCTCACCAACAGACCCCTATAATACTAACGGAGGCCTCTGTGGTGGCGTAGGAGGTAACGGAGGTTCTGGTGGAGGTAGTGGAGGTACAACCGGTAAGGATTATGCTGCCGCAGCAGGTGGAGCTGGTGGCGCTAATGGTTCTAACGGTGGTAATTATGGTTCTACAGGTTATGGGGTAGGACAAATAGACAATACTTGGGAATTTGGCGAAGAAGGAACTGAATTATACTCTGGCGGTGGCGGTGGTGGTGGTGCATTTTTTGCGGCTGTTAATTTTGGTGGTGCAGGTGGCGCTGGTGGATATCCCGATGCAATAAAAGGTGGCGGTGCTGGTGGTACGGCGGCGAACCCAACGGGCAGTAATGGTGCTGTGAGTTCTACAATAGGTGTCGGCGGTGGCGTAGGCGGTAGTGGTAGCGCTCAGGGTACTGGCGGTGGTGGCGGCGGCGGTATAGGAGGCGGTGGCGCTGGTGGCGGCCGTGCCTGCGGCGGTAGTGCTGGTTCGCAAGGTATCGTTATAATTCGTAACAGCCGGTAGGAGAGCTTTAACATGAGATACGCATTAATAACTGACGGCATAGTCACAAACACCATTGCCCTTTTACCCTATAACGCATCGGATTTTCCTAACGCCGTAAGCATCGAAGGTCTGTCCGTACAAATAGGCGATACATACGTTGATGGGCGATTTTACCACAACAATGAGCCTGTATATAGCGAGCAAGAGCAGATTACAGATATGCAAGCTGCTCTTGCTATTTTGGGCTACACCGACTAAAAAGAAAGAGAGAAAACACACATGATTATAAATCCTGTAATTTATTCTCGGGGGGGGGGGCGGTGCGTCCCTTAACATAATAACCGCAACCCTGCTGCCCGCGGCCGTAGTGGATGGACAGGCTATCATTATAACATCCACCACACCCGGCAAGATTATTTTTTCCTACGCAGCACCTTCTGACCCTGTCAGCGGCGATATATGGGTACATACCGTGGATAACGGAGGCTACACTCTGTCAGCTGACGGAGCGGTGGGTATACGGATAACTCCCGGCGCGGTAATGCAGTTCAATGGCTCTATTTGGGAGTACAGGAATGCCTACATCGGAGTATCCGGCGAGTGGAAGTTGTTCTCAACCCTTTCACCGCTGTCATCCTTGACATGGGCTCAGATAATCGCCATAGGCAACAGCGGCGAAGAGTGTAGCCTGTTCTTCTCCGTTGGCGATGCCAAGGATCTGCAGCTTACCACCAGCGAGCTCGTTCCTGTTGTAATAGGCGACTTCAAACACAACACCATCACCGGCACAAGCAATAAGGCGGCTATGGCGTTTACATTCAAAAACTGCCTTAACACCACCTATCCCATAAACAGCAGCAACACCAACTCCGGAGGTTGGAACGGCTCTGCCATGCGAAATACCAGAATGCCTGCCATTCTGAACACCTTCCCTGCCGAGCTTACAGCGGATGGTGCAATCAAATATGTTGATGTATTGGCTTCTGCCGGCAACCAATCCACGAGCCTTGTTACTTCGTCTGATAGGCTGCGTCTTCATTCTATAGCGGAACTGGGACTTAGCTATTCTTATGCCGCACCCGGCGAGGGTACAAAATACGCCTACTATACTTCGGGCAATCGCGTTAAAACTGTAAACGGCGCTGCTTCTATATACTGGACCCGTTCCCCGCTCACCGGCAGCAGCGACTCTTTCTGCTGCGTCGACACGTCGGGCACGGCCAGCGGCGACTACGCCGGCAACTCGATTGGCGTCGCCTGCGGCTTTGACATTTAATCCAAAAATCCAAATAATCGCCGCCCCTGTGTGGGCGGCGGGAGGTAAAAATGAGCGTACTGAAATCACAACGAGGGGCGAGCACAATGCAGTTTGTGCAGACAGCGAGAGAACTTGCCGAGTATACCACATCCGTGTGCAGGAAGCTGCCTAAATCCCTGACATTCTATGGCGGCAGCCAATTATGGGCGCTGGCGAGGGAGATCCTCAGCCGTGTGACACGCGCCAACAGCGTATATCCGACCAACGCCCACGAACTGCAGGAGCGGAGAGACTGCTTTATAAAAGCCAACGAAGCCGTACAGGACTACCTGGTGCAGCTGGATATGCTCAAGCCCCATATTGAACCTAAGAAGTTTCAGGAGATGGTACGCCTGGCCACGGCGGAAGCCACGCTTATTTCGGCGTGCAAAACCGCCGACGCCAAAAGATATAAGTTTTAGGTTATGCGCTGATACCCGTTCCCCGAACACCGGCAACAGCAACAATTTCTGCTACGTCAACACGTCGGGCACGGCCAACAACAACAACGCCGGCAACTCGAATGGCGTCGCCTGCGGATTGTGTGACAGCGAGACCGAGTAACTGTAAAGTGAAAGCAGAGCATCCACATAAGGAGCGCATGACCTTCCCGCAAGGGTAAATATAACTTTCGATGCGGCTGACCGGACGCTGCTTGCATGGGCGGGACCCCGCTTTCATGGTCCGCCGCTGTAAACGGAGGTGATTACATGACAAGCGAAGAACGGCGCGAGGCCAGATACCAGCGCAGAAAGGCCAAACGCGAGGAGCAAAAGAGAAAGCGCAACTCAATGACTTACGAAGAAGTGTTCAGCTTTGACAACCTTTATGATGCCTTTAACAACTGCAAACATGGCGTCATGTGGAAAACCAGCGTGCAGGGCTATGCCGCCGGACGTCTCGCTAAAGTCTATCGCACCCACAGACAGCTGATGGACAGCACATATAAAAGCAAGGGCTTTGTGGATTTTGACATTATAGAGCGTGGCAAACCTCGTCATATTCGCAGCGTGCATATCAGCGAAAGAGTGGTTCAGCGCTGCCTGTGCGATCATTACCTTGTGCCGGTGATGAGCAGTACATTCATTTATGACAACGGCGCCAGCCTCAAGGGTAAAGGGATACACTTCTCTCTGGATAGGCTGTGCGAGCACCTGCGCTGGCACTACAGGCGCTACGGCACGGAAGGATATGTACTGACCTTTGACTTTTCCAAATACTTCGATACCGCCAAACATTCCGCCGTATTTGCCGAAATCGACCGTTGCACCACCGATGAAAGATTGCGGGAGCAGGCAAAATACTTCATCCGTCAGTTTGGTAATGAAGGGCTTGGCCTTGGCAGTCAGGTATCGCAAATATCGGCCCTGGCTCTGCCGAACAAACTTGATCACTATATCAAAGAGAAACTCCGGATTCGTTGCTACGGCCGGTACATGGATGATGGTTACCTTATCCATCCCAGCAAAGAGTATCTGCAGGAATGTTTGAACGAGATCCGCAAGATATGCGCATCCCTCGGCATTAAGCTCAATGAGCGAAAGACCCAAATAACAAAACTAACCAAAGGCGTCACCTTTCTCAAGGGACGCTTTTTTCTTACCGACAGCGGTAAGGTGGTCAAAAAGCTTAACCCTCATTCTGTCACATCGATGCGCAGGAAACTTAAGAAGTTCAAAAAATGGGTGGACTGCGGGAAAATGTCCATCGATGACGTGTGGACGTCGTGCAAATCATGGGTCGGCTATGCGAGCTATTTTGACGCCTACCACTCAAGGCAGAACCTAAACAATCTATATAAGGAGTTGTTTGTATGTACGAAATAAAAAAAGATGGCGTCCGGATCTCCCTTGAGGATGAGCTGAGATACGTAAAGACCCAGCCGAACGGAGTTACGGTTTACTGCGGCAAGGAAGAGGCCGAGGCCGTGGAAATCAACAACAGCTATAACGAGCCCATCGAGGGACTTGAAATCATAGAATTCAACGGCGCCGTTCAGGTTACGGACATGGAGGCGGCCCTTGAACGGCTCGGATATGAGGAGGAAGAGCATGGGCAAGTATAACGACTGGGCAGAAAAGAAGGCTGCTGAAATAGAGCGCATGAGAGCACAGGGGGGGCAGGCCGTACGCGAAGCCGCCAGCGATTCTCCTGGCGTAGATATAGGCTATTTCGATTATGACGAATGGACGCCTGGCACCGCATATAAAAAAGGCGATGTATTTACACACAACGGCAAATGCGGTTTCTGCCGTCAGGCGGTCAACTCTCTTGAAATATACCCGCCTTTTTCCATCGGAACTGAGGCGCTATACGGAGCAAGGCCTGCGGCGGACATCGATGGCGTTTATCCCTACGTATATAATATGCGCGCTGAAGCCGGTATGAGGGTCCGTTCCGCAAAAGACGGAGAGGTATATACATGTATTCAACCGGCGGATCCGCTGCTGTATGATCCCGCCGATGTGCCGGCACACTTCACCAAATAAAATTCAGAGCCTTTCGAGGCTCTTTTTTAATACAAACTTCAGATAAAAGAAAGGAACCATTTATGAAAAAGTTTATTGCAATCCTCATCTCTGTGCTGCTTCTTTGTGGCATGACCACCGCCATGGCCGTCGACGAAAAGGTCACCGTGGCAATTCAGCCCGTGGATTACCAGACCGGCAAAGCGGTATCCAAAACTTATGTGGAGAATGAACTCTTTAATCTCCGCGTCGACATCGATGTTCCTCGGTTCGCAGATCTCACAAACATGCAGCTCGTAATAGAGGTAGACGGCGTGGAAATTGAGGAACCCTCTCTTCAGCTGGTGACCGGCCGCTACTATATCCGCGGCGTAGTCACCGCCCAGCCTGCCAACATATGCATCAAGGTTAAGGACGTGGCCCTTGAAAACGCAGATACTGCAGAGGAAATGTACGAAGCCATGAAGGAAGACAGAACAGTAACCGCCTGCTATTCCTTCACAGCCGGAGTTCAGCAGGCCCAGCAGACAATCTCTATTCCTAAAACTGGCGACGCCAGCGTTTTGGGAGTTGCCCTCATACTTGGCGCCGGCGCCTGGGTAATTGACTGCGGCAAACGTTTCAAGAGGTAAAGAGAAATGGAATTTGCCTACGTTATAGATACCGGCCTCAAATGGCCGGAAGGCAAAGGCGGGAAGCGCCGCGTAACCGATCATGTGCAGGTCCATCATACCGTAGGCAATTACGGTACACCTGAAGCGTGGGAGCGGCTTCACCGCCGCAAAATCGAGAAAGATGGCCACAAGGGAGTCGGGTATTCATATTTAATATGTAAGAACGGCGACATCTATCTCGGACGCGGCCTCGAGTATTCTCATGGCGGCGTTTCAAACAGCGCCACAAAGAACGAGGATGATATCGGCGCCAACGACCGGTCTGTGGCCATTGCCTTCGACGGAGATATGAGGGATTCATCCCTGCCCACCGAAGCCCAGTTGAGAAGCTTCGTCCGCCTCTGCAATGACGTTATCGCCTATTATGACCTGGGTATCGGAGCGGTGCTCGGGCATAATGAGGTGCCTACCTATAAAAACAACAAACCCACCGGCAAAAACTACGCTACAGAGTGCCCCTGCATGGACATGGACCAGCTGAGGGCACTCCTCGGCGGAAGGGAAGAAGCCCCCGATCTCGCAGTTCCTGATGATGACGAACGAACAGAAGATCTTCCCACATATCCCGCGTTGCGGCGTTATGCCGGCGAAACCTATGTCAACCTGAGAACAATGCCCTCAACAGGCGGCCAGAAAATTGGGCGCGTGTGCGTAAATGACAAGGTAATTGTTCTGGGATTCAACGGCGACTGGGCAGAGGTCATAATGCATGAGGAAGCTCCCATGCTGCGCGGCTGGTGTCTCGGTAAGTACTTTGAGGAGGTATAGCCATGGACAGACTGTGGAACTTCCTCCTCGACATGCTGCCCTCCATTATCGTGGGCCTGTTTGCCTTCTATTGGCAGCGTGCTCAGAAAAAACGCGACAAAGCGACCGATGATAACCGCAAGGCCAGGCAGGAAGAGACCATGCTGATGCTGCAGCTGCAGTGGGCGGCCAATAAACTGTCCTATGCCGTTGCCATGGCACTGAAACGCGGCAGTCCGAATGGCGAGGTAGAAAAGGGCATCGCATCGTATGAAAGCGCAAAAAAGGCTTATCGCGAGTTCCTGGACAAACAGGCGATGAGCCACCTTCACGATTTTGATTAAAAACGCCGATTTTTAATGTTAAGAACACAACTAAAGGTTTCTTAACAACAAAAACGGCGCTTTTTAATGTAATTCATCAACCAAACTTAACAAAATAATAAGGAGATTTTACAAAATGGAAGCAATCACTATCATTATCGTTGTAGCCCTGCTGATAGAGGCAGTTGTGGAAACCATCAAGATGACCATTGAGGGCGGCATTAAATGGCAGAATATTGCCGCTGCTGTCCTCGGTATCCTTCTGGCCTACTTCTGTCATATCGGCATTATGGCAGCCCTGGGCATTGATGTCCCCATGCTGGTTGATGTTCTGATTACCGGTATACTGCTGAGCCGCGGCAGCAACTTTATCAGCGATCTTTTTGATAAGATCAAGGGCGGAACCATACAGCTGGCACTCGAGCCCGTTGAAGAATCAGAATAACTCATCCCGCGAACGGGATCCCTTTCAAATGCCCCCCCGGCGTAAAACCGGGGGGGAGTTTTTCTTGTTTTAATTACTTAACATAAAGTTTTTAAATACTAAACTCTCTGGCAACTTTTTGGCAACTTTTATTTCAAAACCGGTGAAATAGTGCTTTTCAAAAAACCAGCAAAACAGGCACTTTGGGGCATGCTGGATTACATCAAATTTAATAAAAATTTGGTTCGGGACCAAAAGGTCGCGTGTTCAAATCACGTCGCCCCGACCACCAAAAAACCCAGACATTGTCTGGGTTTTTTCTTTTATTGTCTTTTTGTATGTTGCCTTATCAACTGCGCTCTGGCAACTTTTTGGCAACTTTTTATTTCGCGGCAACCTTTTCAGAAAATGCATTTCTGACTTTTTCGGCGTTTTCATCCTCCTTGCCTTCTGCCAAATGAGCGTATATTCCGAGTGTTGTCTCTATCTTCGCATGCCCCATAAACTTCTGAGCACTGAGAACATCCACACCGGCATTATAGAGCACAGAAGCGTAATTGTGCCGGAAGTAATGCGGCGTCAGAACGGAAAGGCCTTCTCTGGATTCAATGGGGGCGGCCTCGCTGCCGGTCTCTTCTCGTATGGCGGCATCGGCTTCATACATGGCCCTCTGTAGCCTTTCCCAACGGCGCTTGTAGGTGGATTGATTAAGATGTGTGTGTGTCTTGGGGGAACGCAGAACATATGTCCCCTTGATTCCTCTCAGAGGCTTCAGCGCAGCGGCGAGCTCAGTCGGCATAGGTATGGTACGCTCAGAATATTCCGTTTTCAGCGTTCCTGTGGAATTGGTAAGGAAATCGATATCACGCCTTATAGTAATCGTCATATCCGCAAAGCTAACATCCTGCCATTGCAACCCCAGTGCTTCACCGCGACGGGCGCCTGTGTAGTATAGGATAAGCAGCAACAATCCCTCAGGATGCTCGCTGCCCACCTTGAGAGCAGCCTTAACTTCCGCAGCAGTAAGCGCGCGGCGCGTTGTTCCGGACGTTTTAGGCTTAATGAGGGCCGTGGATATATCCCTGCCGACAAGGCCGCTTGCATAAGCGCGTGCGCAGGTGTTGCGCAGAACCGATTTTACATACCCCACTGTGGAGCGCCCCATGCCCTCCATTCCGTTCAATATCTTCTGCAGATCCTCCGCGGTAACGGCCTTAAGCTGCTTTTGAGCCAGAGCGGGAAGGATATAATTATTTATGGCTGCAGCATATGCTTTTCGGCTGCCCATGCTGATATGAGGTTTCTTATAGATCTCATACCACTCCTCAACATATGAGTTGAAGAGGATATCCTTCCGGTCATCGGTGGCGCCAAGAATAAACTCCTGCCGAAGCCGTTCTTTACTCTCTTCCAGCTCTTTCTTTGTCTGCCCGCTGGCGTATTTATAAACCGGGCGGCCGTCGGCGTCGTGGCCGACTGTTACCTTCGCCCTATATCTTCCGTCTTTTTGTTTTGCCATTTTACATTTACCCCAATATGTAGTATAATAAGAATAATGGGTTGTAGGGGTGTGGCTTTGGCGGCCACACCATAACAAGTGATGCGATGCGGGATGCTCCCCGCACCATCTTGTAAAAGCCTCGCCGGCAACCAAGGCCGGAGGAGGCTTTTTTATTTATCAGTAAGGGACATGAAATCGGTGTATGTTTCCAATCCGTCTATGTGCTCCGAAAGTTTCTGCTTAATTTGCTGATTCATGGGGTCGAGGATAAAATCGATTCCGCTGCGCCTCGCCATCTTTGCTACCGGGATAAAATCGCTGTCGCCTGCAATGAGTACAATCTGGTCAACATGCTTTCCATAGGCCAGCGACGCTACGTCAAGGCCTATGCGCATATCAACACCCTTCTGTTTGACATCAAGACGAAAATCATCCTCTGTCAATTCGGTCAAAGGCTTCTTACCTGAAAGAACATCAGAGAGAATCTCAGGCTTTAAGTAATAATAGGCTTGAGATTCAGCCAATTCGCCCCTGCGCATAGCGAGCTTGCGTTTCTTCAGCAATGCCTTGTGAAACTCGTCGGACCATTTAGTTCCAGACATGGTGGAGAAATTTATATTCTTCTTTGTAAGAGGATGCTCTACACTGCCCCTCATGGGCGGGCAGTCATAGTAAAAGATTCGGTAAAGATCCCTGGGCTCATCTGGCTTTGAAATATGCAACATACAGTACGCATAAAGCTCGTTTGCCCTTTCTGCGGAAGACTTTAATCCCCATATATTTAAAGCCCTCTTGCGATAATAACCGCCGTCTACAAGGATAGCCGTCTTTCTCGTGCTTTTAACATTCATATAAATCCTCCTGAATAAATAAAACCTCTGAGTTTAGCACATCCCGAAAGGTGGGAGGCCGCGCCCAGAGGTCACTTTAGCGTACAACAATGTTGTACAAATATAGTATTCCATCTGTGGCAAAAAAGCAATACCCTTTTAGAAATGTTCAAAAATATTTGATGTTCTATGATACCTTTTCCCTGATAAATAATACGAAGCATCCGCAATACCAACAAGGAAAAGAATCTGCTTGAAGTTAAACTTTCTGCTTGCTTAAAACGCGAACAATATCTTGAATAAAGAGAAACAAAACAGTATGTTATGGTAAAAAGCGGAGGAAAAAACAATGAATAAGCAGGAACTTGCCGCCATGCGGGCCGCCGCCCACGAACTTATTGAACAGTTAAGTGAAGAATTGTTGAAAATAGCTTATCACTTTTTGAAATCTCTTGCAAGATGATAATGCCGCTCCCTGCTCCGGGGGCGGCATTTTTTTATTCATCATTAAGCTGTCTTGCAATTTTCTCAAGGAGCATCCATTCATCCACAGACATCTTCGCCAGGGCAGAAATAACCCTGCGCCGGAAGTCCGGCTCTCCTTTTAATATATCGCCCACAAAAGCCGCGATCTCTTCCTCGCGGCTTTTTTTAATGAACATTTCACCCACGCCGGTGCGGAGCCATTCTTCATTAACGTCAAATTCCCTGCAGATATCGGATATCGTACGATCGGCGGGGGTTTTAACTCCAATACACATCTGTGAAACGAAGGAACGGGAGACATTAATCCTATCAGCAAACTTTGTTTGATTCATCCCCAGCGCCTTTATAAGCGCATCTATTCTTTCATGCAATGGTAACACCACCCTTTCTGTAACCATAATATACCGCCGGGCGGCATATGTCAACAAAAATATGTAACTGAGTTTACAAAAAAACGTTGACATGTAGACTAAGTTGCATTATAATGACACTAGGTTAACAACAAGCGTTACCGCAATACTGAAAAGGAGAACCAAAATGGAAGAACTTGAAAAGAAGGTAATCACGGCCCTGACGGCCGCTGTCTCGGACATACCCGACACGAAGAAGGAGTACTTCCTCGGCTATGCAGAAGCCGTGGCAGACATGAAGAAGAAGGAAGAGAATACAGATGGAACCTTACTCTGAAGGGGGGGATAAACGTGGTGACAAAAAAAGACTTGATAGAAAAAATTTGCGCGGTCGCAGGGGCGCAGCTTGACAATATGCAGCCCATAGACCGCGCAGTACCGGCCGCAGCAGCGTCAATAAGTGATACACTGCACGCCTTGGCCGTCTTGCTGGAAGCTGCTATTCGGCTTCCTTAGGAAATCTTCTCGTAAATGCTGTTAAACAGCAAGGCGAGTTCCGCTCCGCACTCTTCTGTGGATGCGCCTTCGGGAAGATGAATCCAACCGCAATCGATGGCGATCTTAGCAAGATTGTAAGCGGCTTCAACTGTATTCATGGTTCGGTCTCCTTTCTTAATATTTTTTTCATTATATCACCGAAAGGGGCTGTAATAAATATCGCAAATATGCAAATGCGGGTTAACCGCAGAAAGGAAGAACCCATGAGAATAACAAAAATAGATGTGCTTGAAATGATATCCAAGAGGATAGATGTGGGGATGGATGAAGCTCCGAAGAAGCACGAAGGCGAATTTTGCCAGGGATATCTCCTCGCAGCGAACCAGATCAAGAAACTGGTTTGCGTATCGTTGGAGGAAGCAAAGCACGAAGAAGCCCGGAAGCTGCGGCGGCTTTCTCTTGCCGGGGCGATTCTCGGCACAGCTTCATTAATCCTGTCAGTAGTACAAGAGCTTCTGTAAAGCGCAGAGGAAACCATAATGGAACCTTACTCTATGGAAATACGCGAAGTAATGGCCCTTAAGGCTGCTATCGAAATTCTGAAGGACATAAAACAGGCGGCGGATAAAGGAATGCTGTGGCGCGATCCCGCTCACTTTTCTGAAGAGTACCGCAGAAGCTATGAATCGCTCATATCAAAATTTATAGGCGTTGCTATTTATGCTCTTGAAGGATTGGTACAAAAGGAGGCACACCATGGCAAAGCACCGACAGACCAAAGCCTGTGAATTCCCAGCAAAGGTGAGGGTGGCTATTTACAACAGAGACTGCGGCTGCTGCGTTCTCTGCGGCAGCCCCAACGGCCAGCCCAACGCCCACTTTATTCCCCGCTCTGCGGGTGGCCTGGGCATAGAGGAAAACGGCCTGACGCTGTGCTTCGATTGCCATTATGCCTTCGACCACACGCCGCAGCGAGCGGAACTGCGGCAGCACCTTAAGGCATATTTGCAGGACTGCTATCCCGATTGGAACGAGGATGCCCTGCGCTACAAGAAATATGCTGCGTTTGAATAGGAGGACGCCATTGTGCTACCCGACATTACCGCAATCATCAAAGAAATGGTATCCACGGCAGTGGAGGAAAAGATGGGGGAGCTGAGTTCCATAGCGGATGCGATGGTCCGTATGCACGGCGAATTCATCACGGTGGAGCAGGCGGCAAGGCTGCTGAACCGCACACCCGCCACCATATGGCGCATGTGCGAAGACGGACGCCTTACCTGCACCAAGGAAGGCAGTACCCTCATTATGGTGCGCAGCATGGTCAACATGGTCCGGGACGGGGACATTACAAAGCTGGAGAAGCCCCGCAAGCCCCGCCAGTACAATTATCACCGCGTATCACCATAGGAGGCAACATGGCAGAAATTTTTATGGATGACAACAAAACCGCCGTTCAGAAAATGCGCACGCCTTTTGAACCCACCATGAACGTATTTCAGCGCATGCACGCCGTCATGAAGGAGATTGGCTATATCTCCAAAGACCGGCTGATAGACGGCGAGTATTATGCCGTTACCGCCGAGGCAGTGGTAAGCGCTCTCCGCGCTGCCTTGGTGAAGTACGGACTGCTGATATTCCCCGTAGAACATAAGCACCGCCGGGAAGATGAACGCGCAGGCGGAATTACCAACCGACTGACCACACTGGATGTCGTATACCGCATTCAGAATATTGACGACCCGAAGGACTATGTAGAGGTCGTGTCTACCGGTACCGCCGTAGACCTGCAGGACAAGGGCTCCGGCAAGGCCATGACTTATGCATATAAATACATGGCGCTGCAGTCATTTGCCATCGAGACTGGTATGGATCCCGACCACATAGGTTCTGACAGGTATAGTCAGGAGCTGGCGGAAAAAGCGAAGTCCGGCAAATACCTTGCGGTAAAAAAGAAGCCTGACATCGTGTTTGAACCGGTTGACGGAGAACCGATAGACATGTAATTCCCCTGCATAGGTGAGGGAGCGGTTACTTTTCCAGGTTCTGTTCGATGGCTGGACGGACAGAGCAAGCATTTTCTCCTGTTAATATATCCATGAAATCACCCCATATCACCGCTCCCTTACCTATGCCGGGGGAACTCGGCACATTAAAAAACGACAAAAACCGAAAGGAGAAAAGCATGAATCACACGACGTACAGCGCATTTGAACGGCTGGTATCTCTGTCCAAGAAGGGGGAGGCGCGCGAACATTTCAAAACCCACGATAAATTCATAGTGGGCGGCACGGAGGTCGAGATCGTAGGCATAGGCCATGATACCGATGCTGCCACAGGTGAGCGCAATACCGTCACCCTGAGAGTAAATGTAACGCTTGGCGAAAGCGAATTCCACAACAAGTCCTGCCCTGATGGGTACCTTAATTCCAAACTTAGGGAATATGTGGAGAATGTCGCATACGAGAAGCTTCCCAAAGAGCTTCTCAAGCATGTCCGTCCCGTAAACAAGCAGTTCTCAGACTGTACCGGCCGACTTTACGAAGAATCATGCGTAATCTTCCCGTTCTCCGAAACTGAGCTGTTTGGAAGTGCCATCTATTCACCCGTGGAGGAAGGAAAGAGGTACGAGGCTTTTGCCACGTCAAAAGACCGCAGAATGTTCGACGAATCCGGTCGCTACGATTGGTACTGGACCCGTTCCCCGCGCACCGGCACCAGCAACTATTTCTGCTTCGTCACCGCGTCGGGCACGGCCGGCGGCAACTACGCCGGCCACTCGCGTGGCGTCGCCTGCGGCTTAGTTATTTAATCTAAAATCCAAATAATCGCCGCCCCTCCGTGGGCGGCGGCTCGACCGGGCGAGCATAAATAGGATTCAGGCCCGGTGCGTCGGGGCATTGCCCCGGGTATCGCACATCAGGAGGGGAAACAACATGGGTGCACTAAGAGTAAAAGATATTATTCCTGCGCTGTCACTGGCACGGAATCAGAGACTGAATATATACGGAACGCCGGGCTGCGTACTACTTAAGACCGTGCCGCACGACGCCCTGATGAAAGATCCGAAAGCAGCCCTGGGAAAACACATCTGGGAATATGAAGTGATGCAGATGGATGCCACCAGCGCCGCAGCATTTAACATCGTCGTATCAACAGGGAGGTAGGAAATGGGAGAATACTTCTTTGTGGCCCTGCTGCTGGCGGCATATGTAGCGTGGCCCATCCTGCTGCTCATCACCATCGAACTGGCACTGGAACACTCCCCTGGATTCCGCCGCTTCGCGCGGTGGCTCTGGCGGATACTGGATATGTAAGAAGGGAGAAATATGGAAAGAGAAACAGGAATCTGCCGCTTTTGCGGTCAAATCTCGGAAGTGGGCTGGATGCGCGACCTTTTCGGCGAACGGTTAAAATACGCCGAGGCTGATTACCTTGCGACCCGTGGATGCCAGTGTTCAGAAGGTCGCGCCTTCTGCGATCAGGAAGAGCTTCGCGAACAGAAGGAGGAGCGCCGCGCCGTAACCCTCGCCGCTGCAGACGTGGTAATTGATGAGCTCTTCGGCAACGCCGCAAAGGAAGCCGGAGAAATGTCCGTGCATGAGGACGTGCGTCACCATATCCGCGAGGCCGCGGAAATGGTTTACGATTGCATTTTGCAAAAGGCTCAAGTCACCGATAGCCAGGGCATTACCGCAAAGATAAGCCTCAGCAGCAAAGGCCGCCTTAAAATCAGCCGCCACGAGAGCACCAGCGTATCTCAGGAGGTCATATGATACAGAAAGCAATCATTAAGATCAACACCGAAATGCAAAAGAACCCCACTGACAAATACATGGAGGCAATCGGCCATCACGTCATAGACGCCTGTGCCACCGAGGCCAATGCCAAAGCTGTATTGGATGAGAAAAAGAGCCTCACCGGCGCCATGGGCAAGGTTAAAGATGCGGCAAAAAAGAGAGCCACGGGCGGAGTGGCAGTCATAGAGGACAGCGAAGTATATGCCATGGTTGATGAATACTTCGGCCTCACCGCCGCTCCCGCCGTTCCTGCCGCTCCCGCGCCCGGCAAAGTATCACTGGATATTGGCAGCTTCTTTTAATGGGGGTGCGCCATGAAGAAAGAAATAATCCCGGATGAAGCATTGGTGCTTTGCCCGGATGAATATCCCGAGGGCCTTATACCGTGGATCCGTCGAGAGATTATCGACAAGGACAATACTTTGGTTTATAAACGAGTAAATGTGCGCGGCCTGTGCTATACCTGCGGCCGAAAGGTGATATCGTCCGGGGAGAGGTTTAAACAGAATTACTACGCCACTTGCCCTGACTGCGGATCCCATGTGATATGTGTCCTTGAGACCGGCTCAAGCTGGAAAGCCGACTATGTGGACAACATCGCCGCTGCCCAGATGGGCGAAGATGGAAAGACGGTGTTCATCCGCCAATGGCATGTCCGTCGCGATCCGGAGGCGCGTTACGCTCAGGTGGAACACTGGCTGCAGGAGATAGTTCGATATGCCATCCGCGGAGAATCGATAGCCAAATGGCAGAAAGAAATCAAAGAATCATGGTATATGCAAATCCACAGATATTCCATTAATCATTGGGAACGAGTAAATAATTACAGCCGCATATACGACGGAGGCTACACCTTTTACATACCGTCTATAGCTCCGGCTGTGGCCGGAACACCACTGCAGTATAAGGCTATCGAACGGTATGCGGCGGAAGTGCGCAATCCCAACGTAATCCGCTACATGATTGACGCTGCCAGATATCCCGTTCTCGAGTTTTTCGTTAAAAACGGCTATACCGGTGTAATGTGTCAGCGGTGCCAAATTGGCTACGCGGGCAAAGAAGGCATGAATGCTATCCGCTGGCAGCGTAATAAGCTGCAGGAATGCTTTCATTTCCCGCTGCGGCTGCTGAAGCTGAAAGAACCCGCTACGTGGCGGCTCGGGGACTTCAAAAAACTCAATGACCTATGGGAATGTCACTTACGGGGGGCGCTGGAAGAAAAGGATATCGGGCGGATTATAAAAACAGAAATTGATTTCAAATGCATCCTCGCTGCCGCTCAATACGCTCCCGTGGCCAAGATTCTGAAGTACTTGGAGGTTCAACAGCAGGCAAGAAGATATCATGTCGAGGCAGACTACCGGGACTACCTTGCCGAATGCCGGCAGCTTGGCCTTGATCTCAGTGATAAGCAGGTGCTGTTCCCTCGTGACCTGATGGAAGCTCATCAGCGGACAACGGCTCAGATCAACTTCGAAAAGAACAAAGCGGACCAAGAGAAGTTTATCAAAGCCGTCGAAGCCCTTGCCAAGTATGCGTGGCAAAAGAACGGCTTCATCATCCGGGCGGCACATAGCCAGGAAGAACTCCGGGACGAAGGCGCCGCACTCCACCATTGCGTGGGCGGCTACGCGAAGCGCATGGCAGACGGTGAAACGGCCATATTCTTCATTCGCCGGGCGGAAGAACCTGATGCTCATTATTATACCCTGGAGTTAAGGAATAAACAGGTAATCCAGTGCCGCACAGACCACAACAAATCATACGAACAGGATCCTGCCGTAAAGGCTTTCGTTGACCAGTGGCTCAAAGACGTCGTAGCCAGAGGCGGCATAAAGAAAAAGAAGAAAGCAGCGTAAGGAGGCAATATATGGAAAGCACAGAAATCATGGCCATGGAAGAATACACAGACCTCCTCCCGGAGGAGCCCCGCAATATAGAAGTGATTACCGGCGAAATACTGCTGTTCAAAGCTCAGGCCGGCGCCTCCATTCTCGAGATAGGCAAACGCCTTATCGAGGTAAAGGCCCAGCTCGGTCACGGCGAATGGCTGGACTATCTGAAGGAAAAAGTTGAGTTTTCGCCACGCACAGCGCAGGACATGATGCGGCTTGCGAAAGAGTATTCAAATACGCAGACGTTTGCGTTTTTGGGCGCTCAAAAAGCCTTGCAACTCCTGGCTTTATCCGCTCCTGAACGCGAAGAATTTGTTGCCAAAAATGATATTGAAAACATGTCTGTCAGGCAGCTCAAAGAGGCTATCAAAGCCAAGGAAGATGCCGAGCGCGAGAGGGACGAAGCCCTTGAGGAAGCTAAGGCAATTCGTCAGGACTTGATGGGCCAGCTGGAAGAACTGCAGAGGGCTCACAGTGTCAGCATGGAGCAGGCCCAAGCCAAACTGCGTGAGGCCTGCGACAATGCGGAAAAAGCCCGCCGGGCAGAAGTGGAATTGAAGGAAAAGCTGAAGGATTTGGACAAGCCCCGTCCTGCGGACGAAAGGGAACTGGACGCGGCAAGGAAAGAGGCTGCGGACAAGGCCAGGGCCGAGGAAAGCAAGAAACTGAAATCCCAAATCGAGAAGGCGGAGCAGGCTGCCAAGAAGGCCAACGAAGAAAAAGCCAAAGCCGAGCAGGCCGCCGCAGCCGCCAAAGCTGCGTATGACCAGGCTGCGCAGATAGAAGCAAAGGAACGCGAACAGCTCAATGCCGAGATGAACGACCTCCGCAAAAAGTTGGCCATGGCCGGCTCTTCCGAAATGACTATATTCAAGGTCCACTTTGAAGCCATGCAGGAGCAGGCCAACAAGATGATAGAGTGCATCGGCCGGGCCGGGGAAAACGGCAACGCCGAACTTGCTGATAAAATGCGTGCTGCCGTCAAGGGCTGCTGCAATGCCATAATCAGCGGGCTGGGAGGATAGCATGATTTATGTCAAAACCCAAATGCAGAGGATACCCAAGAACTGCCGGGAGTGCGCCTTTTATCTCCGCTCCACATATTCGCCGTGGACGGGGGAGGCGGCCTGTAGAGCCAAGGGCGGATACACCTACGGCAAACGAATCGGAGTAAACGGCGGGCGGCCCAAATGGTGCCCACTGAGAGAGGGGGAGGTGTTTGATTAACAATGAAGCTAATCTACATCTGCTCCCCTTACCGGGGGAACACCGCCGCCAATATCAAGGCGGCAAAGCAATACTGCCGCAGTGCCTACGAACAGGGTCATATCCCCGTAGCCCCTCACTTGTATCTACCCCAATTCCTGGATGACGAGAACCCCACCGAGAGGGACTTCGCCCTGCGCATAGGCTTACGACTGATAGACCACTGTTCCGAGGTGTGGGTTCACGGCGATAAGATCAGCGAAGGCATGCACGGCGAGATTGAATACGCGGAGGCCACCGGCAAACCGGTTAAATACCTGCCCGGCATTAAGACCCGAAAGAGCAGCCCCCGTAAATTCACGCCACCCACATATGAGGAGGTGGCGGCCTACATTGCCGAACGCGGCAATAAGATCGACGCCCGGCAATTCTACGAATATTTCAGCACCGAAAACGAAAGTGGCGAAACATGGGTGGACAGCCACGGTCAGCCTGTTAGGAACTGGAAACAGAAGGTGATCACATGGGAGTCCAAAGGCGGCCATGCCCGCGCGGATAGGAAAAGCCACTTTATGAACTACAACCAGCGCCGCTATTCCGCGGAGGAGCTGAAAAGCATTGGGCGCAATCTTCTTGAGGAGGATATATAAATATGAAGAAAGAGGAATTGCCTGTATATGAAATCTATAAGGTAAGTCCCACAGGGAAAGTACCCGTGTGCACAACTTGTAGCCTTAACGAAGCAAAGAAGCGTTATGCCGCCAGCCGCCCTGCTCATCTACGCATTAATGGCGTAGAGCAATCCATTGCTGTCGCGGACAAGCTTATGTATCCGGGCTTTAACCGCTCGGTGAATCTTGCAAACAATGCCCGCAAGCCCCCGAAGAAACCCAATATTCACCAACTCAAACCCGCCGAATAACCTCGGCGGGTATACCAATAGGGCGAAGCCGCCCTTTTATCGAGCTTGTAATGAGCCATAACACATCAACGATAACAGAAAGGGGGAGCACATGGCATATATCATTAAGCATGAATCTGACTATAACACAGAAGGCGGCTTTCAGAGCAATGACAATATCATGTGCTACCGCAGGAAGGCCATAAAGGCAGGCGACGTAATAGAGTTAGAAATATATCCGGTATACCATTCCCGTAAAAAAGACGGGCCAGAATTGAAAGGGTTGCCCAACAAAGAGAAGTACCGCAGATACAACCTCAAGCAATCCGGCAAGATGTACCAGCGCCTTATGAACGCCAACTTTGGCCCCCGTGATCTTCATGTCACATGCACATATGCAGGCGCCGAACTTCCTACTCAGGAACAGTGCGAAAGAGACATGCAGAATTTCATCCGTCGAATAAACCATAAGCGCAAGAAAGAGGGATTGCCCCCGGCGAAGTATATGTACGTCATAGAGGGCAAAACAGATGAGGACAAGCGCACTCGGGTGCACAGCCATCTTATCCTTGAAGGCGGCCTCGACCGCGATACCATAGAAACCCTGTGGCGGGCGGGATCGCAAAAAGGAGCACCACGCGGCACTTGCAATGCTGACCGCCTGCAGCCGGGGGACATGCAGTTAACCGCCCTGGCGACATACCTGATGAAAGACCCGAAAGGCCGCAAGCGCTGGAAGCCCTCAAAGAACCTCAAAAAACCCGAAGTTTATATTTCGGACACAGCAATTAAGCGCAAGCACATAGCACAGCTGGCAAGCGGAGCGGCAAATCCGAAGGAATACTGGCAAAAGCAATACCCGGGATATATCCTCCGGGATATGCAAATCAAAACAAACCCATATCTGTCCGGTGCGGCCGTGACCGTACAGCTGCAGCGGATACCAACTCGATGTTAGAAAAGCGGGCGGCATGCCCGGAGTAGTAGATGAGTTAGACTTTTGCGGCAAGAAAGGAGAATAAAAATGTCCCACGCTCGTTACGATTGGTGGGGGTACTGTAAGGGAATGATCAAAAGATATCCCATGTTGGCAGCAGAGAGGGAAGCATTAAAAGATCCAAACATGATAGCAGACTACAGCGGGCAGCCTCGCGGAGGATCACCTGGCAATCCTACAGCCCAGGGCGCCTGCAGGACCTTATCCGGCATCAAAGAACGAGAATATCAAGCTGTGGCAGATGCCATCACCATTACCGCGAGGAAGCGCGACGGAAAAGAGCGGCTCGTGTTGGTTGATATGATGTTCTGGGCCCGGAGCCACACCCTGGAAGGAGTTGCGCGAGAGCTGCACGTATCTTATGCCACGGCGCGGAGATGGCACAGCGACTTTGTCCGGACGGTCGGGCGGCAATTTGGCTTGCTGGATTAAAGAGAGGGACAGCCCCCCTCTCTTTAATCGCAAAGCCTTATCAGCTCACAGATTGTTTGAAAGCAGCTTGTCGAGCATGTTAATGAGATATTCGGGCGGGGCATTGATCCCCACACCAATTCTGCACGGTTCGAAGTGGGATGCCATACCGCCGGGCGAGGGCTGTCTGGCTGATGTTGTGCTTGGCGCAGAGCTCTTTAACGGTCATGCGTTCGTCTACCCCAACCATCACTCGTCATCCTCCACAGTGTAGGGCTGGGCGTAAAGCTCCCGGGTAGTCCATTCATAAGCGTTAACCTCTCCGTCCTCAAGATCGTATTCCTCTTCCTCGATCCAGATGAGGTCGGCTCGGAAATAACTGCGGTTGAATCCGTCCATGAGGAAGGAAAGTTGAGCTTAAAAAGCCATTTAAATGTGATATTGTAATATCGTAGAATACCGGGCGACCGCAAGGCTGCCCGTTTCGTTTAGAGGTAAAAAATGCACATACCAACTATGAAATGGGTGGAAACCCCTAAGACCTGCAAGGACTGCAAGGACTGGGACCCGAAGGCGCGAAAGTGTAAAAATCAAATATGTAAGTATAAAGCCAAGCAGTAAACTGCAAAGACCGCGGGTTAACTGCGGACCAACAGCGAAAGGATGTAGCATTATGGCTGGCATTGATAACATACGCGATAATAGCTTTGACAGACTGTCAGAAGAAGAACGGAAAAGGCGTGCAAGAAATGGCGGCAAAGCCTCCGCCGAGGCCCGCAAGCGCAAAAGGTTGATGGAGCAGGAAGCGGACATACTGCTTTCCCGCAAGTGTACCACCAAGGCCGGTAAAGCGGCCCTGGAAGAGCTCGGATTAAAGACCGGCTCCAACCAAATGGCCATGATAGCCCAGCAGGTAAAAAAGGCAGTGGAAGGCGACATGAGCGCTTTGAACTGGCTCCGCGACATTCTTGGCGAGAAGCCCGCCGAAAAGATGGACAGCAGCATCAAGACTGTATTTGGCTTTGAAGGCATAGACGATGAAATCAGCGGTTAGGCGGGTAAATTACGGACTGCCACCCAACCCGAAGCAGCTGCAATTTTTTAAATCGAGGGTAAAACACACCGCGTATGGTGGAGCAAAAGCGGGCGGCAAGTCATGGGCTATGCGCACGAAGTTTATGATGCTTGCCATGCGCTACCCCGGATTGCGTTTGCTTCTTCTGCGCCGGACGCTGAAAGAATTGAGGGAAAACCACATAGAGCCCATGTGCAAAGTGCTGTGGGGCGTCGCAAAGTTTAACAAATCGGAAATGGTATTCACTTTTCCGAATGGATCCAGAATCGTATGCGGCTATTGCGATAACGAAGGCGACGTAAGCAGGTACCAGGGCCATGAATACGACGTTATAGGCTTTGAGGAAGCAACTCTGTTTACAGAGCAGATGCACGAAGACCTTGAACTGTGCCTGCGTTCCACCAGAACCGATTTTATTCCCCGCATATATTACACTTGCAATCCGGGCGGCGTAGGCCATGAATGGGTTAAAAGACTGTTTATCGACCGAAGCTTCAAAGAAACTGAAAACCCGGACGAATACTTATTCATACCCGCACAGGTTTACGACAACTACGTCATCATGGATCGTCAGCCGGATTACGTCAAAATGCTGGAAAACCTTCCGGAGGACAAAAAGAAAGCGCTGCTGTATGGTGATTGGGACGCATACGATGGCCGATTCTTCACCGAATTTTCCCGCAGAACACATGTCGTCAAGCCGTTTATCATCCCCGAGCACTGGCAGAAATACAGAGCTTTTGACTATGGCCTGGATATGCTGGCTTGTTACTGGGCGGCATTCGATACCCTGGGTAATTGTTATGTGTATAAAGAGCTGTGCGAACCTAATCTCATCATCTCTAGGGCGGCTCAGAAGATAATTGAACACACCACGGAAAACGACATTATCTGCACTTTTGCTCCGATAGATATGTGGGCACGAAATAGAGCTACAGGCAAATATCAGGCAGAAATGTTTGGCGACTACGGCGTCCCACTTACTCCCGTCAAGAATGGCAGAGAGGCAGGCTGGCAGAATGTACTCGACTGGATGCAGCCCGTGCCGGACGGCACCGGAGAAATGAAGCCGCGGCTATTTATCTTTGAAAATTGCAAGGAGCTTATACGCTGCATCCCTCTTCTGCAGCACGACGACAAGAACCCTAACGACGTGGCCACGCAGCCACACGATATAACCCACGCACCGGACGCCTTGCGGTATCTTCTCGACGGGCGGCCGAGACCCGCAGAGATACCCGCGCAGAAGGATGAATTTGACCCCATCGACTTTGATGAACAGGTCGGCAATCTGTTCGATTACGGACTGTAAGGAGGAACATATGGAAATGGCAATCGGCGCCGTAATAGGCGTTATTTTGTTTTTTGGAGGAATGCTGGTCGGGCGGCACATGGCCCGTCCGGCAGAAAAGCTAAAGCCGGACGACGACCTTAGCGTCATGCCGTATGACAGCCGCAGAGAAAAGGCGGCAAAGATGAATCAGCAGTACTTTAACCTAATGAATTACACCGGGAGGTCCCAGATAGATGAAGATTAAAAGAGAACCCGAAAAGATATGGGAGGAATATCAGAAAGGCAGGGAGTATAACAACGCCATCGATCTTTACGAGACCGTAAAGATGAACGAGAATTTTTACATTGGCAAGCAGTGGGAAGGCCTTAACGCTCCCGATCTGCCCAAGCCTGTACTTAATATTCTCAAGCGTGTTGTAGCCTTCATGTGCTCCACCCTGGTTTCCGACGATATCGCCATCTCATTCGACCCCCATGACGCACAGGACGCCGATAAAAAGATTGTGGCGGCGGCCATGGGCGCTCAGATAGACAAGATCATGGAGAACACCAAGTTCCGCCATAAGATGCGCAGCTGCATCCGAAATGCCGCTGTGGATGGAGATATGTGCCTTTACGTTCGATTCGACCCCACTATAGAAACGGGCCAGGTCGTGAAGGGTGATATCAGATGCGAGATTATCGAGAACATCAATGTTATATTCGGCAATCCACACAACAGCTGCGTTGAAAGTCAGCCCTATATCATCCTCGCACAGCGCAAGACGGTGGGCGAGCTCAAAGAAGAAGCCGAAAACAACGGCATGAGCGAATCCGACATTCTCCTCATAACATCGGATGCAGACGAACTTCAGATGGAAAAAGGTGATACTGACGCCCTGGCAACCAAGCTCATTAAACTGTGGCTGGAAGATGGGCATTTGTGGGTAAGTGAGAGCGTCCGTGAAGTGGCCATACGAAAGCCCTATGCCACAAATCTGACCATGTACCCGGTGTGCTGGATGCCCTGGGAGGAAGTGAAGAGCAGTTACCACGGACAGGCGGTAGTCACCGGCGTGATACCCAACCAGATAGAGATAAACCGCCTCATAGCCTGCCACCTCAGAAGTCAGCAGATGAACGCATTCCCCAAGATCATATATGACGGCTCCAAGATCAAGAGCTGGACGGATAAAGCCGGTGTTGCGATAAAAACCGAGGGTATGGGCGTATCCCGCATACAGGACGCCGTCACTTCAATTCGTGGAGGAGACGTTTCTGCCCAGGTTATGGAGATCGTACAAAGCCTTATCACCATGACCCGTGACTTCCTGGGCGCCAACGATGCAGTTTTGGGAAACATCAAGCCCGACAACGCGGCGGCGATAATTGCCACCCAGCAGGGCGCTACCATGCCTTTGCAGCTGCAGAAGCTTGCTCTGTATCAGTTCACAGAGGATTTTGCCCGAATATGCGTTGATATGATGCATGCCTACTACGGAGTCAGAGAGGTTTATCTGGATGACCCCGTTGAAATACCCGCGCTGGATGAGCTCGGAAAACCTGTTGTGGACATCAACGGCAAGCCCGCTGTGACCAAGATACAGAAGACGAACGTGGACTTTGGGCAGTTTGATGCCATGAATTATCACCTTAACATCGATGTGGGCGCGGCTTCCTACTTCTCTGAGCTTATGCAGCAGCAGACCATGGACAACCTGCTGGCGCAGGGCCTCATAGTGGACCTGGTAATGTACCTTGAATCTGTACCCCGTAAGTACGTCAGAAACAAAGATAAGCTGGTTGAAGCACTTAAAAAGAAACAGGCACAGATGGAAGCTCTGGCGCAGCAGCAGACAATTCCCACAAATGCAAACGCAGATCCTGCGGCTCTTGCAGCTCAAGTGGCCGCAGCTCGCGAGCAAATAATAAATCAAAAAGGAGCAGCATAATGGACGACAAAACCCTTGATACCACTTTAATCCCCGATCAGGACCACGATATCCCCGAGGCACCCGAAACAACCGATAAGCCCGAAGCGAACAAAACGCCTAAAAAGGGAGAAGAAACCGAAAAGGTTATACACACCAACTGTATAGGCTGTAAGCTGCGGGAGCCCGTAACCCCAAGCGAATATCGGTGCAAAGCGAAGAAGCCCGATATGCAGACCTTCACCTGTTATAAACAATCTTAAAACAACCGCCTAAACCAGGGCGGATTTTTTATGCCCTAAACCAAGGGCGGAAAGGAAATGCAATGTCAGGATATACCAATTCTGCCACCTTTGATGACGGCTCTAACCTGTTTATGGACGCACCCGAAGATACCACAGAGGACGTTCAGGAACCCGTAGAGCATGAAAGTGCAACCGATACTGCAGACCATGATGAGCCTGCAGACAAGACCGACCCCGAGGAATCCCCCGCGGATCCCGACACCACTAAAGACGATGTTAAGCCCGGTATTCGCATTACCTACATGGGCGAAGCGAAAGACCTGACATACGATGAGGCCGTTGTGCTTGCCCAGAAAGGTATGAACTACGACAAGATTCTTCAGGAACGTGATACCTATAAGGCAACACACGACGAAGCTGATCGCAGCCTGCGTGAACTGGGCAAATGGGCAAAACAGGCCAACATGACCATGCCCGAATACGTCGAACACCTTCAGGGCGTACGCAGGGCCCAGAGCATAAGCCGCGAGATTTCCTCTATTCGCGAGAAGTATCCCGATATACCCGAAGAAGCCGCCAAGGAAATGGCTGAAGCTCGTATCAAGGATGGCGATGCAGAGGAGCAGCGGGCGGCCCAGGAACGACGGCAGACTGAAGAAGCTGCTGCCCAGGAGCCCTGGATAGACTTCGTACGCAGATACCCCGACATGTCCCAAGTAGAAAAGATTCCCGCTGAAGTCCTTGCGGAGATAGAGAGCGGTGCAAGGCCTGTTGAGGCTATGCAACGCTATGAAATACAGGACATGCGTAAGCAGATCAGCGAGCTCAACACAAAAATGGGGCAGCTCGAACAGAACAAAAAGAACAAAGACACAGCCCTGCCGGCAGCGGGGAATTCTCGGGACAACAAGGCCGAGGATCCCTTCCTTGCTGGACTGGGCCTTTAATTTATGCGAAAGGAAATAAGACAAAATGGCAGATATCAATCTTCATGAACTTTATCACAAGCAAATGGCGATGCTCTACACTCACGCTTCCTTCTTCCGTGGTAAGACCTGCAATGAGTATAGCTGGAATGGCGTAGAGTCCATTAACATTACCACCCCCAGGACCGTTCCCCTCAATAACTACAACCGCGATGCCTCCGGCAATCGCTACGGCACCCCCACCGAGATGGGCGACTTTGTACAGCGCTGCCCCATCACTATGGACAAGGGCTTCGCAGTCACCATCGACAAGGGCAATTACAATCAGCAGGGCCTTATGAAGAAGGCTGGCGTCATGATGAAAGCTCAGGTTGATGAACAGGTCACTCCCTATATCGATAAGCATGCCGTGGGAGTATGGGCGCACAACGCCGGCAATGTAGTGAGCGTCAACGCTACCCCCGGCAAGAGCGACATCATCGACCACCTCGCGGCCATCGAAGCGGCGTTCAACAATGCCTTCATTCCCCTGGATGACAGGTTTGTGACACTGCCCAATACCACCGTGTCCATTTACAGGACCGCCTTCGAAAAGCTGGACAACATCACCGACCGCCTGCTGCTCAAGAATGTAGTGGGCAAGTTCGGCACCATGCACATCATCGGTATCCCTGACGACTGGATGCCCGCCAACAGCCATTACCTGGCCTTCCAGCGCAGGAGCGCCATCATCGCGGAACAGGTAAACGACACCGTTCTGCACACCAACCCTCCCGGAATCTCCGGCCATCTACTCGAGGGACGCTTCATCTTTGATGCGTTCGTAGTTGGCGCTCGCTCCAAGGGCGTGCTTGTTGGCGTAGATACCGCAAACATTGCCGCAGCTCCCACCCTGACCCAGGGTGCCTCTACCAGCACCCTGGCCAGCACCTCCGGCAATACGACCATTAAATACACCACCGACGGCTCTGACCCTCTGTACAGCCGCTCTGCACAGATCTATACCGGCGCATTCGCAAATCCCGCGGCTGGCGCCGCCGTTCGTGCTGTGGCATACTCTGACGCCATGTATCCTGCATGGATGCCCGCAGTTACTTTCTAATCAATCAACCTATGGGGGGCGGGTAACACCGCCCCTAATATACGCATATAGGAGGCGAGACACATGGCAGAATTGACAGTACAGGATATATATGAGATTGCCTCAAGCTTCCTCTACGAGTACGACGGAGATGACGAAGACAGCAGAAGGTTCTCTATTCACTTCCTGAATGTGTTACTTGAGGAAACGCTAAACTGTGAAAACAGCATACGCGAATACAAGGGCAAAGAACGGCTGGAAGAAGCTCCCTATGTAAGGAATCTCACAGACATTATAGACTATAGCCCCTCCTTAACTCGCACCGCCCTGCCGTACGGGCTGGCCGCGCAGTTCTTTCAGGAAAACATGGATAATTTCCAGGCCGAGAACTACCGTGCGAAATATCTTGCCGCAGTGCAGGATGCCGGTAAGATGAATACCGGCGTCGTGGAGAAAGGTTACGGTGCATAATGCCTCAGAGTGTAACACCCAAAAACATAACGGATGTTAAGCTGTATTCAAAGAAATACACCCAATTTCGCGGCGTAGACTTTTCGACGGATCCCACGCAGGTAGCGGATTACCGTTCACCCTATGCGCTCAATCTCGTCTCCGACCTCGCCGGTTTCCCCGAGAAGCGCCCCGGATGGCGTAAATTGCAGCAGAGGCAGGGCAGGATAAACGGTATTCACTATGCTGTATTCGCGTCCGGTGCCGCAATGCGCTTTGTCCATGCGGCAAACAAACTGTTCACATGGGACGGCACTGAAATATATTCAGACATGGCAGACGCCCGAAGCGCAGCATTTGCACATGGCGGCAAACTGTACCTCATGGACGGTAAGAAATACCGCGTCATAATCGAAACAGACGGGGTATACACCGTGGCCAACGTGGAGGACGGCGCAAACTTTATTCCGACCACAAGCATCGGCATGACCCCAACGGGCGGCGGCATAGCGTTTGAGGGCGTCAATATGCTTTCTGCGCAGCGTAAGAACTCATTCATGGCAGACGGCCGATCAACCACCTTCCAGCTTGATACCAAAGAACTGGACAGCGTAGACGGCGTAAAAGTAGACGGCGAAACCTACACAGCCACAGCCGGCTGGACGCGCACGGAATCCGGGATAATATCTTTTACTCCCGACGCCGCGCCCACCGGGGAAGGCGTATACCTTGATATACACGGGCGGATATATATCTGCACCGACGCTGAAGGAAAAAATCTTACCACCCTTGCGGCAAGCACCAGAGCCAGCTTTAAATTGACGGATGAGAAAGAAGAAACCGGAACCTATTATAAGGCCAAGCAAACCACAGAAGAAGCGGCGCCCACCATTGCGGCAACGCTTGAGGCTAACACCTATACCCTGACTGACCCAAAGACCTATGTTGTGGATCTTACAAAGGGCACGGTGGACTTTGCGCTGCCCCCAAAGGATGGAGACGGCATAGACACCGTTGTTATCCAGCTGAGCAAAGCAATAGAAGGATATTCCGACAGGGTTAATAAGTGTACCATATTCGCCTTCTTTGGATTCAACAACGACAACCGCGTATTTATATCCGGCAACCCCGATTATAAAAATTGGGACTGGCAGAGTGGGCTTGATGATCCTACATACTTTCCCGACACCGGATATACCAAGATAGGCTCCGACACATCTGCCATCATGGGATACCTTAAACAGTATAATACCCTGACCATTGTTAAAACCGACAATGAACAGGATGCGGAAGTGTTTCTGCGTACTGCCCAGATGGAATCGGATGGAACCGTTATTTTTCCGCTGCAGCAGGGAATCAAAGGCGTAGGCGCCATAAGCAAGTACGCGTTTGCCAACCTCAGGGACGATCCCTTATTTCTTGCCCGAGAGGGAGTGTTTGCCATCGCTTCTACGTCCGTACAGCTTGAGCGCACCGTACAGGACAGATCGTACTTTGTAAACCCCGTACTCACAACCGAATCGAATCTGTCGGAGGCCGTGGCGGCTGTATGGAATGGCTACTATATTCTCTGCATCAACGGGCGGGCCTATGTGGCCGACAGCCGAAAGAGAACAGCCCAGACCGGCACCGGCGCCACCTACTCCGAATCCGGCAGCTACATTCAGTACAGCTATGAGTGGTACTACTGGCAGAACATCCCCGCGAGAGTGATATGCGAATTCGACGGGGAGCTCTGGTTTGGAACGGATGATGGATATGTGTGCAAATTCAATACCGACATATCCACCATGGCAAGGTACAACGACGACGGCGCCCCGATTCTTTCCCGATGGGCCACCAAGATGGATGACTACGGTACTATAGTACGCAGGAAGACACTCACTAAGAAAGGCTGCGGTGTAATGATAAAACCCTACACCCGTTCGTCCGTCACCGTATACACATCAACAGACAGAACCCATGAGGCAAAGATACAGTATGCCACCATGGACATACTGGATTTTTCCGACATAGATTTTTCTCGAATCACTTTCAATACTCTGGACACCCCGCAGGTAGTACCGCTTAACAAAAAGGTTAAGAAATTCATTGTCCTTCAGCTCATCTTTGAAAACAACGTCAAGGACGAAGGCTTTGGTATTTACGGCGTTCAAACGCAGTACGCCGTTGGCGGGTATGTCAAGTAAGGAGGAAAACATGGCGATAGAAAACGCGAACAATATACAAAATGCTCTGGACAGTATAAGGCAGAGATTACTGGCGAACCGTGCAACGCAGATAAAAACTAATGCAAGCTCAACTCCGATATCTGCCGCCGCGACCCCGGCAGCACCCGCTGCAGCAACAAATACACCAGCTGCGGCAACGCCCACTACGGGTAAAACTTACACCGTGGGCGGCAACTACGCCGTGGACAATTCCGCGTATACCTCGGGTACTGACTCCAACGCTGTAGCTCTACGAGCCTATGATAATCAGCTGAAATCATTTCAAACTGCACTTCAGGCTGCATACGACTCTCAGGCTGCAGCTAACATAGCCGCTCAGAACAAGGTAAAAGGCCAGTTCGATGCTGCACGTTCAAATGCCTACACCAATGCACGGCTGTCTGCGATTGGCAATAATGAACGATTAGCAGCTCTTGGCCTTGCCGGTAATATTTATGACCACGCACGCAGCGGCACCTCTGAAACCAACAGGATCGCACAGGATATAGCTATGCGCAAGTCTCTCTCCGCCCTTGATCAGGGACAGGCGGACGCATACAGCGAGTATCAGCTTGCCCTGCTGCAGGCCCAGAAGGAAGCCGACATGAACTATGCCAACAAAGTGGCGGAAGTGGAGGCGGCAAAAATTCCTTATCAGGTTGCTCTTGCGCAGGCCCTTGCCACAGTATCCGGCGGTGGAGGCGGTGGAGGAAGCGCCAGAACCTACGCCAGTTCGTCCAGCAAAAAGAGAAGCAGCGGAGGCGGCGGTAATAACGGATCCGGAGGGAACAGCGGAAGCGCCGTTCAGGATATCTTGACTAAGGCGGCAACAGCGGCCGCCAAGACGTCCGGTACAAATTCAAAACAGAATGCTGCAGCAAACGCGGCGGCAAATGCCATAAGGACATATGGAAACAACCTAAGCAATTCAGACGCAGCCAAGGCGGCGGCCCTTGTAAGTGAACTTAATTATAAAATGAGTGGCATGTACAAATAGGAGATAACATGGCGGATAAAAGGGATTATATAAGCAAGGGAGCGGCCTCGATACTTGCCCAAGCTGGACGGAGCCAAGCCTCACCTGACAGCAAGAATAAATCTACGCCAAGCAATAGTGGGCAGACATCTGTCCCGAGCGGTAACAGTTATATCGACAAAGGAACTCGAGACATACTATGGGCGGCGGGGCGGATTACACCCCAAACTGAAGCGAGCAACCGGGCGGCAGAACAGGAAAGGCTTAACGCCGCTGCCGACGCTGCAAAAAAGGCGTACGAAGATTATCTCAAATCCGCTGCCAACCGTCAGCATCAGAAAACATGGGGCAGACAGTCCGAAGAAGCACGAAACCTGTTTAATCAGTACAACACGGCCATGCAGGAGCGGGACGCCTACGCCAACCAAAGCAAGCTTCAGAATTTTGCTGACATGGCTGTCGGCCTTAAAAACAACACCGCCATTAAGTCCGAAGTGGACAAACAGCGGGCAGTAAACCTCGGCACATCAAAAACCGGCGACACGCCGGGGGAGAAGGGTTTAGCTTTCCTCCGGAACGTAACCACCGAAGCCCAGCGTCAACAGAAAATGGGCTATTCCACGTGGGATACAGAAAAGTATCAGGCCATGAGAGACGATGAAGCGGAAGTGTATAACCGCCTTGTCAAAAATGGCTATGAAAAGGAAGCGCAGGAATTTCTCGACGCCTTGGACAGCACCCTGAATTATCGCGTAACCGTATCCCGCACCGACAAAGCCCGTCAGGCCGCGCAGGATGGTATATTAGGCGGCATAGGCGCAAGTGCGGGATCTACACTGCTTAACCTTCTCGGTACCGGCGCACAGGCGGAATTGGCTGCAATACGGGCCATGCGGAACGATGAAGCTATAGATCCTTACGCAGAGGAGATGTACGGCAGGAATCTTTCATCCACCCTCCGCGGAACTGTATCTGAATCTATAGGCAACTGGGCGGCGACGCTACCTGTTCCCGATCAGAGTCTTGCTGTGCAGAGCGGAAAGTTCGCCGCAATGCCCGTTGAGCGGCAGCAGGAAAGCAACCGTAAAATAGCCGAATTTCTGTACAACACAGGCATGAGCATGGTGGATATGGTGGCCATGTCCCCCATGGGCTCCACTGGTATGTCTCTTATCATGGGAACCAACGCCGCAGCGGACAGCCTCATAGACGCAAAGAACCGCGGCCTTTCGGATGAGCAGGCCATGACCATAAGCATCATATCCGGCGCAGCGGAAGTCATTGCTGAGAAGTATTCCCTCGACCGCCTGTTCGATGGCAAGATTGCTGTATCCAGCCTTAAAAACGCTCTCATACAGGGCGGCGTGGAAGCCTCTGAGGAAGCCGTTACGGAGCTTGCCAACACTCTGGCCGATGTATTTGTATTGGGCAACCAGAGCGCCTTTGAGGAGGCCATAACCGCATACATGGAACAGGGCATGGACTACCAGCAAGCGCAGAATAAGGCTTTTGTTGATGTTCTTGCAGATATAGCAGCTGCAGGCGCTGGCGGATTCCTCTCCGGCTTTGTAATGGGCGGCGCTGTGGACGTCGTAAATACCCGCTCCCAGGGTAAGAGCATAATCGACCAGACCGCCCAGACCTTTATCAAGCAGGGCCAGACCCCGGAGCAGGCGCAGCAGAGCGCCATTGACTACCTCAAAGAGGAACTCCGAGCCGTAGGCGCACTGGCAGACGAAGGCACAGTTGCTTATGAGCTGTCCCAGCACACCGGAGATATGAGCACCGGCGATATAGGCAGGGCATATATGGCAAACCGGGAACAGATACAAAACATCGTATCCAGCGGCAAAGCTAAATACACATCCGATGAACTCGCCGCCTTTACCCCGGCAACTCAGCAGGAAGCCATGCAGATGGACGCAACGTCCCCGCAAAACCTCCGGCGCTATCAATCTGAGATTACCGCGGCGCTTAACGGCGAAATGGATTCCGACCAAATGGTCGTATTAGGTAGACCTTCCCAAATTCTGGGGCAGTATATGAACCCTGACAATCCGCTCATGCTTGCCCAGAGCGTAATAAAAAAAGTGTCCGCCGAAGATGGCAAACACCAGCTGAATAGAATCATTTTGGATGAGCTACCCTATCAGTTTGACGCCCCCGTGGCTATCACGGGCAACACCGTAAAACACGAAGAAGCGGGCGACAACAGCATTGTTGTGTGGACCGATTGGCAGGTGGACGGGCAGGATCCTATTGTCGCCCCTATAAGAATAGACGCGAAAGGCAATATCGGATTATACAATAACGTAAACTCCGCATTTCCTCTATACAATCCGGACTATATGGCAGAAATGCTGCGGGACGGCAATGTCCTTTACACAAGGGGAAATGAAAACATCCTCGATCTTCTGGCACAGGGGCGAAAAGTGCCCGAGCGGAAAACCGAGGATGTTTCTATTGATAGTATATCCGAAAACCCCGATCCTGTCAACATTCCTCAGCGCATATCCGAGCTGAAAAAGCAATACGACGCGCTTCCTCTGCAGGATTCCCGGGAAGGCATAGAAATACGGCGCAAAATAGACGACCTGCTGGCTGAAATGGAAACCAAGCCCTTGCAGACGGGCGGCACCGATGTGCAGGACAATATCGGCGGCAACGACCCCGTCCCGGAAGAAGTCAAAAACAGCATGAAAGACAAAAAGCCGCAGGAGCGCCGTCATGAAGCGCTTAAGAGGCGGCTCAATCTTCCCCAGGCTGTTGTGGCCAAGATTGAGGCCCTTGCAAATGTTGGCGGAAGCGTTGCGGACGCAATAAATGTTGCTCCGAACGAAAACCCTGAATCCGTAACCAGATACTACGAATCCTATAAACAACTCAGGGGGACCTCCAACGCCGCATCAGATTACCGTAAATCCGTACTGAACAGGCGGTATGAGGTCATCAAAAACGCTGTGGGAGATACCCTGTGGAAATGGAAGGATAAAAAGACCGGCTTGGCTTATTCCCGCATGACCCAGGAACGCATTATACGGGAAATCGCAAAGGATGACCCCGAAACTGCAGCCTGGATAACGGATAACATCTTCCAGCCTGTACACGTAAACGAAGCTGCCCGTACCCGCTGGGCTAATCAGTACGCCGAACGCGCCAAAGCCCACAACATGACCAAGGCAGAAAACAAATTCGTGCATATTCTTATTACCGAGCGAGATCTCAGTCAGCGCCTTATGGACGCAGAGAACAAGCCCGGTAAAAAGCCTGAAAGGGAAATGCAGCAGATGGAGGCGGCTCTGGATAAAGTCCGCAGGGATAAAGCGGATTTTATAGCTGCAGATCCTTCGCTGGATGAAACTCGCTGCAATGCCATAGCAGACGACTTCCTTGCAATGTACCGCGAGATATACGAAAAACTCACCGGTATTCAGCTGAAGAACGGCATGCCCGTTACGGATTACCGCAGCACCTATGCCCCACTGGTCAAGGAAGACAAGACCGGCAAAAACGTAGCCTCATATCTTGGGATAGAACTGAAGACACAGGATATCCCCACAAACATTGCGGGCCTTACTGAATTTTTCAAGCCCGGCAAGCCCTGGTTTTCTCACGATCTTTCCCGAAGCCCCGGGTATTCCACCTCTTACGATATGCTTGGCGGCTTAGATGAATACCTTAAGTCCTCCGGCGACATCATATTCCACACCGACGACATACAGAACGTCCGCATGCTGGAAAGCGTTATCCGTGAGGCCACCACACCGGAAGGCCGGGCGGAAACCGTCAAAGACTGGATCGACGCAGGTATAACCGGCGAAGAGCTTAACGCCAAACTTCAAAACGAACAGCTGGAAGGTACGTCCCTTTCAAACTATGTCCGCAACCTGCAGGAGTACGGCAACCTTTTAGCCAACAAAAAAAGCTCCCTTGACCGTGGGTTTGAGTATGGAATTGGTCGCGGCCTTTACCGGACCATGAACAACATTAAGGCCAAGATTACTTCAAATGTGCTGGGCGGCAACGTATCCGTTGTACTCTCTCAGGTAATCCCTCTTACCCAGGCTGTTAGCGTGGTATCCGGAAAGAATTTGCTCCGCGGCATAGAGGAAGCGGGCAAAGCCTATGTAAATGACGATGGTTTTAATGACCGTTCAACCTTTATCACCAATCGCATAGGATACAAAAATGTGGCTTTTAAAGATACGGTGCAAAAGATAACCGAAGCCGTGGCAAAGCCCTTTGATATCGTGGATGAGGTTGTAGCCTCTGCCATAGTCCGAGGAAGATACTACGACAACATAGCAAAAGGTATGAGCGAAACCAAGGCTATGCAGGACGCTGACAGAGTAGCCGCTGCCCTTATCGCCGACCGCTCCAAGGGTGCATTACCCACAATATTCGGCAGCAAGAACCCGCTTTCCACCCTCTTTACCATGTTTCAGGTTGAATCGAACAACCAGATAGACTTCTTGCTTAAGGACCTCAAAATCGAAGCAGCGAAGGACACGAGCAAAAACATGGGTGCCGCCTATGCCTTGGCGCTGTCAAAGGCATTCATCCTTGGCTTTATGTATGATGAGGCTCGTAAGCTGCTGGGACTGAGCGCCAATGCCTTTGACCCAATAAACTGGCTCCGTGATGCCTCGGAGGAAATCCGCAAAGGCATAGACGATGAACAGAGCATATCTGAAACCGTGGGCAACATCTTGGATAACACCCGCGAACAGATTCCCTTCATCGGCGGCGGACGTTACGGATCCATTTACGAAAACGCCCTGCCCAAATTTGGCAAGATTGCCGATGCTGTGCAGGACGCTGAGGGAATGGAGGAGAACGCCGGTAAGTACATAGCCCAGACAGCCATCGAGGAGCTTTCCAAACCCGTCCTATACCTTGGCCTACCTACGGGCGGTGCACAGCTTAAAAAGACCGCACAGGCGGTCAAGGCCCTTGCCGATGGCGGCTCATACAAGATAAACAACCAGGGCGAGAAGCGCCTGCAGTACACCGTAGATCCCACGCTTGGCAACATAGCGGGCGGCATCCTGTTCGGTAAAGGTGGGTTCAAAGAGAATAAGGAATGGAAGACATCCGGTTTCGACTCCTTCTCCACCAAAGAGCAGGACGCATTCCAGAGCCTCAAAGGCCATGGCGGCAATGCATCGCAGTTTGGAGAATACCGAACCATCTATAGAAACATGGTGGAAGCGGATAACGAAAAGAATACCGCCCTCAGGGAGCGGCGAGACGAAATTCTCATGGGCAATCCTGCCTTGACGTCCGCCGAAGCCATGGAGCGTGCCGAAATGGATCTCGGATATACCCAGCAGAACAGCGCACTAAAGTGGGCACAGCAGATATCCCGCGACAGCTCATTGACGGACGAACAAAAAGCCGACCTCATTACCCTTGCCGACCTTGGCGCCGATGACATCGAAGATCTTCGCGCCCTCACAAATTTCGGGGTTCCGGTATCTGACTATGTAAGCATAATAACCACCCTTGCCGGCGAGGAATCCATAACCTCTGACGTTAAGAAAAAAGTATCACAGCAAATCTTTGATACTCGTGGCCTTACAGTTGAGCAGAAGACCGCTCTTGCCCGCAAGACCATCGGAGATGACTGGATAGTAGACTATTCGTCACAGGCAGCCCATGAGCTTACCATAATAGGCAAAAGCGTATATAACGATTGGCAAGAATTAAAAACTGCATACGGTGTATCGGCAGCCGCGTTCCTGCAGTATTACAAAGAAAAGGACACAGTCAAGGGCGATTTGATACCTGGCACCACCGACAAATATGTTTCAAACTCAAAGAAAGCGAAGTTGGTCAACCTCATAGAGAGCCTTGATGCTCCTGAACCTTTTAAGGAATATGTGTGGTACAAGGTATACGAGAAAGACTATTCGACAAGGTTCAGCGGAATCAAACAGATTGACGGCGTATGGCAGCCTGACTAAGGAGGAAAAACATTGAGTATAACAGACAACAAAATAACCACCTGGACAAACCCGATAGTCAACGAAGCGGACCGCCCTCAACGGTCCGCTTCTGATATGAAGGCGATATTTGACAGCAACAGTAATCAGCTTAAGGACGCCCTAAACGCCCTCATAGAAGCCCTTGCGGTAGGTGGCGCGGCAGATATCGGAATAACCGTTGACGGCCTCAGCGGCAAAACTGTATCCGACATAATAGCAGAGCTGAAAGGGATTACAGACGATATTGACAGCGCCGTGGACAACCTTGTCGCTACAGTGCTCCCCAAAGGCGACGGCAGCACCTTCCTCGCCAACGATGGCACATGGAAACTGCCCGCTGTAGGAGCCTCGGCAAATGGCCTCAAGCCCGGAGGTAAAGCCGGGGATGTTTATGTAAAGAAATCCGACACGGTATATGACGGCGAATGGAAGTCACCGGAGGAACTCGGTTTTGGCGATATGGCAACATCTACCTACGACACCAATCAGGACGGAAGAGTGGATGAGGCCGACTACGCAGAGGCCGCAGGCAACACCGAGCTGTTTGGAGGGAAGCCAATAACAGCGTTCGCCGCAGCGCCGATACTTCGCACTGCCACGTTGGGCGTAGCGCTGTGGACGGGCGCAGAAGCGCCGTTTTCTCAGACCATAACCGTTACGGGCGTAGTGGCTGACGTAAATAAGCAAGCTATATGGCCAACACCCCAGCCTGGATATATGGCAGCATGGGGGGCGGCCGGAATCGAATGTACGGCGCAGGACACAGACAGCCTAACATTTACGTGTGAATCAGCTCCCGAGAACGATATCCCCATACTCATCGTAATCGTAGAGGCGGCCAAGGAGGCAACAACATGATTCTAAATACAATTATATACTCAAAAGATTATAGCGGTGGCGGGTTTCCTGACTTTTCATTTTCGGGTGAATACGCGCTTATAGATGATGGTGCAGGTAATTGGCGAATTAAATTTCTCACCGCCGGTGATTTCGTATTAAACAAATCAATAACCGTTGATATATTTTGCGTTGGCGGCGGCGGTGGCGGCGGCGGTCTACAGGGCTCCGGTTATCACGGTGGTGGTGGCGGTGGCGGTGGCTATACACGAACAATAAGAAGCGTTGTTCTTGCTCCGGGTACATATCAAGTTGTTATAGGTAGTGGTGGCTCCGCAGGCGCAGCAGGTGGTACTTCATCATTTGCCTCATTAGTTAGCGCCTCAGGCGGTGCCGCAGGTGGCTCACCAACAGACCCCTATAATACTAACGGAGGCCTCTGTGGTGGCGTAGGAGGTAACGGAGGTTCTGGTGGAGGTAGTGGAGGTACAACCGGTAAGGATTATGCTGCCGCAGCAGGTGGAGCTGGTGGCGCTAATGGTTCTAACGGTGGTAATTATGGTTCTACAGGTTATGGGGTAGGACAAATAGACAATACTTGGGAATTTGGCGAAGAAGGAACTGAATTATACTCTGGCGGTGGCGGTGGTGGTGGTGCATTTTTTGCGGCTGTTAATTTTGGTGGTGCAGGTGGCGCTGGTGGATATCCCGATGCAATAAAAGGTGGCGGTGCTGGTGGTACGGCGGCGAACCCAACGGGCAGTAATGGTGCTGTGAGTTCTACAATAGGTGTCGGCGGTGGCGTAGGCGGTAGTGGTAGCGCTCAGGGTACTGGCGGTGGTGGCGGCGGCGGTATAGGAGGCGGTGGCGCTGGTGGCGGCCGTGCCTGCGGCGGTAGTGCTGGTTCGCAAGGTATCGTTATAATTCGTAACAGCCGGTAGGAGAGCTTTAACATGAGATACGCATTAATAACTGACGGCATAGTCACAAACACCATTGCCCTTTTACCCTATAACGCATCGGATTTTCCTAACGCCGTAAGCATCGAAGGTCTGTCCGTACAAATAGGCGATACATACGTTGATGGGCGATTTTACCACAACAATGAGCCTGTATATAGCGAGCAAGAGCAGATTACAGATATGCAAGCTGCTCTTGCTATTTTGGGCTACACCGACTAAAAAGAAAGAGAGAAAACACACATGATTATAAATCCTGTAATTTATTCTCGGGGGGGGGGGCGGTGCGTCCCTTAACATAATAACCGCAACCCTGCTGCCCGCGGCCGTAGTGGATGGACAGGCTATCATTATAACATCCACCACACCCGGCAAGATTATTTTTTCCTACGCAGCACCTTCTGACCCTGTCAGCGGCGATATATGGGTACATACCGTGGATAACGGAGGCTACACTCTGTCAGCTGACGGAGCGGTGGGTATACGGATAACTCCCGGCGCGGTAATGCAGTTCAATGGCTCTATTTGGGAGTACAGGAATGCCTACATCGGAGTATCCGGCGAGTGGAAGTTGTTCTCAACCCTTTCACCGCTGTCATCCTTGACATGGGCTCAGATAATCGCCATAGGCAACAGCGGCGAAGAGTGTAGCCTGTTCTTCTCCGTTGGCGATGCCAAGGATCTGCAGCTTACCACCAGCGAGCTCGTTCCTGTTGTAATAGGCGACTTCAAACACAACACCATCACCGGCACAAGCAATAAGGCGGCTATGGCGTTTACATTCAAAAACTGCCTTAACACCACCTATCCCATAAACAGCAGCAACACCAACTCCGGAGGTTGGAACGGCTCTGCCATGCGAAATACCAGAATGCCTGCCATTCTGAACACCTTCCCTGCCGAGCTTACAGCGGATGGTGCAATCAAATATGTTGATGTATTGGCTTCTGCCGGCAACCAATCCACGAGCCTTGTTACTTCGTCTGATAGGCTGCGTCTTCATTCTATAGCGGAACTGGGACTTAGCTATTCTTATGCCGCACCCGGCGAGGGTACAAAATACGCCTACTATACTTCGGGCAATCGCGTTAAAACTGTAAACGGCGCTGCTTCTATATACTGGACCCGTTCCCCGCTCACCGGCAGCAGCGACTCTTTCTGCTGCGTCGACACGTCGGGCACGGCCAGCGGCGACTACGCCGGCAACTCGATTGGCGTCGCCTGCGGCTTTGACATTTAATCCAAAAATCCAAATAATCGCCGCCCCTGTGTGGGCGGCGGGAGGTAAAAATGAGCGTACTGAAATCACAACGAGGGGCGAGCACAATGCAGTTTGTGCAGACAGCGAGAGAACTTGCCGAGTATACCACATCCGTGTGCAGGAAGCTGCCTAAATCCCTGACATTCTATGGCGGCAGCCAATTATGGGCGCTGGCGAGGGAGATCCTCAGCCGTGTGACACGCGCCAACAGCGTATATCCGACCAACGCCCACGAACTGCAGGAGCGGAGAGACTGCTTTATAAAAGCCAACGAAGCCGTACAGGACTACCTGGTGCAGCTGGATATGCTCAAGCCCCATATTGAACCTAAGAAGTTTCAGGAGATGGTACGCCTGGCCACGGCGGAAGCCACGCTTATTTCGGCGTGCAAAACCGCCGACGCCAAAAGATATAAGTTTTAGGTTATGCGCTGATACCCGTTCCCCGAACACCGGCAACAGCAACAATTTCTGCTACGTCAACACGTCGGGCACGGCCAACAACAACAACGCCGGCAACTCGAATGGCGTCGCCTGCGGATTGTGTGACAGCGAGACCGAGTAACTGTAAAGTGAAAGCAGAGCATCCACATAAGGAGCGCATGACCTTCCCGCAAGGGTAAATATAACTTTCGATGCGGCTGACCGGACGCTGCTTGCATGGGCGGGACCCCGCTTTCATGGTCCGCCGCTGTAAACGGAGGTGATTACATGACAAGCGAAGAACGGCGCGAGGCCAGATACCAGCGCAGAAAGGCCAAACGCGAGGAGCAAAAGAGAAAGCGCAACTCAATGACTTACGAAGAAGTGTTCAGCTTTGACAACCTTTATGATGCCTTTAACAACTGCAAACATGGCGTCATGTGGAAAACCAGCGTGCAGGGCTATGCCGCCGGACGTCTCGCTAAAGTCTATCGCACCCACAGACAGCTGATGGACAGCACATATAAAAGCAAGGGCTTTGTGGATTTTGACATTATAGAGCGTGGCAAACCTCGTCATATTCGCAGCGTGCATATCAGCGAAAGAGTGGTTCAGCGCTGCCTGTGCGATCATTACCTTGTGCCGGTGATGAGCAGTACATTCATTTATGACAACGGCGCCAGCCTCAAGGGTAAAGGGATACACTTCTCTCTGGATAGGCTGTGCGAGCACCTGCGCTGGCACTACAGGCGCTACGGCACGGAAGGATATGTACTGACCTTTGACTTTTCCAAATACTTCGATACCGCCAAACATTCCGCCGTATTTGCCGAAATCGACCGTTGCACCACCGATGAAAGATTGCGGGAGCAGGCAAAATACTTCATCCGTCAGTTTGGTAATGAAGGGCTTGGCCTTGGCAGTCAGGTATCGCAAATATCGGCCCTGGCTCTGCCGAACAAACTTGATCACTATATCAAAGAGAAACTCCGGATTCGTTGCTACGGCCGGTACATGGATGATGGTTACCTTATCCATCCCAGCAAAGAGTATCTGCAGGAATGTTTGAACGAGATCCGCAAGATATGCGCATCCCTCGGCATTAAGCTCAATGAGCGAAAGACCCAAATAACAAAACTAACCAAAGGCGTCACCTTTCTCAAGGGACGCTTTTTTCTTACCGACAGCGGTAAGGTGGTCAAAAAGCTTAACCCTCATTCTGTCACATCGATGCGCAGGAAACTTAAGAAGTTCAAAAAATGGGTGGACTGCGGGAAAATGTCCATCGATGACGTGTGGACGTCGTGCAAATCATGGGTCGGCTATGCGAGCTATTTTGACGCCTACCACTCAAGGCAGAACCTAAACAATCTATATAAGGAGTTGTTTGTATGTACGAAATAAAAAAAGATGGCGTCCGGATCTCCCTTGAGGATGAGCTGAGATACGTAAAGACCCAGCCGAACGGAGTTACGGTTTACTGCGGCAAGGAAGAGGCCGAGGCCGTGGAAATCAACAACAGCTATAACGAGCCCATCGAGGGACTTGAAATCATAGAATTCAACGGCGCCGTTCAGGTTACGGACATGGAGGCGGCCCTTGAACGGCTCGGATATGAGGAGGAAGAGCATGGGCAAGTATAACGACTGGGCAGAAAAGAAGGCTGCTGAAATAGAGCGCATGAGAGCACAGGGGGGGCAGGCCGTACGCGAAGCCGCCAGCGATTCTCCTGGCGTAGATATAGGCTATTTCGATTATGACGAATGGACGCCTGGCACCGCATATAAAAAAGGCGATGTATTTACACACAACGGCAAATGCGGTTTCTGCCGTCAGGCGGTCAACTCTCTTGAAATATACCCGCCTTTTTCCATCGGAACTGAGGCGCTATACGGAGCAAGGCCTGCGGCGGACATCGATGGCGTTTATCCCTACGTATATAATATGCGCGCTGAAGCCGGTATGAGGGTCCGTTCCGCAAAAGACGGAGAGGTATATACATGTATTCAACCGGCGGATCCGCTGCTGTATGATCCCGCCGATGTGCCGGCACACTTCACCAAATAAAATTCAGAGCCTTTCGAGGCTCTTTTTTAATACAAACTTCAGATAAAAGAAAGGAACCATTTATGAAAAAGTTTATTGCAATCCTCATCTCTGTGCTGCTTCTTTGTGGCATGACCACCGCCATGGCCGTCGACGAAAAGGTCACCGTGGCAATTCAGCCCGTGGATTACCAGACCGGCAAAGCGGTATCCAAAACTTATGTGGAGAATGAACTCTTTAATCTCCGCGTCGACATCGATGTTCCTCGGTTCGCAGATCTCACAAACATGCAGCTCGTAATAGAGGTAGACGGCGTGGAAATTGAGGAACCCTCTCTTCAGCTGGTGACCGGCCGCTACTATATCCGCGGCGTAGTCACCGCCCAGCCTGCCAACATATGCATCAAGGTTAAGGACGTGGCCCTTGAAAACGCAGATACTGCAGAGGAAATGTACGAAGCCATGAAGGAAGACAGAACAGTAACCGCCTGCTATTCCTTCACAGCCGGAGTTCAGCAGGCCCAGCAGACAATCTCTATTCCTAAAACTGGCGACGCCAGCGTTTTGGGAGTTGCCCTCATACTTGGCGCCGGCGCCTGGGTAATTGACTGCGGCAAACGTTTCAAGAGGTAAAGAGAAATGGAATTTGCCTACGTTATAGATACCGGCCTCAAATGGCCGGAAGGCAAAGGCGGGAAGCGCCGCGTAACCGATCATGTGCAGGTCCATCATACCGTAGGCAATTACGGTACACCTGAAGCGTGGGAGCGGCTTCACCGCCGCAAAATCGAGAAAGATGGCCACAAGGGAGTCGGGTATTCATATTTAATATGTAAGAACGGCGACATCTATCTCGGACGCGGCCTCGAGTATTCTCATGGCGGCGTTTCAAACAGCGCCACAAAGAACGAGGATGATATCGGCGCCAACGACCGGTCTGTGGCCATTGCCTTCGACGGAGATATGAGGGATTCATCCCTGCCCACCGAAGCCCAGTTGAGAAGCTTCGTCCGCCTCTGCAATGACGTTATCGCCTATTATGACCTGGGTATCGGAGCGGTGCTCGGGCATAATGAGGTGCCTACCTATAAAAACAACAAACCCACCGGCAAAAACTACGCTACAGAGTGCCCCTGCATGGACATGGACCAGCTGAGGGCACTCCTCGGCGGAAGGGAAGAAGCCCCCGATCTCGCAGTTCCTGATGATGACGAACGAACAGAAGATCTTCCCACATATCCCGCGTTGCGGCGTTATGCCGGCGAAACCTATGTCAACCTGAGAACAATGCCCTCAACAGGCGGCCAGAAAATTGGGCGCGTGTGCGTAAATGACAAGGTAATTGTTCTGGGATTCAACGGCGACTGGGCAGAGGTCATAATGCATGAGGAAGCTCCCATGCTGCGCGGCTGGTGTCTCGGTAAGTACTTTGAGGAGGTATAGCCATGGACAGACTGTGGAACTTCCTCCTCGACATGCTGCCCTCCATTATCGTGGGCCTGTTTGCCTTCTATTGGCAGCGTGCTCAGAAAAAACGCGACAAAGCGACCGATGATAACCGCAAGGCCAGGCAGGAAGAGACCATGCTGATGCTGCAGCTGCAGTGGGCGGCCAATAAACTGTCCTATGCCGTTGCCATGGCACTGAAACGCGGCAGTCCGAATGGCGAGGTAGAAAAGGGCATCGCATCGTATGAAAGCGCAAAAAAGGCTTATCGCGAGTTCCTGGACAAACAGGCGATGAGCCACCTTCACGATTTTGATTAAAAACGCCGATTTTTAATGTTAAGAACACAACTAAAGGTTTCTTAACAACAAAAACGGCGCTTTTTAATGTAATTCATCAACCAAACTTAACAAAATAATAAGGAGATTTTACAAAATGGAAGCAATCACTATCATTATCGTTGTAGCCCTGCTGATAGAGGCAGTTGTGGAAACCATCAAGATGACCATTGAGGGCGGCATTAAATGGCAGAATATTGCCGCTGCTGTCCTCGGTATCCTTCTGGCCTACTTCTGTCATATCGGCATTATGGCAGCCCTGGGCATTGATGTCCCCATGCTGGTTGATGTTCTGATTACCGGTATACTGCTGAGCCGCGGCAGCAACTTTATCAGCGATCTTTTTGATAAGATCAAGGGCGGAACCATACAGCTGGCACTCGAGCCCGTTGAAGAATCAGAATAACTCATCCCGCGAACGGGATCCCTTTCAAATGCCCCCCCGGCGTAAAACCGGGGGGGAGTTTTTCTTGTTTTAATTACTTAACATAAAGTTTTTAAATACTAAACTCTCTGGCAACTTTTTGGCAACTTTTATTTCAAAACCGGTGAAATAGTGCTTTTCAAAAAACCAGCAAAACAGGCACTTTGGGGCATGCTGGATTACATCAAATTTAATAAAAATTTGGTTCGGGACCAAAAGGTCGCGTGTTCAAATCACGTCGCCCCGACCAAAAAGGTAGTAGCTTTTGATAGAAAGTCTACTATCTTTTTTCTTTGCCAAAATGCGTTAATTTCAATGGATTATAAGTCTTTGCCCTATAAAGCAACCCGTCCTGAAGTCATTT
>JAEDIC010000020.1 GCA_016292635.1 Clostridia bacterium
ACCGGCCGTACCCTCCATCCTGACAACATGGCAGCCGGCCCCGCCTCCTACGGCATGACCGACACCATGGGCCGTATGCACGGCGACGCGCAGTTCGCAGGCAGCTCCTCCGTTCCCGCCCATGTAGAAATGATGGGCCTCATCGGCGCAGGCAACAACCCCATGGTTGGCATGACTGTTGCCGTTGCCGTTGCCGTCAGCGAAGCGAAGTAAGATAACACCATAATGCAAAACAAAAACCGGTCAGATATATGCCTGACCGGTTTTTATATAAAAAAGAATAATGGACATAATTTAAATATTGGAGCTGGCCTCCATATTTGAAAGGGCATATGTTATCATTTGATTTACAAGCTCGTTTCTGCTTATGCCGATTGCGGCGGCCCCGGAGTATATCTCCTTAAGCGCATCGGATGAGATACCCGATGAGAAAACTTCTTTTTCGGGCTTTCGCGCGATAAGTTTACCCAACGTACGGCTCCTTCTTTTTATTATTGTATTTTATTGTATTTTATTGTATTCTTTTGTGGTCTGGTATAAAATCTAAAACAGATATCAAAAACAGAATACAAATATGACATGACTTATAAGCAACGAGGGAGAGGAAAAATGAGGCGAGCATTTTTTATAATATTGGCTATAATGGCGTCGTTTGTAACGGCCTGCGGCGCACCCCAGGCAGAAGAATCCGTCATACAGCCTGTCGAAACTGTGCTGCCGAGCCCGTCCGCTATCCCTGCGCCAGCCTCGAAGCCCACGCCGGATCTGGAGCCCACGCCGGCTCCCATACCCTTCTCCCGTTACGCCCCAACGGTGGATATGTCCTTTGCTGAGCTTATCGGAGATGACGGTATATACGATTATCCAAAGGGATTCCCGGCGGCGGATACATATAAAATAACCGTTGACCTTGCCCATCAGGTGACCATGGTGCACGCTAAGGATGGTGAGGGGGAGTATACCGTGCCGGTGAGATATATGCTTTGCTCCAGCGGCGCAAACGACTGCACCCCCAAGGGCACTTTCAAAATGGATTCATACAGGGTGCGCTTCAGCAGGTTTGCCAGGGATGGACGCTACGGACAGTATTGGACGCAGATACGCAAGGCCATATATTTTCATACGATACTGTATACCAGCAAAGACGCCGCAACATATCAGGGATATATATTCGAGCGGCTGGGGCAGATGGATTCCCACGGCTGCGTGCGGCTTACCGTGCCGGATGCACGGTGGATATGGTACAATATAGCCCCCGGCACCATATGCGAAATACGGGACGGCTCCCTCGATGACGCCGGGACCGCCGCCATACGTTCCCAGCTTATACTGGCTCAGCCTCCTGAAGAACAGCTTGAGCTTGAGCCGGGAGAAATACCGTATACCGACAACTGGCGAATAGAGGATGTTCAAATTGATGTTCCCTTCGTACAGGGGTCTCAGAATTAACAAAAGCGCAGCATAAAAGGTATCCGAATCACCGGATGCCTTTTTCGATGTATTCCGCAAACAGTGCCCATTTTGGTACTTATATGGTATAATGGTTTCAGCGCATACAGGAGGAAACATGGGATTTTTATCGTATCTTTTCGGGATTTTGAGCCTTGCCATTACGGTGGACGGGTTGTTTTTGAATGAAGGCATTGCCGATGCTCTGCCCTGGTTTACCGGGGCTGGAGCGGCGGTTGTCGGCGGCCTTATCGCCGTGGTGTGGTACTATGAGATAAGGGCCACGGAAAAGGCGAAAAAACACCGGGCGAAGGCGTTTGCCGCCATGCTGTTCAATGTGGCGGCCTGCATACTGGCGGTGTGCCGGCTTATTATCGACATACTGGACACGCTGGTCTAAGGAGAAAACCATGTCTAACACAAAGCTTAAACCACTGTATCTTATGGACATATTCCGTGAGCTGACCGATGAGGAGCACCGGCTTACCGTGCCGGACCTTGTGGAGGAGCTGCAGCGCCGTGGCGTAAGGGCGGAGCGAAAGGGCATATACCGGGATATAGATGCGCTGATTGAATACGGCGCAGATATTCGCAAGACCGGCGCCGGGTATTATCTTTCGGGCAGGGAATTTACACATAGCGAGCTTAGGGCCATGGCATTGGCGGTAAAAAGCGCGGAATTTCTGTCCGAGCGGCGCACCGCCGAGCTCACCGGCAAAATAGGCGCCTTTGGCGGGGCATATATGGGCAAAAAACTCATACGGGGCGGTATGGCGGCCCGGAAAAGCCCAAACGACGAAACGCTCAACGCCATTGATATGCTGGACAGGGCGGTGGCGGCCCGGCGGCAGGTAACCTTTTCATACGAAAGAACCAGGGAAGCCACGCCAAGGCGCTATCGGGTAAGTCCCTATGGATTGATGTTCATAAAGGGAATATGCTGCCTTGCCTGCAACATAGAGGGCAGGGAGGATCTTAGCTGCATCCCGGTACACCGCATGAGACAGCTAAGGACGGACATGAGTCCATGGCGGCATTTCAGCGAGGTGAGCGAATACCGCGGCGAGTTTCTTCTGGAGGATTTCGCGGCAAAAGCAATAAAAAACGAAATATGGGAGGATGTGTTATGCTGATAAAGAAAGGCGGACGGAACATGAAAAAGTGGTTGTGCCTTTTAATGGCAGGAGCTTTTTCCCTTATGCTGCTCGGCTGCGCAGAAAAGGAACAGGCGGCAGGCCAAAGCCAATGGGACTGCTCGGTTGCATGCGCCGGGGATGCAGTAACGTACAGCGATAAAGAGATAGTATCAGATACCGGCATACTGGCGTTTCAAAACCGCAATGATTTCAAAATAACCGTCCATCTTCTTGGCGAAGGGCAGGACGAACAAACCTTTGAAACCGAGGCCGGCGGCGTAACGGTCTTTTATCAGGCGGCAAAGCAGCAGGCGTATACCATTGGCATCCAGGCGGATGTGGATGAGGGAACCGTGATAGAGCTGATGGTGTATGACGGCGAAAGGGCGGAAGCGTACTGATACAAAAATGTGCATAAACAAATAAAAAGCCCCATTGGGCTTTTTATTTGTTGTTGGCGTTGGTAACGTATATGTGAGCCGCCCCGAACAGCATCGACGCTGTCACCAGCAGCCAGTGCCGCAGGCAAATGCCGCTCAGCAGGAATATTCCGGTCGGGATGACCGCCATTGCCATGGCGACGGAGCCGCGGGGCTTTTTAAAATACACCGCCCAGCAGACCCAATAGGAGAGAAGCAGAAGCCCATTGCCAAAAAGGTATACAAGCAGGCCGGGCGCGGAGGAAAAACCGAATTCCTTAAGGCCAATGTTGAATACCATCAGCAGAATACAGCCATAGCGGCCTATCTGCTCCAGTATGTTCATGGCTTTGCTGGTACAGCGGTTTTTTTCTCCCCTGTGCCTTATGGCGTATATGATATTGGGTATGAGCATAAAAACCACTATTATCAGGCCGAAGAAGTTTATCCAGCCGGGGGAAGTGGCAACGAATATGGCGGTGGGGCCGTCCGCCCCGCCTATTATGCCTATGCTGTGGTTTGTCATGGCAATTCCTTTCTATAGCTCTACTGCTATTTCCTCATCCACCGTCATTGCATCCTCGGTTACCATGCAGTCCAGCGCCTTTATCTGCACTCCCGCTTTTGCCGCGTCCCTGAGCGCCTGGCCAAAGGCGGGGTGGGTGACATCGTTTGGAATGAGCCTTTTTACACCCTTCATCTGCACTATGAAAAGCAACAACGCCTCCGCGCCGTCCTGTCTGCAGGCGATAAGGTGGCGTATGTGCTTAACTCCCCGCTCCGTTGGCGCATCCGGAAACATGGCGGTGTCTCTGTCAAAGAGGGTAACGCCCTTTACCTCAACAAACAGGGGCTTTTTGCCAGGCCGCTCAATGTAAAAATCCAGCCGGGAATCCCCGTGGCGGTATTCGGGCTTTATATCCGCGTCGGGAAAAAGCTTTCTCAGATATTCCCCTGCGGCGGCGTTTGGGGCCTGGCTGTCCATATTCAAAAGCACGCCCCGGCTGTAAACGCCGATAAGGTCATAGCGGGTCTTTCTCAGGGGATTATACGAAGGGACGAGCACCACCCTTGCCCCGGGGAGCAGCAGCTCCTTGCAGCGGCCCGTGTTTTTAACGTGAACCGTTTCCTCGCGGCCATCAAGCTCCACCCTGGCCACAAAGCGGTTTGGTCGGGAAATGAAGGAGGCGGTAAGGGTGGATGGATATTTCATCAGGATACCTCGAAATACATGGAATGAAATCAATTATAGCAGAAAACCGCAAAAAGTATAGTCCAAATAAAGGCGGATATGAATAAACGCCGGCGCATACTGCACAGCATACGGAGACAGGCTGAACGATATCATGCCTGCCCGTTTTTTGTTTTGAGCAGATGAAGGGAGGAAAAAGTATGCAAAAGGGCGATTTTATCATCATTACAAACAACCCCGTTGTGCGGGAGCGCATGGGAGGACGCTGCGCCGTGCTCTTTGTGGAGGGGGGGTATCGGGATGTGCTGATTAAGGTGCGTGATATGGTATACACCGGGCATACATTATACACCCATCCCCTTGCGGGCAGCGTAAAGCCCAACGATACCCTGTACCGTTCCATAGCAATATCGAAAAAGCCCCATGAATTTTCCATGGAATTATCAGAAATAATATCAAACAGCGTTGCTGTTTGCGATAAGTTTCCCGTAAAGCAGAGAACGCTTACTGAAAAGATGCTCCGGGATTTTCAAATGGTGGACTATATCCTTATCGCCGGCGCAATGGAATTTGACTGGGCGGCGGGTTTGGCGCAATAGAACTGATCCATAAATCACTAAAAAGGAAAGAGAAAAGGAGGTGTTTTCTTTGAAGCTGCAGCTTGGCTTTATAGAGATAAGGGACATACGGTTTTCAGAGGAAACAAAGGTGGAAGGCGGAGTTCTCTCGGTAAACGCCGATGAGGTGTTGGCCCACGTTTTTCAGGATGAGGAGGTAAAAGCCTGCATAAAGAAGGCGCATTTTGATATTGCGAGGCCGGGGGAGAGTGTTCGCATCACTCCCGTGAAGGATGTTATCGAGCCCCGGGTAAAGGTGGAAGGCCCAGGCGGACAGTTTCCCGGAGTTATCGCCAAGGTAGATACCGTGGGCTCCGGGCGCACCCATGTGCTCAGGGGCATGGCTGTAGTTACCGCCGGGCCCATAGTCGGCTTTCAGGAGGGAATAATAGATATGTCAGGACCCGGCGCCGAGTATACCGGATTTTCAAAACTGGTAAACCTGGTTCTGGTATGCGAGCCTGCGGACGATATACAGCCCCATGAATATGAGCGGGCGGTGCGCGTGGCGGGCCTTCGGGCGGCGGTATATATTGGGGAGTTTGCAAGGGATATTCAGCCGGATGAGGTGAAGGAATTCGAAACCTTTGGCATAAAGGAAGGCATGGAGAAATTCCCCGCCTTGCCCCGGGTAGCCTATGTGCATATGCTGCAAAGTCAGGGACTGCTCCACGATACATATGTTTACGGCGTGGATGCAAAGCGCAGCCTTACCACCATACTGCTGCCCACCGAGACCATGGACGGCGCAATAATCAGCGGCAACTGCGTATCCGCCTGCGATAAGAACACCACATACCATCATCAGAACAACCCTGTGGTTGCGGACCTTTTTGAGGAGCATGGAAAAACGCTGAACTATGTATGCAATATCATAACCAACGAGAATGTATACCTTGCGGATAAGATGCGCTCATCCGATTGGACTGCCAAGCTGTGCCGCTTGCTTGATCTGGATGGCGTCATCGTGTCTCAGGAGGGCTTTGGCAATCCGGATACCGACCTTATCATGAACACCAGGAAGATAGAGCAGCAGGGCATAAAAACCGCGATAATCACCGATGAGTACGCAGGGCAGGACGGCAAGTCCCAGTCTTTGGCGGACGCAGATCCGCTTGCGGATGCGGTGGTCACCGGCGGCAACGCAAATCAGGTAATAGTGCTGCCCAAGATGGATAAGGTTATAGGTACGCTGGACTATGTGGATAAGATAGCCGGCGGTCACGCAGGTTCGTTGAGGGATGACGGCAGCATAGAGGCTGAGATACAGGTTATAACCGGCGCCACCAACGAGATGGGCTTTGGCTATCTCAGCGCCAGATAAAGGAAGGAAGATGGATAGATGAGTTATCGTGTTGTACATTATATCAACCAGTTTTTTGCCAATATCGGCGGCGAGGAAATGGCTCATGCCGCTCCTGAGCTTCGGGAGGGCGTTGTGGGCCCCGGCATGGCGCTGCAGCAGGCATGGAACGGCGAGGCCGAAATAGTAAAAACCGTTGTATGCGGCGATTCCTACTTTGCCGAGAATGAAAAGGCCGCTAAGGCCCAAATACTGGAATGGGTAAAGGCGGAGATGCCGGATATGTTCATCGCCGGTCCTGCCTTCAATGCGGGACGCTACGGCTATGCCTGCGCCAATATTGCCCTTGCCGTGCAGGAGGAGCTGGGCATCCCCACGCTCACCGGTATGTATGAGGAAAATCCCGGCGCGGACCTTAGGAACAAGGTGCTGATAGTGTCTACCTCCAACAGCGCCGCGGGTATGCGAAAGGCCGCCCCTGCCATGGCTGCCCTGGCCCTGAAGCTTATGAAGGGGGAAGAGATAGGCCCTTCCGTGGCGGAGGGTTATATGCCAAACGGAGTACGCAAAAACTTCTTTGAAAAGGAGCGGGGCTCAAAGCGGGCGGTGAGAATGCTGCTGAATAAGCTTAACGGCAAGCCCTTCGCAACGGAATTTCCTATGCCCTCCTTTGACCGGGTAGAGCCCTGCCATGCCGTGGAGGATATGAGCAGGGCCACCATCGCCCTCTGCACCTCCGGCGGCATAGTTCCCAAGGGAAACCCGGATCATATCGAATCCTCATCCGCTTCAAGGTATGGAGAATACAGCATCTCCGGGGTGGACAGGCTTACAGAGGACGCATACGAAACCGCCCACGGCGGCTATGATCCGATATACGCAAACAAGGACCCAAACCGTGTTTTGCCCGTTGACGTATTGCGGGAGCTGGAACGGGAGGGAAAAATAGGCAAGCTTCATGAGGTGTTTTACAGCACCGTTGGCAACGGCACGTCCGTGGCCGCCTCAAAGGCATATGCGGCCGAGTACGCCGAGAAGCTTAAAAACGCAGGAGTTGACGCCGTTATCATGACCTCCACCTGAGGTACCTGCACCCGTTGCGGCGCAACGATGGTAAAAGAGATAGAGCGGGCGGGGATCCCCGTAGTGCATATGTGCACAGTTACACCGATTTCGGTTACCGTTGGGGCAAACAGGATTATCCCCACCATCGCCATACCCCATCCTCTGGGAAATCCCTCCCTTCCTCCGGATGAGGAGTATGCCCTCAGAAAAAGGCTGGTAACAGACGCGCTGCACGCCCTGGCCAGCCATGTGGAGGATCAGACGGTATTTGAGGGGACGGGATCAAGCGTATAAATACCCTTTACACATTGCCGTTGAGCGGCGGCGGTGATAGAATATCAAAAAGGGAATATATGGAAAACACATAAAGGAGATCATAATACATGAGCAGGATATATGACATGATAGTGCTGGGCGCGGGCCCCGCGGGGCTTACCGCCGGCCTTTACGGAGGCCGGGGCAGACGCTCTGTGCTTATAATCGAAAAGGGACAGGACGGCGGTCAGATAGCCACCACCAGCGAGCTGGAAAACTATCCCGGGCAGCTGCTTGAAGGCGAAACGGGCCCAAGCCTTGTTGCGAGGATGGCGGAGCAGGCGGCAAAGTTCGGCTGCGAAAGGGCAAGCGACGAGATAAAGGCGGTTGATCTTGCGGGGGAAATAAAGAAGCTTACCGGCTCAAAGGGAGAATATCTCTGCAAGGCTCTTATCATCGCCACAGGCGCCCATCCCCGCCTTATAGGCTGCAAAAACGAGGAGGAATTCCGGGGCAGGGGCGTATCCTACTGCGCCACCTGCGACGCGGCTTTCTTTGAGGGGCTGCAGGTATACGTTGTGGGCGGCGGCGATGCGGCGGTTGAAGAGGCGCTGTATCTTACCAAGTTTGCCCGCAGGGTAACCATAATCCACAGAAGGGACGAGCTTAGGGCAGCAAAGTCCATTCAGGAAAAGGCCTTTGCAAATCCTAATATTGATTTCATGTGGGATACCGTAGTGGAAAGCGTGGGCGGCGAGGAGCTGCTTTCCAGAATGACGGTAAAGAATACCAAAACAGGAGAGATTACCGCCATCGAGGCGGATGCCGAGGACGGCATATTCGGCCTGTTTGGCTTCGTGGGCCTGCTGCCTGACAGCGATCTGTTCAGCGGCATGATAAACATGGAAAACGGCTATATCCTTACCGATGAGGATATGCGTACCAGCCTGCCCGGCGTATTCGCCGCAGGCGACGTTCGCAAAAAGAGCATCCGCCAGGTGATTACCGCAGCGGCGGACGGCGCTATTGCCGCAATGCAGGCGGAACATTATATTTCAAACATGGAGTAAGCTGAAGCGAAACAGCCGATACTAACCACAGTGGGGGGCGTAAAGCCCTCCTTTTTATTTTTTGAAAAATGCCAAAAACAGCCCAAAGGAGAGAAAAAATGCAGGAAGTGGATAAGACTACGTTTGAAACTGAGGTGCTTCGGGCGCAAGGCCGTGTGGTGGTGGATTTTTACGGGGATGGCTGCGCCCCCTGCGCCGCCCTTATGCCCCATATGCATGACCTTGCCAAAGAATACGGCGAAAAACTTAAGTTTTGCGCCCTGAATACCACTAAGGCCCGCCGCTTGGCTATCAGTCAGAAGGTTCTGGGCCTGCCGGTCATCGCCGTATACGAGAATGGGGAGATGATAGATTCCCTGGTAAAGGAGGCGGCTACCCCGGAGAATGTTGAGGAGATGATAAAAAGGTATGCGTAGCGGGGGATATGCGGTTAGACAGCCGAATGGCTTTCTATAACAAATATTGAGAAAGGAGAATAAGGTATGAGCATTTTAGCCGGTAAAAAGGCAGTGGTAATAGGCGACCGGGACGGAATACCCGGACAGGCTATCGCCGCCTGCGCAGGATCCGCCGGGGCAGAGGTGGTGTTTTCTTCCACCGAGTGCTTTGTCTGAACCGCCGCAGGAGCAATGGATCTGGAAAACCAGAGGCGGGTAAAGAGTTTTGCCGAGCAGTACGGCCCCGAGAATGTAGTTGTTCTTCTGGGTGCGGCTGAGGGCGAGGCTTGCGGCCTTGCCGCTGAAACAGTCACCAACGGTGACCCCACTTATGCAGGTCCATTGACGGGAGTCCAGCTTGGACTTACGGTTTATCACGTATGTGAGCCTGAGGTAAAGGAAGAATTTGATCCCGCCATCTATGACGAGCAGGTCAGCATGATGGAGATGGTGCTGGACGTTGACGATATTGTTAACGAAATGTCCGGCATCAGGGAAGAATTCTGCAAGTATCTGCACTGAGGCCCAATACGGGGAGGCGACAGGCAATAACTGCCGCCTCTTTTTTTAAAGGATATTACGGCGGCAATGCTACTTTTTCGAAAGCCTGACGGCGGCAATGCCGCTTTGTATAAGCCATACATATATGAATTTTTTGATAAGGAGAGGAAAAAAGATGAAGAGCGTTATAAAGGGTACAGGCTATATACTGGTACACGCGCCGGACATGGTGCTGCATAACGGCACTACCCAGACCATAGAGCGCATGGTAAATCCCGATGGAGATTACCTTAAGAAGCTGCCCGATCATATCCGCAGTTTTGATGAGGCGCTGGCATATTATCCCAATCAGGTATACATCGGCAATATTACCCCGGAGGAGCTTTCGGAAGTTGCCCAGCCCTGGTACGACAAGACCAGCCCCGTAAGGGACCGCTGCGGTCAGTTTGGCCAGATAATGCCGGAGGAAGAGTTTTTGCTGCTGATGGATGCCTGCGATGTGTTTGACCTTGTGAGGATGGATACTGAGTTTGTATCCAGGCATAAGGACGCATTCGCCCGGAATCCAATGATAGACGAAAGCATAACCGAGCGCATAAACGCCGGCACAGACTCTGCCGAGGTGGCCCGCCTTGTAAACGAGGAGCAGGCCGAGGGGCTGTATCATAAGGACGAGCTTGTGGGCTGCGTGATCCGCGCCCACGATATAGACCCCAGCCTTTCCGCCCATGTAATGCATGAAAACATAGTATCCAAGGCTTCCTCCGTGCTGGCGCTGCTGAGCGCCGTTTCAAACGCAGGCATCGCCAAAGAGGAAATAGAATACGTTATAGATTGCTCCGAGGAAGCCTGCGGCGACATGAATCAGAGGGGCGGTGGCAACTTTGCAAAGAGCGCCGCCGAGATAGCGGGACTGAACAACGCCACGGGTTCTGACTGCCGTGGATTCTGCGCTGCGCCATGCCATGCGATTATAGAAGCCGCGGCGCTGGTATCCTCCGGGGCGTATAAGACCGTTGCCGTTACGGCGGGCGGCTCTACGGCAAAGCTCGGCATGAACGGCAAGGACCACGTTAAAAAGGGTATGCCTGTGCTGGAAGATATGCTGGCAGGCTTCGCCGTGATAATCGCCGCAGACGACGGAGTCAACCCCGAGATAAATCTCAGCATACTGGGCCGCCATACCGTAGGCACAGGCTCTGCTCCCCAGGCGGTCATCAGCTCCCTCGTAACGGAGCCCCTTGAAAAAAACGGCTTTAAGGTAACGGATATAGACAAATACTCGCCCGAGATGCAGAATCCCGATATCACCAAGCCCGCGGGGGCAGGGGATGTGCCCCTGGCAAATTATAAGATGATAGCCGCACTCGCCGTAAAGAAAGGGGAGCTTGAAAAGGCTGACCTCGCAAAGTTTACTGCCCAACACGGCCTTACCGGCTGGGCTCCAACCCAGGGCCATATTCCCTCCGGCGTGCCCTATATTGGCTTTGCCCGCAATGATATCCTGGAGGGCAGGATAAGTCGGGCCATGATAATAGGAAAGGGCTCACTGTTCCTTGGGCGAATGACCAATCTTTTCGATGGGGTGTCCTTTGTGATGCAGGCAAACACAGGCAGTGATAGGGCCGCAGGAATAAGCGAGGATGAGATAAGGCGGCTTATCGCCAAGTCCATGAAGGAGTTTGCGGCGGCCCTTATGGCAAAGGAGGAATAACGAGGCCATGAGCATGGAGAAAAGAATTATTGCCAGGGCCTTCATGGATATGGCAGAGGGCCTTGAAACCGGCTCATTCGGCAAAAAGCCACGCATAGCCCTTACCGGCATGGGGGGCGAACATGGGGAGCAAAACGCCATGGAAGCCGCCCTCATGGCGGCGGAGAGGGGCGTGGATGTGTATTACATAGGAACTCTTACGTCAGAAGGGGTTACCACCGTTAAGGCGGCAGGTGAGGAGGAAGGCCATAAAAAAATGGAAGAAATGGTGGAAAAGGGGGAGGTTGACGGAGCGGTTACCATGCATTTTCCCTTCCCCATAGGGGTATCCACCGTGGGCCGCGTTATTACCCCCGCAAAGGGCAGGCAGATGTTCATAGCGACCACCACAGGCGCATCCGGCACTGACCGGGTTGAAGGCATGATAAAGAATGCGATATGCGGTATTATTGCCGCCAGGGCCTGCGGGGTAAAGGCTCCGACCGTTGGCATACTGAATGTGGATGGCGCAAGACAGGCGGAGACGGCGCTCAGGCAGCTTCAGAAGGGCGGATATGATTTCCGTTTTGCGGAGTCTGCCCGTTCAGACGGCGGCGCCGTAATGCGGGGCAACGATGCGCTTCAGGGCGTGCCCGATGTTATGGTTATGGATTCCCTTACCGGTAATGTAATGATGAAGATGCTGTCCTCATATACCACCGGAGGCAGCTACGAGGCATTGGGCTATGGCTACGGTCCCGGAATAGGCCCCGGCTATGGCAAGCTGATACTTATCATCTCCCGGGCATCCGGTGCGCCTGTGGTGGCAAAGGCCATAGAATACGCCGCAGAGCTTGTGCGGGGCAGGGTATTTGATATTGCCAAAGAGGAATTCGCCAAGGCGGAAAAGGCGGGCCTTTCCGGCATATTATCTGCCCGCAAGTCTGCCGCCAGACCCATGGAGGAAGAAGCCGTTGCCGCGCCTCCTGCGGAGCCGGTCACAGCCGGTATACCCGGCATAGAGGTAATGGACCTTGAGGATGCGGTGCAGGTTCTTTGGAAGGCGGGCATTTATGCCGAATCCGGCATGGGCTGCACAGGCCCCCTGGTGATGATGAGCGAGGCAAATTACGAAAGGGCCATGGAGCTGCTCAGGCAAGCCGGGTATGTGGGCTAAAGATATATGGAAAAAGCAAGGGACGGCGTTTGCCGTCTCTTTTAAGCAAACTCTACACACCGTTTATTTTCACCTTGCGGCGGTTCTGGTACAATGGGCAGAGAAGGGAGGATAAGCCCATGGATTACGAAAAAACAGGTCTTATAATAAAACAACTGAGGAAGGAAAAGGGCATGACCCAGCTGCAGCTTGCGGATCGCCTTATGGTAAGCGACAAGGCGGTTTCAAAGTGGGAGCGGGGCTTGGGCTGTCCGGATGTTTCTCTGTTGAATGAGCTTTCAGCCATACTTGGGGTGGAGCTGGAAGGGCTGCTCAGCGGGGAAATGAGCCGGCGCAAGGCTGTGGCGGGCAATATGAAAAAGATTATGTTTTACGCCTGCCCATGCTGCGGCAATATTCTGACCGCCGAGGGAGAGGCCGCCATATACTGCTGCGGCAAAAAGCTTGCTCCCCTTGAAGGGGTAAGGGACAAGGGCCAGCTTACAATGGAGCGCATGGAGAACGACTGGTTCATTTCAGGGGACCATCCCGTGGAAAAGGACCACTACATCGCCTTTGTCGGCATACTCACAGGGGACGCTATCATTATGAAGCGGCTGTATCCGGAATGGGATATTCAGGCCCGGCTACCCTGGGCCGCCCACGGCAGGCTGATATGGTACTGCGTGAAGCACGGGCTGTTTTACAGGGATTTCTGATATGTGCTTTACAGTTTGTTAAAACAAAACCCTGTGGCATGATGGTATACTTTTCACATGGAAAAGAAAGCGTCACGAAAGAAGATACTGATGACGGCGGCGTTGATATTGCTGCTGGCGTTTATAACCCCATTTATCATAAGCGGATATGTGTGCCTGTCCACAAGAGGGGACATACTGGAGGCGCGTGAGCTGAGCGGCGAAGAGTTTGATTGCGTATTGGTGCTGGGGGCCGGGGTATGGTCCGGCGACAGACCCTCACATATGCTGGCGGACAGGCTGGATACCGCCATAGACGCATACCGGAACGGCGCCGCGCCAAAGCTGCTTATGAGCGGGGATCACGGGCGCAGCGAGTATGACGAAGTGAACGTGATGAAGGATTACGCAATGGAGGCGGGGATACCTTCGGAAGATGTATTTATGGATCACGCCGGTTTTTCCACATACGAGAGTATGTACAGGGCACGGGATGTATTCAAGGCGCGGAGGGTGCTGATAGTCACCCAGGGGTATCATCTTTACCGGGCTCTGTATGTGGCAAAGGCATTGGGCCTTGAGGCAAAGGGCATTTCTGCTGACCTGAGAAACTATCGGGGTCAAAGCTATTATGACCTTCGTGAAATACTGGCCCGGAACAAGGACTTTCTGATGTGCCTGTTCAAGCCCTTGCCCACATACCTTGGGGAGGCAATACCAGTATCCGGCAGCGGAGACCTTACAAACGACAGATAACAAAAAAAGAACCGGTCGATCGGTTCTTTTTTTATTTTTTCTGCACCAGCTCCACAACCTCGGCGGATCTTTTTATGATATAATCATAATTTTCTGTCCTGTGGGGAATGGCGCAGTTTGAGCAGTCTTTTACGCCGCTGTCGGTATATTTATAATCGCCGCCGCAGCTTTCCCCGAGGGCATACAGGGGACAGAAGCAGAAAAGACAGCTGAAATTATCAGCATCCCCATGGCAGGGATAATATGGGCAGGCTTTGTTTGCGAAAAAACGGCTGTTTTCCATGACGCCTCCGGCAAAAGGTGTATAGGGGTATTATTTCAAAAGGTTTTATATAAGTCAATACAAAAACCAAGACCGCCATGGTTCGGTGGCGGCCGCGGTTTTTGGGGGAGAAATCTTATGGTTGGAGTTACTATCAGCAGGCTTCCCTGTCTGCTGTAATTATAGTATCAACAAAATATGGCTGAAAAATGCACATCAGGTGTACAATCCGTAAAGTAAATATTAATAAACGGTGAATGGGGGCATTATTCGCCCAAAATTGCGGATTTTATACGATTTGCGACGACGGCTTCATCTCCGTATGCGATAAGCCGGCCGGTTACCTTTTCAGTCCAGGCGCAGTTTTCCCGGGCGCATATGAGCAGGGGGACATCCCCTCTCAGCACATGGCGGCGATAGTTTTCATCCTGCCTCTCAAACAGGGCAAAATCCTTTACCGCGATAAGCCTTGCGGTTATGCCCTGAACGGACAGCCGAAGGGCCGCCCTGAGGAGAATGGGGGAATCATCCTCCGGAAATATTACGGCGCAGTCCGCATAGCCCTTGTGGGGGTCAAGGAGAAGGTATGCGCCCTTTTTAAGATGCTCGGGGTTTGGCCCATGACAGCCGTCCATTGGTAAACTCCTTTCCGGAACTACAGTGAGAACAGCAGTTCGTCATAGCCGGGGAAGGGCCATGCGCTCTTTTCGGTAATCACCTCAAGGGAATCGGCGGCGTTGCGCAATGAAGCCATGGCGGGCAGAATAGAGTCCCGGCAATGGGCCGCAGCTGCGGAACGGTCCTCCGGCATGGCGGAAAGGCTGTCAAGCAGGCGGCCTATACCCTTATGGAGGGCGGATATGCCATCGGATAGAGCCCGAAGCAGCGCGTATTCGCTTTCGTTGGGAACGCCGAGGCGGTCCTTTACGGATACCGCATCCGCTATCTTTGTTTCGTAGCCTATTACTGCGGGCAGTATCATGCGCTGGGCCATGGTTATCATGGTATTGGCCTCGATGCGAGTGAGCTTAATGTAGTTTTCCATGGAGATATCGTATCGGGATATCATTTCGCGGCGGGTGTATATGCCCCGCTCGGAAAACAGCGCTATGTTCTCCTCGGATACGAATCTGGGCATGGCGTCAACGGTGGTGCGGAGGTTCAGCAGCCCGCGGCCTTCCGCTTCCTTTACCCATTCTTCGCTGTAATTGTTGCCGTTGTATAGTATGCGCTTATGCTCCCGCATGGTGTGGCGGATTATGCGGAAGGCTTCCCGTCGGAAGTCCTCGGCCTTTTCAAGGCGCTCTGCAAATTCCGCGAGGGACTCTGCGACGATGGTATTTATTACCGTGTTTGCATCCGCTATGGACTGGCTGCTGCCCAGCATACGGAATTCAAACTTGTTGCCGGTGAAGGCGAAGGGGGAGGTGCGGTTGCGGTCGGTGGTGTCTATGCGCAGGCGGGGAATGGTGCATAGGCCGCTTTCCAGAATTCTGTCCCCTGCATCTTCATATTCTTCCTTGTGCTCGATTGAAGTGAGCAGGTCAAAGAGGGTATCCCCAAGGAATATGGAAACTATGGAGGGGGGCGCCTCAAAGCCGCCTAAACGCCAGTCGTTATTTGCGCCCGCAACGCAGATGCGGAGCAGGTCCTGATGCTTGTCCACCGCCTTTATTATGGCGGCAAGGAACAGCAGGAACTGCAGGTTGTCCTTGGGGGATTTGCCGGGGGCAAGGAGGTTTGTGCCGGTATCCGTGGCAAGGGACCAGTTGTTGTGCTTGCCGCTGCCGTTAATGCCCTTGAAAGGCTTTTCGTGGAGTATGCATACCAGGCCGTGGCGCAATGCCACGGTTTTCATCATCTCCATCACAAGCTGGTTGTGGTCGGTTGAGGTATTTGCGTCGGCAAATATGGAGGCAAGCTCGTACTGACCGGGGGCAACTTCCTTGTGCTCTGTTTTGGCGAATACGCCCAGCTGCCACAGCTCGCTGTCCAGATCCCGCATAAAGAGACTTACCCTGCGGGATATTGCGCCGTAGTAGTGGTCTTCCATCTCCTGTCCCTTGGGGGGCTTCGCGCCAAAGAGGGTGCGGGAGCAGAACACAAGGTCGGGCCGCTTGTCATAAAGCTCCTTATCCACAAGGAAGTATTCCTGCTCCGCGCCGGCGGTGGGGATTATGCGGCTAACGTCTGTATGGCCGAAGAGGCGCAGTATGCGCAGGCTCTCCCGGCTGATAAACTCCATGGAGCGCAGCAGGGGGGTCTTTTTATCCAGCGCATCTCCGCCGTATGAGAAGAACAGCGTGGGTATGCAGAGGGTATTGTCCTTTATGAAGGCAAAGCTGGTGGGGTCCCATGCGGTGTATCCCCTGGCTTCAAATGTGGGGCGCAGGCCGCCGGAGGGAAAGCTGGAGGCATCCGGCTCGCTCATGATAAGATCCTTGCCGGAGAACTCTATAACGGGCAGACCATCGGGGCCGCAGCCTAAAAAACCCTCGTGCTTTTCCGCGGTTACGCCGGTAAGGGGCTGAAACCAATGGGTATAGTGGGTGGCGCCCTTTTCTATGGCCCATGCTTTCATTGCGTCCGCAACTATATCCGCAATGTCAGGGTTAAGAGGCTTGCCCATGCGTATGGTGTCTTTAAGAGCGGCGTAGGCCTCGGCGGGCATGCGTTCCCGCATTACTATGTCGTTGAAGACCAGTTCGCCGAAGTTGGTGGTGATGCTGTCCATTGTGTATCTCCAGTTTCTTCAAAATTTATCGTATAATGTCAAAAATTATTAACAATATAGTGCAAACCATGGGAATATGTCAAGGCATGCGGAGTTTTTTTATATGAGCAGCCCTTGAATTTTGTACAGCGTTACCGCAAGGCTTTCCCGCATATAGTTATTTGGCGCAGAATACCATACGTCCTTTGCGGCATAGGCCTCCGCATAGATATCCTGCATAATGGCGACCCTTCCCGCCCGGTAAACATGGAAGGCGGTTGTGACGAAGGCGACGGAAGCGCCCGGGAATCTTTTATCCATTATTTCTTTGGAAAACTTGAAGTTTTCCCATGTGCTGGCGGATTTGTCCTCCATGGTGATGCGGCTCTCATCCACCCCGTGGGAGAGGAGATAATCCCGCATGGCCTGAGCCTCGCTTATGCTTTCATCGTCCCCCTTGCCGCCGGAAACGATAACGTGGGTATCCGGGCTGTGCTCAAGGTATTCAAGGGCGGCGTCCAGACGGTATTTCAGCGTAAGGGACACTTTATTCCCACGCACCGCGCAGCCAAGGACGATAAGCACATCTTTGTTGTATTCCGCTTTCTTTGAGGCGGAGGAGGAGAGAATCGCGCCCATTATGCCGAAAAATACCACCATAACTGCGTATATGAGTATTATGGCGGCCTTTACCCAGCGGCCGATGGGGGTTGTAAACCAGGGGAAGATATGGCTCTTTAACGCGCCCATGATAATAAGGGGCACGCCCATTATTGCGGGCAGTACAGTGCCAAGGTGACCGTTGCTCACCATTGAGAGAAGCACTGTGTTCAGCGTAAGCAGAGCGCCTGTTATCATTAGGAATATATGCAAAGGGTATACCTCCCGCTCAAATTCTTCCACCATAAACTATACCACATCCTGACAAAAGGGAAAATAGAACAGGGAGAAAAACAAAGATGAATAGAAGGTAAAATAATGTCAGCCGGTTTGTAATGGCAGGGGCTTTATGGTATACTTTTAAAGTATATAATGCCTAAGTATGGGCAGACGGAGGAAATAATGGGATTTATAGATAAGCTGCTGGGCAGCACATCCGAAGCGCAGATAAAAAAACTTATGCCCATGGTGAAGCGCATAAACGCCCTTGAGCCGGAAATTTCCGCCCTCGGCGATAAAGAACTTCGCGCAAAGACCGATGAGTTTAAAGAAAGGATAGCCCAGGGGGCCACCCTTGACGACCTTCTGCCCGAGGCGTTCGCCGTGGTGCGGGAGGCTGCAAAGCGAACCATTGGACAGCGACATTACGATGTTCAGCTGCTGGGCGGCATAGTGCTGCATCAGGGCCGCATTGCGGAAATGAAAACCGGCGAGGGCAAGACCATAACCGAGACGCTTCCCGCATACCTTAACGCCCTTACAGGACACGGCGTGCATATCGTTACGGTAAACGACTACCTTGCGGAGCGTGACGCCCAGTGGATGGGCAAGATATTCCGATTTCTTGGCCTTAGCGTAGGCTGCATAATACACGAAAAAACAAACGACGAGCGCCGGGAAGCCTACGCCTGCGATATAACCTACGGCACCAATAACGAATTCGGCTTTGATTACCTAAGGGACAACATGGTGGTATACAAGGACCAGATGGTGCAGCGGGAGCTGAACTATGCCATCGTGGATGAAGTTGACTCTATTCTCATAGACGAAGCGCGTACCCCCCTCATAATTTCCGGCCACGGAGAGGAATCCACCGATATGTACGAGAAGGCGGACAAATTCGTTCGCAGGCTGGAGCGGGGCGAAAATATAATAAAAATAAGCAAATCCGACCAGATGATGGGAGTTGAGCAGCCGGAAAGCGGCGACTACATGGCGGATATAAAGGCCCGCACCGTGGCGCTTACCCAGCGGGGCATGGAAAAGGCGGAGAAGTTCTTTAATATCGACGACATATCCGATCCCGCCAACACCGAGCTGAATCACCACATACATCAGGCCCTTAAGGCCCATGCGCTTTTCCAGGTGGATAAGGACTATGTGGTGCAGGATGGCAAGGTGCTCATAGTTGACGAATTCACGGGCCGCCTTATGCTGGGCCGCAGATACAGCGACGGCCTCCATCAGGCCCTTGAGGCAAAGGAAGGGGTAAAGGTGGAGCGGGAAAACCGCACCCTTGCCACCATTACCTTCCAGAATTACTTCCGTATGTTCAAAAAGCTTGCGGGTATGACCGGCACCGCCAAGACGGAGGAGCAGGAGTTTCAGGCCATATATGACCTTGACGTTGTGGAGATACCCACAAACAAGCCCCTCATGCGCAAGGACTGCAACGACGTTGTGTATACCAATGAGCCTTCCAAATTCCGGGCGGTGGTTCGGGAAATAATCGATATACATAAAACCGGGCGACCCATACTGGTGGGTACCATATCCGTTGAAAAGAGCGAGATGCTTTCTGATGTTTTGTCCCGCCAGGGCATAAAACACCAGGTGCTGAACGCCAAGATGCACGCCCGTGAGGCCGCCATCGTTGCCCAGGCGGGTACGTTCGGCAATGTGACCATCGCCACCAACATGGCGGGCCGAGGCACGGATATACTGCTGGGCGGCAATCCCGAGTTCCTTGCAAGGCAGGAGCTGCTCAGAGAGGGTATGGAGGAGAGCATGGTGGAGGAAGCCACCAGCCATGCGGATACCGACGACGAGGAAATTCTTGCCGCCCGTGCAAAGTACGCCGCCGTTTACGCGAAGCACAAGGCGGTTACCGATGCGGAGCATGAAAAGGTGGTTGCCGTGGGCGGCCTGCATATAATAGGCACAGAGCGCCACGAATCCCGCCGCATTGACAATCAGCTGAGAGGCCGCGCAGGCCGTCAGGGTGATCCCGGCTCCACAAGGTTCTATGTATCCCTTGAGGATGAGCTTATGCAGCGCTTTGGCGGGGAAAGGGTAAGGGATCTTATCGGCAGGCTGAATCCCGAGGGAGATATACCCATCGAGGCGGGCATACTTACCAGGCAGATAGAAGGCGCCCAGAAGCGGGTGGAAAGCTTCAACTTTGACATACGCAAAAACGTTCTCCAGTATGACGACGTCATGAACCGCCAGCGTGAGATAATCTACGGTCAGCGCCGCAAGGTTCTCATGGGTGAGGATATACATGATTCCGTAATGGATATGGTGAAGGAGTGCGTTGAGCTGCGCTGCGCTCAGTATTGCCCCGGCTCTTTGCCTGCAAATGAATGGGATAATGAGGGCTTGCGCAATGAGCTTGCCCAGCTTACAGGCTGTGATTGCGCAAAGGTACTGTCCGGCATAAAGGATGCTGCCGCCCTTACAGACGCTGCCGTAAAGTTTGCATTGGACGCGTACGCCGCCAAGGAAGCCGCTCTTATGCAGGGCGCTGCCCAGCTTGGGGTGGATGCGGATATGCGTGAGCTTGAGCGGGTGGTGCTGCTGCGCTCCGTTGATGAGCTGTGGATGGACCATATAGACGCCATGGACCAGCTGAGGCAGGGCATAAGCCTGCAGGCAATAGGTCAGCAGGACCCTGTCATCGCCTACCGTAATGCGGGCTTTGATATGTTCGATGAGATGGTTCAGGGTATAAGGGAGCGCACCGTGCGCAATCTTTACCATCTTGTAATTTCCGCAAAGGCCCCTGAGCGCAAGCAGGTAGCCAAACCCATCGAGCCGGCGGGAGATCGTCCCGCACGGCCCACGCGCATAGAGGGCAAGATAAGCCGCAACGCCCCCTGCCCCTGCGGCAGCGGCAAAAAGTATAAGCAGTGCTGCGGCAAGGATAAGTAAACTGACGGAAGCGGAATAAGGTATGTGAACCTTCAGCAGCTTACTTCATCATAAAATGGGAAGTGGCGTCTATGTCGCATAACACTTTACCTTGTCCCAATTTCACTTTTCTTTTTGCTTCTTTTTCTGTTTTCTTTTCTTCGAAAAGAAAAAGAAGATAGATCATTACCAAACCAACCCCTTGAAAGGATGTGAAAAGTGTGTTACAGCTTGACGAGTACAGGCAGCAGCTTGCCGCCATGAAGGAAACACTGAAAAAGGCAGGTGAATCTCTTTGACGTGGCAGGATTAGCCGCGGAAAAGGAGGAGCTGGAAAAAAGAATGGGCGCCCCGGATTTCTGGGATGACGTTGAGGCGGCCAACAAGGCCAATCAGCGCATGAAGCTGCTCAGCGCAAAGATTGAAAAATACAATAAGCTGGAAAGTGCAATAGAAGATGCCGAGCTTATGGCGGACATGGCGGAGGAAGAGGACGATGAGTCCATGTACGAGGAGCTGGTGGCGGAAATGCAGTCCATCACCGAAAAGGTTGAGATGCTTAAGCTGGAAACTCTGCTCAGAGGCCCATACGACAGGCTGAATGCCGTATTGTCCCTCCATGCGGGCGCCGGCGGCACCGAGGCTCAGGACTGGGTATCCATGCTGTACCGTATGTACACCCGCTACTGCACCGACCGAGGCTGGACCACAAAGGAGCTTGACTACCTCGCCGGCGACGAAGCGGGCGTAAAGAGCGTTACCTTTGAGGTTGAGGGCGATAACGCCTATGGCTACCTTAAGGCGGAAAAGGGAGTGCATCGCCTTGTGCGCATATCCCCCTTTGACGCATTCGGCAAACGGCATACCTCCTTTGCCTCACTGGATGTTACCCCCATATTCGATGAGGATACCAACGCGGTGGAGATAAATCCCGAGGATATCCGCATAGATACCTACCGCTCAGGCGGTGCAGGCGGTCAGAACGTAAACAAGGTCAGCTCCGCCATCCGCATAACCCATTTCCCCACCGGCATAGTGGTGCAGTGCCAGAATGAACGCAGCCAGCTTCATAATAAAGAGATGGCTATGCGAATACTCAAGGGCAAACTGCTGGAGCTTGCTGAGCGGGAGCGCATGGAGCAGATGGCTGAGATAAAGGGCGAAATGAAGAAGATAGAATGGGGCAGCCAGATACGCTCCTATGTTTTCCAGCCCTATACCCTTGTAAAGGACCACCGCACCGGCGTTGAGATAGGCAACATACAGGGGGTAATGGATGGAGATATAGACCCATTCATCACCGCATTCCTTGTGCAGTCCTAAATAGCATCAAAAATAAAAGTCCCATCATGGGACTTTTTTGCTTTATCCGCAAATACTATACATTGATCTAATTTCTGCAGAATGCGGCAAGCTCACGGTCAAGGGCTGCGTAAAATGCCGACAGGTGAGCCCCGTCCACCAGCGCATGGTTGCAAAGTATGGACACCGGCAGCATCTCCTTTCCGTCCAGCCTACGGTATTTGCCCCATGTTATGCGGGGATTGCTGTCCGCAGGGATGGGGGTGGGCTGGACGAGGGCCGTAAAGGACATGGTGGTAACTGTGGAGATAAATATCTGTGGCAGTATATCCTCGGTGTCGCCGCAGCCTGCGCCCTCGGCTATCTCCGCCTGATGGGCCAAAGCGACGGGCAGGAACTCATCAAAGGGCATGGCGGGGCAGAGGGTGCAGTAGCCGTATGTGCCGTCTCTGCGGGCCACGGTATGGGAGGTGGTGCAGGAGGAATATTCTATTATGCCTCCGTCCAGTATACGGCGGCGCAGTTCGGGTATGGAGTTTGCGGCCCTGGCGGCACACCACATTATGGACATGAAGAGGGGATAGCCCTTTGCCTTTACCCTGTGGAGAAAGTCCGTAATGTCCACATCCACCGTTACTCCAACGTAAGGGTTGGCGTATGCGCTGAACATAGCGAAATGCTCCGCCCTGCTGTATTCTTCCATGTTAAGCTTTATGTAGTCTGCCATGTGTTTCTCCGTTAAGTATATTAAAAATGCAAGTCTATATTCGCTTTGCGGGCTTGAGAGCAGAGGTATTTTGTGGGGATGGTGTACCGCTTGCCATCCTTTACAAAATGGGTGCCGCATTGACGAAACTCAAAGCTGACGCAGGAGTCTTCGCATTGGCGGCGCACATCCAGCACCCAGTCATAATTGAGGGGCCTTGCGTTTTTATCGGATTCGCCGCCCAGTACCACCAGCTCAACGCCGTCAAGATAGGGAGCAATGTTCACGGGGCCTATAAGGGGCTGAAGTATAATGTTTTTATGTTTTATGGGAAGGCGGGAAAAAAACGCCAGCTTTTCATCTGCATTTTGCTGATTTTCCACAGTACAGCCCACGGTTACGTTGTGGTAGCCCGCCCCCCAGTCGGGCGGTATGCAGTTCATAAAGCGGGTTATGCGTTTGGTAAGGAAGAGAAAATCAAGATCCGGTCGGGCGCGTATTGCTTCCCAGCATGGGGGGCGCCACGGGTCCGCGTCTTCAAGCAAAAAATCCGATGAAAAGCACAGGAATACCCTTTCGCCGGATTTGATTTTATATCCGCCATTTTTATCCCTTTTAAGGGGAGCGTCAAAGGACTTTGAGGGGATTACCGCATCGCTGCTCTCGCCGCGCCTTGCGCGGCCCTTGTGAATGTAGCAGTATTTACAGCCCTCGCTGCACCTGTGGCAGCCTTTCCATGGATTCCATACCGCCATCAGAAGCCCACTCCGTATGTGCGTATCTCGGCGGTCTTTTCTGCGAGGTTTTCTATGGGCAGTTCCTTCATATGGACGGCGAAGTTTTTGCTTTCGCCGGGGTCAAGGGGGGCGTTTTTGGTGAAGTGCCATACGCCGAGAAGCTTGCCGTTTTCGTCGTAAAAGCCGGTGTAAACAAGATTCAGCGAGCATTCCCCTTCGGATTCAAGGGAGCCTGTCATGGTGGAAAAGCCGGGATAGTTGTCCGCAAGGAATATGCTCTTTGGGGTCACCCTTATGCGGGGGGCGTCGGTCTCCGCGCAGGTGAGCTCAACGGCAAGGGCGGCTGAGCCGGGGGTGAGGCTCTGGTCGGGATTCCACCAGGCGATAAAGCCGGTCTCTCCGGGCAGCAATACCGCTATATCGCTCATTACGGGCAGGTATTCATGCTGCTGAGAGGCTCCGCCAACATTAAAGGACAGGGAAGCCCCGGTAAGCACCACGGGGCAGTTGCCGGTGTTTTCGTAAGCGGCTGCGCCGTAAAGGGTAGGGCCTTCGGCGCCGTCGAACACGTATGCCACCGTGTCCGCAACGGTTACCGCAGGGGCGGGGGCCTCGCCGGGCTCCATGGTTGCGGCAGGCTCTGAAACTGTCGTCACCTCAAGGCCCTGAACAGTGGAATCGGCGAAAGGCTCCGGCGTAGGGACAGAATTCATGCCCAGTGGATCAACGTCAAAGAGGGAGGCGGTGGTTTCCTCCTTTTTGTCGCAGCCGGTTATAAGGGCCATGGACATCAATATGCAAATGAATGTAAGCAAGGTATTTCTCATACCCGGATTATACCATACTTTACGCCGGGTAGATACGAAAAAAAGGACGGAGCGTGAAACCTTCAGATTTTTTTTACAAAATGGCCGCCAAAACCCGCCTGTTTCTTATGGGAAAGGGGCGAGCTATTCAAATAAGCGATACAAAAGCGATATGCATATGGATAAAAGTGTGATAAAATAATCAAAGTAAGATTTATGATAATATGCCGGAATCTGGCGGTGCGGAGGACGGCTGAAATTTGGAGGTAAATAAATATGGCAAAAAAGACCATTCAGGATGTTGGCGTAAAGGGCCTTCGGGTGCTTGTCCGTGTGGATTACAACGTGCCCCTCGAAGAGGACGGCAGCATATCCGACGATAAGCGCATAGTGGCGTCCCTGCCCACGGTTAAGTATCTGCTGGACAACGGCGCAAAGGTCATACTCTGCTCCCATCTGGGCCGTCCCAAGGGGGAGCGCAGGATGGAGTTCTCCCTTGCTCCCGTTGCAAAGCGTCTTGAAGAGCTTCTGCCCGGCGTTAAGATCACCTTTGCACACGACTGTATAGGCGAAGAAGTCGAAAAGCTGGCCGCAGAGCTTAAAGAAGGCGAAATCCTGCTCCTTGAAAACCTTCGTTTCTACAAGGAAGAAGAGAAGAACGATCCCGAGTTTGCAAAAAAGCTTGCTTCCCTTGCGGAGCTTTATGTATCCGACGCTTTCGGCACAGTACATCGCGCCCATGCTTCCACCGTTGGCGTTGCGGCATATCTGCCTGCCGTTGCCGGCTTCCTTATCGGCAAGGAGCTGTCCGTAATGGGCGAAGCCCTTGAAAACCCCGTTCGTCCCCTTGTTGCCATATTGGGCGGCGCAAAGGTAAAGGATAAGATAGGCGTTATAACCAACCTGCTGAACAAGTGCGATACCCTCATCATCGGCGGCGGCATGGCCTATACCTTCTACAAGGCAAAGGGCTATGAGATCGGTACCTCCCTGCTGGATGAAGCCAATGTGGGCCTTGCTGCCGAGCTCATGGAAACGGCAAAGGCCAAGGGCGTAAAGCTGATGCTGCCAGTTGACAACGTGGTCGCCACCGAATACAGCGAGGACGCGGAGCACAAGCAGGTTCCCGCTGATCAGTTCCCCGCCGACTGGATGGGCATGGATATAGGCGACAAGACCGCCGCCATGTTTGCCGAGGAAGTTAAAAAGGCCGGCACCGTTATCTGGAACGGCCCAATGGGCGTATTCGAATTCCCCGAGTTTGCCAAGGGCACCGCAGCGGTGGCTGCGGCCTGCGCCGAGTGCGATGGTATAACCATCGTTGGCGGCGGCGATTCCGCCAGCGCCATCACTAAGCTGGGCTTTGCGGATAAGATTACCCATATTTCCACCGGCGGCGGCGCAAGCCTTGAGTTCCTCGAGGGCAAGACCCTTCCCGGCGTAGCTGCTCTGAACGACAAATAATAAAACTTTTACACAAGATCGGAGATATAACCATGCGTAAACCCATCATTGCGGGAAACTGGAAGATGAACATGACCCCTGCCGAGGCGCAGGAGCTTATTGCCGCCCTGAAGCCCCTGGTTCAGGATGCAAAATGCGATGTGGTCATCTGCCCCCCTTATGTTGACCTTGCCCTCGCCGCAGAGCTTATAAAGGACAGCAACATCCGCCTCGGCGCCCAGAATATCCACTGGGCGGAAAAGGGCGCGTTCACCGGCGAAGTATCCGCCAATATGCTCAAGGAGCTTGGCGTTGAGTTTGCCATAATCGGCCACAGCGAGCGCCGTCAGTACTTTGGCGAGACGGATGAAACCGTGAACGCCCGTGCAAAGGCCGCCATCGCCGCCGGCATCACCCCCATAATCTGCGTTGGCGAGAGCCTTGAGGAGCGGGAGGGCGGCAAGACCGAGGAAAAGGTAAAGACCCAGGTGGAAAAGGGCCTTGAAGGCATATCCGCAGAAGATGTTGCGAAGCTGGTCATCGCCTACGAGCCCATTTGGGCAATCGGCACCGGCAAAACCGCAACCGACGAGCAGGCAAACGAGACCATCGGCGTTATCCGCGGCACCGTTGCCCGTATATTCGGCTCCGATACCGCCGCGGCCATCCGCATACAGTACGGCGGAAGCATGAACCCAAAGAACGTTAAGGGCCTTATGGCTATGCCCGAGATAGACGGCGGCCTCATCGGCGGCGCCAGCCTGAAGGCTGTGGATTTCTCTCAGGTAGTTAATTACGACGCATAATTTTTAAGGAGAACTGACATGAAGAAGCTTACCGCCCTCATAATACTGGATGGCTTTGGCCATAGGGAAAGCAAAGACGGCAACGCCATACTTACCGACGGCGCCGCCAACATAACCCGCCTTATGAATGAGTATCCCAACACGCTCATAGCCGCCTCCGGCGAGGATGTGGGCCTGCCTGACGGGCAGATGGGCAACTCCGAGGTGGGTCACCTGAATATCGGCGCGGGCCGCATAGTGTATCAGGAGCTTACCCGCATAACCAAGTCCATCCGCGAGGGCGGCTTCTTTGAGAATGAGGCGTTCCTAGGCGCCGTGGAAAACTGCAAAAAGCACGATTCTGCCCTGCATATATACGGCCTCACCGGCCCCGGCGGCGTTCACAGCCACCAGAACCACTTCTTCGGTCTGCTGGAGCTTGCAAAGCGCAGCGGCCTTGAAAAGGTGTATGTCCATTGCTTCATGGATGGGCGCGACGTGCCCCCAGAGAGCGGCAAGGGCTATATAGAGCACTATCAGCAGAAGATGGCGGAAATCGGCGTTGGAAAGATCGCCACCGTGATGGGGCGCTATTACGCCATGGATAGGGACAACCGCTATGAGCGTGTGGAAAAGGCATACGCCGCGCTGGTTTGCGGCGAGGGCGTATACGCCGCGGATCCCGTTCAGGCAATGCAGGACTCCTACGACGCAGGCGTGACGGACGAATTCGTGCTGCCGGTTGTAATAACCGAAAACGGCGCGCCCGTTGCCACTATAAAGGCAAACGACAGCGTGATCTTCTACAACTTCCGTCCCGACAGGGCCCGCGAGATTACCCGATCCTTTATCTTTGAGGATTTCGATGGCTTTGAGCGTAAAAAAGGCTTCTTCCCCCTGTATTATGTATGCATGACCCAGTATGACAAGACCTTCGGCGATAGGGTGCATATCGCCTTCAAGCCGGAGCATCTTGACAATACTCTGGGCGAATATCTTGCCGCTTCCGGCAAGGCCCAGCTTCGCATTGCGGAGACTGAAAAGTATGCCCACGTTACCTTCTTCTTCAACGGCGGCGTGGAAGCCCCCAATGAAAACGAAGACCGCTGCCTTATTCCCTCTCCCAAGGTTGCCACTTACGATCTGCAGCCCGAGATGAGCGCATACCAGGTTGCTGAGGAGGCGGTCAAGCGCATAGAGAGCGGCAAGTACGATGTGATGATACTGAACTTTGCCAATCCCGACATGGTGGGCCATACCGGCGTTATGGAGGCGGCGGTAAAGGCGGTTCACGCCGTGGATGAATGCACCGGCAAGGTGGTAGAGGCCATACTCAAGGCGGGCGGCCGTGCCATCATTACCGCGGACCACGGCAATTGCGAGCGTATGTACGATGATGACGGCGTTACTCCCTTCACCGCCCATACCACCCTGCCCGTGCCCGTAATACTGGTTGACCCCGAAAAGAAGGACGCAAAGCTCCGCACAGACGGCAGACTTTCAGACCTTGCCCCAACCATGCTGTCCCTTATGGGAATGGCTATCCCTGCCGAGATGACCGGAAGCAGCCTTATAGTGGACTAAAGGAAGCAAAGAAGGGACTGTTTGTCTCAAAATGGAAGAAAAAATCCAAAAAGCATATGGCTTTTTTACAGAATGCGTGGTATAATAGCTTTCGCGTTCCATAGCGAAAGTATTCCATGGGAGGAAGTATATATAATGGAAACTCTGAACACAATCCTTAATATCGTACTCATTATCTGCTCTATCGCCCTTATCGCGGTAGTGCTTATGCAGCAGACCAAGAGCGGCGGCCTCGGCGGCGCTTTCGGCGGCGATACCCAGTCCTTCACTGCCCGCGGACAGGCGGCCAGCAAGGAAGCAAAGCTTCAGAAGATCACTAAGATACTGGCGATTGTTATTGCAGTTATCGCAATTGCAATGACCATCATCAACTGATTTCTTACGGCTTTCAGCAAGGGGGTGTGCCGATGGGGCATACCCTCTTTTGGTTTGTAAAAGAAAAAGGAGAAATAAAGCACACTAAAGCATGAAAGAACAGATTCTCGACCTTATACGCAGCACAGGCCGCCCAATGGATGGGGAGGAAATACTCAGCGGCACAGGCGGCGGTGAAGACGCCGTGCGCTCTGCCCTGGAGGAGCTTTCCATTACGGGCCGCGTAATGATAACCCGAAAGGGCAGGGCCGCGTTGCCGGAGCAGCTTGGCCTTATCTATGGCAGGGTTCAGTGCAATGCCCGTGGTTATGGCTTTTTTATCCCCGCGGACGGCAGCGGCGATATGTTCATTTCCGCCGAGGGGATGAACGGCGCTCTCCATGGAGACATGGCCTTTGCTCGTCGGGTGGATAGGGGCGGACGTGGCAGCAGCGACCGATGTGAGATAACCGCTGTTGTAAAGCGGGCTTCCGACAGGCTTACCGGCACGTTTGAAAGCGACGGGGAGTTCGGCGGCTATGTTATACCCGACGACCCACGGGTATCCGTGGACGCAATGATACCCATGAAGAACGTGAACGGCGCAAAGCACGGGGATAAGGTGGTGGCGAGGATACTTCAGTATCCCGGCTCCCGCCGCCCCATGATAGGCGCAATAACGGAAATATTGGGCAAAACCGGGGACAAGGGCATGGACATACTGTCCATTATCCGCCGCCTTGAGCTGCCGGATGAGTTTTCCTCCGCCGCCATAAAGCAGGCCAAAGCCCTGGGCAAGTACATATCCGATGAGGACATAAAGGGCCGAAGGGACTTTCGCGGCATACTTACCGTTACTATAGACGGGGCGGACGCAAAGGACCTTGACGATGCCGTATCCCTTGAGCGCACACCAAAGGGCCTGTTCCGGCTTGGGGTGCATATTGCGGACGTGAGCCACTATGTACGCGCGGGCGGAGCAATAGACAAGGAGGCTTACAAGCGGGGCACCAGCGTGTACTTCCCCGACAGGGTGCTGCCCATGCTGCCGAAGGAGTTGAGCAATGGCCTCTGTTCGCTGAATCCAAACGAGGATAAGCTGGCCCTTTCCTGCGTTATGGATATAGACCGGCGGGGCAAAGTGGTAAAGCACAGCATATGCGAAAGCGTTATATGCTCGGACAGGCGGCTTACATACGAGGATGTAAACGCCATGTTCGAGGGGGATAAGGCGCTTAGGAATAAGTACAGTGACGTTTTGCCCATGCTCATGGAGATGCGGGAACTTATGGGCATACTGCGGGAAAGAAGAGATGCCCGGGGCTCAATAGATTTTGACCTGCCCGAAGCAAAGATAATACTTGACAAGCAGGGCCATGCGGAGGATGTACAGCTGTATGTACGGGGCGAGGCCAATAAGATGATAGAGGAATTCATGCTGGCGGCAAACGAAACTGTGGCCCGCCACGGGGTGGAGAAAAATATACCCCTCATGTACCGTGTGCATCATCCTCCCGAGGAGAGTCGTATGGAGGATCTGAATGAGTTTCTAAATACATTGGGCTACGGCATACGGAGCACTGAAAACCTGAGACCCTCCGCCGTTCAGCGGGTGTTGAGGCAGGCGGCGGGCAGCCCGGAAGAAAGCATAGTGAGCCGGGTCACCCTACGCGCCATGTCAAAGGCAAGATACAGCCCGGATTGCGATGGACATTTCGGCCTTGCGGCTGAGTGCTACTGTCACTTTACCTCTCCCATTCGCCGCTATCCTGACCTTATGGTGCACAGGGCGCTGAAGGATGCGCTGCATGGGCGGCTGAACGAGAAAAAACGCAAAAGCTGGCTGTCCCGCTTGCCCGAGGCATCCAACCACTGCTCTGACAGGGAGATAGCCGCAGTTGAGGCGGAGCGGGCGGCGGATGACCTTAAGAAATGCGAATACATGAAAGACCACCTTGGGGAGGAGTTCGAGGGGATCATCTCCGGCGTTGTGCAGCAGGGCTTCTTTGTGGAGCTTCCAAATACCGTTGAGGGATTGGTTCGTGTATCAACATTGCTGGACGACAGGTATTTCCTTGAGGAAAAGCGCCATCGCCTGGTGGGCCGCGGCGGAAGGCAGTTCCGCCTTGGAGACCCTGTGCGGGTAAAGGCCATGGCGGCTGACATGGAGACGGGCAAGATAGATTTTGAGCTTTGCGAGGAGCGCAGGGCGCATACCGCTCGGCATACGGGCCGCAAAAAGACCACCCCAAGGTCGACAGAGCGGCAAAAGGATGGTAAAATATCTATTCATAAGGGCAAGAGAGGGGGCAGCCGAGGTGGCCGAAAAAAAGGGAACAAAAAGGCTGGCAGAAAACCGCAAGGCACGCCATGAATATTTTATAGAGGATACCTACGAGTGCGGCATCGCGCTGGCGGGTACGGAGGTAAAGAGCATCCGTGCGGGCAAGGTGAACCTTAAGGATTCATACGCCCAGATAAAGAAGGGCGAGGCCTATATAATCGGTATGCACATAAGCCCTTACGAGCAGGGCAATATATTCAACCGTGACCCGTTCAGGGAGAGAAAGCTGCTGCTGCATAAGAGCGAGATACGCAAGCTGCTCACCGCCTCCCAGGTGGAGGGCTACAGCCTTATACCGCTGCAGCTGTATCTTAAGGATGGCCTTGTAAAGCTGGAGCTGGCGGTTGCAAAGGGCAAAAAGCTTTATGACAAGCGCAGCGATATTGCGGGCCGTGACGCAAAGAGAGAAATGGAACGCCGACTGAAGGATGTAAGGTTCAGATGAGGAAACTGCCATTTACAAAGGAACAGATGGAGCGCATAGCCGGGGAATACCCCACTCCGTTCCACATATACGATGAGCAGGCCATAAGGGAAAACGCAAGGGGACTGTATAAGGCCTTTTCCTGGAACAAGGGCTTCAAGGAATACTTCGCAGTAAAGGCTCTGCCAAATCCAGCCATAATGAAGATTCTCCATGAGGAAGGCTGCGGCATGGACTGCTCCGCCCTTACCGAGCTTATGCTGGCAAAGGCTGTGGGCTGCGTGGGAGATGACATAATGTTTTCCAGCAACGATACCCCCGGAGAGGACTTTGAGTACGCCAGGGGGCTCGATGCCATCATCAACCTTGACGATATCACTCATATAGACTTCCTTGAGGCCCATGGCGGTATCCCGGAGCGGATATGCTGCCGCTATAATCCCGGCGGAGATTTTCGCCTTGGCAACGAAATAATGGGCAACCCTGCGGACGCAAAGTACGGCATGACATACGCCCAGCTTGAGGAGAGTTTCCGCATACTCCTTTCAAAGGGGGTAAAGGAGTTCGGCATTCATGCATTCCTTGCAAGCAGCACCACCGATGACGCATATTTCCCCACGCTGGCGAGGAAACTGTTCAAAGTTGCGGCGGAGCTGAATAGGTCCACAGGGGCGAATGTTACCCTTATCAATCTTTCCGGGGGCATAGGCATACCCTATATGCCGGATGAGCGGAAAGCGGATATTGCCCGCATAGGTGATGAGGTAAGGAAAGCGTATGAGGAAATAGTAACCCCATCCGGGCTGAATATCAGCCTTTGCGCTGAGCTGGGCAGATATATGACAGGGCCATACGGCTACCTGGTTACCCGTGCCATACATAAAAAGGAGATATACAAGGATTACATAGGCGTGGACGCCTGCGCCTGCAACCTTATGCGCCCCGCAATGTACGGCTCATATCACCACATAACCGTGCTTGGAAAGGAAAATGCCCCTGCGGATAAGGTATACGACGTGGTGGGCTCCCTCTGCGAAAACAACGATAAATTTGCCATTGACCGCAGCCTGCCTGAGATAGACATGGGTGATCTCATCGTGATACACGACACAGGCGCCCATGGCTTCTCCATGGGTTACAACTACAACGGCAAGCTGAGAAGCGCAGAACTGCTGCTTGAGCAAGACGGACGGGCTCGGCTCATACGCCGTGCCGAGACCCCGGCGGATTACTTCGCAACACTGGATTGCCTGCATATAATATGATATAATAATGCTGCCAGTAATAAAGCCCCATGGATATGGGGCGCAGTTTGGGGGCGTACATGGTTTCGACGGGGATCATGGAGGCCGGATAAGCGAGCCGAAGACCCGTGCTTCGTTAAAAATGGGGAAACTTAAATTTAACTGGCAAATCTGATTTTGCACTCGCTGCCTAATTAGGCAGTGCGTCGGCCCGGGACTTCCCACGGCCCCGGTCACCGGCGTCATTAATGTGGGGAACCAGCCTGCTTAAGCTTTGCGGCAGGTGGGACTTTATGAAGCTACCGAAGCCCTGATCCTGTTGGTGGGAGCTGATTTGGCAGAGGGAAGGTTAAAACATCAACTACGCTCGTAGAAAGTCTTGTTGACAGGTTTTCGGACAGGGGTTCGACTCCCCTCGCCTCCACCAAATGGACATTGGACGAACACATATTTCTTTAACGGCGGTTTTGCTGTGAAGGTATGGCTCGAATAATGTCATAAGCAGAAAAGTCCGCTGAGGTCACACGACCCCAGCGGACTTTTTCACTTTTCTGCGTATTCGGGATGTTTCTCAAGCCATTCCTTGTAAAACGCTTGTCCTTCTTCGCTTTCATGGAAACGGCGGATTTCCGGAATGATGTATCGTGCAAAGGCATCCAAAACCTCTTTCGGTATATCCACATCATATTTGCTTTTCTTTTTGTCCATATGTGCCTTTCTGTCATCTATGCGCCCCAGGCTCGCCTGAGAGCCGTTTATTCTTTATCATGGGAAAAGATATGCCCCACAGCGTTTGCGTCGCTTGTGGGGCATAAATTATCCGATTTTCGACCTTTATCCTGACGGTAATTCGCTGTCTTCCTTCGGTTCTATCAGCTTTGCGTTGGAAGGGTAATTGAGCGTGATCATCGCAGGTTTGCCAAGGCCTTGCTTTCGACGGCAGATCAATCCACTGAATTCCAACTGCTGAAATATCCGTGTCACGCTTTGTCGGCTGCGGTGCAGCTTCTTCTGTGCCTGTTCTACGGTGAAGTAAAGACGGATCGTGCCGTCCTCTTCGGTATATCCATTAACCTTGGAAATACTGGCTCTGTCCAGCATAAGCGCGTACAGTACCTTTGCATCGTTGGTGAGCTCTGCAAAGCAATCCTCCATGAGAAAACGAGGAAAAGGTATGTACGATGCCGATAGGCTCTCTACTGTAAATTTACAAAACTCTTGCTTCATAGGACCTCCTATCCCATCCATCCTATCAGGTGTATTGATTGGATTGATGGATGATTTTATTGAGAGTTAATTTATTTCTTATTGATTAGAGGATGAATTTCATACTCGATAACCGTTCGGAAATCCACTGTCCGGAAATCCGGTTACGGTACGGTCTTGAGCGTCAGGCTATCCACAGTCTGAAAAACCGTCGACGGGAAATCCATACACGGATAATCCCGTTATGGTCATAATTCAGCCCGTTGCGCCTGCTTGAGTAGTTCCCAAATTTCACACTGTTTCGCTTTCAACTCGACGATATCATCCTCATAAAAATGCCCAGTCTGATTGATACGGCGGCAGATCTGGTTGATGTTTCCGGCAACCCGGCTGACGGAAGCAGCCAGCTTCTTTTGCTCTGTGTAATCCACTTTGATGATATAACCGTCGATCGCCATCTTGCGCAGATAGGCTCCCATGTTTTTAGTGCCAAGCTGCTCCATCTTTTTCTGGATTAGTTGACGTTCCTGCTCGGTGACACGGAACTCAATGCGGGCTGGTCTGGTGCGATTTTTCATCATTCAATTCCCCCTATGTGAGTAATTTTGAAAATAAAAAGCACCCTCGGTTTTGAAATCGAGAGCGCATGATAACAAAGATGATTCAGTTTTCAGAGAATAGCAAGCACATCCGGTGTCCGTATATCCGGAAATATTAGTTTGTTGGGAGTATCCCAAACCCTTTACTCCGTGTTGACTATCATCATAATTTAATTGTAAATATTTTTCGAATGTTTTTCAAGATGCATTGACTATAATCGTAATTCTGAGTATAATATTATTGAGTTATTGCGACGAGGTGTTTGAATGGATTATATTGCTGAACTCGCTGCCATTGCCAAGGAGCATGGCGGTATTATTGAAACAAAAATCGCAGCGCAGTATGGCATCTCAAAAGCCATGCTCTACAAGCTGTGCAAAGAAGATAAAATCCATCGCATTGTAAAAGGACAGTACATCCTTCCCGATGATATGGAGGATGAACTGCTGTCGATAAGCAAGCGTTCAACACAGATCATATTCTCTCATGAAACAGCTCTTTTCTTACATGGCATCTCGGACAGAACACCCTTTGAACACACAATCACTGCACCGTCCGGATGCATTCCTTCTGCGGCGATCAAAGCAGAGTGCAAGGTGTACTACATCAAGCCGGAGCTGTTTGAACTCGGCACGACTGAGCTGAAAACACCTGCCGGCAATCTCGTTCCCTGCTACGATCTGGAACGCACCATTTGCGATGTGATCCGCAGCCGTAATAAGCTCGGAACGGAAACCTTTTTGGCGGCGCTGAAACTGTACGCTGCCAATCCCAAGAAGGATTTGAATAAGCTCAATTCTTACGCGAAGAAGATGCGCGTGGCAAATGTCCTGCGGCAGTATTTGGAGGTGCTTCTGTGAGCAAAGC
>JAEDIC010000006.1 GCA_016292635.1 Clostridia bacterium
CAGGGCGTTGCGGCGGATGGCGTTGTAGATGTCGGGCTCGGACTCCTTGTCCAGGTTGATGACCTTGGCGTAGCAGCCGCCCTCGAAGTTAAACACGCCGTTGTCGTCCCAGCCGTGCTCGTCGTCGCCGATGAGCAGGCGCTTGGGATCGGTGGACAGGGTGGTCTTGCCGGTGCCGGACAGGCCGAAGAACAGGGCGGTGTTTTCGCCGTTCATATCGGTGTTGGCGGAGCAGTGCATGGAGGCGATGCCCTTCAGAGGCAGATAGTAGTTCATCATGGAGAACATACCCTTCTTCATCTCGCCGCCGTACCAGGTGTTGATGATAACAGCCTCGCGGCTGGTGATGTTGAAGGCAACGGCAGTGGCGGAGTTCAGGCCCAGTTCCTGATAGTTCTCAACCTTGGCCTTTGATGCGTTGAACATTACGAAGTCGGGCTCAAAGTTTTTCAGCTCCTCATCGGTGGGCTGGATGAACATATTTTTGATGAAGTGTGCCTGCCAGGCAACTTCTACGATGAAGCGGACGGCCATGCGAGTATCGTGGTTGGTGCCGCAGAAAGCGTCAACAACAAACAGCCTCTTGGCGGAGAGCTCATCGATGGCGATGTCCTTCAGCTGCTTCCAAACGCCCTCTGAAATGGGCTTGTTGTCGTTTTTAAACTCATCGGAGGTCCACCAGATGGTGTCCTTGGAGTTTTCGTCCATTACGATGTACTTATCCTTGGGGGAGCGTCCGGTGTAAATGCCGGTCATTACATTTACGGCACCCAGCTCGCTTACCTGACCCTTTTCAAAGCCTTCAAGATCAGGCCTGATCTCTTCTTCATAGAGGAAATCGTAAGAGGGGTTATAAACGATCTCAGTGGTTCCGGTAATACCATACTTGCTCAGGTCGATTTTTGCCATTTTTGCTTTAACCTCTTTCTTCTTTTTTATAATGATTGGTTATAATAATTGCGCTGTGTGCACATTTTTTACTGTTAAAATAACATTTGCCCCTATTATTAGCTATGATACAACATAATCAAAATTTAATCAATACGGCGCCCCATTGATAGAAATAATACTCCCCCGCCTCCGTATTAGTTTTACTCATATCAAAATGAAGGATACGCCTTTCAGAATTTCATTTTAATTGCAAAAGGGACATCCGGCTTTTCCATGACTTGATGACGTTCTTTTCTGGTGTTATACTGATTTTATACCATAGGAACTTACAGTGTCCAAATACCCGTTAACGGAGAATACGATATGCTTCAGTACGTTGTTGATGCATTTACGGACAGAATATTTGGCGGCAACCCCGCGGCGGTCTGCGTTATGGACCAATGGCTCCCCGACGAGCTTATGATGAGCATAACCATAGAAAACAACCTGTCCGAAACCGCATTCACGATAAAGGAAAAGGACGGCTATCGCCTGCGCTGGTTTACCCCCGGCGGAGAAATAGACCTTTGCGGTCATGCAACGCTTGGCACAGCCTTTGTCATAATGAACTATTTGGAAAATGACGTAAACAGCGTGACCTTCAATACAATGAGCGGCCCCATTACCGTGGTCCGCAATGGCGACCTTTACGAAATGGACTTCCCCGCATATGAGCTGCAGCCTGTGGAAGTTACCGACCAGATGGCGGAAGCCATAGGCGTGCGTCCACTGGCGGCATACATTGGAAGAGATCTGCTCTGCATATTGGATAGCGAGGAAGCGGTAAGAAACAATACCCCGGATATGGAAAAGGTAAAGGCGCTGGACGGCCTCCTTCTGCATACCACCGCCGAGGGCAGCAAATATAGCTGCGTATCCCGCAGCTTCGCCCCAAAGCTGAAGGTACCGGAAGACCCGGTATGCGGCTCCGGGCACTGCCACATCGCCCCATATTGGCTTGATAAGCTGGGAGTTGACAGCATAGTCGCCTATCAGGCTTCCCGCCGGGGCGGCGTGCTGTACTGCCGTATGGAGCAGGGCCGCGTCCGCATGAGCGGCAAGGCGGCGCTGTATTCAAAAGCAGAGCTTTTCATCTGATACATTCCGTCATAACGGGCGTATTGCCGCTTCAGCTGTCGAAAAAAACCATTGGGAATTCGGGGGCCGCAGCCACCGGATGCTTCAATCGGATTTGGCGGCATGTGGGGCAAATCCGCATAAGCCTTGCGCGGCAATGGTTTCTTTGCATGGCTCCCTGGCCGTGCCGCAGGCACAAGGGAGCCATGTAAACCTCGAAAAAGTGGCCCAATGCCACTTTTTCGGCAGCGTGCGGGCGCCATTGCCGCCCTTATTATTCTTACAGGAGCTTTGAACCATGATACAGCCCACCCAGGAAGAATTTGCCATCCGTGCAAAGCAATACATAGACACCTACAACAAACGCTATGAGGATCAGCCCTTTCATCAGCTTTATTTCCATTCCTGCGATGCAAAAAAGCGCTGCCTTGAGCTTACCCATCCCATATATCCCGAGGAGCTGAACGTATTCAACGGTCTCCACGGAGGAGCTATGGCGTGGCTGGTGGACTCCTGCGCCGGGCTGCTGTGCCGCTCCTATCTTGACGTTACCGTCTGCGTAACCGTTAACCTGAACATAAACTATATAAAGGGCGTATCCCCGGAAGACCCAATAGTGATACGGGCCGCAATATCCGGACCGGGCAGACGGATCGTTAATATAAATATGGATATCCGCAACAGGGATACGGACCAGCTGTACTGTACGGCATCTTCGGTATTCTATATATGCGAATAGTGCGATATTGACAAAGCGGCCCCGCATATCATATAATATGCCCCAATACGATAATTATAGGAAAGCAGGATATTTCCCCAAAATGGACGACAGCGACAGCGACGCTAACCCCAAGCTGACCCAGTATTTTAATAGCATTCGCATATATCCGAGGCATGACCTGTTTACCCGCCGACTGTAGGCGGTATATGGGCCGTGTCTTGTACTTTTTTATTGGTGATTATCCGATAGTTTTATTTCGAGAAAGAGGTTTTAATTTTTATGGGAGATTCCATAGGATTCTTATTGCTGCTGCAGGTGGTGCTCATAGGCCTGAACGCCATATTCGCCTGCGGCGAGATAGCCGTATTATCCGTAAACGAGGCAAAGCTGGAGCGCATGGCGGAGCTGGGCGACAAAAAGGCAAAGCGCCTTTTCCGCATCACCCGGGAACCCGCAAAATTCCTCGCCACCATACAAGTGGCCATAACCCTGTCCGGCTTCCTGGGCAGCGCTTTTGCGGCGGATAATTTTTCCGAGCCGCTGGTGGATTGGCTTATCGGCCTTGGCGTAAATATCCCCGCCAAAACCCTGGACGCCATGGCGGTTATCGTTATAACTCTGATACTATCCTACTTTACTCTGGTATTCGGCGAGCTTGTGCCAAAGCGCATTGCCATGAAGCGCCCGGAGCAGCTTGCCCTTGGCATATCCGGCCTTATAGGCGGCATATCCACCATATTCAAGCCCGTCGTATGGTTCCTTTCGGTATCCACCAACGCGGTGCTTTGCCTTTTAGGCATTGACCCAAACGAGGCGGACGATCAGGTGAGCGAGGAAGAGATACGCATGATGGTGGATGCCGGCAGCGAAAAGGGCGCCATTGACCATGAGGAAAAGGAATTCATACAGAACGTATTCGAGTTTGACGATATCGCGGTGGGAGATATTGCCACCCACCGCACCGACGTAGTCATGCTTTGGATGGAGGATGACGACAGCGTTTGGGCGGATACCATACATGAGAATCGTTACACCCGCTATCCCGTCTGCGACGGCTCCGCTGACAATATCGTGGGCATACTCAACGCCAAGGAATACTTCCGCCTTGAGGACAGGTCCAAAGAAAGCGTCATGGCAAACGCCGTTCAGCCCGCATACTTCGTATTGGAAACCGTAACGGCGGACATATTGTTCCGCAATATGCGAAAGAACCGCACCTCCATTGCGGTGGTCATGGACGAATACGGCGGCATGGTGGGCATAATCACCCTCTTTGACCTTATAGAGGAACTGGTGGGCGAGCTCAACGACGAGCCCAAGGATACAAAGAACCCCGATCCCTATATGGAAAAGCTGGACGATACCACATGGAAGCTATTCGGCAATGTGCCCCTTAAGGAGATAGAAGAAGCCACAGGCTTTGAGTTTGCCACGGAGGATCACAACACCCTTACCGGCATAGTATTCGAGGCGCTGGGCTCCATACCCGACAACGGCGAACATGACATATGCCTTGAGCTGCAGGGCGTAAAAATACGGATACACCGCATAGAGAACCATCAGGTGGAGCTTGCCACCATAACCCTGCAGCAGCAGGAGGAAGAAGAATAGCCCCTTTGCGCGCACACAAAAAGGACAGATCACAAGGGTCTGTCCTTTTATGCTTTCTGGTTTTTATTCTATTCTCCCATAATACAGCGCATTATGGCATCCCCAGAGGGAGGCCGCCCACTATCCCCTTTGAGGCGCAGCTGCAGCATCTGGCCACGCCTATGCCGTCAATAAACCCATCTTTAAATACCCGGCCTATTGACATATGCCCCCGGAAGGTATTGGAACGCCCGTGTTCCGGCTACCGGCATCCATACAAAAAGGTCCCGCTGCGGGGATTGCAGCCTGCCGAAAACCCCTTGAGGGGTTCGGGGTCCCCGTACGCTTCAATCGGATTCGGCGACCTGTGCGGCAAATCCCCATAAGCCTCGCGCGGCAAGGGCTTCTTTGCATGGCTCACCGGCCGCGCTGCAGGCACAGGGGAGCCATGTAATCCTCGAAAAAGCGGCACAATGCCACTTTTTCGGCAGGCAGTATCCCCTTATGGAGTTTTTTTGTATGCACCTCTATTTCTTCGCTATATGCGCCAGGGCAAAATTTACGAAACTCCTTTCGGATTTGCTGAATACCGTATCCTTTTTATACAGCAGGTATATATTGCGGTAAGCGCCCTCCCTGTCCAGATCGAAGATCAGCAGGTCGCCGCTACTGGCGTATTTTCTGGCAGCCATCTCGGATATCACCGCAACGCCAAGGCCGTTTGCCACGGAGCTTTTTACCGCATCCGCCTGGTTCATGCGGGCCACTATATGAAGCTGTTTATCCGCAAGGCCGTTCTTTTCAAGATACCGGTCAAATTCCTTCTTGGTGCCGGAAGTCTGGCTGCGAACTATCATAGGCTCTTCCAGCAGCTGATTGCCCAGCCATCCCCTCTCCAGCATATCCCGATAGCGCTTGTTATTCGGGGTTATCATCACAAGCCTGTCCCGACACACCGCCCGGTATTTCAGCTCCTTGCGGTTCAGCGCCGTTCCGCTGAAGCCCAGTCTTGCGTTGCCTGAGATTATCTGCTCATGGACAAAAGCGCTGTCCCCGTTTACAAGGTCAAACCGGCTGGCGCTGTGTGTGTCCATATACTGAGCCATAAGACCGGGCAGAAGATACTCAAAGGCATCTGTGGAGGCGGCTATGGTTATGGACTGCTGGGCGGAGGATTCGCATACCTCGTCGCTCATGATTCGGCACTGCTCCAGTATGGCCTTGGCGTGGGAATAAACCTCATGTCCATCGGCGGTGAGTTTTATGTTCTTTTTGGCGTCCCGGGTTATAAGAGAAACGCCCAAAGCGGCCTCCAGCCCCTTTATATGGGCGCTGACGGTGGATTGGGCCAATATAAGCTCATTGGCGGCAACGGAAAAGCTGTTGTTTTCCACAACAGCAACGAATACTTCCAACTGCCTGATGCTAAAATTCAACATAGCCTTTACCGCCTTTATATATACCTATGCCGCAGTTATCATTTGTTACGCTATCATTATAACACATAACAAGGGAGGGAATATATACCTATTCCCTCCCGCAACCTCACTTATATCAGCCCAGCAGGCTCATTATCCAATCCAGCAGGTTAAACTGGTTGAATACCGCCACAGCGGTGAGGGCCACAGTGGACATTATCTTTATGAATATATCCAAACAGGGACCGACGGTATCCTTCAAAGGATCGCCCACCGTATCGCCAACCACTGCGGAGGCGTGGGCATCGCTGCCCTTGCCGTGGCCAGGTACGCCGCCGGCTTCGATATACTTCTTGCTGTTATCCCATGCGCCGCCTGCGTTGCCGGTAAGTATTGCCAGCATTATGGCGCATATGGTGGAACCTATGAGTATGCCGCCAACGAATTCCGGCCCAAGGAGGAAGCCTGCGCCTATGGGCACAAGTATTGCCATAAGGGCAGGAACCTTCATCTCGCCCAGCGCGCCCTTTGAAGATATCTCGATGCAGGTCCTGTAATCCGGCTTGGCTGTGCCTTCCAGTATTCCGGGAATATCCCTGAATTGCCTGCGCACCTCATCCACCATCTTACGGGCGGCCTTGGTGACCGCCTCAATAAGCATACCCGAGAAAAGGAAGGGCAGCGCACCGCCTATTATTGCGCCTGCAAGGGTAAGAGGCTCTATCATGTTCAGCATCAGCGGCGTTGAGGGGTCATTGTAGGAATACAGGTAGGATACCATAAGGGACAGGGCTGCCAGCGCTCCGGAGCCTATGGCAAAGCCCTTGCCTATCGCGGCGGTGGTATTACCCACGGAGTCCAAAGTGTCGGTTATTTCCCGAACGCCGCTGTCCAGCTTGCTCATCTCGGCAATGCCGCCCGCATTGTCGGATATGGGTCCGTAGGTATCCACAGATACCGTTGCGGAAACGAAGGACAGCATGCCTACTGCCGCCATGGCAACCCCATACATTCCGGAGGTATAGTATGCGAGGATTATGCTGCCGCCCAATACAAGGCAGGGCGACATACAGGACTTCATGCCGAGAGCAAGGCCCTGGGTAACCGTGAGGGCAGTTCCCTCAGGGGCTACAGCGGCAAGACATCGTGTGGGCGTATAGTCGGCGCTGGTATATCTCTCCGCCATCATACCTATGGCTATGCCGGAGACTATGCCGAGCAGAGAGCCCAGCCAGGGAGACAATACGCCGCAGCTGAATCCGGAGCCCGCAAGGTCCATATCCCGGAAAAACAGCAGCGTTGTTGCCAGCCCGCAGATGGTGGTAAGGCCTGCGGAGATATATGTGGCGGTATCCAGCTCTCTGTGGGGATTCTTAAGCTCCTTTTTATGCAGAAGGTAGGCTATGCCCAATATGCAGGACACAAGACCCGCCGCCGCAAACACCACGGGATACAGCATCATACGGCTGAGCATATCGCCGCTCATTGGGGCTGCCCCCGCCTTGGAGGCAAGGAACATATGCACCGCCAGTATTGCCGCCGCGGAAATAGAACCCACATAGCTCTCCAGCAGGTCAGAGCCCAGGCCCGCCACATCGCCTACGTTATCGCCCACGTTATCGGCTATGGTTGCGGGGTTGCGGGGATCGTCCTCCGGTATATGGGCCTCTGTCTTGCCAACAAGGTCTGCGCCCATATCGGCGGCCTTTGTGTATATTCCGCCGCCTATGCGGTTGAACATGGCTATAACGGAGCAGCCAAGGGCGTATCCCGACAGGCACATGGTAAAGGGAACGCTGGATATGCCCATCCAGTTTGTCTGCGCGGTCATGCTTTCCGCGCCGATAAGCCCCATACCCACGCCGAATATGAGATATACCAGCATAAGACCAAGCAATGCAAAGGCGCCCACGCAGAGGCCCATTACGCTGCCGCCCTTAAAGGCCACCTTCAGGGTGCTGCCTACCTGCACTGTGGTTCGGGCGGTATTCGCCACCCTAACGTTTGCATATGTGGCGATGCGCATACCTATCCAGCCGGCGCTGGCGCTCATCGCTGCGCCCAGCACGAAGCAGCAGGCGGCCTGCCATGATATGACAACCGTAAGCACCGCCGCAACCACTATGCCAACCAGCAGCAGCACCTTGTATTCATATGTCATAAACGCATTTGCGCCCACCCGTATGGCGGATGCTATCTCGCTCATTTCATCGGTGCCCTCCGGCAGCTTCTTCACCCCTGAATAATTAAACGCGGCATAGGCCAAGCCCAACAGCGCCGCAAATAACCCTATTAAAAGTACGCCAGACATTTCAAAACCTCCTGCAGCTTAAAAAAACCCATGAACAGACCTGTTCTCATAGAGTGAAAATGCATCTTCTTTCTACCTTTATTCTATGTGTCTTATCACATAATGGCAAACTGGAAAAAGGGATATTAACAGTATTTTATATCGATATTATCGATATAAAATACCGCCGATATGCTGTATTTTTATACTGTATCATATTATTCCTGCGGAAATGATGCATACTCTCCATGGGATTTGGTATAATTGACCCATAAGACGCAAAAAGGAGACTGTATGAATAAAGATATATATCTTGCGGGAGGCTGTTTCTGGGGCACGGAGGCGCTGCTTCAGGCGGTTGAAGGGGTTACGGAAACCAAAGCAGGCTACGCAAACGGCAATACGGAATATCCAACCTATCAGCAGGTATGCACCGGAGCCACCGGTCACGCCGAAACCGTGCTGGTGCGCTATGATACGGAGCGCACCAGTCTTAATACGCTTTTGAGCTGGTATTTCCGCAGCATAGACCCCTTTGCCGTAAACCGTCAGGGACCAGATTGCGGCACCCAGTACCGCACAGGCGTATACTATACCGACCCCGCCGACAGGGCAGAAATAGAGTCCGTATTCCGCCTGGTGGAAAAGGAGCTTGGCAAGGCCGTTGCCGTGGAGCTTATGCCGCTATCCTGCTTTTATCCGGCGGAAGATTACCATCAGAAGTATCTTAAGAAAAATCCCGCCGGCTATTGTCATGTTCCCCGCTCCCTCATAGCGGAGGCCAGATATCGCCCTTTGCGCATAAAGGACAGCTATCCCATGGGGGATACCGATTCCCTTTCCCCCATGGCAAAGGCGGTGCTTTTTCACGGCGCAACAGAACCGCCATATTCCCATCCTGAATGGAACAGCTTTGAAGAAGGCATATACGTTGACGCCGCAACCGGCGAACCCCTTTTCGCCTCGGCGGATAAGTTTTACAGCGAATGCGGCTGGCCCAGCTTTTCAAAGCCCATACTGCCGGAAGTTGTCAGCGAGCGCACTGACCGCAGCCACGGCATGATACGCACCGAGGTGCGCAGCCGCTCCGGAGACCTGCATTTGGGTCATGTGTTTGATGAGCCCGCCGGTCGGCGCTACTGCATAAACGGCAGCGCCCTGCGCTTCATCCCCAAAGATAAAATGGAACAAGAGGGCTACGGCGATCTGCTGAGCGCAGCAAAATAAAGTTGCGTCAATTCTGCGCAAGCGCTAAAAAGCACCCGATTGGGTGCTTTTTGTTTGGCCTGTTGATTCGGTTCGGATATTCCCGCCCGGAGGCGAAGCTATAAGCTTATAATAGTCGGTATGGCAGAGGTTATCATCAAGCGCATTGCGTTTTTTAACATTATTCGGTCGCACTGATTTCGCATTTTAGCCCAGCATTTCCAAAAATGCCTCTATTCTCGTTGATAGCTGGCCGCTGTCGCTTTCGGAGTAATCCGTTTCAAGCGCGATATACGGCACGTTCAGCTTATCCATTTCCCTGCGGATGAAGTGGCTTTCCACTGTATAGGGCGTGCAGGCCTGCAGATCCACCTCCACAACTCCGTCAATGTTATATTCTTGAATGAGCTTTTTGAGCAGTTCCATGCGAAGGCTGTTAGGCGTCATGACGGAGCAGCCGATATCCAGGTATCGGGCCGCAATCGCCCCTACGATATCGTTATCGTCGGTATTCACCATTTGATACGCAGCCTTTATGCCGGAGCAGTTTTCAAAGCATACCACCGCACCGCCGTGGGATTCTATTGCCTTTACGGTTTTGCCAAGCACGCCGCCTATGGGGCAGCCGGTGATGAGTATGCGCTTTGCGCTGTCCGCCACCGGCCTTTCACCGCTGTCGTATGCCTCCTGTATGTGGTCGCAGAGCGATTTCAGCTGATCGATGCGCTGCTGCGCCTCGAATACGAAGCCCGCACCCTCCAGCGCCTTGTACATATCCAGACCCATGGCGGGCGGCGGCGTTTGTTTTTGCAGCTCCATCAGCCTCATGCGCTGCGCTCGCTCCTCGTTGCGCATCATGGCGGCCCTTCGCAGGGCATCGTCGGTTATCTCCACGCCGAAGCGTTCCTCGAGAAACGCCTTGAAGCGGCGCACCTCCGCCGTCCATTCCGCAAGCGCGCTTTCCCGCTCGCCCTGGGGGAGATGCAAAATATAGGTGGGGCGAATATCGTCAAGAAGCTCGTACATCTTCTTTTTGCCGTCGCAGGTGGTTTCGCCCACTATAAGGTCGGAAAAATAAGTGTACGGGCATTTGTCCGACACCGCAAAGCCGTAGCTGGATTTTATCAGCGGACAAAGGTTCTTGGGCAGGTGCGCCTCCGCTGCGGGTATAGTCTCGCCACTCATGCCGCACAGGCTCACAGGGGTAAAGCCCGCCGCATCCATTATCTCAAGGGGCGTAAAGGTGCAAAATATACCGGCAACCTTTCCTCCCGCTTCCTTAACTTTTTTTACTTTCAGGAATCCATTTTTACGCGCTTCGCCGAATTCGGCGAATTTTTCCGGAAGTTCTGTTGGCATTGTTATTCCTCCCGTGTAGCAGGCCGCACAGGCCCGAAAATCATGAAAACGCTTATATGACAAGCTCGTATGCGCCGTCTATATCTATCCCGGCATCCTTTGCGGCGGCAACGAGCTCGTCCCTGCTTTCAATTGCCGCTTTCCATGCCATGCCGCATCCGGCGGTTATCTCCCTTGGAACGGGGATTAGCCTTCCGGGCAGCCCGCTTTCCTGACACAGGCGCTCCATGGCTATGGCTGCTGTGGTGGTGTGGAAGGTGATGATCAAGCATAGGGTCTTTTCTCTCATTTGGCAAGCTCCCGAACCGCCGCTATCGCCGTGTCCGTTTCATATTCGGTATTGAACCAGGAAAAGCTGAAGCGCACGGCGCCGCGTTCCACGGTGCCTAATGCCGCATGCATCCTTGGGGCACAGTGCGCCCCCGGGCGGGTAGCTATGCCGTAGGATTGGGAAAGCTCGTCGGATACCTCGCCGGAGTCGTAATCCCGAATATTGAGGGACACGATAGGGGCACGGTCGCCTGAAAAGTCCCCGTATACCGTTACGCCGTCAACATCCTTGACGCCGTTGTAAAAGCGGGCCATGAGAGCGTGTTCCCTGTCGTGGATGACGGAAACGCCGGTTTTTAATATATAGTCCGCTGCCGCGCCAAGGCCCGCTATGCCATGACCATTGAGCGTGCCCGCTTCAAGACGGGTAGGGTATTCGGCGGGCTGGGTTTTGCTGTAAGACTGTACGCCGGAGCCGCCAACCTTGAAGGGGGCTATCTCTATCCCCTCCGACACGCAAAGGCCGCCGGTGCCCTGGGGGCCCATAAGCCCCTTGTGGCCCGTGAAGCACAGCACGTCTATACCCATATTCTGCATATCAATGGGATAGCAGCCCGCCGTTTGGGAGGCGTCAACTATGATTATGGCGTTATGCGCATGGGCAATCGAAGCTATGCGCCCAATGTCCAGCACATTGCCGGTAAGGTTGGATGCGTGGGTGCAGACAACGGCCCTGGTATCCGGCCCAATGAGCCGCTCAAAGTCGGCATAATCCACATTGCCCTGCTCGTCTGCCCGAACAAAATCCAACGCAACGTTCCGCTCCGCCTCAAGGCGGTAGAGCGGCCGCAGCACTGAGTTATGCTCAAGATCGGTGGAAATAACGTGGTTGCCGGCGGCAATAAGGCCGGAAATGGCAATGTTGAGCGCCTCGGTGGAATTGCAGGTAAACGCCACACGGTCGGGCCTTGGGCAGCCGAACAGCCTTGCAAGCTTTACCCTCGCATCGTATACTGTGCGAGAGGCGTCAAGGGCTCCTGCGTGTGTGCCACGGGAGCAATTGCCCATGGAGCTCATGGCATGGGTCACCGCCTCTATTACCTGCGCGGGCTTATGCAGGGTGGTTGCGGCGTTGTCCAGGTATATCACGGCTTGATGACCTTCCCGGCGCCCGCGAGCTTTTCGACTATGGCGTACATATTGGTTACGCTGCCAACGGCAAGCTTATCGGTAAGGCCGTAAAAATTAAGGCATGTGCCGCAGGTGAGTATCTCTACGCCCTGGGCCTCCATGCTCTTGAGATCCTCTATGGATACCGAGCCTTCCACCGTCACCTTGGCGCCGCCGTTATAAAAAAGAATGGCCTTGGGCAGCGTTTCAAGCTGAGAAACGGCGTAGATAAATCCCTTCATGAGGGTGCGCCCCAAGTCGTCCGCACCGCTGCCCATGCAATCCGACCCTATAGCGACCACATAATCGCCGCGTGCGTCAACATGGCAGGAAACATCCCCGCTGTTGGCAAAAACGGGGTCAGCAACCTCCATGGTTATGGAGAACAGCTTGTCGCCAAGTTTTTCGCTCCTGGATTTAAGGCCCTTGCCGTCAGCGAGCCGGGTGAGGTTCTGTATTGCGATCTCATTGTCAACCTGAACCTCCAGCGTTCCCGCTTCTTTCATTTCGGTCAGCGCTTTCGTCGCCTTTACCACCGGTATGGGGCAGGCATCGCCTATTGCGTTTACCTTGATATGTGCCATTTTTGTTTTGCCTCCTTTTATTTAAGCATGGTATGCCTGATAATATGGTTTACATATTTGCTGCGCATAATGCCGCGCCTATGGCTCCTGCGTACCTGCCCTCCTCACGGGCTTCAACGGTCCGTCCCAGCTCCTCCGATAGCGCCGTGCGGATGTATTCGCAGCCGCACAGGCCGCCGGTCAGCGCGATTCGCTCCATGAGCCGCACCTTGCTGCATTGGGACGCCACCTTCTTCACTATGGAATCCACAACGCCAAAGGCGATGTTTTCCTTGCTTTCGCCGCGCCCGATAAGGCTGATCACCTCGGATTCGGCAAACACGGTACACATGGAGCTTATGGATACGCCGCCGCCTTTTGCGGCGAGCTGGCACAGTTCATCCGGCCTCACCCCGAGGGTGTTCGCCATCACCTCAAGAAAGCGGCCTGTGCCTGCGGAGCACTTGTCGTTCATCATAAAATCGGTCACCGCACCGTGCGCCACGGTGATTATCTTGGTATCCTGCCCGCCGATATCAATAACGGTAAGTTCATCCGCACCATGAATAAAGCACGCGCCCTTGCCATGGCAGGTTATCTCGGTAACGGTCTTATTCGCATACGGCACGGACACTCTGCCGTAGCCCGTGGCTACGATTGCCGCGCTTTCGAGGTCTATGTCCAAACCCGTCAGCCTTTGCCGTATACTCTCGGCCGTATCCACGCTGCTCCAGCCCGTTGGCTGAATAAGCTTGTGCGTTATTTCATCGTTCGCCATCACCGCGGTCTTGGCGCAGGTGGAGCCTATATCTATTCCGATGGCATATTCCGTCATTTATCCTTACCGTCCAGCTTTTTTACATAGTTCAAAAAGTGCTGCTCCGTTCTGGTGAGGCTGCGGCTTTTTAGATATGCGATATAGATATCCCGGTACGGGCCGTCGTTTTCCAGGTCAAAGCACAGCACTCTTCCGGTCTTTATCGCGTCGCCCGCCGCCCGCTCTGAAAGTATGGTAGTGCCCCGGCCCAAGGCTACCATGCTTTTTATTCCTTCGATGTTGTTCATGTATGCGGTCACGTTAAGATCCGAAAGGGATCTGCCTATGCTTTTTAGATAGTTGTCCGTTTCCTTTCTTGTTCCGCTGCCGCTTTCTCGCATTATTATAGGATAGCCCAGCAACTCACGGCCCAGGATTCCCTTGGACTTTTTTTGCGCGAATTCCTCGGTGTTTGGCGTTAGAAGCACTATCTTGTCCCGGCAAACGGTATGATAGCTCAATGCTGCCTTGCGGCTTACGGTGCCCACGAAGGCAAAAACAGCTTCGCCATTTTGTACGCAGTCGATGGCGAAGGCGCTGTCACCATCCAGCACGGAAAACCTGCATTCCGGCCGCAGGGCTGAAAAGCCCGAAATTATACCGGGGAGGATGTAGCTTGAGGGCACCGTTGAAGCCGCAATGGCTATGAGAGGGCTGTCCTGCTCCTCCTTGCGGAACATATTTTGCAGCATCTCCGCCTGGTTCAATATTTGCAGCGCCATGCGGTATGCTTTTACGCCGTCTTCAGTGAGCTCGATGTTCTTCTTTTCGCGGCGATGGATGAGCGTGGTCTGTAACAGCTGCTCAAGCTGGGCGATATGGCTGCTGACGGTGGACTGGCTCAAAAACAGCTCATCCCCCGCTTTGGAAAAACTTCGGTGCTCCGCTACCTTTATAAACGCTTCAAGTTGCCTGAGACTTATGTTCACTGCTACGTTCCGCCTTACTTGTGTTTAAACACAGTATACAACAGTGCGCCGCCAAAACCCAATGATTTAATATTCATAAAATAGATAACGGCGTCGCCGTTATCTATTTTGCTGATCGCAATCAAAACCACCAGTTAAACTGGTGGTTTTGATTGCGCTGAAGCTATAACCTGAATCAGCCCGTTAATTACGGGCTGATTTCTGTGCATATACTCTTAAACTCCGCAATCTCTTCTTCGGATATATTGGTCATTTGCGTAATATATCCGTCTGCCGAGCCGAATCTTCTGTCCACCGCATCCAGCGCGGACGCAAGCCAGCAGGGACAGGCAGCAAAAAAACCCAGCACATACTCGGCGGCTTTGGGATCCCCGGTGGAAGATATGGCAGCCGCCCCGGCCTCCTCCAGCTCATGGTCAAGGGCAACGTTGGTAAGCAGGTAATCGGCATATATCTCTCGGTCGTCCGCTCCAAGCAGCCTGAGAAGAAGGGCGGTTATCACGCCCGCCCTGTCCTTGCCTGCTGAGCAATGGTATATCACCTTACTGTCAGGGAAGCGAACCGTCGTTCTTATTACCTTCTCAATGCACCTGCCGGTATGGGCAGAAAGGGCCATTTCCCCGTATACCTCGCGCATACGCAGAGCCGATGAAGGCTCCCCCCGGCTATATCCCGCCAGTATATCCTCTACCTTATCACGCAGCGTTCTCTTGCTCTGGATAAACTTGCGGCGTCCGTTTTCCGTTATAGGCATATGGACATACTCCGCCCCCGGAATAAGCGGGTCGGGCTTATAGCTCCGCTCATTTTCGCTGCGCATATCAAATACGGCAGAAACGCTGCCAAGCTTTGCTATATCTTCATCCGTAAGCCTCCACAGCGCACCGGAGCGTATCAGATGCCCCGGCCTCACAAATCCGCCCCTTACTTTTATCCCGCCCAGGTCTCTGAGGTTCGGGCAGGCGGTCATTCTGTCCATAGTCTTATTCCTTTCCGAAATACCTGTACAGCACTTTAACGAATTCCGGTATGCTGCGACGCACCGATACCGCAGCTCCGCTTCTAGCCATGCGCTCCTCCTCCGCAAGACACTCTCCCGCATACCTGAGCAGCTCTGCCGGGGTCACTTCTTTTCCTGTGCGGCAGCCGTATATCCCTGCCATAAGCTCCATCGCCTCCGGCCTGTTTATCAGCGCAAAGGACGAGAATACGCAAAGGCCAAGGTTCTCCATTATAAATATCTGCCGGTACAGGAGCTCCAGGTCTGTCATATCCCCAAGCTCCGGATAAAACCTGTGCAGGCTTAACCGCCGCTTGGAGTCGCCGGTATTTGCGGGCATGGTAACGCGCTTTTGTATGCCCGCGTCATCCGGATACATCCTGCCCAGCGCTGCCGTGCCTCCTCCTATGAGCCGCCCCGTAATGCTGCCGGCCGCTATTTCTTCCATAAGTGAAGTAAGAGTTTCCGGCGTGGGCTTTACGCCCGCCAGCTCCATATACATTGAAGCCGTGCAGACAAATTCGGTGGTATTAAGGCCCAACGCCATTCCTCGCGCCGAAACAGCAGCCGCAGCCCCATTAAGCTCTTCTTCCGAAAATATTCCTCCGAAGCAGCCGGCCATTGCCGCCCTCACCTCCGCCTCCTCCGGCGCAGAGAATACACGGCCGTCGCCGCTGCTGTGCCGGTTCAGGCAGCCTATAACGCAGCCCGGGGCGCAGCAGTAATTCAGCCTGCCGGCGCCCGCCGGTCTTGAAGGCCTTTTCCCTTTGGGCAGCTCCGGTATGGCGTCTTTATTTTTGAGAAGATGCAGTATCGTGATGGAGCCCAGTCCGGGAAGCGCGCCGCCGCATATGGGATCGCTTATTATAAGCGAGGCGAGGGCTTTCCCGTTTTCAATGACGCCCTTTTTATCTGCGCATTCCGCTCCGAAATACTCGCCGCACTTTACTATTACGGCACGGAGATTCTTGCTGCCGGGTATATCGCCGAAGCTGCTTCTCGGGCAGGTAAAGCGTGGGGTTCCCTCCGGGTATGTGGTAAACAGGCCGCTGAGGGGCAGCTGCATATCGCCTGCCGGGCCTGTGCCTATAACGGCGCAGTCCGTCCCGTATTTTCCGCGGATTCTGTCAACTATCTCGCCGCAGGAAAGGCCGTCCAGCTCCGAAACGCAGGATATGCTGACCCCGTTTTTATCGATGTACGCAGCGCAGCGGCTGTCGCTCCTGCCTTTTATCACAAGGCCGGCTATGCCCAGCGACGCCAGCTTCTGGGGCATATCCCCCGTTATGCTGGATACGGCAAAGCCGCCCTCCGATCTTGCGGCGACCGTCGCCCGTGTAGCGCAGGGCACATGGCAGCCCGTAAGCAGGCCGGGAACCACCGCAAGGGCGTTATCCGGCGAAAGCCTGCCGCAGCCCTCCCTTGAATGGCGCCGTATCAGCTCCATAGCAAGGCCTCTGCCATAATGACCGGCGGGGACACTTTCTTCGGTTATGCTTTTATCCGTAAGATCGATTGCTATTATGCGGGACACTTTATTTTTCCTTTCCCTTCATGTGGCTGGTCTTTTTTCCATAGCGAACGGCCTGTATTTCGGCTATTATCGCAACCGCTATCTCCTCGGGCGTCTCGCCGCCTATATCCAGCCCTATCGGCGTATATACCGAATTCAGCTGTTCATTCGCTATTCCCTTTGCCCTGAGCTTATCAAACAGTGCGGCGACCTTTTTGCTGCTGCCTATCATTCCGATATAGGCGGCGTTCTTGCTCAGCGCCCCTGATAGAGCCTCGCCGTCGCAGGCGTGTCCGTGGGTAGCTATGACGAAGTACGCGCCCTCGGGGATATTCATCTCCTTGATCTCGCCTTCGAAATCCTTTACGCCGGCAAAGCGTCCGGCATTTTCTATCTTATCGGCTATGCTGTCTGCCGGCCTGTCGTCTATAAGCAGAGTATCAAACCCTACAAAGCCAGCAAGTTTAAGCACGCAGCCGCCTACATGGCCTGCGCCGCACATAACCAGCAGCAGCCTCGGTATGAAAACCTCTATCATCACGCTTATATGCCCTCCGCAGGTCATGCCCGTATCTGACGCGGGGGATGTCAGATCGTATTCCCTGAAAGCATTTTCTCCGGTCTGTATACACTTTTGGGCGTCCCGTATGGCAAGCAGCTCCACAGCTCCGCCCCCGACCGTGCCCTTGGAGCTTCCGTCGGCGTATACTATCATTTTCCCGTTGCTTCGCGGCGTTGAGCCGTCGGCCTGGGCTATGGTCACCACGGCGCAGCTTTTGCCCGCATCGTAAGCCGCCGTCTGTTCCTTTACTATCTCTATAGCGTTCATACCGTCCTCCTGTTTTGTTTTTTTATTTGGTAATATGTCCATATCGCGCACATACCGAGGGATACCGCATTGCTGGCAAGATAGGCGAGCCACGGCCCGCTCTGCCCCGCCCCCTGTTTGGCGAATACATACGTAAGCGGCGCCTGAACCGCCCATACCCGTATTACCGTTGCCGCCAGCGCAGGGAACCCCTTGCCCAGCGCCTGCAATACGGAAGTCAGGTTCATCTCCATCGCTATCATGGGATATGCCCAAAGGCATACGCTCCAATAGCGTATTCCTGCCGCCGCCAGCTCCGTATCAACGGCGATCAGGTTCCATATCCCGCCGTTCAAAAGCCCCGCCGCCGCTGCCAGCGCTGCTGTGGGCAGCACGCTCCAAAGGCAGAGCCGCCTGCAAAGAGACGCCATCGCCCCCATATCCCGCTCTCTGGATACCATAGTAACCGTAACGGAACACATAGCCATAGCCGGCAGGTAAAAAAACGGCTCCAGCCTCCCGCCCAGTCCCTTCACGCTGACAAGCAGCGGCGAAACGGACAGTATAAGGCTGTTTATCAGGGCATTTCCGGTTGGCGATACCGCCTTTGACAGACTTACCGGAAGGGCAAGTTTTATAAAATCCCACAGGGTATTTCCCCCGGGCGGCACATCGCCGCCGGTATCGGGCAGCATACCGCAAAACCGCTTTGCTCCGTAAAGGCAGGCGGCAAGGCGGGATATAAGGGTACCCCAGCCAAGCCCCGTAAGGCCAAAGGCAGCATAGCCTATACAGCTCACACCAAGCTGGACAGGCACGGATATAAACGTCATATACATGCCGCACCTTGCATCCCCCAGCCCCCGGCTGCCCGATATGAGCAAGCTGTATATAAGCAGCACCGGACTGCCCGCAAGATACGGCAGCATATACAAATAGCCTTCGGCGCGCCTGGCCGCCGTATCCGCAAGACCGTCAAAGGCCGGATACAGCATGGCCGCAGCGGCGGAGGATATAGCGACGCCGCACGCCACGGCAAGCAATACGAATACCTTAATATAGCTTCTGTATGACGTTTCCCAGCTGCCGCCGGCGCAAGCCCTGCCCACCGCTGAGTTCACCGCTATACCTATGCCGTAGCTCACAGTAGTGATAAGCGTTATATACGGCCCGCATATGCCCATGGTCATAAGCTCGTCTGAGCTGTTTACGCTTACTATTACGCCCTCAAAGGCGGAACCGAGTTTTTGCGCCAGCGTAAGGAGCAGCACAGGCCACAGCAGCTTCCATATCTCCCGGTCGGTCCTGTTCATAGCGCCTTTCCCATAAGGAAGCTGCTCCCGTTTTGCAGCAGCCCTATGTCGCCGTATATAAGCGAGAGCTTTTCCCTTACCTCCTCCGCTCCGGCCCGGCGCATATCCAGTTCCTCAACGATGCTGCCCTGCCTGAGCAGCAGCAGCCTGTCGCAGTAGGCCATCGCAAAATTCGGGTCGTGAAGGGTGATCAGCCCCGCCTTGTTTTCTTCCTTTATAAGTTCTCTTATCTTTGCCAGCACCATATGCCTGTTCAGGAAATCCAGCGCGCTGTCCGGCTCATCCATGAGCATTACAGGCGAATCCTGCACTATGCATCTGGCCAGTATCACTATCTGCCGCTGGCCCTGGCTGAGTGCTCCGAAATCCTTTTCCGCAAACTCCGCGCAGTTCAGCCGCTTCATGGCGGCGAGGGCCGCCCGCTTATGCTCCGCTGACGGGGATTCCAGCAGACCAAGCTGTGAATTGAAGCCCATGAGCACCACTTCGAGAGCGGTGCGCCCGCCCTGCAGACTGCATATCTGGGGTATAAAGGATATGAGCCGCGCCCGTTTTTTCTCGTTCAGCCCGCGGCAGTCGGTATCCGCCACAGTAAAACTGCCCTCCACCGGCAAAAAGCCGCAGCAGCCGTGCAGTATGGTGGTCTTTCCGCTTCCGTTCAGTCCCAGCAGGGCGCAGAATTCGCCGGGAGCTATGTCAATATCAACGCCGTGCACTATCTCCGTCTTTCCGTATGATATCCTTGCGTCCTTGAGAGAAAACAGTCCGCTCATGATACCTCCTTTCCCCTCGTGCAGAGGAAATAGACGAGTATGGGCACGCCTATTACCGTGGTCAATATGGATATGGGCAGTTCGGCGCTGTAGAGTATCCGGGCGAGTATATCCGCCGCAAGCACCACAAAGGAGCCTACCAATCCGCTCATTATTATCGTGGTTGAGTTATTTCGGCGCAGCATAAGCCTGGCCGTGTGGGGCGCTATCAGCCCCGCAAAGGAAATGAGACCCGTAACGCTTATTATGGAACCTACCATCAGCGTAGACAACGCAAGCACCGCCGCACGCACCGGCCTGAGCCGCACGCCCAACGCCCGACATTCATTATCGCTGAGGGACATAAGCTCTATCTGCCGCCTGAGCAGCAGTATGCCCGCAAGGCCTATAAGGAACATGGGCAGTATGGACAAGAGCTTGGACAGCGTGGTATTCCCGAAGGTGCCCATCTCCCAGTATTCCATTGCCGCAAGCTCGTTTTCCGGGTCCGCAAAGTATTTGAGGGCCATTATCACCGCCTTGGATATGGCGTTTATCACTATTCCCGCAAGCACATATGTGGACGTTGATGTTGCCCGGGTGGCACGCACGAGCAGCATGACGCACACCACCGCTATCAGCCCGCCCCAGAAGGCGCCTGCGGCTATGGCTATCATGCCGGAGGTCGAAACAGACACTATGGCGATCGCTGCGCCCAGGTTGGCTCCCCCCGCAATGCCGATTATATCCGGAGAAGCAAGGGGGTTTTTGAAAATGATCTGGTATACGCTGCCGGCCATGCCCAGGCCTATGCCGGCTATAACGGCCATTACGGTCCGGGGTAATCGCAGGGTAATAAACACCTTACGCGTCATCTCATCCACCTGACCGCCCACGAGTATGGCCCTTATGTCGGCGGTGGTTATGCTGTATTTACCTATGCAAACCGAAACCACCGCAGCCGTGATGACGGCTGCGGTGATAGCTGCGAATAATATAGGCGTCAGCCTGTTTTTTGCTTTGCTGTTCACTTATTCTATATATAATATTATGCTGCCTTTTCCGCGGTATCGCCCAGTATGGAGGACGTATCCATATCAAAGCCGTAGAAGGTCTTGTAGAAGTCCGCCGCATCGTCCGCAAACTCTTCCATGGTGTATACTTCGGGGTGAAGCTTGGCGGTCATCCAGAGCATACCCAGAACGCCGGAGGGAACCGGTGAATCCCAGGCTTCAAAGCCGGCGGGCATATTGTATATCGCGCCGTTCTTGACGGCAGTGACTTCTTTCAGCTGCTCGTCCACAAGAACCTCGTCTGCCGTGAAGTCGGGCTGGCCGTTTGCCATGTTGTTGGTAGGTATGATAATAACATCGGGATTCATGGCGATAAGCTGCTCATATGATATGTCAGTCCAGGAATCGCCATCCAGGGAATCGCCTGCATTCTTACCGCCTGCGGAGGTAACGACAGAAGCCTGATACATATCCTTCGGTGCGGTGGTCAGATAGGAACTGGTGCCGCACATATATACTATCGGCTTGTTCGCGTCTTCTATGTTTGCGGTAAGGCTTTCCACCTTATCTATTACCTCGTCGTAGTGGGCCGTCAGAGCTGCGGCCTTATCCTCGGCTCCCGCAAGCTTACCTATGAGGTTTATCATTTCCACCAGCTTTTCATGGCTTTCGGGGTTTACCACTATGGCGGGAATGCCCATCTCCGTAAGGGTGGCTGCGTAATCCTTTGCCTTCTTGGGAAGAATCACCAGATCCGGCTCAGCGGCTATGCAGGCCTCCAGGTCAAATGCCTTGGCGGAGCCCACGTTGCCTACTGCGCCTATAAGCTCCGGAGCGGCAAGATTATAAATGGGCCGCTTGTCGATCTTTTCCTCTGTAGCCACCAGCTTATCCTTGAGGCCGAGGGCAATACAGGTGGAGGATGAGATATAATAGCCGGACACTATGCGCTCGGCTGCATGTTCCAGGGTCACTTCGTTGCCCAGCTGATCTTTAACGGTCAAAGGAAATACGGTGGCCTCCGCTTCCGCCGCGGTCTCCTCGGCAGGGGCCTCGGCGCTTTCGGCGGCAGGTTCTTCGGCGGGGGTCTCCGCAGGCTGCTGAGCACAGCCGGCAAACATAGCCAGCGCCATCATTAACGCAAGAGCCATTGAAAGTATTTTCTTCATAATTATTCTCCTGTTCTTTCTGTCCGCACAGTGCGGGCATATTATAGGTGCATTCTATAACGAAAAATCAAAAATATGAAATAGAATTTATGTATTATATCACTGTGTTATTCATTTTATCAATCATCTTCGTTATTCATCAGCGCAGATATGGTCATGTAAGTACCCCCATTAAATGTGGACGCAAGGGTTCGCATGGTTTTCGGTATACAATAAAGCCAGCCTCCGGCGCAGAGGCTGGCGCTATTGTTATTTTTAGTTAACCGATGGCCTTCTTGTTCTGAATGCCGCCAATCAGATAAAGAACGGGAATCACGAGGCCGGAGAGCAGATTGACAACGCTGAATTCGCCGCCGCCAACCACAGTAAAGATGTTGGAAACCACACAGAGCGCAATAACGATGATGCCCCATGTGATGCAGGTGCCGGCCTTCTCAAGCTTGTTCCAGTTTTTCACGCCAATGATGCCTGCCACAAATTCCGCAACCGCGCCTACGAGCGCAAGAATGCAGGAAACGGTGAGCATAGCGCTGGAAGCGCCCATTGACGCAAGCAGGCCGATGCCCGCAAATGCTACGATCGAGAGAATCAGCGCGATTGCGCCAAAGATAATCATCAGTATGCCTGTTACTTTCAAAAACTTTGAACCTTGCATTATTTCCTCCTCAAATTGCTGTTTTGCTATGATTTATATTTGTAAACGCGCCGTACAAACATCGTCTTTATGCCCAGGGGTCCTCCGCCGCGGGGATACGAATCCCCGAGAGGACGCTGGAATATTCCCAAAGGAACCATTCGTTTCCCTTCTGGCGCAGCCTGATGCCGCGCGCCGCATCCGCGCCCGTCGTTTTGAGAAACAGGCGCATATAACCCGCCTCCCAGTCCTGCGGCCTGGGATCGGGATAAAACTGAACCGTATACGGCGTGGCGGGCGCATAATTGTTTTGCGGCGTGGCGCCGTCAAAATAGGCCAGCGGCAGGTAGGGCTTGTCCCAAAGCCTGTCGCGGATGAACTGGATGTCCATGGGGCTCATGGGCCGGGGCCCCCGCAGGATATTCAGGGCCGCAACGCCTGCGTCCTTATCCTTCGTGAACAGATTAAGCGCCAGCAGAAACAGCGCGCAGGTGTTTTCGGGGTTGTTGAGAGCCCCGTCCGCAAGCGCGGAAAACTCGGCGGCGGATGCCGGCAGTTTATCAAAAGTTACGCTCATTGGTTTTCCTCTTCCTTATCAAAAATTATCTCCTCGTTTTCATCATCCGGGAAAGACAGCACCATGTGAATATGCCCGTCCTCATACCAGAGTTCCTCTATGGAAGCGATTGTTTCATCCCCCCGGCTTATCTCCGGATAATACACCGTGAGCTCCTGTCGACCAGTAAGTTCGGTACCGCTGAAGCCATGATAAAAGCCGTTAATGTTTCCCATCTCCACGAGTTCCTCCCCGTCGATCCCTAAGGAAAAACGGAAGCCCTCGATCTCAAGCGCATAGCGGCCGTCCTGGCTCGTCCACTTCCCCGCCAGCGCTTCATCCAGCAGCCAGCCTTCGTACACCATGCCCGGGCCATCCAGCATATACTCCTTCTCCGCTTTCTCTCTCAGAAAGCAGCCTGTGATTAGGGCGGCGATAAGACAAAGCCCAATTATTAATATGATCATGCTGTGAATTCTTCCTGCCAATGCATTAGTCCTCATTCGTGCGGTCTCTTCTCCGTAGGTAGGGAGCAGGTTTGCCGGGCGGGAGCCCCGCCCGGCAGCCAGGCTAATGGAACGTATCGTCCGTTACTTCTTTAAGGGCAGGTAAGGAATGACCTGCATAGCAAGCTTCGAAGCAGTCATCGTTTGCAGATATACATTGCCCGGGCCGGTGATGACCGTGTCGAATATGCCCTCGCCGCCGAGAAGCATGTTCTTCACGCCTTTGACCATCTGTACATCCATCTGGCAGGTGGCGTCCATGACGGCCAGCACGCCGGTATCGCAGACGATCTGCTCACCGGGCTGCAGGTCATATTCCTGACAATAGCCGTCCACCTCAAGGAACACCAGGCCGGGGCCGGTGATTCGCTGCATGATAAATCCCTCGCCGCCAACAAGGCCGGCGCCCAGTTTCTTTTGGAAATGTACAGCGAGCTGGATGCCGTAGGTCCCACAGAGGAACGCCCTCTTCTGACAAACTATGCTCTGCCCCGGGGCAAGCTCCTTCACCACTATCCTGCCAGGGAACGAGGATGAGAACGCGATCTCCGCCGGGCCTTGAGCTGTGTAGCGGTTCATGAACAGGCTTTCGCCCATGATCATACGCCCAAGCGCTTTGCCTGCGCCCCCTTCGGCTTTCGTTTCCGTGAGCACCGGGCCGCGGCTCCAGGTGCGCCCTCCCACCTCGCTCAAGAGGGTCTCGCCGGGGTTCAGGTTTATAATCACGGCAGGCAGGCTGCCGCCTTCGATCCTGTATTGCATATTGACCTCCTTTTTACGCTTACTGCCGTAATGCATCAGTCGTTCAGACTGCTGCTCCAGGAGCTGCTGTTCCAGGTTTCGGAACCGTCGGCCTGCACCTTGAAGCTTATCAGCAGGAAATCGCTCCCGGTGGTGACCCATTCATAAACATGGTAATCGTCCCTCCAGCTTGACTCGTGCGCCTTTTTGCCGTCCGCGCCAAACTGCCTCGCAATCTCCTCATATGTGGGCCTGGCATACCCGTTCTCATAGCTGGTCTGGTAGTCGAGCCAGTCAAAGCCGGCCTTGAGCGTGTCGAAATCCACAATGCCGTCCGCATTGGCGTTGGATTTACCGTAGTCGCCGCCGGTCGCAGGCTGGGAATCCGGCTCGCTGCCCGAGCCGTTTTTCGCCAGCGCCGATTTGTACTCGTCATACCGCGGGGGCAGGAGTTCGTTCTCCTCATCCCACAGCTCGCCGTCCATGCGGAAGTACATGGTGACAGTGCAGCCATAGTCTCCATCGTAGTGGGTATAGTCGTAGCTGAGCGACAGGGTGCCGTCATCGTACAGATACGCCTGATATTCATCCGCATCCGCAGCGTCAAGGTAGGTGTCCACCGTCCACGCGTCCTTATTGCCGATGTCCGGCACGATGCAGGTGCCGTTATCCTCGATGGTCATGTACATGGAAAGGAACGCATTCTCGGAATCGCCATCCTGGAATACTTCAAAATAGGGTCTGCCGGTGCTGTCCGTGTTTACGAAAGCCCAGGCGTCATATAAATCCTCCTCCTGGTCAATGCCCCAGAAATCCGTAAGCGCCATCCAGCCATACCAGGTGCTGGGGTTTTCGATCACAGAGGTAGCGGCGGAACCGCCCGCCCCACCGCTGTTAAAGGCGTCCGCCAGGGAGCCGGCAACGGTTGCGCCGTCGTTCAGGCCAGCCGTGGCGGCAGCTGTACCCCCGTTTCCAGCGGAAGGAGCGCCGCCCACAGGCGCTTCCATTCCTTCCTTCACGAAGCGGAGCCTCATCTCGCCATAGGTGACTTCCATGACGCCGTCCTTGATGGTTCCTTCCATGGTCTGTTCCATGCCCAGGAAGCTCACGGTGCCTGTGAAGTTCTCGCCATCCAGCTTCCATTTTTTCAGAGTGAACTCAAAGCCGGAATAATAAGTGCCCTTGCCGCCCTTTTTCAGCTCGATCCAGCTTTCCTCGTAAGGCTCGCTGTATTCCCCGCCGTAGCTTTCGCCCACGCAGATATACTTGCCGGTCACATCCGGTCCCTTATCGCCGCAAGCGGCGAGAGAAAGCATCATGGCCGCCGCAATGAGCAGCACGAGCACGATTTTTATTCGTTTCATTCTTCTCTTTCTCCTTCTCTGGATTTTTGTTTTGCTTCAACCCGGTTTATCGGCGCATCAGGACGCAGTGAGCGTATTGAGGATCGCCATCACGGCATCGCTGGTGCAGGCTTCCATGGATTCCTCGGAGGAGATGGAAAAGTTAACGCCGTAATTGCCGCTGATCGGCTCGCCGAAGTTCACATGAACATTCGCCGAATAATCGCCCCACCAATCGATGTAGGTGATCATGCGCGCCTCATAACCCCCGATGGTCAGATCCCTGGTGGTGTACTGGTCATAAGTAGAATAGCTGTCATAATACTCCATCGTGGCAGCGTGGTCGCTCTCGCTGAAATTGGCGACGATGCCTATCTTAACGCTGCCGTCCTTTGCGGCGATCGTATCGAGGATAGCGCTCTCATCCTCAAAGAAAGTGTCGCTCGGGTAAGTGATGAATATCTGATCAAAGTAGTTGTAAGTCCCCGTGGGGCCGGTGAAGCCCACCGGAGCGCCGGAGGAGCCCTCAGAGGGGCCTTCGGAGGAACCGCCGGACGGTGCGCTGCCGGCGGGCGCAGCGCCCACAGGGGGCAGCTCGCCGTTTGCGATCGCCGCGTTATAGGCATCCACAGAGGGGGGAACGATGGCAAAGTTGCTGTCGATTTCCTTCTGCCAGCTTGCGCCCCACTGTTTCATGAACAGCGAGAAATTGAACCTGCCGCCTCCATCCTCGATCTCATCGCTCATGGTGTACTGATCGGGGTAATCCGGCATGGGCAGGAACATCCAGTTGTAGGCATACATCTCCGCGCCGCCTGCGATCGTGCCGTCGATGGCATAGAGGCCGCTTTCCTTCGCCTCGCAGTTTGCAAGCGCAAAGGCTTCCTTCACGCCGTCAAGGTACACGGCAAAGGTTCCCATGCCTTCCGCATCCACGTCCACCACCATGTAAACATCATAGAAATCGCTGGGAATGCCGGAGAAATCGCCTGTCGCCTCGCTGACGTACATTGCACCGTACCATGTGCCGTTCCACTGCTTCTGAATATCGCTTGCCCCGGCCGCAGCGCCAGCGCCGCCATTGGAAGCCGTGTAGCCGCCCTCTTTTTCAAATGTCAGCGTAACGCCCATGTCCAGCACGTTTTCAAGCGTCATCACGCCGTTTGCCAGCGTTCCATCGCAATCGACTCCGCCGCCGTTCACGCGGAAAATACCGTTCTCAAGCGTCCACTTGCCGTTGCTTTTAGCGCCGTCAACCTCTATGGTGCACTTGCCTTTGTCCTTCAGCTCGATGCTGAATCCCTTCTCCCAGATGTCGCTGACATCCATCTCCATGCCCCACATTTCGGCAGTCGCCGCATTGTATACGCCAAGGTTCGGGTCGGCGTTTGCAGGCGTTTTCCCGCCCTTGCCGGCGAGGGCGGCGATGAGCACGATCGCAAGAATCACCGCAAGCACGGCGCCGCCGATGATGAACAGTGTCTTTTTGTTCATGGGCTTCTTTTGCTTCGGCGCTTTGGCTGCAGGCGCATACGCAGGCTGTGCGGAGTATTCCTGCTTTGGAGCCTGATAGCTCTGCTGCACAGGCGGGGTATAGCTCTGCTGCGTGGGCATCGTGTAGCTGCCCTGCACGGACGCGGCCTCCTCAGGCTGGCTCACGGGTTGTTCCGCCGGAGTCTCCTGCTGGGTAACCTTCTGCTGGGGAGCTTCCTGTACGGGAGCTGCAGCCGGCTGTTGGATCTTTGTACCGCAGCTCATGCAGAACTTCGTTTCGTCCGAAACCTGCGCGCCGCAGTTGGTGCAAAATGCCATTTTCTTATCCTCCTCGCTGGTTTTTCGCATATTGTTTTTCTGTTTTTTATACAAAATCCGCTGCCGCGGGTTTTATCGGCCTGTTTCCTGCGCCGCTTTCCGGCTCAGGCGCATTCGGGGGAGCATCCGCCGCCCTGCTTGCCGCCCACCACCTCGCCAGGCTCGTTGAGCCGGGTAGCGCAGGCGCAGCATATGTCGATGTCATCGCAGATCATAAAGCATTCGTCGCACACAAGGCGCCCGCAGATGGGGCAAACATTGAAAAGCCGCTCACCTTCCCCTGCGGTTTTTTCCAATGCGTACCGCTTCTCCTTTTCATAAAGCGTGTTATAGATGATGCGTTTTCCTTCGGTGGATGGCGTAACGCCCGCCTTTGAGAAAGGAACGGGCGCGCCGTGCCAAACCTTCCTGCATTCTTCACAGCGGAGTGTGAAACAAAACGCATCCTGCGTCGAGGCGTCCTTCATCCGTTCCATCAAAATCTGCCTCATCGGTTCTTTATCCCCTTTCATTAGAACTGACACATGCTTTGAAATGATATATACGACATCAGAATTGTAATATCATAATTGTAATCGTCCCGCAGCAAAATAGATATTATCCGCCGGATACTTTTGCCGCACCGGCCCTCAAAAAAAGAAAATCAAGGCATGGTATTCATTGAATACCATGCCTTGATTTATCTGGCTTTTCCGGCCCTGCAAAGCGCCAGCGAAAGCGTTACGTCAATTCATCCAGCCGGTTGCACCGCCGGAACAATTCGATGTACAGCATCAGCTCGTCCCGTGAGGTCACGCCAAGCTTTTCATAGATATTGCGATTGTGCTTACGGACCGTATTGATGCTGATGTACGCAATCCGGGGTATCTCGCTGATTTCGCGGCCGTCAATATAATGCTTCAGAACGCCGCGCTCAGCCTCCGTGAGCGTGGCGGCGCGCGCCGCAAAGGTATCGAACAGCTCCGCAATGTTCGGCGGCAGCTTCCCTTCGGAAAGCGTCTGATCCTGCTTTGTGGATTTTACAAAGGCCATGAGCGCATCGATCTCGGAAATGCCGGAGGAACTCACATTCTCCACGGCAGCGCCGGATTGCACCGCCGCAATGCTGCCCACTATGGGGCGCGTAAAGCGGCGGGACAGGAAGATCGCACAGCCGAGCATGACAAGGAAGAAAGCAAGGGAGCTTATTATCCAAACCATCCGATTCCTGTACGCATAGGCCGCATACCCATCCTGCGGGAGCAATACGGATACAGTCCATGTGCGGCCATCCTGGCTCAGGAACGGAATAACCCGTGAAACTCCGATATAATTCCCGACATTGGAAGAATAGGTGTTGAAATAACGTCCCTCGTCGATATGCATTACACTCGAACCGTTCAAATAGGTGCTCTCCGTGCCGCCGATCAGCCCCTGCTCCAGGAGCAGCTGCCCGTTTTCCACTGGCGCCAAAACGCTTACCATCGAGCCTACCGAACTGTCAAAGGCAGGGTAGCAGAAACTGAAATACAACGAGCTGATCTCGATCCCGCATATACCGGCCGCCTTGCCGCCGCTGTCGAGCACCGGCACGCACAGCAGCATCACATCCTCCCAGGTGTCTGTAAGATGCAGCCTGTTCGTCCATCGGTATGCGTCCGCAAGCCGCCGCACGGGTGTCTGCATCATTTCGTCATATCCCGGGATGTTGGAAGAATTGAACTCCAGGTTCCACCGGTTGTGCAGCTCCAGCTCCTCCTCCCGGGCAATGTCCGGTATGCCTCGGAAATAGATCACCTGCTGGTTCATGGATTTGTTCGTGCTGAGGTTCACATAGCGGATATACAGCCCGCTGCGGGACGTTTCGGCAGCCTCGGCTTTGGTGTTTGTAGTGGCGTCCAGCACGATAAACGCGCCGCTCGCACTGCTGGCCTTCAGGGTGGTATACAGCATATCATAAAACGAATGCTGCAGGGAGAGCAAAGCCTCCGGCTCATCGTTGAGCGCCGATACATTCGAGCCGTATGCTGAAAGCGTCTGCATCAGCTCGCGCCCGGCCCGCTCGGAAAGGGCAATGCCATGCGCCGAAAGCGACTCGATCTGGCTCGAAATATTAGCGGCGGTGTTCTGCAACTGAAGCCGCATAGTCTGCCCGATCTCCCTGTCCGCATTAGAAAGCACGCCCGTAACGCTCAGTATCAGCAGCAGCGTTCCGAACACGGCAGCGGCCATGAAAAACCAGTACAGCGCCAGCTTCCTCTGCATACTGACGCTTGCCTTTTTTGCCATTTCCGTGAGCTTGAGCAGCTCGCGCAGCTTTTGGGACACCTGCAGGTTCACCTCCTTCCCGCATTGCCGCACAGAGTTTCTATTATTCGAAGATGGAACGCAGCCCGTCGCAGCAGTCCTTTGTGAGCTTCGGAAGCAGCATTTCCCTGTCTGCGTCCTCCGCTTTGCTGTATGTTTCCCTTGCGGCTTCAATCTGCAGGCGAACATTCCTTTCAAAGCTCGTTTCCAGATCGAGATACGTTTCGAGCTGGGGAGCTGTGTAGAACGTATAATCCGCCTGCGTTTTCATAAACGCATCATAAAGCTCAATGTACTTTGCCTCCGTCAGCCCTTCCACCTCCGCGGGAAGGTATGCGTCAAACGCCTCCTGGGTCACAGGCATATACCCCGCTCTTACCGTAAACTCCGTATTGATCTCCGGCTCCGTGATCCATTTCAGGAAAACGATGGCCGCTTTCTCCCGTTCCGGCGTGGATTTGAGCGTGCAGAACCCGGCCCCACGCTGCATTACAAGCTTCTCCCCGTCCTCAAACACCGGGCAGGGCAGGGCGATCAGTTCGCTCTTTTCCGAAGTGTTGTCCGGATATGTAACGATGTCCGAATAATACAAGATGCTTGCGGAGGACGCAACGGAAACCACGGCGTCACCCGTGCGCAGGGGTTCCGTAGCATAGCCGCCCTTGAGCCAAACTCCGCCTGAGATCGCCGCTTCCGCATACGGTTTCCACGCTTTCTCAAAAGCAGGACCGAAGGCAATCCTATCGCCATCGAAGAAGGATTCCCCCAGCGACTCCACGCCCACCTGGAAATAATTGAAGTGATAATCGTGCACGAAAAACGTTTTGCCGTCGCCCGGCACATCGGGCGTAAGCGAATCCGTCCATTCGGCATACGCAACGCTGAGACGGTACAGCCCCTCCCAGGTGGAAAGGTCTGAAAGCTCTGCGCCCGTAGCCGAAGCAAAACGGTCAAAGGCCGTTTTGTTTACATAAAGCACTTCCGTCGATTTCGCCACGGGAAGGATCACGAGCCGCCCGTTCAAAACGCCCTCGTTCAGGAAGGATGGGATAAATTCATTCAGCTCGGATTCGGAAAAATAATCCCGGTAATCCACCAGAATATCCTCATCCGGCATGGCAATCACTGTCTTGGGATAAGAGATGAACAAGTCCGGCAGTTCAGCCGCGCCGGGGTCGTCGTTGGCTGCGGCAAGCACAGACTCATGGATGCTGTTGGTGTTGCTCACCATGCCCACCTGAACGCAGATCCCCTGTTCCTTGCCGACCGTTTCGTTGAAGCGGTCGATCATGTCATTGAGCGGTGATTCCGTCTGCCCGCCATACACATGCCAAACGGTAAGCGTGATGGGCTGATCCGCTTTATGTCCGGGCGCAGCGCATGACGAAAACAGCAGGAGCGATATGCAGCACAGGGCAAAACACAACCATTTTCTGAGATTCAGCATCGTACTCTTTTCATCCTTTCTATTGCCAAGGCTGCACCACGCAAAGCCTGGCAAGGTGTTCAGAGGCGTTGTCAGCAATATGCCGCGCAATCCACGCTTTAACAACTTTCCGGTTCTCCGCCGTCCGTTTCGAGCAGATTCTTATTTTAGCGCATTTTATTCGAGTTGTCACCCCCCCTGCCCCGAAAGCCATGCCGGTATACCGAATAAAATGCCTCATTGGGAAAAGCAATGAGGCGTTTTATGCAAGGTGCACCAAAAAAGATATGTATGTTTTGTTTTCCTTTGATTATCGGCATAACCCTATGAAGAATCGAGGCAGAAGTATATAACCGCTTAGCTCATACTCCCGGTCAAAGAGGTTGCATACCCATCTAAACCAAACCAAAAGAGCGCTTCAATATATGGGGCTTTCTGCCCAAAAGCTTTCAATTCCTATTGCTGTTACTGCCGCAAATGCTTCTTTGCTTCGCAAGGGTAACCAGCATATCACCAGGCTGCGTCAGAACCATACCCAGCAGATTAAATCCATCCTCGGTCAACTTACCTGCATAAGCATTGGCAAGGGCAGTAATGGAAATTGTCATTTCAGTCACGGTTCCAAAGTCCGCATATCAATTTTTGACGGAAACTTTCTCATAAAGAACAAACTTCAGATTCCGATCACAAACCGCCAGAAAAACATCCTGCGGAGAGTAAATACTACGCTGCTTTAGCTGCTTATCCAGCCAGTTCAAATCCAGCCCCATGCGTTTCAGGTTATCCTCCAGAATGCGGCCATCCATGATTAACTCTGTAAACAACAACTCCTGTTCTGGAGCCAGATTCATGTCGTTGGGTGTGGCAGGACGCTGACTACTTACCGGAAGAATCGTAAGTTTTCCGTTGTATTCAAAAACAGCAGTTTGGATGTTCGTCAAGTCAAAGTATCCTTGCTGCCTGCACATAACCATAAACTCGCTCAGATCCAGCCTGGCCTTTTTCAGGTTTTCATAATACAATTTCCCGTGATCCATAAGGATGGTGGGTGTACCGTTGAGGTATTTGCGTGTTCTTGGAAATTTGTTGGAAATTATACTCAGCAGCAGAGTTGTGCCTCCGTATATTACCATGGCGGTAAGCGGTTTCCAAGGTTCCTCTAACTCTGTGGCCATTTCAGCCGCAATGGAGCCAATGGTTATTCCCGTAATGTAATCAAAAAAATCCAACTGAGCAATTTGTTTGTGTCCAATGAACTTGGCTACCAAAAATAATGCGCCAAATGACCCCAAGGCGGTCAGGCAAAGAGTCAGAAATCTCATACAGCAATTCCCCCTTTCTCTATATACTGGCCAAATTTGCGGCAAGCATACGCGAATAGGATACGCAAACGCAAAAATGCCGTTTGCCGCAGCATCCGTGGCCGTAAAATAGTACGGATTGTGGTAAAGCGTTATATACGATGGCATTCACTTGTTGTATGGATACATTTGATATGATTGAAAACAGACGGAAACGGATAGCGGAAAAGCCGCTTTGAATGGGGCGACAAAGCGCCCCCAAAGCGGCTTTATATCTGTTTTGAAGTAACCCTATCTGAAATATCTGCGGCAAACCGTTCGCGGCGCGAACGCTCGCAGATAACGCAAAAACCCAGACATTGTCTGGGTTTTTGGGCTTTTCGATTCAATATTTAAATCGAATCAGCATTATGGTAGCGGCGATCCGACTTGAACGGATGACATTCCGGGTATGAAGAGATGTGACGAGTGATAAACGGCGATTATCGAGGCTGAAAACCCTTGAAGTACCTGCATTTCCTGTATGACCGTGCTGATGTGTCTGGGATTCAAAAGTGCTGTTCTGAAATTCATGATGAATGGATGATGAACTGTTTTGAGGGGCATTTTGCTATACAACAGGCGCAGTTTTACAGCGTCAAGCGTGTGCACCGCTGTGTGGCCTTCAATTCTCTGAACCGGGGGGGTAATGCGATTATTCTGGACTTGAACGCGACACAACACGCGCAGCGCGATTTTCGTGCTGTTTTCTCCGAAATAATGGAAAATCGGCTCTCAAATAACGCCCGCTTTCAGCCGTTTTTTGGCTCGAAAAGAGAGAAAAAAACTCCGGTGAAAGCCGGGGAAAATATAGAGCGTTTTCACAGTGAAATTTGAAGAAAGACAACGCTTGACTTTCACAAATAAAAGTTATATAATTCTAACATAATAATAGAAATATATCGCATGTAAGGAGGAAATTATGAAGAATAAATTAGCTTATCTGGGTTTTCTAGGCTTTCTCGGTATTTTCGGTTTATGGTCGGGTGCGTATGCTTTTGTCCCGTTTGTGTTGTGCTTTTTTTTCTTTACATATGCAAACATGGAATGCGATGAATTGTTCATCCTAAACTTGCGTCGGGCAGGCTTATGGTCAGCTACGGCAAGCTTAATTTTACAGGGTATACTCCTGTGCTTTATGGTTTGGCGCAATATGACACAGGCACCAGTGGATATGGAGCTGTCCGCATATGAAACGCTTGTGTTAACGGCTGCTGCAGGGGATACGGTCACGCTACCTGGCTTCTTCTTTTTAAGCATGCATTTGCTTATTGCTTATTTTAGTATAATTTTTATGTTAAGTTTGTGCATTTTTATGTTTTCGCTGTTATACTTTTCTAAAAGGGAAAAACGGGCTGTGGAAGAATAAGATGCTGAAAACGAGAATAAAAGAATATAGGGCGCGCTACGGTTTGAAGCAATCCGAACTAGCGGATCGGGTCGGGGTGCGGCGCGAGACCATCGGCTTTTTGGAAAACGGGAAGTATAACCCATCACTTAAGCTCGCTATGGACATTGCTAAAGTGTTTGAAACGACCGTAGAAGAGTTGTTCCGTTTCGAAGAATAAGAAAAAGAAAGACATAGGGAATAGGGTAGGCAGGAACAGAAAGGGCAGCAAAACTGCTGTCCTCACTGTCTCTAACGCCACTCACCGCATTCTCCGAATGGATTTTCCGGTCAAGCCGGTACCAACGGTATACTTCAGTTTGCGCGCAGATACAAGGGAGCCGGGTTCATCATAAACCCCAAACTCAAATCATGTGTCCTGGGGCAATACAGTGGTTGATGATGTGTCTACCCATGCGGCGGGAAGATTCATCATTTCGGGAAAGCAAATGATGAACTCCGATTGTAGGAGGATAGGGGCGAGGTGGTTTTCACCCCCTATTCATCATCTCATGATGAACTATGGTCAAAATCCGCTCAAAATCCACCAATTTTCACATTTTCAAAACGAAAAAAGCCCCTAACTTAGGGACTTTTTTCGTGGTAGCGGCGATCCGACTTGAACGGATGACACTCCGGGTATGAACCGAATGCTCTAGCCAACTGAGCTACGCCGCCATGTGGTTGCGGGGGAGGGACTTGAACCCCCGACCTCCGGGTTATGAGCCCGACGAGCTACCGACTGCTCTACCCCGCGCCGTCAACGCAAGGCTTATGATACCATATGAAATCCCTCTCGTCAAGGGTTATTTTTCTTTTTATCCTTATACCCCGCCAGCATGAATATGCCGCCCGCAATAACAGCTCCAATGGTTATGGCTATAACCAACCCTATGGGCGTCTCCCCTGCATAGGCTATTACATTGATATTAAAGCGGCCGATGGCTTCCCCCTCGATTATCAGCATGGCAGGCAGAATAATAAGCTCCGCCGATCATACTTGGAACAGGCGCAGTCGCCGGTTGCGCAACGCCGTCCCTTTATGCCCAGGCGAAGTTTTCCTTGCCCGCGGCCAGCTCAAAGTGCAGCTTGGCAATGCCAAGGTCAATATTTGCGTAGGGGCCTATGCCCGCCCTCACAAGGACAGCGCTGCTGCCGATTAGCTCAAAGCTGAACGCCTGCTGATTTATTGCGGAGGGCGCAAGCAGGGCCGCCTCAACTCCCGCCCTGAACCAGGCGGGCAGCTCTCCATTATTTCTGCACACATCCTCAAAGGGCTTTGACTTGCTCTTTACACCCGCTGTCTCTCCTTTGCCTATGGCTATTACGCATACGAGCTTTTGCCCGTCCTTAACCGCAGCCCGGCATTTGCGGCGGCTGAACGTGCCCCCAATCCAGCAAGTATTCAGCCCCAGGCTCTGGGCAAGCAGCACCACCCGCTCTCCGTAGTATCCGCAAAGCTCGTCAAGCTTTGGCCCTTTGGGGCCAACAAGCGCAATATAATTTCGAACGCCGGACAGCATACCGTATGTGACAAAGAAGCCCTTAAAGGCATCCGGCTGCTCCGTTATAAGCTGCATGGAAAGGCCGCCCTCGGCGTTGCAGCGGGCTATCTCGTCATCCAGAGCGGCAATGCTTGCCCCGGGTATTGGGTCGGGAAGGTACTTCCGCACGGAATGGCGGTTCTTCATGGCCTGCATATAGTCAAATTCCATTTTCCCTCCATAAAAAAATCCGGAGCGAAACCGCCCCGGACTTTCGCTTGTATTTACTTTATAGTGTATCCATATCAGCCGTCAACATGATATTTTAATCCGCAACGAACAGCTTTTCCCCATCGTAATCCACGGTGAACACAGTATCCGGCGCAGGGTCTGTTTCTATTATGCGGCGGGCAAGGAGGGTCTCCAGCTTGCTGGACAGCAGCCGCTTCAGCGGCCTTGCGCCGTACTGGGGATCGTAACCTGCCTCGGCAATGTACGCCTTTGCCTTATCCGTAAGGATAACATCCAGCCTGCGCTCCGCAAGGCGCCTCCGTATATCTTCAAGCAGCAGGTCGGTGATGGAGAATATCTCCTCCTCTGTAAGAGGCTTATAGAACACGGTATCGTCTATGCGGTTCAGGAATTCCGGGCGGAAGCTCTGCTTAAGCAGCTTTTCCACCTGAGCGCGGGCCCCGTCGGAAATGCGTCCGTTCTCTATGCCTTCCAGTATATAGCTTGAGCCAAGGTTGCTGGTCATGACTATTACGGTATTCTTAAAGTCCACCGTGCGGCCCTGGGAGTCGGTTATGCGGCCATCATCCAGCACCTGAAGCAAAACGTTAAACACATCGGGATGCGCCTTTTCTATCTCGTCAAACAGCACAACGCAATATGGATGCCTGCGAACGGCCTCGGTAAGCTGACCGCCCTCGTCATAGCCCACATAGCCCGGAGGCGCGCCTATAAGACGGGATACGGAGTGCTTCTCCATGTATTCGCTCATGTCTATGCGCACCATGTTGCCCTCGTCGTCGAAGAGGGCTTCCGCAAGGGCCTTTGCAAGCTCGGTTTTGCCAACGCCGGTGGGACCGAGGAACAGGAAGGAGCCTATGGGCTTATCCGGGTCCTTAAGGCCTGCACGGGTGCGGAGTATTGCATCGCATACAGTCTGCACAGCCTCGTCCTGGCCTATTACCCGGCGGTGAAGTATGCTATCCAGATGCAGCAGCTTTTCCCGCTCCCCTTCCATCAGCTTGCTTACGGGTATGCCGGTCCAGCGGCCCACTATGCGGGCTATCTCCTCCTCGGTTATCCTGTCGCGGAGGAGTCCTGAAGCTTTGCCCTTTTCCATATCCGCCTCGGCCTGCTCCAGCTCTTCACGGAGCTTGGGCAGCTTGCCGTATTTCAGCTCTGCCGCCTTGTTCAGATCGTAATTGCGCTCCGCCTGCTGCATATCGGCATTCAGCTGCTCTATCTCGGTGCGGAGGGTTTGCACCTTCTTTATGGCGTCCTTTTCGTTTTCCCACTTGGCCTTCAGCCCCGCAAACTCCTCCCGCTCGGAAGCAAGCTGGCGGCGTATATCCTCAAGGTGCTGAACGGACAGCTTGTCGCTCTCCTTTGTAAGGGCGGCCTCCTCTATTTCAAGCTGCATTATGTGGCGGCGCTTTTCATCAAGCTCGGTGGGCATACTGTCCATCTCGGTGCGTACCAGCGCGCAGGCCTCATCCACAAGGTCAATGGCCTTATCCGGCAAAAACCTGTCGCTTATATACCTGTGGGAAAGGGTGGCGGCGGCAATCAGAGCGTTGTCCTGTATCTTTACCCCGTGAAAAACCTCATACCGCTCCTTAAGGCCCCTAAGTATGCTTATGGTATCCTCAACAGTGGGCTCATCCACCATAACCGGCTGGAACCTTCTGGAAAGGGCCGCGTCCTTCTCGATATACTTACGGTATTCGTCCAACGTGGTTGCGCCTATGCAGTGGAGCTCGCCCCTTGCCAGCATGGGCTTAAGAAGATTGCTTGCGTCCATGCTTCCCTCGGTACGGCCCGCGCCCACGATGTTGTGCAGCTCGTCAATAAAGAGTATTATGCCTCCCTCACTGCGCTTTACTTCGTTCAATACCGCCTTGAGCCGCTCCTCAAATTCGCCCCGGAACTTTGCCCCCGCGATGAGGGCGCCCATATCAAGAGAGAATATCCTGCGCTCCTTAAGGTTTGCGGGCACGTCTCCGCTGACTATGCGCTGGGCCAGGCCCTCCGCAATGGCGGTCTTGCCCACGCCGGGCTCGCCTATGAGCACCGGGTTGTTTTTGCTTTTCCTTGAAAGTATGCGTATAACGTTGCGCACTTCCTCATCACGGCCTATTACGGGGTCAAGCTTTTGCTTTCTCGCAAGCTCCACAAGGTCCTGTGCGTATTTGCCAAGGGCGTCGTATGTGTCCTCCGGGCTGTCGGTAGTTACCCTTGCACCGCCCCTAACCTCATTCAGAGCCTTTAAAAACTCATCCCGGTTCAGGGCAAAGGTCTTGAACAGCTCTTTCATGACGGAGTTTGGCGCTTCCAGTACCCCCAGGAAAAGATGCTCCACCGAGATATATTCATCCTTCATGTGCTCCGCCTGCTGCTCTGCGGAATTGAGGGCGCGGTCCAGCTCGGCGGTGATGTATATCCTGTCCATCTCCCTGCTGCCGCTCATGCGGGGTATCCGCCCCATCTCCTTTTCAAGGGCGGCGGCAAAGGCTTCCCTGTCCTTGCCCATGCGGGTGATAAGCTGGCTTATAAGCTCCTGATCAAGCAGGGCGCTCATAAGATGCTGCTGATCTACCTGAGCGTTGCCGTTTCTCGTGGCAATGTTTTGGGCCTCCTGCACTGCCGCTATGGATTTCTGGGTAAATTTGTTTATGTTCATTATGTTCTCCTCCTTCTTTGAGGTGTCGGTCGAGGTTAGTATGTGTAGATTTTTATTTCGCTTTCAGCGCTTTTAACGCGGCTTCCTCCCGGAAGCAGCGCATCCATTTAACCGAAAGGCAAACTATTGTTAGCACTCTCTCCCTTTGAGTGCTAATTATAGAATATTACCGTGACATAAGCATAGTATGAATTTGAAAGAATTGTGAAGAATGGCATATTACCCCTGAAAAAACAATGCCATGGCAATATGGCTGAATATAATGTATAATATCATTAAATGGTTTTAGAAGGAGGCACAGCGACCAATGAAGATAAAGGACATATCCGAGCCCGCCCGCTTTTTTGACGCGGTAAACAGCTGCGCCGGCAGGGTGGAGCTGCTAACCGTCGAGGGGGACTGCCTTAACCTTAAATCCCGCCTGTGCCAGTATATCGCCCTGACTCAGGTGTTTGAAGACAAACGCATAGAAGGCATAGAGCTTGCCATCAGCGATCCTCAGGATCTCAGTCTGCTGCTTCCCTACATAATCACCGAATAGCCTCATGAAAGATACTTCGCTTTCCCCGCCCCTAGAGATAGAGCGCAAATACCTTATCCCATATCCGGATACCGCCATGCTGGAGAAGCTGCCTGGCTGCGTTAGGCTGGATATATCCCAAACCTACCTTAAGGACGGCGCAGGCCGGGCCCGAAAAAGCGTAAGCCGTGAAGGCTGTGTTTACACCCATACGGTAAAGCGCAGAATATCCGAGCTTGTACGCGAGGAAACCGAGCGGGAAATATCCCAAGAAGAATATCTTGCCCTCCTGAGGGACGCAGACCCAAATTACCGCGCCATAACCAAGACCCGCTTCCGCATACCTTACCGGGGGCATATATTCGAAATAGACATATTCCCCTTCTGGCAGGACAGGGCCGTGGCGGAGGTGGAGCTCAGCCATGAGGATGAGGAGATAGCTTTCCCGCAATGGCTGAATATTATAAATGAAGTTACATTCGACCCAGGCTATAAGAATACGGAACTGGCAAGAATAAAGTAAAGAATAAGCCCCGCAATGTGGGGCTTTCTGTCTGCCGAAAAAGTAGCGTTGCGCTGCTTTTTTGAGGATTGCATGGACGGCGATAACCTTTATATCATGCGGGCTGTATTGTGTGTGGACGTTTTCCCTTACCGTCCTATTCATTTATCCCCCGTATACGCAAAAGCGGCCGATATAAGCCGCTTTTTTGCTCTTTTTACTTTTAATTGCAGTAGGCCACCCTTGGGCTGCCGTCGTATACATATATAACGCCGCAGCGGGTAAAGCCGTGCTTTTTGAGTATATGATGCATCGGGGCGTTGTCCGCATGGGTGTCGATGCGTATGTTTTTTATCATGCTCCGGCAGAAGTCATAACACAGGGGGAAAAGCCCCTTTTTTCTTCCGTCGCTGCCTATGCGGTGTATTGTGCCATACGGCTCGGAATTGGGCCACTGACCGTCCTCTATCCGGTCATAGGTGGGATCTTCACCTATTATGAAGGCGAATACACAATAAAGCTCATCCTTTTCGCAGCAAACATAGCTTACGCCCTGCTCTATGTCATCCCTTATAAGGCTCTCGGAAGGATAGCCGTTTATCCACTGCTGCATATTGCCGCCCCGGCGCATGGACTGACGTGCCTCGTCGTATATGCGCATTATCTGCGGGATGTCCCCCGGCTGTGCTTTTCTTATGTACATATAAATTATGCCCTGTAATCCAGCACGATTATCCTGTCGCTGCCAAGGCTCTCCGGAGTAATGGAGGCCTCGCTCTGACGCATACGATGTATGGCGCAGCCGCTGGCATGGTCGAGGAAGGGAGTTACATCATCCAGCTCCGCCTGCACGGCGTCCGTGCGGTAATGCATGGGGATAACCACCTTGGGCCCAAGCATATTGGCAAGGTCCCTTGCGCCCTGATAGTTTATGGTATACACGCCGCCCACGGGGGCAAGCAGCACATCCACCCGGCCTATGGCCTTTACGGTGGCGGCATCAGGCAGATGACCGATGTCCCCCGCATGCATCACACGAAGGCCGTCCATCTCGAACAGATACATTATATTCTGTCCCCTGAGGGCGCCCCGCTCGTCGTCGTGCCAGGTGGGGAAGCCAATTATCTTTACGCCCTTCACGGTATGCTCGCCGGGCTCATTGATGACCCTGGCGTTTTTCGCAGCGGCAAAGTAGTTATGGTCGTGATGAGCGTGGCTGGAGGTGACGGCGTCAGCCTTCACTGTGCCTATATCATAGCCGGTGGCGGGATCGCAGGGGTCTGTAAGTATACGGATTCCGTTAGCGTCCGTAAACAGGAAGCAGGAATGTCCAAGCCATTTTATAGTCATATTATTTTAACCTCCTATAAGGGATTTAGCGTTAATAATCTGGCGGCGCAGCCGCCGCAAAAACCGGATGCCTCCCGAAGGGCATCCCGCTCGACGGCGCTCAGCCCATCCGTGGCGCGCATAAGGGTCTCGGCAGCACGCTTTCTTACTGCCTCCCGCTTTTTGCCGTCAAAGCCCTCCACGCAAAGGCACAGCCATATGCCTTTTTTGTATGGCCCGGGACAGCCCCTGCCTCCCTTTCGCGAAAGCATAAGCATACGGGCGGCGGCGTAGCTTACCGTGTCCGATGTATCCTCCGGCATATCCGGAGCCGTATAGTTTTTTATTATATGGTCAAGTATTGCGGAATATGCCTCGTCCGACAGGTGAAAAAGCAGATGACCGCCGGAAGAAGATATGCCCCTGAGCAGCTTATGTCCAAACAGCACAGGCGGGGTTTGTTTTATGATTTGCGAAAGGCGCTCCTGCCACCAGATTTCATCCGGCCCCGGTCTGAATCCAAGGGGGGCGGATACCTCCCCGCCGGCGCAGTCCATATCGAATATATCTGTATCTGCCTCCGGCCAAATTTCTGCCACAAGGCGGCACAATTCCTCCCGAATAAGGGAATGTACGCTTTTCATGCGGGCCGGGCCCCTTTTTGCAAGTAAATTTGTATAATATATAAGAGTACGGTGTTTTTCCCATATTGTCAAGGGAAGGCGCAAACTTCGTGTGAAATTTCACAATTTCCTTCCTGCAAAAACCGTCCTGTTACAGGGCGGTTTTTATTCGTACATGGGTCTTTATGAAGGATTGCCGCGGCTATATCACCAGTTGACCGTCCTCGCTGTCTATTATTTTGAATATCTGCTCTTCCTCGCCATTGAGGGCGTTAATATAGAGAATGTATGAATCCTCACCGAGAGTGCATTTGAATTCATGGCACAATACCTCTGTTTCCGGGGTTACGGGTATCAGGGCCATTGCGTGGCTCTTTACGGTAAGATTATCCGAAAGCTCATCCTCCGCCTCCTCACGGGATACGGCTGCCTGAACCATATCCCTTTGGGTATGGCTGAAAAGGTAATTGCGCGCGTCTATGCCGCAAACTTTTTCCGTTTCCCTGTCCACCCAAACCTTAACAAGGTCGCTGTAAAGTATCACGCCGTTTTGTGTGGCGGCAAAGTTTATCACCGCCACGCCCCCGTAATACTGGGCGTAGGTGCTCTGCATCCCCTCATAGCCAAGTTCCCTTAGCTTTGCAAGGGCGATATCCCGGTATTTCTGCCCTTCCTGCTCGCCCGGCTTTCCCTCGGCGCTGCCTTCGGCAGAGGACATATAATAAAGCAGCAATCCCCCCTGCCTGGTGACAGAGGCTTCTGCCCAGCCGCCGTTGTCATCCGTATAGCTGAAGTCATATGTGGGTATCTCCCCATCGCTGTTGCCTGCGAAATTCATATCCACGCCGGATATCTCCTCCGCCTTGCCCTCCGCCGTGTTCTGATCCACCTCTGAACCGGATACCCCCCTGGCCTCCAGCTTTTCGCTGCTTTCAGAGAAGGGGCCGTCGTATATGAGGGTGGGGAATTCCGCAATGTCGTCGGTATCCTTATCCTCCCTCTCATCGGACTGAACGAAGTACACATCCTGACCTCCGACAGGCAGCTCCCCAGCGGTTAGCTTCTGCTCATGCTCCGCGGCAAGCTTGGCACAGCTATCCCGAAGCTGAGCTATGGTATCGGTATCCTCAGACGTGATAATGCCGCCGCGGATAGCCTTTTTTGTAAGGGCGTGCGCGTAGTCCCCCAGCCGCACGATGAACTGATTCAGCTCCGCCGTGTCAACATGGGATACCGGCATATGGGACATATTGCTGACAGCAGAGCCGGACAGCCGCCACACCTCGTCAAGCAGCAGCACATACTGTGAAGGTGAACTTACCGCCAGTAGCTTGGAAAGCGTATTTTCCAGCTCGTAAAGGTCGTCGGTAAGCTCTCCGTACGCCTGTGCGTATGTGGCTTCCACGGCGGTGCGGTAGCTTTGGGCCTCCGCCCGCTGACGCACAGCCCACAGGCTCACCCCGATAAGGGCTATTGCCAGCAGGCCGGGCAGCAGGTATTTTTGAATTACGCTTCTTGCTTTTTCGCTCATGCCGTCCTCCCTTTAAAAGAATGCGTGGCCGCCTATCCTGATCTTTACGCTGTGGGATAGCATCCACTTATTGGTGGTTTTTGCCGGGGCGTAGTAATAGAGACAGCCGCCCGTTGGGTCCCAGCCATTCATGGCGTCCCTTGCGGCCTTTATGGACTCCTCATTTGGGGAAAGGTTTATCTGCCCGTCATCCACCACGGAAAACGCGCCCCGCTGGTATATAACGCCGGATATGCTGTTTGGAAAGGAGGAACTGTCCACCCGGTTCAGCACCACCGCCGCAACCGCCACCTTACCCTTATAGGGCTCGCCCCGTGCTTCTCCATGCACCAGCTGGGCAAGGAGATACAGATTTTTGTTTGAGGAACTGCCGGAGGAACCTCCCGACGAGCCTGATGAGCCAAGGGACATACCTAAGGCCTTCGCCGTGGCGGAACCCACCACGCCATCTACCGTAAGGCCGTTTTTCCTCTGGAATTTTTCCACGGCCTTTCTTGTGCCGTTGCCAAAAACGCCATCCACGGCGCCGTCGTAATACCCCCATTTTTTCAGCTTGCTTTGCAGGGTCTTCACCTTTTCCCCGGTTGAGCCCTGCCCCAGCGCCGCCGCATCCGCAGTTACCGGGATAAGCAGCAGCGCAAAGGCCGCTATCATAAACAGGGCAACTGCCCTATGGCTGTTTTTCACTTGATCTCGCCTCCCTTATGAGCTTGAGTATGAGGCTGTCAAATTTGGCCTCTCCTTCAATTTCCCCATCAGGAGCCTCCACTATGCACAGGGGCGGAAACATTACGCACCACCAGTTTTTTCCTTTTCCTTCCCCAAGTATCACCCGCAATGCCTCATACTCCCCGGCGGGATAAACCACACCGGCGTATTCCTTGTCCGGGAAGTCATACCTGCCCATGTGCAGCTCCGCACCGTAGTCCATGCCGTATTGGGCCAGGGCGGTGTCTATTGCGGCGCAAAGCCCCGCCCCGTCCTCCATGAGCCGGGCCTTTGTTTCTCTGGCGGAGGATACGTCCCACATATCCCGCTCATAGCCCAGTATGGCGTCCCGCACCGCAAGCTTCGCCGCCTGGTCCTCCACGCTGTCGCTGTTGGCAATAACGTGCAGGCGGAATATGCCGGGGCGAAACATCGCCATGCATAAGAGGCAGCACAGGCAAACCGAGTATATATACATAAACCTTTTCACTTTTTTCTCCTTCATATAAATAAAATGCATAGGTGAGATTATCCCCATACACCTCGCCGCATATACATTTTTAAATGGGTTTGTTATAATGAACACATGGAAATAAACGCTTACGCAAAAATAAACATTACCCTGGACGTGCTGAGAAAGCGGCAGGACGGCTATCACGACCTTCGGGGGATAATGTGCGCCGTGTCTGTATCGGACAGGGTGCGCATTGAACCCGCTTCCGAAATACTCTTCCGCTCTGACATACCCCTTCCTAAAAACAACACGGCGGTTCGTGCCGCCGGGCTTTTTATGGAAAAGACCGGCAAGGGTGCCGCCATACACATCACAAAGGGCATACCCTCCGAGGCCGGCATGGGCGGCGCAAGCGCCGATGCCGCGGCGGTTCTTCGCGGCATGAATGAGCTTTACGGCGGCATAGTTGAGGAATCCCGGCTGTATGAGATGGGTCTTGCCATCGGCGCAGACGTGCCCTTCTGCCTTATGGGGGGCTGCGCCGTTGCGGAGGGCGTTGGGGAGATACTTACCCCCCTGCCCACCCCGAAGCTTGATCTGCTCATAGTAAAGGGCAGCGGCGGAGTAAGTACCGGGGCGCTGTTCAAGGCGCTGAAGCTCCCGGTGCGGCATCCTGATACCGACGCCGCAATCCAAGCCATACAGCGGGGAGATATGACCGCCCTTGCAAATTGCGCAGAAAACGCCCTTGAGGCCCCCGCCTCCGCAATACTGCCGGAGATAGCGGAAAATAAAGCGGCGCTTTTGCATAATGGCGCCATTTCCGCCTTTATGACGGGCAGCGGCGCGGCTGTGGTTGGCATATTCCGGGATGGGCATGCGGCGCAGCAGGCGAAAAAAGCTTTCGCCCATCTGCCTTTTGCTTGTGTTTGCCATACATTGTGATATAATGGGGTTCGCAGAAAGAATACGGATGTGATTCATGATATGGAGGACGATATGACCCATATAGACGGACATAAAAAAATACACCTTATAGGCATCGGCGGCTGCTCCATGAACGGCCTTGCTCAGATACTCAGGGACAAAGGCTATGAAGTAAAGGGCAGCGACAGCGCCGTTTCCCCCTTTACCGAGCGGCTTACGGAGCTTGGCATCCCGGTAACCATCGGCCAGAAAGCCGAAAACCTGGGGGATGCGGACCTTGTGATATACTCTGCCGCCATAAAGCCGGATAACCCCGAGCGAGTCGAGGCAAGGCGCCTTGGCATACCGGAGCTTGAGCGCAGCGTGGTGCTGGGCCAGCTTACCGAGGGGTATAAGAACGTTGTGGGCATAGCGGGCTGCCACGGCAAAACCACTATAACCTCCATGCTGGCGCTTATATCCCAAATGGGCGGCATGGACGCCACGGTGCATATCGGCGGCTTTGTGGAATTTCTCCAGGGGGGCACACGCATCGGCTCCCATGACCTTTTTATCACGGAGGCCTGCGAATACGTTGAAAGTTTCCTTACCCTCCGCCCCACCATTGCCCTTATAAACAATATTGACAACGACCATCTGGATTACTATAAAACCATCGACAATATAGTAAAGGCCTTTGAAAAGTTTATCGGCCTTTTGCCCGAAGATGGCTGTTTTATCGCCTGCACGGACGATTTCCGCGTAAAGGCATTATACGACAATTTCCCCGGAAATAAGCTGTCCTACGGCATGGCGTCCGGGGACTATACCCCCGCAAACCTCGTATATGACAAAGAGGGCTGCCCTTCCTTTGACCTGTGCTTCAGGAACGAACCCATCGGCTCCATCAAGCTCCATGTGCCCGGCAGCCACGGCGTTATAGATGCCATCGCCGCCGCGGCGGTAGCCCTGCGTCTGGGCGGGGACATGAAGGTCATATCCGAGGCTCTTTCCGCCTTCCGCAATACCCGCAGGCGCTTCGAGTTTTACGGCGAGCGTGACGGAATTCGCGTGTATCACGACTATGCCCACCATCCCGCCGAAGCCCGGGCCGCGTTGGACGCAGCCAGCCGTATAGCCCACAACAGGCTCTGGTGCGTTTTCCAGTGCAACAGCTACACCCGGGCAAAGACCCTCTTTACAGGCAGCGTTGACTGCTTCAATCAGGCGGACGGCGTGCTGGTGCCGGATATATTCCCCGGCAGAGAGAAGGACGACGGTTCCGTACACGCCCGCGATATGACGGACGCCATAAACGCCGGCGGCGGAAAGGCCATATACCTGTCCACCTTCGAGGAGATACGCTCATGGCTGGATGCCAACGCCGCCCCCGGCGATATCGTCATCACCCTTGGCTCAGGCGATGTTTACAAGCAGACGGATAAGCTGCTGTAGTTGCCCTTTCTTTTAAGAAAAGTGAAAACCTTTTTTATGGAGGCGCATTAAAAAGGGCGAACCATAGCGCCGTGGGTGAGGAATAATCCTTGCGCCGCTACGATGTGTCATTTATAATATTTTATGAGGTGATACGATGACGAACGAAGAAAAGATTCTGGAAATACTCGGAACTATGCAAGCCGATATGAACGGCATGAAGGCCGATATAAACGGCATGAAGGCCGACATGAACGGCATGAAGGCTGACATAAACGGCATGAAGGCTGACATGAACGGCATGCAGGCCGACATAAACGGCATGAAGGCCGACATGAACGGCATGAAGGCCGACATGAACGGCATGCAGGCCGACATCCTCAAATTACAGATGCAGAATGAAAACGTAATCATTCCTCAGCTTAAGGCCCTTGCGGAAGGTCATGAAATGCTGGCGCAAACGCTGGCACCCAAAAACAGGGTTGACGAACTGGAAAACGACGTTAATATTTTGAAGCTGGCAGTTCAGGCCATGAGCGCAGAGCTTCAGCAGCTAAAGAAAGCCCAATAAAAGCCCATATGCTATATGGCGCAGGACCTAAACGGTCTTGCGCTTTTTTTGCAAAAGGATGTATGCGCCATCAGGCCCGCTTTCCTTTTTACGCAAGGGCAAAAGCTCATCTTCCAAGTAATATTTACCAAAAACAAAAAAAGGGGGGACTTGCGTCCCCAACAGTCTGTCAAAAAGCCCCTTGGGGGTTCGGGGGCCGCAGCCCCCGGAGGCTTCAATCGGATTTGGCGACATGTGCGGCAAATCCGCAAAAGCCTTGCGCAGCAAGGGTTTCTTTTCATGGATCCCTGGCCGTGCCGCAGGCACAAGGGAGCCATGCAAACCTCGAAAAAGTGGCATAATGCCACTTTTTCGACAACCTAGGGGGGGGGACTTACGTCCCCCTTAACTTATTCCGCCTTTTCCTCGGCATGAAGCTTGGCAAGGGCGTTTTTCAGTGTTTCGGGCAGGGGCAGACCCAGCCTGCCTGCGTTTTCCAGTATGGAAATTCCCTCATTGGCGATGTAAAACATACATACCGCGCTGCGAACGGCGCCGTTTGTGGCGGGTGCCAGTTTGTCCAGCATGGCGGCAAGGGCCACCAGAACGAATATAAATACCTTTTTCACAAGGCCCTTGAAGCCCACAGTGCTGCAAAGCTCCTTTGAAACGGCGGCATATGCGACGCCGGTAAGATAATCCATCGCAACCACGCACAGCAGCACGATTATGGGGGCGTCCCAGGGGCCAAACAGATATGCCAGCGCCCCACCTATGGCGGCAAACAGGCCGCCGGTAACTATCTCATTGTTCATATTGTATATTTCTCCTCTCCTATGCCTTTTTGAGGCGGCTTGAGTCGCACCAGCCTCTTATGTATCGGCTTTCTTTTTTTATGACCTCCGCCCAGCCGTCCTGCCGGGACAGCATGAGAACTTTGTCGTTCTTATTCACCCTGCCGATGATATCCCCGGCGGGCGTCTCCCGAAGATTCACAAACGTTGCGCCGGAATAATAATACATTTCCGGATAATAGGGTTCGTCCTCCGCTTCCCCGCTGGTTATAACGCTCAAGCGGCCATAGCGGTTCCAGTAGCTTTTTGAGGATGCGTCAATGGTGCGCAGCACCACGCCGTCATCCCTGCCCTTTGCCTCTATGACCATGCCGTCCCCAAGGAAAACGCCAACGTGGTATATCCTGCTCCCGTTGTGACGGAACACCAGGTCCCCCGGAGCAAGGTCAAAACGGCTGCTTATCTTTTCCGCCGCGGCATAAAGCCCTCGGGAGGACATATCAGACCTATACAGTCCCTCGTCCATGAGAAATTTCATTATAAGCCCGCTGCAGTCGTATGCTGCGATGGGGTCCATGCCCTCGGCCTTTCGTCTGCGCCAGAGGGCGATGGCACGCTCTGCGTTTTTGTCGTTTGTCTCCTTTTTGCGTATCCACTCCTCGGTTATATCCGTTTCTCCCTGTGCGCCCCATACGTATATGCAGCCCACCTGAGAGCGGAGGTACTCTATAAATCTTTCTTTCACGCTCATTTTGGCGACCTCACTTTATATATTAATTAAGCGACGCTATCGCCGCGGCGATGGCGGAGTCCACATATGCCTTTATGGCTCTGTTTTCCACGGGATTCGTGGAGGTGTCGCTCATCTCGCTGTCGATAGGCCCTGATTCGGGGGTAATCACCAGATCGTCCTCCCCTATAAGGCCCTCCGCCACAGCAGCGGCCCGTTCCTCCTCGCTGTTGAAAACGTGCACCTTCATAAGATGCAGTTCACGCTCTGTGGAAATCATTCCTTATTCACCCCCAGTATAATGTATTCTACCTTTGCCGTATTTGCTAGGCTTGCCTCGCTTACCACGCCGACTATGCGGGTATCCGTTTCGCTGTACAGCCGTGTGGTCACGGGACACTTTCCCCCGGAAATCAGGGTAAGGTCCGCTCCCAGCGCGGAGCGGTAATATACCGCAAGCTCGGATGAACCGCCCACGGTGGTGCGGAATGCCGCCATAAGTGGGATTACCGTCAGCGGTATGCTGATTAGGTCAAATCCGTCTATTCCGGAAAACGTGCCGGATATTACCCCAAGGCCGGGATTGTGTCCCCTTAAAAGATTAAACAGCATATCCCTACCCCCATATCAGCACGTTCACATCCACATCCCCATTAGGTATCTTGTCCGCAGAGAATGTGAGGGAGTTGTAGCCCTGAACGCTGCAGCGAATGTTTGCCTCGGTGTATACCCCCCAATCAAGGGGTACAGGGCCCACTATGGCATACTTGCTGCTGCGCATTCCGCTTACGCCAACGGTTTGCGTGCAGGTTGAGGTATACTCCTTCCAGTCCGTCTCATACAGGGTAAGGGTCACAGCCGTGGGCTTTGAGGCATATTCCTCATGGGTATGCTCTGCCGCCGCCGCGCCTATGGCCTGGGGGGTTATCTCATCCCCGCCCCCTGTGGCATGGGTCTCTCCGTGTCCGTTTACAAGGCTGGTGCCCGCAACGCCGTTGGCGAGAACAAGCCTGTTCCCAAGGTATACCGCCATTGTTTTATACCTCCTCCGTATAGTAAATTATCCGCCATGTGCTGATGTTTCCGTCCAATGCGCCATGGCAGAGGGCGGCGGCGGAGTTTGCGTTGTCCGCCGCCTCGGAGGCGGAGGCCTCCAGTGTTTCCACCCGCTCAATAAGGCCGGACAACACGGGCATTTCCGGGGAGGAGGCTATAGTCTCCTCCCCCATAATGGCCCGACGGCAGGCAAAGTTGAATTTTGCGGTGGTAACAAGGGTGGAAAGGTCGGCGTCGGAATATATCTGCAGTTCGCATTCCACCATGCCGGGAGCTACCGAGCCTGTAAAAAGGTCTATATCTACCTGATTGTTCAGCACCCCGCAGAGGGTAACGCCCCCTTCCGCATTGCCGCTGTCCTGATAGGCGGTGCCGTCGCTTTTTGAAAAAACCGCCACCACCCTGCACCCGGTAAGGTCAACGGGGTCTCCCTCGTCGGTAAGCAGTATGGACAGCTGATTGCCGCTGTCCCCCTCCACCACGGTAAACTCACGGTTTGCGCCGGAGTCCGCAATATCCAGCGCAATGCTGAATCTCTTTTTTACCGTTCCGGACATGGGTCACCTCCTAATTGCCGCCGTACTGCTTTTTCAGGTTTTCATACAGGGCGCTGCCAAGGGCGGAGAATATTTCGTCCCTGCGGCTGCTCCAATATTCGGTGGAGCTGTTGAAAAGCATCTTCTGCTGGGCGGGGGTAAGGTTTCTCACATATTCGGTATAGTCGGCGGTGGAAAGGCCGCTCTTTTTTGATGAGCCTGAGGATCCGCCGGATGATCCCGAAGATCTGCCGGAAGCCTGTCTTTCCATAGCGGCATTCTGCTGGGCAAGGTACTGGCTGTACCAGTCGGAGGCCATGGACAGGGCAGTCTCCGCTGCCGCGGCTGCGGCGGATGCGTTGTACTGCTGGGCGCTGAGGCTCATCTGGTCGTACTGGCTTAGGGTGTCGTATATGCGCTCCGCAAGCACCGCACCGTACTGGGCCTCTATCTCCCCTATGTCGTCCTGCGCCTCCTCCATTTCCCTTGCCTTTACCGAGGTAACGTAGGTGCTGCCGCCCATGCCCCGGGATACCGCGTCCGCATCCAGCTCCGCCATATCCCTCTCCGCCGCCCTGTTTCGCTTTTCAATGGCGGCATCGGCGCTGGGGCGCAGTATGCTGCTCCACATGGAGCTCACCTCGTCTTTACTGGGGGGCTTTACCGTTACGGTTGGCACGGAAAGGCTGTTCTTTATGGCGTTGTAATAGCCGTCGAACGTTTGGTTCCTGCCGCTGTCCCCCCAGTTGAAGCCGCCGGTGTTCTGGATTGCCTGCTGCCGGGCTATGCTGGCCCTGTATGCGGCGTCGGTATCCGGGCCCCATATGCCGTCAACCTTTACCCCAAGCTGTCGCTGATATTCCTTTACCTTTGATACGGAATTCACCCCTTGGGGAGGGGCGTATCCGTCCATGTAATAAGATGCCATGTGTGTTTTCCTCCTTCTTTATCCGCGGCTATTCAAGGGCTGAAAGCCGCTCTTCCATTTCCTCAAGCTTCCGGGCTATGAGGGCAAAGTTCTGGTTCAGGTTGTTTTCGTTTGCCTTTACCGTTTCCTGATACATATCCTCCGTCATGTCCGAAGGCAGCGCCACATAGTACAGCGCCCGCATATCCATTGCCATTTACTCAACCCTCCTCCATGTTTCAAAGGCAAGCTCCGCCCCGCCGGTGAGGGCAAAGCTGCCGCCGCCCTCGTTGCTTAGGGTAAGGGAAAATGTTCGCCCCTCGTTTTTCAGGGGAACCTCCACCACGTCGCTCTGCTCAAGGGGCAGCAGCACCCTGCTGCGGGTCTTTCCGCCGCCTATGGATACCTCCGCAATAAGGGCAGTTTCGCTGTTTTCTGAATGTCCCCTAAAGCACAGGGAGCGCATTGCCTTGACCCCGCTCTTGTCAAAAAGGTCGGTCTCGGGGGTGCGCCATCTGGCCTCTATGGGAGCGCCGTCGTAGCTTGCGCCTTCATCAAACAGGTAAACATACCGGGCGGAATTGATAAGATACAGCCTGCCGTCCCAGGCGGCTATATCCGCAGCGCCAAAGCCCCGGCGCAGCATATAGGCCCGCCTTTGCATATCGTATTCCACTATGGCATCGCTGTTTTCATCCTCCCGGATGGTAAAATACAGCTTGCCGCGGGCCACGGCTCCCTTGGTATCCTCAACGGACGCGGAAAGCAACGTTTTCTTTATGCGCCTTGCATCCGCCATTGGGGCGGCGGTAACGCCATTAAAGCGGCAGAGGCCGCCCTTGGTCATGAAGTACAGCATATCCCCGCTGGATACAAGGGAGGTGTATGCGGTGGTCTCAAGATCCCCATCCACCCTTTCCACGGTAAAGTTGGAAGGCTTGTCGCCGATGAGGCGGTATATGCTGCGTTTTTTGAATATCAGCAGCTGGTTGGAAAGGGTCGCTATGCCCACTATGGGATCGCCTGCGCTTTCCCCTATCTCGGCGTGACCGCCGGATACGTTTACGGAGCTTACCTCCTCGCCCCAGTCCTCGATGGTGCGGTCGCCGCCCGGAAGCTTTGACCAATACAGCCTGTTTGGATTTTCCGAATCTCCCGCAGAGAAGAGACGGTTTCGATACATGGCAAGATAGCGCACATGCGCGTCCGAATGGGTATCTGCGCTTCCGAACAGGGTGGCTGCGGTGCCGTTGTATTTGACGATGGCCTGCTCTCCGCTGCCAATCAGCAGGTAATCCACCCCGCCTATCCTGGCCTCCTCAAAATCCACCTTTCCCTGAAGAAGCCCTCCGGTGAAGGTGTAAATAAGACCCCATTCCCCATTTATACAGGCATAAAGCTCATTGCCCGCCAGCACGATGATCCGCTCCCCGTCCGTGGTGTGAAAAAAACGCATTCGCCGTATGGGCCCCTCTCCCGGCACGGGGGCAGCGATATATCGGGTATATCCCTTTGAAACGGAAAGCTCCCCGTCCGATGTGTCCATATTGCAGGCGTCCGGGCTGTATGCCGGTGACATTCCGTTTTCACCCATGGACTGGTCTATGCCTATAAACTCGTCTATGCGGTATATCTTACGAGCCACGGTATCACCACCTGTTCACTATGCGCTGGCTGTCTCCCCCGCCCAGATGGGGGCGAATGGCGGCCTTGCCCGCCTCGTACATCTGAAAGTAGATATTGCCGCCCCTCTGGAGGGAAACATCTCCCGCCGCCCTTTCCCGGCCCACAACGTAGCTGACGATAAGCCCGTGCATCCATTCGGGAATATCCGGCTCGTCGGTGCTGGCAAAAAGCTCCTTTGGTACGCAGCGGTATGTTACCTCAATGATGCCGGGCCCGCCAGAAGTGACTATCACCTCGGAGGAATCCCCGTCAAAAAACTCCTCTGAAACGCCGTTTCGTTTTACAAAAAGCACCTTGCGGCAGCCACGGGACAGCATGGCGGTGGTAAATGTGCCGTCCCTGCTGTCTATCACATCGGTGCGGCGGGGCTTGTAGGCGGCGCATATGTCGGTCACTGCATCGTTGGCAAAGCGGGTGAACTTATCCCGCCATACGTCCATGGTCTGGGCATCGTGACCGCGGTCCAGCTGCGCCAATGCGGATACGATTATGTCATTGAGGGTCATGCGTCACCTCCGGACATCCGCCTGCCCTTATTCCCCTTGTAGGGCTTCACCTTGCGCTCCCCCATTATTTCCACCTGCTCGCTCATCTGTATGAGCTCGGCGATGGATTTGGGCAGTTCCACTATCGCACCCCGCTGAATACGGAAAAAGTAGCCGTTGATGCCGCCCTCCCATGGGGCGCCTGTGCCGTTGTCACGGATCAGCATCTTTACCCTCTGCTGGAAAGCCAGCGCCGTGCCCATGTCTCCCTGAAGCTTGTCTATCTCCCTGTCGGTAATGTAGTTCATTTTTTCTTACTCCTCCTGTGCTTATCTGATCTTGTCTTTCTATTTATTTAAGAAGGGCCGGAGCATACCGTCCCGGCCCAGCTGAAAGGGATCCGCTTGTCTTTTCATATAGAAAGAAAGCGGTAAAGAAAGCAATTCGGCACTTATGGGATTCGCCGAAAATCCATTGTATTTTCAGCGGTATATCCGGCTTTCGCCTCTCATTTCCTTTGGAAGCGGCTGAACCGTCCGCTCCCCGCCCGAAAGGGTTCGCGGTTCCGAGAGGGGAGCGGAAAACCCCATAAGGATTCTAATCGGCCATATGTGCAATCACCTGGCCGCATCTTGCGAAAATGGCATAGCCATTTTTGCGAAAAGCGAAGCCGCTATGCGCTTACGCCATGCTCAATGCGGATTATCCACAGCTCATTGAGTATCTTTGCGGCGTATGCGGCAACCTTTGCGCCAACGGTAGCTCGCTGATCCAGGGGATCGGAGGTGCCGGCGCTGCCATGGGGCTTGATGATTATCTGGAGGGCGCCGCTGCCCGCAACATCCACCATGCCGTAGGCATCCTTGCCGAAGATGAGGGTGGAGTGTACGTCCACGCCCGCCTTAGTGGTGCTGTCCATTTCGCCCGCATCCTGACTGTATACGATGGCGTCCGCAGCAAGGGAAGCGGCGGCGCTCAGGGTAACAGTATTGGTTGCGGCGTCAAAGGAAGCGATGGTGTGCTCGGCGTCGCCGATCATGATCTTATTGCCGGCGGTTGAAAGGTAGGCAACCTCCCCATCGGTGGGGGCGTTCTTCAGCACGAAGGATGCGGAAGAAGTGGTTTGGGCGTTTACCTTGTTCAGCACGCTCTGGGTGAATACCTTGGCCTCGGTGGATTCCACGAATACCACGCCGAAGAGGCGGCCGATCTCGCCGGAGTAAATCTGCTCGGCGCAGGAATACTTGGAAACATCCTGCCAGAGGGCGTCGCTCTGCAGGTCAAAGGTAGCCTCGGGGGAGCAGATGCAGATGAAGTGGGGCTTGCGGCCTTCCTCGCCAAAGGGGCGGGCCTTGGCCTTCTTAAGGGTACGTACAGCCTTGCGCACCTCGGCAACGGTCAGCTTATCCGAGGCGGTAATGGCGCTGCGGGCGGTCTTGCCGCCGGCGTACTGCACGTTGGTGCCGGCGTTCATGGCGTCTCGGGTCACCCATTCAACCACGGTGCCCAGCTGCTCGCCCAGCAGCTCCGCGCTTTCGGAAATGACCTGGTCATAGCCGGTCATATCCAGCAGATCGGATACCTCAACATATGCGCCGTACTGGGCAACCTCCACCTCCACGTTGCTCTGCGAAAGAGCCTGTCCGGTGGGAGTAACGCCTTCCTGCAGGGCCTCTACGGCATCGTTGGCATCAAAGAGGTTCCATTTGCGGAATTCCACCCTCTTGCCGCTGTTGCGGGGAATGGGGCGCTTCTGGCCGTACTTGGCGTGAACAAAGCGGGTCTTTGCGCTTTCCAGAAGCTGCCTGTCATAAAAGGTCTTGTTAAGCCTGGTAGTGTTGATGGTGTTTGCGGTAGTGTTGGTCATTTTTGTTCTCCTTTCCTTGTGTGTGTTACAGTGTTGCCCTGCGTCCCTCGGCTGCGGCCTTCATAAGGCGCTCCTTTATCTCCCGGAACTGGGCGGAGGGCATATTCGCGTAGTCCGTCTGTGCCTCGGCAGGAACATCTCCCCTTATGGGAGTGGGCAGGGCCCGGCGGGCGGCTATCTTTTCCATGATGTCCTGTGCGCCAAGCTCCCTCTCCCTCTTTGCGTTCTCCTCCATGCGGCACTCTGCGGCATACAGCCTGAGGGCGGCCTTTACGGGCATCTCAAGGAGCATTTTTACGAACCTTTCATCCTCAAGGTACGCCTCAACGTCCTCCTGAAGTTCCCCCGCTTCCCCGAGGCGGATAAGGTCGTTTGCGGCTCTGGCGCTGATGGCCGCCAGTCCCCTGGGCATACCGCCCCCGTCCAGCAGCATGGCTGCCGCCGCCGCCTGATCCATGCCCGTATCAAGGCATACGCTCTCGATGAGCTGCCTGCCTATGATATAGGCGGGCTCCGCCTCCGAAAGGCTCCTGGCCATATCCAGCAGCTCGCCCTCGGTAACAAGGCCGGTGTCTTTTCTCTGCTTCATTCTTTTCCTCCCATCAAAAAAAGCGCCCCCCGAAGCCGGGAACGCTCTCTTCTGCCTGTTGTGCGGTCAGGCTGCCGTTTTATTGAATGGAAAACCGGCGGGCACAAAAACGGACCCAAACAAAAAACCGGCGGCCTTTTTGCCCCCGGTTTTCCACCATGGATATTATAACCCGACCAATTGTTCGATGTAAAGTGCAACTTGGCGGCATAAAAACGGCAGCTTTCGTGCATAAACTTCTTGCCGATAAACGGGGATTTGCCTTATAATTTGCCTTGAGGTGAACGCATTTATGATGGACTATTTCTGGAATTCAAAAGAAAACATACCCGAAGGGCTTGGGTTTAAGCTTTTTGGCGGCACCCATTTGTGCTGGCTTCTGGCGGCCCTTATCACCTTTGTGATATGCTGTGTATTATATAGGTTTCTCTCGGAAAAGCACAGGCGCTTTTTCCTGCGCTTTGTGGCGGTGCTGATGGTGGTAATGGAAATATTAAAGAACATTATACTGCTCATCACCGGCGAGTGGTATCCGGATCATCTGCCCCTGCACCTTTGCGGCATAAACATATTCGTATGCCTGTGGCATTCCATTAAGCCAAACTCCCTGAACCGTGAGCTGCTGTATGCCCTTGGCATGCCCGGGGCCATGGCGGCGCTGCTGTTTTCAAACTGGACGATGCTGCCCTGCATGAATTTTTTCCATATACACAGCTTTGTTGTGCATATACTGCTGGTGATGTATCCCCTTGTGCTGCTGTTTTCCCATGAGCTGAGGCCGGATGTGAAGCAGCTGCCCAAATGCCTTCTGTTTTTGCTTGCCGCGGGCATCCCCCTCTTCTTCCTGAACAAGGCGCTGGATACCAACTTTATGTTCCTTAACCGGGCGGATACCGGCAATCCCCTCTCCCTGTTTGAAGCCTGGCTGGGCCGCCCATGGTATATCATAGGTTACATTCCCCTTATATCGGTGGTGTGGTTCCTTATGTACTTGCCCTGGAGCATGGCAAAAAAGAAGCAATTGTAAAAATCTTGGCGGGCCCACAAGGAGTCCGCTTTTTTTATGGATTTTTAATAATATATAATGTTATAATATGGCCATGGAAAAGAGAAAATACGAAATAACCGGTATGTCCTGCGCGGCCTGCGCCGCGCGGGTGGAAAAAGCTGTAAACAGCCTGCCCGTTGGGGAGGCTGTGGTCAGCCTTATGCAAAATCGCCTTACCGTGACCCTTGACCCGGATAAGGTGACGGACGATGCCATCATAGCCGCAGTTGAAGCGGCGGGGTATGGAGCAATGGTTTCCGGCGGGGACCGCACCGTTGATCTTGCGGGGGAGGAAAAGCGCACCCGCAGGCGGCTGTGGCTGTCCGTAGCCTTTTTAATGGCGCTGATGGCGATATCCATGCAGCATATGTTCGGCTACCATCTGCCCGGTTTCCTTGGCGACCCTCTGGGCAACGCCGTTACCCAGCTGATACTTACCCTGCCCATAGTATACCTTAACCGGGCGTACTTCACCGGCGGCATACCCGCCCTGACTCGGGGCGGTCCAAATATGGACTCACTGGTTGCGGTGGGCAGCGGCGCTTCCCTGCTCTACGGCCTTTATGCCACAATAAAGATAGCCATGGGTGATATTTCCTTCTCCCATCAGCTTTATTTTGAGTCCGCCGCCATGATACTTACCCTGGTCACCGTGGGCAAATATCTTGAGCGCAGGGCAAGGGGGCAAACCGGCGCCTCCATACAGAAGCTCATGGACCTTGCTCCCAAAACCGCCACCGTTGTGGCAGAGGGCGAGGAGCGCATAGTTCAGGTAAAGGATCTGTCCATAGGTGATATTATATTGGTAAAGCCCGGACAGCGCATCCCTGTGGACGGCCGTATCACCTCCGGCGGCAGCAGCGTGGATGAATCCGCCCTTACAGGCGAAAGCATTCCCGTATATAAACAGCCCGGCGATAAGGTATACTCGGGCACTATGAACGGGGCAGGCAGCATATACTTTGCCGCAGAGCGTGTCGGCGAGGATACAACCCTTTCCGGCATGATACGCCTTGTTGAGGAAGCCGCCGCCAGCAAAGCCCCCATCGCACGTCTTGCGGACAAGGTTGCTGGGGTATTCGTTCCCGTGGTAATGTCCATTGCGGCGGTTGCCGCCGTGGTTTGGCTAATGGTTGGGCAAACTCCGGAATTTGCCCTGTCCATAGGCATATCCGTGCTGGTGGTCTCCTGTCCCTGCGCCCTGGGCCTCGCCACCCCCGTTGCCATAATGGCGGGCACCGGCAAGGGCGCCGAACAGGGCATACTCATCACCTCCGCCGAGGCCCTTGAGACTCTGCACAAGGTAAAAACCGTAGTGCTGGATAAAACCGGCACCCTTACCGTTGGCAAGCCCAGGGTGACCGATGTTATCCCCACCGACGACAAAGCTGCCCTCATCTCCGCCGCTGTTGCCCTTGAAAAGGGCAGCGAGCATCCCCTTGCGGGAGCTGTTACCGCCCTTGGGGATAGCGAGCTTGTGGTGGAGGGTTTCCGCTCCATTTCCGGAAAAGGCGTTAGCGGCAGCATAGATGGCATTGAGCACCTTGCGGGCAACGCCGCCCTTATGGGCGAATACGGCATTGACGTATCCCATATGTCGGATACCGCCGCAAAGCTCATGTCGGAGGGTAAAACTCTGCTGTATGTGTCCCACGGCAATGAGCTTATGGGCCTCATCGCCTGTGCGGACGTTATAAAGCCCACCTCCGCAGACGCCCTCCGTGCTTTTGAGGATATGGGCATATCCACCGTAATGCTCACCGGCGATACACCCGTTACCGCCGAGGCAATAAAGAATCAGCTTGGCATGGCAACGGCCTGCGCCGGCGTTCTTCCCGCAGACAAGGCCCGAATAGTGGGCGAGCTTAAGGAGAAGGGCGTTACCGCCATGATAGGCGACGGCATAAACGACGCCCCCGCCCTTGCCACCGCCGACGTTGGCTTAGCCATAGGCGCGGGCACGGATATCGCTATCGAAGCGGCGGGCGTAGTTCTGATGCGCAGTGACCTTATGGACGCCGTAAGCGCCGTTGAGCTTTCCCGTGCGGTAATACGCAATATAAAGGAAAACCTTTTCTGGGCGTTCATTTACAATGTCATCGGCATCCCCATTGCGGCTGGAGTGTTCTATTCCGCATTGGGCTGGAAGATGTCCCCCATGTTCGGCGCGGCGGCAATGAGCATGAGCTCTGTCTGCGTCTGTCTGAATGCCCTTAGGCTGCTTCGCTTTAAGCCCAAGCACGCCAGTAAAGCACATAATGCAGTTGAAACAAACAGCAATATAACGGAGGAAACCCAAATGACAAAGACTATCATAATTACCGGCATGACGTGCCCCCATTGCTCCGGCAGAGTGCATAAGGCCCTCGCCGCCATCCCCGGCGTATCTGCCGCCGATGTAAGCCATGAAACCGGCAAAGCCGTGGTGACCCTTGCCGATGAAGTAAACGTTGACCTGCTCACCGCCGCCGTTGTTGACGCAGGCTATGAGGTAGTGGGCGTGGAATAGCCTGCACATATGCTGTGCGGTCTTTCAGCTCCTTTACCCATTCCGCCTTCGGGTCATAGGGGATGCACCGGATACCGCCTATGACGAGCTGCTGAAATAGCACAGCCAAGCAAAAAACCGTCCGGACGCATATGCGTCCGGACGATATTTTTTTATTAAGATACCGCGCACCCGCCCCTCGATAACGCTCCCCATGGGCGCTGTTCTGTCAGGTGGCTACTCCCGGGCAGCCCCGCGGCACACCCGCTCAGCCGTTTAATGCTGCTGCCTTCCGGCCCTGACATGGTTCACAGAGGCTGGTTGCACGGGACCCGGGTATCAATGCTCCTTAACAGAGGCTGCCCCACAAAGGCGTACCTCAAGGCGGGGATTCGGCCCTGCTGTAGCGGATCGCAGGTTCAGGGCACCGCTAACTCCCCGCTTAGCGCGGCAAGGATATTGTAACAAGGGGAAGGAAAATAGTCAACGGCAAAACATAGGCGAAAAAGCAAAAAAACGGCTTTGGTTTCCCAAAGCCGCTAAAACTTGTTGTCCTTGATTGAAAGGGAACTTGTTTCTCACTTGCAAGTATATTATAACCTGCCCTAAGGGTTATTTCATCACAAAAGTATTACAATCCCATCAAACTTTGATTAAGTTTTAATTTAATATTTGCATATTTTATAAGATTCCGGCTGTTTTATGCATTATCGACACCCTTTATCCCTATATAATATGCACATATCGCCCACAGCGTGGACAGCAGGCTCACTGTGGCTATGGCTGCGGGTTCGGAAATATTCGGTTTTACTTCAGCAACGGCATTAGTAATTATGCCTGCCAATATCCCGACGAACAGCGCATATGGCAACACCTTGACAAACCTCGGCCTTTCCTCTTCCACCATGCCCTCCTTCATCAGGGAGGCGGTGCGAAACAGCGCAAATAAACCGCACATTGAAAGATACGACAGTATGCCTTCCAGTGACAGAATGCTTCCCCACGAAGTATCATAGCACAGCATTACAATAAGCCGCTCCACATATATAACCGCAAGCGATCCAATCAGGGCATCAATAAACAGCATTACAGCCTTTATAAATTTTCCCGTATTAAGCTTTAATATCTGCCTGTAAAACATGGCCTTTATCCCTCCTACGGGTCATTATTTATTGGGTCGAAAAGCATCCCGCAAAACATATTATGTTTTCTACGCCTTAAAAGCATATACAATGGTGGGATAGGAAGTCAGTTCATCAGTTCGTGCTGAATCGGCATACCACCTAAATTCCTTTTTTTGATAGAATCCCGGCATGGTATTGTGGTATGCAGTACGAACTTTATAATATAACATCGGAGTAGTAAGGAATCCCCCGGCTGAACCCAATATTACAGAAGCGAGAGTTTGGAAATCATTCGCAGATATACCGGGGATTATCTGGCTAAGCACCGCTGCTAATGCGCCGACGGTCATATTTGACAACACTACATCCAGCACCGTACTTCCATTACTCCATGCCCCGTACGAACCATATCCTCCGCCGCCGGATGGGTCGCTGGTTGAATGTGACCAGGAAAAGCCGTCTCTGGGTTCAATCCCGTTAGCATATGCATTACCAGCACAACCAAGAAGCATCATCAAGACCAACAACAGAGCCGTAGTTTTGTTGAAAAATTTCTTTCTCCTTTCACTATGTAATGAGCAATCCGGTCAACCAATAGTTTTCATCCATCTTTTCACGATATTATGCCTATATTCTTAAAAAACCATCACTTCCGTCTTTATTCCGTTTGCTGTTTTTTTACATTTTAATTATATATTAATATGCTTTTATTCTCTATATGGTATATAATTATTAACGAATTGTTCATACTCTATCACTTTTATGCGTAACATACGAAAAACGGCTCCCATTCTCATGGGAGCCGCGAAACTCATGTTGCCTTTGAAAGGGAACTTGTTTCTCACTTGCAAGTATATTATAACCTGCCCTAAGGAGGATTTCATCACAAAAGTATTACAAACCCATCAAATGTTGATTAAGTTTTGCTGAAATATTTGTTTAAAGCCCATTCCGCAGCTGTTTTTACTCCTTCAAAGGGGGAATCCTGCGCCTTCTCTATTTCCGCGCGGTGTTTCCCATCTCTTGCAGCCATGGCGATAGCCTCGGCGGTAAGCTTGCCGCCCCCTGTCATGTTTTTGCCCACAATCTTTCTTGCGGCGGCGGTTTTCCCCTGTATGAGCGAGAGGGTATCAAAGGCCTCCCTAAGCGCGTCCGTCGGTTCGGCATACCCATTGCGTATATTGTAGGGACAGGCCCGCATGCATTCCTCACAGCCTATATAGTGGCGCTGAAGCGGGCGTATGTCCTCCGGATGGAGAGGGTTGTCCATCCGCAGCCGCATACAGCGCCGTATATCCCGGCTGTGGGATATTGCTCCCGCCGGACAGGCGGCGGCGCAGGCGGCGCATCCCTCCGGGCAGGGCATATGTTCCATTTCGGGTTGTTCCGGCTCAGCCCAGTCCGTGGCTACGGCGTCCAGAATAAAACAGGAGCCGTAGGGAGGTATCCTCAGCAGGCCGTTTTTGCCCATATCGCCAATATTGTTTGCAAGGGCAAAGGCCCTTAAGGGTATGTTTGCCCGCTCGGCGTAAAAGCCCTCCTCCGTTATGCGCCCTATAAGTTCCTTTGCCGCAAAATATGCGGCGTTGGATGCGGGATAATATGCCGGTATGGGTTCCTCCGGGGCGAATGTGCGGTATGGATACACCAGCAGCAGTATGCTCTTTGCCCTTGGGTAGGCTTCCCTTGGGTCGCCGAAAAGCCCCGTTGCTCCCTTGGCTGCGCCGGGGTCCCAGTTTGGTATGGGAGAGGGCGCAAGGGGATAGCACTCCGAAAAGCCCAGCTCATTTATGATTTTTATCTGCCGATCCGTCATGTCGAATTATACTATTATTTCCCACCCTTTTCTATTTCCCCGGAAATAGCGGCAAATTGCGCCGTGGTTAGCCTTTCTGCCCGAATATTCCCGCCTATTCCAACGGCCTCGCATATTTCATTCAGCCGTTTGTCCGATATTCCCGCTGCCTTAAGGTTGTTTGCAAGGGTCTTTCGCCGCATGGCAAAGGCGCTCTCCAGCACCCACTGAAGGGCAGGATGGGCCTCCGCCTGCTTTCTTTCAAGGCACAGCACCACGGAATCCACCTCGGGCTGGGGGTAGTACGCCTCCCTGGAAAGACGAAGGAGAGTGTTTATATCATAATAATGCTGCGCGAGCACCGTAAGGGGGCCGTATACCCTGTCTCCCGGCTCTGCGAAAAACCGCTCCGCCGCCTCCTTCTGCATCATCAGCGTCATGTAGCGTATATTCGCCCCGCAGGTGATGAGCCGGGTGCATATGGGGGTGGTGATGTAATAGGGCAGGTTTCCCGCCACGGATACCTCTCCCCCAAGGCTTTGCGCAACGGCCTTTATATTCGCCTTTAGCGCATCCCCTTCCACAAGGATCAGCTTGTCGCCAAATCTGCTGCGGAGTATTTCTGCCATGCGCCGGTCTATCTCTATGGCGGCAACGGGAGCTTCCCTGTTCAATAGCTTTTCCGTAAGGGCGCCCATGCCGGGGCCTATCTCTATTACAGCCCCCTTGCAGGAGGCGGCTATGGCCTCCGCGGCGTCATCATCCGCAAGGAAATTCTGACCCAGCGCCCTGTTGGGGTTTATGCCGTATTGTGCAAGCTGCGCCTTTATTGAAGCTATGCTCATTTTTCCTTCCTTTCGGGGGTTTTGCCCCTGCTGTGTGTGTTCATTTTATCAAGGGCTTACCGGGCTGTCAAACCGCCTGTGTAAACTTTCCATGTCATCCGTTTACAGGAGATTTTTGCCACGATATAATAATTACAATATGTATATGGAGATGAGAAACTAACTTGAAGCGCCTGTTGTGTATGATCCTCATAGCCATTATGGCAACCTCTCTGTGCTCCGGCTGCGTTGCTTCCTTAAGCGGAAAGCAGGTTTGCCTGGATTTTCTAAGCCGCATATCCGAGGGAGATTACGCTGGCGCATATGAGCTGCTGGACGACAGCATAAAGCTTTATTCCGATGAGGAAAACCTTGAAAGTCGGGGCCGCATAAGCCAGAATCAGTTCGTTGCCAAGTATTCAAACATATTTGACGCCCTTGAGATACAGTCCGTGGTGTATGAGAATATAACGATAGATCAGGGCGAAATATTCACCATAGCCAACTTTACCGGCACATACTCCTCCGCCTGCGCAGGGGATATAACCGGGGAGTACCGCATGGTGGCCCTTAAAAATAACGGCAAATGGTGCATTGAATGGGCGCCGAACCTTATCTTCCCGGAAATGGAGTGGGGAGACACGGTGCGTGTAGCCACCATATCCGCAGAGCGGGGCGAGATAATCGCCGACGGTCATGTGCTGGCCACCAAGGAAGGCAAAATTTCCGTATACGCCATGCCGGACAGGATTGCGGATACCGAAATGGAAAACTTCCTCATAAAAACCTCAGCCCTCCTTGGCATGACCCGTCAGGATATCGAAAAGGCCATGGACAAGGCCTATGACGGCGTTGCGGTGCTTAAGCAGTATTATCAGGACGATTTTTCCGAATACCTTGAAACGCAGCTTTTGGAAATAACCGGCATAGGCGTGGACTACGGCAACTACGGCTCTATGCGCAGCTATCCCGAGGGGGATATGCTGGCTCACACCATTGGCTATGTTGGCATAGTAAACGCCCCGGACCCGGAACAGCTTGACGCTGCCCTTGCGAAACTGAACGAGGGCCGCACCGCCGAGGACGGCCTGTATACCTCGGATTCCTATGTGGGCCGCAACGGCCTTGAGGCCCGGTATGAGCGGGAGCTTAGGGGCAAGGACGGCTATAGCATATACATCTGCACCTCCGGCGGCACAAACCGCCGCACCCTTTACACCAAGGAGCAGCAGGACGGCAAGGACCTTCAGCTAACCATAAACTACGAGCTGCAAAAGCGTCTTGATTTCGTTCTGGACAGCGTCCTTTTCGGCAACACCACCGCAGGGGCGGTAATAGTTTTAAACCCCACGACCGGCGCGATAGACGCCATGTCCTCATGGCCCGGATACGACCTTAATTCCTTCGCCCGGGGCATAAGCTCCGCCGATTACAACGCCCTGCTCTCCATGTCGAATACCCCCCTTTACAACCGCCTTACTCAGGGCCTCTATCCCCCCGGCTCGGTATTAAAGGCATTTACCGCCGTGGCGGCATTGCAGACAGGCGCTTTGGATCAGGATTATGTATTCACCGGCCTCATTGAGGACGACTACTGGCTCCCCACGGAATTTGGCGACTGGATGGGAAGCAGGATCAAGCGTACCGAGGTAAAGTACGGCCGTATGTCCCCCCTGAATATGCGCAGCGCCATTGTCCATTCGGATAACATCTATTTTGCCAATGCGTCGCTGCTTCTGGGCTGGGATAATTACGAAACCTACATGGAAAGCATAGGCTTCGGCGATACCATGCCCTTTGACCTTAACGTAGCAACCTCTCAGCTTTACAACGAAGGCACAGAGCTTAGCCTCATGCTCCTTGCGGAAAGCGGCTACGGTCAGGGCGAGCTGCTTACCACCCCTTTGCAGATGGCGGTAATGTTCTCCGCCTTTGCAAACGGCGGCAATATAATGCAGCCCTATATAGTTGAAAGCCTCTGCGAAACCAAGGGCATAACCTACGACACCGTGTCCACCACCCAGCCAAAGCTCTGGAAATCCGGCGTTATAGATCAGACCTCCCTGGATATAGTTGTGCCTTACCTTCAGGATGTTGTGGATAAAAACCTTAACGGTACGGGCCGCTCACTTAAAGTGAATTCCGTACAGGTTGCCGCAAAGACCGGTACTGCGGAGATAGGCAACGACAAGAGCCGGGAAATTTCCTGGTTTGCAGGGTTCCGCTGCGGCGTGGAAGCGGAGGACGCAAGGCTTGTGCTGGTAATGCTGGAAATCCCCACCGAGGATGAATACACCTCATTGAAGTTTGACGTGGCCCGTGAGATGCTCAAAATGAGTGCCCCATGATAAGGAGGCTGCCAATATACCTCCCCCGCTTTTGAGACCTTCGGGAGGGCCATGACCTGCCGCAAAAACAGGTGGCTGCATATTTGGGCATAGGCCGGCGGGTATGCAGCAACTATTAAGCCGCCAGGCGGGAGCTGCCGAGCCGCTATCCTTGTCCCCTTGCGGAGCTGTATGGCGCATCCGTGGATTGCATACCGGTACGGACCTCCGCAACAGTGCCATACCCGCAAAAGTCCGGCACAAAATAACCCATACAAAAAAAGATATGACAGCTCCGTCATATCTCTTTTTTTGTTGTTATTATGGGCTTACATTGCGCTGCCCTCCGCCTTACTCAGCTCGTGTGACACCCAAATATTTCCAATGCCGCTGAGGATAAGCACAATGCCGGCAATTACCATCACAGCCTTTGCTCCCCATATGGCAGGCGCACACAGCAGCACCAATCCCACCGCCATGAATATCGCCGCCCCTATGGCAACCCGCTTCCAGCCTGTACCACTTGCCCTTTTCATGGCAAAGGCGAGCTGCAGCTTTGTAAACCCATCCACGATCAGCGCCGCGCCTATGAGATTCAGCACTATCATCGCCGCCAGGTCGCTCCATTTAAGGGCCAATACGCCCAACAGCAGCATCAGCAGCCCCCTTGCGGAGTCTCCCTCCACCCCAAGGCGATCCTTTTTCCAGCAGTTCGCTATTTTTACCGCCCCCAGCGCCACAAGCACGCAGCCGAGGGCTATGGCAATAACCCTGTTTGCCGTAAGGGGCATGACTATAATCACGCCGCCCGTCAAAATAAAGAGAGCCGTTACCGCAAAGAATACTTTTTTAAATTCGCCTTTCATAGGGCCTCCTGATTTTTTTGATAATAAAGGAAGGTAAAACAGATATTTTTATGGTAATTTTACCATTAACAAAACGAAAGCGGATTATGCGGATACATTTGAGCCTTCCGTGAAGGGGTTATTGCTTCTGCTCGTCAGATTTTAGGACAGCCCTTATCCGCAAGCGGCGCGCCGTAACCAGAATAACTTCGCAAACGTATTGAATCGATCCCGGTGTCCAAAGATGAAAGGCCCCGGCGCTGTTCAGCAGAATATATCAAGGCCATATTAACCAAAGAGCTAAGGATATCAGTTATACTTTAATTCTTTTAAGGCGAGGGTTTTCATGAACCAACTCCTCCGTTAAGAAGATTTTTCTGACGCTCCCGCTGATAAAATATAGGATAGGACTTGATAAAATATATTTCTTACTGATAATTTTACCAAAAACTCCGTAAAGTGTGCAGGGGATTTTATCGATATTTACCGTTTATTTCCATTTTATATTGCCCTTTCTTCGTCCTTCTTCTCCCCGTGTAAAATACGGCGGTTTGGAGATGCTATTTACCATGAAGAACAGACGCTTAAAATACATCATAACCATTTGCATACTGCTCATACTGGCCGCTCTCGTATTGGCGGGCGGCAATTTTTACCGCGGCATCGCAAAGGACCCGATGAGCGCCTTTGAAACTCCCTCCCCAACACCTTCCCCCGCATCCTCCCCCAGCCTTTCCCCATCCCCTTCTCCAACCCTCTCTCCCGAGGAACAGCTTATGGGACAGGCGGATACGGACTTTATGCGCAATCGCGTAAACATACTGATCCTGGGCTGGGACCAAAGCCCGGAGCGGGATGATGAGAACAGCGTGCTTTATCGGGATGAGGACAACAACTTCCGAAGCGACGTGCTCATGCTGCTTACCGTGGACTTTGAGGGAAACACCGCCCATCTCATCTCCATCCCCAGGGACACAATGGCAAAGATATACAACACAAAGGGCCATTGGAAGATAAATGCCGCCTTCGCCAAAGGGGGCAGCGTGGAAGGGGACGGCTTCGAATACGCCATAAAAACCGTGGAAAATCTCATGGGGGTGCCCATCGATTACTACGCCGGGGTTAATATGGAAGGGCTTAAAGCCGTGGTGGACGCAATGGGGGGCGTGGAGTTTGATGTGGATCAGGAAATAACCCTCAACGGCCGCACCCTTACCCCCGGCCTTCAGCTTATGGACGGACAGAAGGTGCTGGATTACTGCCGGGCCCGCAAGGGCTACGGTACGGACGTGGACCGGGCGGACAGGCAGCAGCGTATGCTCTTCGCCATATTCCATCAGTTCAAGGAGGCCAACAGCCTTGTTACCCTGCCAAAGATATATCTTTCGGTAAAGGATTATATCCATACCAACCTGTCTCTGGAGCAGATAGCCGCACTGTCGGTATTTGCCCTCGACCTTACTCCGGATGTAAACCTTTTTCGCCATACCCTGGAGGGCCGCTATATAAACGGCACGGTATACAACGGCGCCTCCTTCTATGTGCTGGACACCACCGCACTTAAGACACTTATGAAAGATATATTTGGGGTGGATATAGAGGTGGATTACAGATATGATTATCGGTATGTAAGGGACAACGCCGTAAGGTAGCGGACGGCATTCCTGTTTTCGCAAATAAAAACCGCGCATATGCGCGGCTTTTTTGTTCGGATATGTTTTTTATTTATCGGTAAGGAAGCGATATTCCGTCCTTGCGGTATATTCCTCACCCGCCTTCAATACCGGGGACGGGAAGTGGGTATGCCGCATGGAATCCGGCACATTTTGACACTCCATGCATATTGCCCCCCAGGGGCGGTACTGGGCGCCGCCCTTGCCCTCCATGTGCATGGAGTTTGCGGCATATATCATCATGGCGGGCATGGTGGTGTATACTTCCATCTTCCGCCCGGCGGATGCGCTTCTAAGGGAACCTGCGTATTCCAGCGCCCCCCGCTCGGATTTATTCAGCAGAAAGTTGTGATCCAGCCCTCCCGCAACAACTATAAGCTCATCATCCGACATGGAGGCCTCCGCCGCATCCCGCTCGGTACGGAAATCCATTACCGTACCCTCAACAAAGCGCACCTCGCCGCTGGGCAGCTGGCCTCTGAGCTGGGGGTTGAAAAAGCCGCCGTTTATCTGAAGGAGCTGATGGGCGTCTCCGCTGTCGTGTCCGCTGAGGTTGAAATATGCGTGGTTTGTAAAGTTCGCCGGGGTATCCTTGTCGCTCTTTGCCCAATAGTCTATGGACAGCACTCCGTCATCCGAAAACTCATACCTCACGGATACATCCATATTTCCGGGGAAGCCCTGATCTCCATCCGGAGAGCGAAGGCTGAAGGTCACTCCTTTGTCATCCGTTACAAAGTCCCATATGCGCTTGCTGAAGCCGTCGCTGCCCCCATGTAGGGTAAACAGGTCGTGGTTTTTATCCAGCCCGTATTCCACGCCCCCCAGCTTTACAACGGAACCCACCAGCCTGTTTGCGAAGCGACCGCATATTGCGCCCAGGCTTCCCCCGTGCTGCTGATAGGCAGGCCCATCGTCAAGGCCCAGCACAACATCCCCCATGTTTCCGTCCTTATCCGGCACGGCAACGGATACTATGGAAGCGGCAAAATCAGTAAAGCTTACGCTGCCATAGGCGCTATCTATGGTTATAAGGTTGGCTTTTGTGCCGTCATTGTAGCTGCCGAAAGGGGACGCCGTAACTTTCACTAATAATATCCTCCGCTATTTTCCCCGCTCTGCCGCAATAATTATATCTGCGGCCCGAGCAATATACTCATTAAGCGAAAGCTCTTCCATGCCCGCCATAACTATATTGCAGCGGTTCACCGGAACAAGCACTTTTTTTGCGGCGCTTTCCGCCACGGCGTAAGCCATGCGGGGAGTGACCTCCCCCATAAGAGAATTGGCGGCGATTATGCCCACAGGGCCCGTTATGATGTCCGCCTCCCGGGCGTTTACCGCTACAGGATTTTCCCCAGTGGCTCCCCCTGCCGCCCCCGCCTTTATCATGGCCTCCGTGGCGGAGGAGTTGGTGCCCACGGCGGTTATTTCGCCATTGAAGCCTCCCTTTACCAGCTGCTCAATTATGCCCCGTCCTATGCGTCCGCCCTGTCCGTCTATCACCAGTATTTTCATGAGTATATTTCCTTTTTTGCTGTGTGCTGTTGGTTTTTACATAATTATAGACATATATCCATACAAATTGATTTTACATTACGCCATGGCCTTTTGCAAGGCGTTGGGTATATGCTATAATGTCTCTAACAGTAAAAGCAAGCGGGAGGACCAGCCATGAAGGACCAGCGGCTCACCGAGGAGACCTTATGCTCAAAAAAGGTTTATTCCGGGCCGGTTTTTGATGTTTACAGCGATAATGTACGCCTGTGCAGCGGCAGCGAAGCCCGCAGGGACTATCTGCTGCACAGGGGGGCCGTTGCCATCATCCCTCTGGATGATGAGGGCAATGTGATAATGGAGCGCCAGTTCCGCTATCCCCATCGCCGTGTACTGTATGAAATACCCGCAGGCAAGCTGGAAGCATTCGATACCGACCCTCTGGATGCGGCAAGGCGGGAGCTCCTTGAAGAAACAGGCGTTACCGCAGAAAGCATAGTCCATCTCGGTCAATATATCCCATCCCCCGCCATTCTTTCCGAGGTGATACAGGTATATCTCGCCCGGGGCCTTACTTACGGGGAAACCTGCCCGGATGAGGACGAGTTCCTTGAGGTGGAGCGAATCCCTCTCGGCAGGCTTGTGGATATGATAATGGCAAACGAAATATCCGATGGAAAGACGGTTTTCGGCATACTGAAAACAAAGCTCTTTCTGGAGCGGGAGGGCGGCAATGGATAAAGCCGCAGCATACGCCAACATACTCTTCGACCTTGACGGCACCCTTACCGACCCCGCCCTGGGCATAACCTCCGCCGCCCAATACGGCCTTGCCAAAATGGGCATAGCGGTTAAGGACGCCGCCACATTGAACTGGATGATAGGCCCGCCCCTTATAGCCTCTTTCATGGAGGGCTACGGCATGAGCGAGGAGGAGGCAAAGCAGTGCCTCGCAGGCTACAGGGAGTATTTCTCGGTTACCGGCATATACCAAAACGAGATTTATCCCGGCATTGCAGAGCTGCTTCGTGACCTTCGTGCCGCCGGCCGCCGCATTCTGCTGGCAACCTCAAAGCCGGAGGAATTCGCCAATGTCATACTCAAGCACTTTGATATAGACCAATACTTCCATTTTGTGGGCGGAAACACATTCGATGAATCCCGCCCCCGCAAGGAGGACGTTATCGCATATGTGCTCTCCCAGTATCCGGATATCACTCCGGAAAACACCGTTATGGTGGGAGACCGCAAGTACGATGTTGAGGGCGCGGCCCAATTTTCCCTGCCCTGCATAGGCGTGCTGTTCGGCTACGGAAGCCTTGAGGAGCTTACCGCCGCCGGCGCCGCAAAGATAGCCGCCACCGTAGATGAGCTGAGAAGCATACTGCTTTAAAAATATTTTTATACTTCAGGAGGATACTATGTCCAAGGTATACTTTACCGATATGAGCACTACATTTTCCGAAAACCTGCCCAAGAAATTCCTGCGCCTTATAGATACGGCGGGCCTTGGGCAGATAGACTTTGACCACAAATTTGTGGCAATAAAGATACACTTCGGCGAGCTGGGCAACCTTGCCTACCTGCGACCCCAGTATGCCCGCGAACTTGCTGCCTACATAAAGGAACGCGGCGGCCTGCCCTTCCTTACCGACTGCAACACCCTGTATGTGGGCAGCCGCAAGCACGCCCTGGAGCATATTGAAACCGCCTACATAAACGGCTATACCCCCTACGCCACCGGCTGTCAGGTAATAATCGCCGACGGCATTAAAGGCACCGACGAAGCCCTTATTCCCATCGACGGCGAGGTTATATCCGAGGCCAAGATAGGCCGCGCCATCGCCGACGCCGACATAGTCATCAGCCTTAACCACTTTAAGGGCCATGAAGAAGCGGGCTTTGGCGGTGCGCTGAAGAACCTCGGCATGGGCGCGGGCTCCCGGGCCGGCAAGATGGAAATGCATTGCGACGGCAAACCCCGGGTAAAGACCGCAAAATGCCGCGGCTGCGGTATGTGCGCCAGAATATGCGCAAACGACGGCATACGCTACGACGAAAACCATAAGGCATATATCGACCATGATACCTGCCTTGGCTGCGGCCGCTGCATAGGCATATGCAATTTTGACGCCATAGTGCCCACCTTCGGTCAGAGCGAGGAGATGCTCAATAAAAAAATCGCCGAGTACGCCATGGCAGTGGTAAAGGATAAGCCCAATTTTCACATCAACATCGCCGTGGATATCTCCCCCTGCTGCGACTGCCACTCCGAAAACGATATCCCCATCGTTCCCAATGTGGGTATGTTTGCCTCCTTTGACCCCGTTGCCGTGGATATGGCCTCTGCCGACAGCGTAAACGCCATGCCCATAAACCCCCAGAGCGTACTGGGCCGCAAGGAGCCCTGCTGCAAGGATCACTTCACCAACAGTTTCCCAAATACCAATTGGCGGGTGCAGGTGGAGCATGCCGAGCGCATCGGTCTGGGCAGCACGGAATACGAGCTTATACTGATTTAATTTTCGAAAGGAACTGCTTTGCTGGAACGCTATACTGCGGTGGATGTGGAGACGCCAAACCGCAACAACGATTCAATTTGCTCCATTGGCATAGTCCATATGGAATACGGAACTCCCGTTTACCTGCGGGAGTTTTTGGTGAACCCCCACGAACACTTTGACGATTACAATATCAAGATACACGGTATAACCCCCGAAATGGTAAAGGACGCCCCAACCTTCCGTGAAATATGGCCCGAAATAGCCCCCTTTTTCAGCGGCATAATGGCGGCCCACAGCGCCACCTTTGACCTCGGGGTAATATGCAAATCCCTGGCCCTGTGCGATATTCCCATCCCGGATATCACCTATGCCTGCACCCTCACCAAGGCCCGCAAGCACCTGCCCAAGGAGGAATGCGGCAGCCATCGGCTCAATGACCTATGCGCCGGCCTAAATGTGCCCCTCGAGCATCATCACAACGCCCTTGACGACGCATTGGGCTGCGCCCTTATCTTGGAAAAGCTCATTGACCGCTTCGGCTGCGATAAGTCCGACCTGCGTACATACAGCTTTACCGGCGTTCAGTCCACCGTCTCTCCTGAGGAACGGGCCTCCGCCATACGGGCCCTCTGGTCTGTCATGGAGCTCCATGACTGCCGCCATAGCATCTCCGCAGATTATCACGAGGCCCTCGAAGACTGGGCCCGCAGAAACGACCGCTTCCTCCGGGATCCCGATGTCCGGGCCTGCCACAACATGGTTGCGGAAGTGCTGGAACGGGGCGCCATAAGCGAAGAAGAATACTCGGTGATAATGGGACTGTGAAGTGATTCGCCTTCTCCTTCCTCTTTCTTCATCTAAACTCACCTGCCGCCCTTATATGAAACTTCGCCCTTGCGGGCGAGGCGGGCGGCTTTAACAAAGGCGCTTCATTTAAGGCAACAGCCGGCGGAAGGGTATTTTTTCTTCCTCATCCTATAAATTCACCGGCTTCGTCCGGAGGGCGAAGCTTTGCCTGTCAAAAAAACCTTGGGGATTATGAGTCCCGGAAGCTTCAATCGGATTTGGCGACCAGTGGGGCAAATTCGCAAACAAAAAAGGGAGGTCATCCTCCCTTTTTTTCTTACCGCTCCTTCCTCACCACCCTGTAGTGGGGCTCATACGCCTGCCTGAATCTTTCGCTATGACGCAGCGGCGGACATCCCTCCGCCCTGTATTTTATAAGAAATTCCGAAAGCTCCTCCCGTGAAAACGCCGTTTTCCCTTCCCTGCAGAGATGCTCCATAAGGTCAAGCTTTTGCTCCTGTTTCTCTTTGCTTCCCGTGGCTTTGCCGGATATAAACAGCCGGTTTATCTCCATTGCTGTCATCCCCGCAGCCTTGGCAGGGCCAAGGTGCAGCCGGGCAATGCCGCTGCCGATGCTCTCGTATATTTCACCCCGCTCTGCCGGTACTTCCCCCATTTCCCGCTCTATACATTTCAGGCTTTCCTCAGCCGAAGCTATCATATGCTCCCCTGCAAATTCGCTCTGATATACCAGCTTGGCGCAGTCCTCCGGGCTCATGAGGGGATATCTCACGAGATGGGCAAGCAGTATTTCTTTGAATCTTAGAAGCTCATTTTCCAATCTCTATTACCTTTCCCTTTTGCAGCGCCAGTATTATCACCGGGATTATTACAAGCTGAACCAGTATGCCGGGGGCTGATGTGATGAACACGCCGCTCATCCATAGCTCCATGGAGTATTCTCCCGCCCGAAATATGAGGGCATTCATTGCGCCATACACCGCCCTGCCCACAAGCATTGCGGCGATAAGGGCCATATACACCCGTGCGGTGATGCCTTTGCATTTAATTACCCGTATGCAAATTCCCGATATAAGGCCGTATGCCGCAAGCTCCGCAACCATTGCGGGCAGATACGGCGCCTGTGGCATTCCGGAAATAAGGCTTGAGAGCGCAGGGGCAAGTATGCCCGTAGCCAGCCCATACCATGGGCCGCATATAAGGCCCGCCAGTAAAACCGGTATATGCATGGGCAGCAGTATATTGCCTGCGTTTGGTATTGAGTGGACCGCCACCGGCAGCACCACGCCCAAAGCTACGCACAGCCCTGCGATAACAATTCGCTTTGTCTTTGTCATTTTTTAAACCTCCAAAATATAGAGAACGCCATAAAAGCACCCTCATGATGTTGTTGATGAGCGGCCTTCGTGGCGTATATCCCCAAACTTTATGGGAAACTGCTCGCCGGCTACCTGCCGGTTAAGCGTATAAAAAGCGGCTTGACAGCTTTTTGCGGATTTATCCTGTGATGACCGGCTACCTGCCGGCCTTTATACAATTTAACCACAGCGGGACGTTTTTTTCAACCCCGCCCCTATATTCCCTTCGACAAACGCCCCCGTTATGAATTGGATTTTTGCCGAAAAACAGGGACTTTTGCGTCATATTACACCAGCCGTCATTTTTTTTGCATCACCCGTCACAGCACGACAAAAGCAGCCAATTTTGTTCCCTATCGCTGCGAAATTAGCGGTGCTAAAATCAAGTCATACAGGAAAACGCCTTATAAGTGCAGATTACCCTAAAAACCACATGAATACGGAGGCAGTAAATGACTAAATACCGCATACTTTTGGCAGACAGCAGCACACAGTTTCAGAACACTGTACGAGATTACCTTGCGGCCCAGGAGGGCATAGAGCGGGTAGACGTGGTATCGGACGGGCAGTCTGCCCTGGATTCCCTCGCCAACTCCCACTACGATATACTGCTGTGCGATCTTATAATGCCCCGCATGGACGGCTTTGAGCTGCTGGAGCGACTGAACGCCGGCCTTGTGAAGGATCCCCCCGCCGTCATAGTCATAAGCGCCCTCAGGCAGGAAGACATGGTGCGCCAGGCCTGCACCCTTGGGGCAAAATACTATATGCTCAAGCCCATTGACCCGGACACACTTTACAAGCGCATACTGGACCTTCTTGAAAACAGCTATACACAGCGCTCCGAGGTGCGGGCCATGAGCGCAAAGCCCCGCACCCTGGATGAAAAGATAGCCTCCGTGTTCCTCATGATAGGCATACCCGCCCACATAAAGGGCTATCATTACCTCCGTGAAGCTGTCCGCATGGTCTATTTTGAGCCTGCCCTCTGCGGCCGCATCACCAAGGAGCTTTACCCCGGCATCGCAAAGCGGTTCCAGACCTCCGCCTCAAAGGTGGAGCGGGCCATCCGCCACGCCATAGAGGTTGCCTGGACCCGTGGCAAAATAGAGAATATTAACCAGATATTCGGCTACAACATCTACTCCAAAAACGACAAGCCCACCAATGGTGAATTCATCGCCCTGGTTGCTGACAAGCTCATCCTTGAATCCGCAAGGGAAAAAAGCGGCAAGGCGGAGATACAGAACGTTATATAATGGGGTCGAGTGGTGCGGACGACATTTACCCTGTTCCCATCCCTGCCAACATTGTGAAGGTACAGGTGAAACCCGTACCTCGCCCCAACTGACTCTTTCTGCTTATTGCGTATATTTTATACACACCGACATAATGCTATGCCACCTCCTCATCCCCACCTTTCCCCGTCCGTATAATGACTGCGGACGGGGATATTTTTTACTTTGCGCCAAAATAATATATCTTCACACCCCCGTGTGATTTATTCACGCATTTTGTCCGTCCCTGATGCATATTCCAATTATAAATATTCGGCAAGAGTTTTTTTTAAACGGATTAATAACACTTTCTCCCCCTAAAAAGCCCGCAAATGTGGATAACCATGTTGATAACATTGATAACCCTGTGTTTAACCACTCTGTATATACTGTTTTTTATGCATCCAAATCAGCCGCTCGTACAAAAACGAATTGTATTATTTATTTCCGTAGGGCGACTTACGAGACATTTTGCCGACCCCTTTGTCATAAGCTTATATATCTGCAAGATAACTATTTGAGCGATGAGAGGAGCGTATCGGCATGGAACTCATATGGAAAGAGCTCCCCGGGGAGCATATGATATATTCGGGCCTTACACAGGCGTCGGTGGAGGGGGATATCCCCCTGCCGGAAGGACGCACCCTGAAGGAGGTGCTGTCCTGCACGGGAAGCGTAACATTGACGGACGCCGCGGCGAAAGCGGGAGCAGTTGCGGTGGAGGGCAGGGTAAGCGTGGATGTAATATGCACCGACGGCAATGTTTTCGCCTTTTCCTCCCATGCTTCCTTCCGCCATATCATACCTGCGGAGGGTGTAAGGGAGGGCATGAACGCCATGGTGCAGCCCTGTTTGCAGTCCCTTGAGCTTTTAAACGAGGGTGGGCGGCTGTATCTTAACGCCGTTGCGGATATGGCGGTAATGGTCACAGCCCCCGGCGGCATAAAGGTGCTGTCCTCCATATCCGGCGTTGATGACGCGGAGCAGGATACAAAGGAGCTTACCCTCGCCTGCAAAGCCGAGGTATGCTCCGGCTCGCTGCGCCTCAGGGAAGAGCTGGAAGCTCCCTTTGCCTCGGCGGTTCTGTATTCCGAGGCGTGCGCCGCCCTCAGGGATGTTACCCCTTGTGCCAATGGGCTGACGCTTGAGGGTACGCTGTATATTTCCGCCCTTGTGGAAAGCCGAACGGGAGTCCTTAGCCAGCTTTGCCGGGCCATACCCTTTACAGAGACCGTGGAGGGCAGCGGACAGTCTCCCCTGTGGGGGGATGTTTCTGTGGCGGCGTGGGATGTGCGGGCCTCGGAGGAATTCGGCATGGTTATAGCGGATGTGGGGCTGAATTACCGCATATACGGCCGCACCACGGCATCCGGCAGCGCTGCGGTGGACATATTCTCTCCCACCCTGCCCTTTGAGTGCCTGCACAGCCGCCTTAAGCCCTGCTCATTCCTGGGCTGTCCTACCCATCGCCATTCCCTTACGGAAAACGTTATGCTGCCGGAAGGGCTGCCTGATGCCCAGCGTGTCATATACACAGCCGTGCGCCCCCTGGTCACCTCCAGCGGAATGGAGGGTGACAGGCTGGCGGTGGAGGGTCTGCTTTTCGTAAGGATACTTTACGCCGGAGAAAGCGGCAGCATATTCGCCTTTAACGAGGATATTCCCTTCTCGGTGGAAACAGACGCCCCCGGGGCAACAGATGCTCTCATATCCGTGCGGGCCTCGGCTTCCGCCTCCGGCGGCGGGCGCTCAGTTGAGCTGAGCTGCACCGTGCTGCTCACCGCCTGCCTTTACGGGGCGGAGTATGTAACCGCCGTATGCGGCATTGAGGAATGCCCTCCGAGGGAAACCTCTCACGGCCTCATGGCATACTTCCCCTCCTCCGGGGAAACCCTCTATTCCGTGGCGAAAAAGTACAATACCTCCCGCTCAAACCTGCGCCATTGCGATCCTAACCTTCCCGAAGTGCTCACGGGAAAAGAACGGATAGTATTCATGTGCTGAGCGTTATAAAAAGCCTTGATGCTTTCAAAACCAGCTTCCCAAAACACAAATGCCCGCAAGCATCTTGCGGGCATTTGCCTGTGGAACCCCCCCTGGGACCCCCGGGAAGGTCATGATAACACCCCGTGGTATTCGGCATATCTGTCTTTTTGCAGCGGAGGGACATCAGCGCCAAAATATATGCCGTCAATGCAAATGTCAGCGCCTTGCCCCCAAAGCCCGCTGCGCTTTTTACGCTGCCTGCTTTCATTTAAGAAAACTTCTTCCCTATATCACCATCATCAATATGGGTATCACCGCAAAGGCGCCGAGGGTGGTAATGGCCGCGCCCTTTGCGGCGTATTGCTCATCCGCGCCCATGCCTGAGGCTTGCACAGCCACCTGTGTCATGGTGGGCATGGCCACCTCTATAACGTATGCGTTTCTGGCTATGCCGGTTATGCCGAAGGCTGCACAGAGCGCCATGCACAGCACAGGAGATACTATAAAGCGCATAGCCATGGTGGAGGGCAGGCCCCGCTCAAGGCGGAGATTGCCAAAGCCGGTCTCGTATATTATGAAGCCGGAATAAATGAGGCCAAGAGGGGATACCATGTTGCCCAGATACCTGGTTATGCTCATGACAAATTTGGGCAGCCGCACATCCAGCAGCAGCAACGCTATGCCTATCACTATAGCTATAAATGGGGGATTTTTAAGCACCGCCTTCAATCCGCTCAGGGAAAATCCCTTTTCCTCCGAGCCGGAGCGCTGTATCAGCCATACGCCCATGGTCTGGAAAAATATGGTATTGAACATATAGTACCACATTACATATGTAGTGCTGGCATCCCCCAGCAGCTCAAGGCACATGGGGTAGCCGATAAATATGGAATTGGACAGGCAGCACATCACTATGAACACGCCCACCCGATTGCGGGGCAGCTTCAGAAGCTTTGCGGTGAGCGCCGCTATAAAGGTAAGCAGCAGTATGTTCAGAAGGGGAACGGTCATAAGTGCGCCCGCCCCCTTCAGCATATCCCGGGTAAAATTTGCCTGCATATTGTTGATGCATAACGCGGGCATTGCCACCCATATTATCAGCTTATACATCAGGGGCTTGTGCTCCGCCTTCATCCAGCCCTTATGGCCCATGAAGTAGCCTATTCCCATTATTATCATTACTACCAGCACTGCGGATATGGAATTAAAGAAGGTTTGCAGCATATGATATACGTCCTTCCCTCGGAGGCTTTTTATTCTTCGGTTATATGTTATTTCCTGCAAATTACTTTGTCAAGGCGGCATGAAGCGGCGCAATGTGTCATCGGAGGGAGAATATTCACCTTCTTCGCCCTTGACATTCCAAATAAGCCCTATATAATATGAGAGTAACTCTCATATTTCAGGCTGTAGAACCTACAAGGGTTTTTTTGTCAGGCAGTAATATGAGAGCCTTTACCCCCATATTACGAGGTAGTGCCAAACATATGTACAAAACCATGCAATACAAGGCCCTGCGGGACTTTTTCCGCAGCGGCAATAAAGAGCAATACTCCTCCGAGGAAATAATAGCGGCCCTCTGCGCAGATGGCTCGCTGGGCAAAAGCACCCTGTATCGCCAGCTGTCCCGCATGACCGAAGAAGGCGAGCTGCGCCGCTTCCATGAAGGCAAGCGGGTGCTGTATCAGTATTCCCATCAACACAGCGGCTGCGATGATCATTTCCATTTAAAATGCCGTGGCTGCGGCAGGCTCATTCACCTCTCCTGCGACCATGTAGCAGGCCTTGCAGAGCATATCGCCTCCGCCCATGGTTTTACCCTTGACCTTAGGGAAAGCGTGCTGTACGGCCTCTGCGAGGGCTGCCGCAAAAAGGAGGGCGTATGCTGAAAAAATTGCTTCTGCCCCTCCTTATGATATCCGCCCTTCTTATGGGCTGCACTACCCAGGTGGAACCGGACGGCCTTACCATAATAGCCACCTCATTCCCCTCCTATGATTTCGCCCGCTCCGTCGCAGGGGATAGGGCGAATATCCGAATGCTGCTCTCCCCCGGGGCCGAGGCCCATTCCTACGAGCCCACCCCCCAGGATATAATGGACATACAAAACTGCGATTTGTTCATATATTCCGGCGGGGAAAACGAAGCCTGGGTAACCGACATGGCAGCTTCTCTGGAGCTTGATGATAATAAAGTCATCGCCATGCTGAACACCGTAACGCCCCTTACCGAAGAAACCGTTGAGGGAATGCAGGAGGAGCGTCATCACCTCCACCACGACGAATCCTGCCGCAACAGCCACGATACCGGCTATGACGAGCATGTTTGGACATCCCCGAAAAACGCCGCCCTCATTGCAAAAGCCATATGCGATAAGCTTTGCGGTATAGACCCCGCCAACGCCTCGATTTATTCCGCAAACACCGCGGAATATGAAAGACAGCTTTTCCGGCTGGATGAAGAATTCCGCGCACTTGTGGAAAACGCTCCCCGGCGCACCGTGGTCTTTGCGGACAGATTCCCCGTAAGGTATTTTACGGAGGAATACGGCCTTGAATATTACGCCGCCTTCCCCGGCTGCTCCGCCGATACCGAACCCTCCGCCGCCACCATCGCCTTCCTTATAGACAAAGTTAAGGAGAAAAACATACCGGTGGTATTCTCTATTGAGCTTTCAAACGGGCGCCTTGCCTCAGCCGTTTCGGAGTCCACCGGGGCAAAGGTGCTCACCTTTACCTCCTGCCATAACCTTACCCGGGAGGAGTTTGAAGGAGGCGCAACCTATATTTCCCTTATGGAAAGCAACCTTTTGAATCTTCGGGAGGCCCTGTATTGATATGTCGCTTTTAACCTGCGAAAACGCCGCCCTGGCCTATGACGGGCGCACAGTTATATCCGGCCTTGATTTCTCCGTTGAGCAGGGGGATCTTCTCTGCATAACCGGGGAAAACGGCGCGGGAAAATCCACCCTTATAAAGGGGCTTTTGGGCCTATTAAAGCCCAAAAGCGGCCGCATATACACAGGAGACGGCCTAAAGCACACCGAGATAGGCTACCTTCCCCAGCAGAATAAGCTTCAGCATGATTTCCCCGCAAGCGTAGGCGAGGTGGTTCTTTCCGGCTGCCTTAATTCCATAGGCCACCGCCCCTTTTTCTCAAAGGCGGAAAAGCAAAGGGCCATGGAAAACATGAAGCGTCTTGGCATAGCTTCCATCGCCAAAAGCTGCTATGGGGAGCTTTCCGGCGGGCAGCAGCGGCGTGTGCTCCTTGCCCGCGCCCTCTCCGCCACCCATAGGCTCATTCTGCTGGACGAGCCCGCAGCCGGCCTTGACCCCATCGCCACCGCAGAGCTTTACCGCATAGTATTCGACCTTAACCATACCGGCGGCATAACCGTCATAATGGTATCCCACGATATACCCACCGCCGCAGCCATGGCAAAGCATATGCTGCACCTTGGCAACGGAGGCATATTCTACGGCACGCCGGAGGAATACAAGCGCAGCTCCACCGGCATGGCCTTTCTGGGAGGCGGCGCATGATAGAATCTATATCCGCTATGTTTTCATATTCCTTTATGCTGAGGGCTCTTACTGTGGGCGTTCTGGTTTCTGTATGCGCGGCGCTTCTGGGCGTAAGCCTTGTGCTTAAGCGCTATTCCATGATAGGAGACGGCCTTTCCCATGTAGGTTTTGGCGCCCTTGCGGTTGCGGCAGTTACCGGCACGGCTGAGCTTGCCGCGGCCATTCCCGTAGTTGTTGCGGCGGCAGTGCTGCTGCTTCGCATAAGCGAAAATTCCAAAATAAAGGGAGACGGGGCTATAGCCCTTATCTCCACCGGCTCATTAGCCCTTGGCGTAATGGTCATATCCATGACCAGCGGGGTAAATACCGACATAATGAACTATCTTTTCGGCAGCATACTTGCCATGAGCGACTCGGACACGGTTATCAGCGCAGTGCTTTGCATAGGGGTGCTCATAGCCTTCCTGATGTTTTATAACCGCATGTTCGCCGTAACCTTTGACGAGGGCTTTGCCCGGGCAACAGGCTCACCCGCCGGCACATACAATACCCTCCTCGCCTGCCTTACCGCCGTTATAATAGTGCTGGGCATGCGGATGATGGGCGCGCTGCTCATCTCCAGCCTTATAATATTCCCGCCCCTTACCGCAATGCGCCTGTGCAGAACGTTCCGCGGAACCGTTATATGTTCCGGCATCCTTTCCGGAGTTTGCTTTGTATTGGGAATGTTCATAAGCTTTTTCTGCTCCACCCCCACAGGGGCAAGCGTTGTGGCGGTGAATATATTTGCCTTCGCCCTGTTTTCCCTCATCGCATGGGTAAAAGTGTGCCGGGCCAAAGCCGCCCTGTCCTGAGCCAACCGACAGAGCCGCCTTCCCGGCGGCTTTTTTGTTATCGTATATCGTTATAAATTTATCTTTACCGCTTTACTTTTTTGCTGTAATAATATAAGATTTTTATATAAAGGAAAGTATGCAAATACCTGCCCTGACTATCAAAAAAATACCGCTGCGGAGGAACAGAAATGGCACAGGATATCAACCTGAGACGTCTGGTCATCAAGTCCTTCCACGTTAACTCTGTGGAATGGGGCGAGCACAACGACGTTACGCCGGACGGCAAAATGACCGTTAGCCGTGAGCTTTTGGATCAGCTCATGGAAGAAAACAAGGACATAATCGAAAAGATAGACATTCAGCTGATCCAGCCTGACGATCATGACCGCTGGACCAACACTATAATGGACATCATTCCCGTATCCACCAAGGTGCTGGGCATACTGGGCGAAGGCATCACCCATACCATCACCGGCGTCTATTTCATGATGACCGGCGTGGATGTGGACGGCGTGCAGACCTACGAGTTCGGCTCCTCCGAGGGCAACCTTAAGGAAAAGCTGTTCCTGAACAAAGCGGGCACCCCCGGCACCAACGATGTTATCATCAGCTTTGACTTCCTGTTCAAGTCCCACATGGGCCAGGATAAGAACGCCTGCACCCGCGCCCACGGCGCCTGCGATAAGTTTATCCAGAGCTACCGGGATAAGCTCAAGAAGTTCAAGGGGGATCTTTGCACCACCCGCAATACCTACTATGACACCGTTCGCCCCGGCAAAAAGCGCGTGGTCATAATCAAGCAGGTTGCAGGCCAGGGCGCAATGTACGACACCCACCTCTTCGGCAAGGAGCCCAGCGGCACCGAGGGCAGCAAGAGCATAATCGACATGGGCAATATGCCTGTGATAGTCACCCCAAACGAATACAGGGACGGCATAATCCGTTCCATGCAGTAATAAAAGGAGGAAACGCATAATGGGTATCGGACCTTCCACAAAAGAAACCTCCCTCCATCATTTCCGCGATCCTCTCCTTGAGGTAGTTTCTTCTGACCCTGAAATCGACCTGATGGGCATAATAATCGTAGGCACTCCCGACGCCGGCGAAGAAAAGCTTCTCGTAGGCACCCGCGCCGCCATCTGGGCAGAGTGTATGCGTGCCGACGGCGCCATCGTATCCTCCGATGGCTGGGGCAACAGCGACGTTGACTACACCAACACCGTATACCAGCTGGGCATTCGGGGCATCCCCGTAACCGGCCTCAACTTCAGCGGCACCATGGCTCAGTTCGTCGTAACCAACGAATACCTTGACGCCATAGTTGACATCAACAAGAACCCCGAAGGCATCGAGAGTGAAAACGTTGGCGAAAACGCCGCCGACGCCCTTGACGCCCGCAAGGCCCTTGCTATGCTCAAGATAAAGATGCGCAAGAAGGAGCAGCAGGGCTAAGCCCTTATAAGAAAACAATTTCAATGTAATAATGATCCCCCCGCATAGCGGGGGGATTATTATTGTCTGGAAAATCCTCAATGGCGTTCTTTATATATATGTGCTATAATATATAAAGTATATTGTGGGCGTATGTCTTTTTGCCCACAGCGGGTCATATTTTTTCAAAGCAGATTCTGAAAGGAGAAATAGAAATGGGACTTTTGAAAGCAGGCATAGGCGCTTTGAGCGGCGTATTGGCAGATCAGTGGCGTGAGTATTTCTACTGCGAAGCAATATCTGAGGACGTTCTGGTAAAGAAAGGCATGAAGCGCACCAGCGGGCGCAGCTCCAATACCAGAAGCGAGGACAATATCATCTCCAACGGCGCCATAATAGCCGTAAACGAAGGCCAGTGCATGATGATCGTAGAGCAGGGCGCCATAGTTGAATTCTGCGCCGAGCCCGGCGAGTTCGTATGGGATAACTCCACTGAGCCCACCATTTTCTACGGCTCCTTCAACGAAAGCCTTGCCTCCGTTTGGGAAACCCTTAAAAAGCGTTTCACCCTTGGTGGCGATACCGGCAAGGATCAGCGTATATACTACTTTAACACCAAGGAAATAATCGGCAATAAGTACGGCACCGCAAACCCCGTGCCCTTCCGTGTTGTATACAGCAACATCGGCGCCGGCCTTGATCTTGAGGTTTCCGTAAAGTGCTTCGGCGAATATTCCTACAAGCTCTCCAACCCCATGCTGTTTTACAAGAACGTATGCGGCAACGTATCCTCCGACTATACCCGTGACAAGATAGACAGCCAGATGCGCTCTGAGCTTATGAACGCGCTGCAGCCCGCCTTCTCCCGCATCAGCGAAATGGGCATCAAATACAGCGCCCTGCCCGGCCGCACCACCGAGCTTACCGAGATTCTCAATAACGAGCTTTCCTCCAAGTGGCGTGATCTCAGGGGCATTGAGATAGTCTCCATAGCCATCAGCTCCATTAAGGCCAGCGATGAGGACGAAAATCGCATCAAGGAACTGCAGCAGAGCGCGGCCCTTACCAACCCCGCCATGGCAGCGGCACACCTTGCCAGCGCGCAGGCCTCCGCAATGCAGAACGCTGCTAAGAACGAAGGCAGCGGCGCGTTTGCCGCCTTTGCAGGCCTTAATATGGCAGGCGCCGCCGGCGGAGCGAATATCGGCTCCCTGTTCCAGATGGGCGCCCAGCAGCAGGCGGCAGCACCCGCGGCAGCCCCCGCAAACAGCTGGACCTGCGCCTGCGGCGCGGCGAACACCGGCAAGTTCTGCCCCAACTGCGGCGCGTCCAACGGCTGGAAGTGCACCTGCGGCGCTGTAAACAAGGGTAATTTCTGCGCTGATTGCGGCGCAAAGAAGCCCTCCGCCGCCCCCACCTACAGGTGCGATAAGTGCGGCTGGCAGCCCGAAGACCCCGCCAATCCTCCCAAGTTCTGCCCCGAGTGCGGCGACCCCTTTGATGACGGCGACATACAGGGCTAATTTTTGACCTTCCTAAAAAGGGGGCGGCATTCCCCGCCCTCTTTTATAAAATTATAAAATCCGCAATTCTTTCCATATTCACCATGTCCCAAAGCCGGGCATACTAACCGATATCCCCTTTACCATACATTAAATTCGATAATTCACCGGGTCCGTTTCATCCGGACAAGGGAGGTACATATATGATAAACATGGGCTTTGTGCGAATCGCCGCCGCAACCCCAAAAACCACATTGGCGAACCCTTCTGCAAACGGCAAAAGCATACTTTCCCTGTATAAGCAGGCGGATGCCGCCGGCTGCTCATTGGTGGTATTCCCTGAGCTTGCTCTTACCGGCTGCACCTGCGGAGACCTTTTCCGCCAATCCGCCCTGCTTAAAGCTGCGGAAGCCGCATTGGAAAATCTGCTGTCCGCCACCGCAGACCTTGACGCCATTGCGGTGATAGGTTTGCCCGTAAAGCATCTTGGCAGGGTATACGACTGCGCCGCCCTTATACAGCACGGAAAGCTTCTTGGCGTAGTTCCCCGCAAGGACATGCCCGCGAAAAGCGAGCTTTATGAATCTCGTGTATTTTCCCCCGGCGAAGGAATATCCTCCGAAATAACCCTCGCAGGGGAAACCGCGCCATTCTCTCAGGATATGCTTTTGCGATGCGCAGAGCTGCCCGCCTTTACCTTCGGCGTGGCTGTTGGGGACGAGCTTATGTGCCCCAATGCCCATGGTGATGTCCTTGCCAATATGGGAGCCGCCGTCATCGCGAACCCCACCGCCACAAGCGAGCTTGTTCATCGTGAGGAGCAGCGCCGTGTGATGTACGCCGCATCCTCCGCCCGTCTCTGCTGCGCCTATGCCGTGGCAAACCCCGGCATTGGGGAATCCACCACCGATATGGTATTCTCAGGCCACAGCCTTATTGTCGAGCGGGGCCGTGTGCTGAATGAAAGCGCTCCCTTTACCGATGGCCTTATCTATTCCGATGTGGATGTGGAAATGCTCATGGCGGAGCGCAATCAGCCCGAACAAGCTCATCCTGCCGTAGAGTTCCATATACTCTCCCGTGCCTCCCTTGAGCGGAAGATAAGCCCCTCCCCATTCATACCCGAAGACCCGGCACGCGCAGAGCGTATTCTTGACATACAGGCCCATAGCCTTGCCCGCCGGATGAGCCACGTTAACGCGAAAGCCCTGATTATAGGCATATCCGGCGGCCTTGATTCCTGCCTTGCTCTGATAGTATCAGTCCGGGCGCTGGATATACTGAACCGACCCCACGACGATATTCTGGCAATAACCATGCCCTGCTTCGGCACAACGGGCCGCACCCGGGGAAATGCCGAAATACTCTGCAATGAGCTGGGCGTGACCTTCCGTGAAATACCCATTGGCGACAGCGTAAACCAGCACTTTGCGGACATCGGCCATGACCCCGCCGACCATAACGTTACCTTTGAAAATGCGCAGGCCCGAGAGCGCACCCAGGTGCTTATGGACATTGCCAATATGAAAAACGGCCTCGTCGTAGGCACGGGCGACCTGTCCGAGCTTGCCCTTGGCTGGGCTACCTTCAACGGCGACCATATGTCCATGTACGGCGTCAACGCAGACGTGCCCAAGACCCTTGTTCGGTATCTTGTGCGTCATTACGCGGAGCAGTCCTCCCCCGCTCTTAAGGCGGTTCTTCTGGATATACTGGATACCCCCGTATCCCCGGAGCTGCTGCCCGCCGAGGCGGATGGAGATATGACCCAGTTTACCGAAGACCTTGTGGGGCCATATGAGCTGCATGATTTTTTCCTGTTTTACTTCCTGCGCTTTGGCTTTGGACCGGATAAGATATTTAAGCTTGCCTGCCATGCCTTCAAGGGAGAATATTCCGAGGAGGTCATCGCCAGGTGGCTGTCCACCTTCCTGCGCCGCTTCTTCGCCCAGCAGTTCAAGCGCAGCTGTCTGCCTGATGGCCCAAAAGTGGGCTCCGTTGGCGTATCCCCCCGTGGGGACTGGCGTATGCCCAGCGACGCCATGTGGACGGCATGGAAGGATATGCTGCCCACCGTCAGGTAAACACCGCATACATCCCGCCGCAGACGCTTTCTGCGGCGGTTTTATATTTAGGCGAACGATTACGCTGTAGATAGAATAAGTTTTGATAGTATCCTTTATCTAAAACCACCCCCCGCCCTTATATGAAGCTTCGCCCTAATGGGCGAAGTGGGCGGCGTTAAGAATATCACTTCGCTTAAGTCAACGCACAGCAAAGGGGCGTCTTGTCCATCCCTTCTTAACGCCTCCCCGGCTTGGCCCGCAGGGCGAGGCTGCCAATATGGTTGGGGTTAGGGTAGTAAAATAAAGCCGCGCAAACTTATCCCAATTACAGCAACAGCTTTTCCACCGACAGAAGCAGCCTTCGCCCATACCTCCGCATTCCCTTTAATATAACAAAACAGCCGCACAATGTGCGGCTATTTTGCGCTTCTGCCTTATATCTCCCTCGTCTCCTGCTTCAGCCATTCCCGCTCATCTTCCGTCATGAGGGGGGAAAGCTTCTCATACACCTCTTTGTGATACCTGTTCAGCCGCTCTCTGCCCTGCTCGGTAAGGGTATCAATATCCACCGCGTCAAGGTCAATGGGGGCAAAGGTAAGGCTGCGGAAGCCAAGGAAGCCATTTTCCTCCTCAACGCATTCTACAAGGTTCTCAATGCGCACGCCGTATTGATTTTCCACATATACACCCGGTTCGTCGGAGGTTATCATGCCGGGCATAAGCTCCCCCCTATCCGAGCGGGAAGTCTTTTGCCAGCGGAAGCCGTTTGGCCCCTCGTGTACCGACAGCATACAGCCCACGCCGTGGCCGGTGCCGTGGTTGTAGTCCATTCCCCGCTGCCAAAGCGGCATACGGGCAATGGCGTCAAGGTGATATCCCGCGCAGCCCTTGGGGAACTTTGCGTCCATAAGGGCCAGCATTCCCTCCAATACAAGGGTATAGCCCACCTTCTGCTCATATGGAACCGGGCCCATGGAGATGGTGCGGGTTATGTCGGTAGTCCCGCCGTAATACTGTCCGCCGGAATCCACAAGGAGCAATCCGTGGGGCTCAATGGGTATATCCGTATCGGCGTTTGCGGAGTAGTGTACTATCGCGGCGTGGGGGCCATAGCCGCAGATGGTGGAAAAGCTTTCGTCTATGCAGCCCTCCTGCTCACGGCGAAGCTGGCCCATCTTTTCCCCGGCCTGCATTTCGGTTATGCCCTTATGGGCGTTCTGCTTTATCCAGCGGATAAACCTGGAAACCGCAACCCCGTCCTTCAGGTGGTTCAGGCGGGAATATTTAAGCTCCGCGTCATTCTTCACCGCCTTCATAAGGGATATGGCGTCATAGTCTATTACGTTGGACCTGTCGCACAGGTCAAGATACAGCCGGTAATTCAGCTTGCCCAAGGGGGCCATCACTTTGTGCTCCGCCCCATAGCGGGATATAAAGGAATATATGCCGTTATAGGGCAATACCTCCACCCCTGCGGCAGCCATATCCTCCATAATGGGGGCGGCCTTCTTCTCATCCATAAAGAGATAGGCCCTTTCCTTTTCAACTATGCCATAGCACAGCGCAACGGGCAAATACTTTACATCCGCCCCCCGAATATTAAACAGCCACGCCCCGTCCTCAAGGGCGCTTATAATGTATGCATCCGCTCCCTGCTCCGCCATCTGCTTCCGTACGGCAGTCAGCTTGTCCGCTGTGGAGCGGCCTGTATACTCACAGCCTAAGCTGTATGCAGGCTCGGGGGAGAGGGGTGGTCTGTTTTCCCATGCCTCATCTATAAGGCCCGGAAAATCCACGAGCTTAACGCCCCTATTCGCAAGGTCCTTGCCCTCTGCGGCGGTAAGAGTGCGAAAATCCGCCCCCAGAGTGCCCTTAAGGTTTGCCTCCGCCCAGTCGTATATATCCGGCACGCCGCTTTGGCCCATTTTAAAGAGGGTTATGCCGGAGCCCTCAAGCTCCCTCTCCGCCTGAAGGAAATACCTTCCGTCGGTCCATAGGCCCGCTTCATCGGCGGTTACGGCCATTGTGCCGGCGCTTCCGGTAAAGCCGGAAAAATGGCGGCGTACCTTGTAATGCTCGCCGGGATATTCCGAACCATGGGGATCTGCCGTGGGTATGAGGAACATATCCGCGCCTGCCGCTGCCATTGCGGCTCTCAGGGACTTAAGCATATAATTACCTCCAATGGAATTTATTTATCACTTCAGGAAGCCATGGTCTTTTCATTAATATACACCATCCTCTTTCCTTTTTCCAGATGCTATTCCCCCAAAGATATGGTATGATAATATTGGTATAAAATAATCATATAAAGGAGGGGCGTTATGGCGGTATTCAGCGGCATACTTTCGGGCTCTGTTCCCGCCATGCCCTCAAAGAGCATGAGCCACCGGGCGGTTATTTCCGCCGCCCTCGCCCATGGTGAAAGCACCGTAAGCAATATCCTGCTGTCGGATGACATATCCGCAACGGCAAAGTGCGTTCAGGCTCTGGGCGCGCAGGTGGATTTCGCGTCCGATACCCTCAGAATAAAGGGGATAACAGGCCGCCGCTCCCAGGCAATACTCCACTGTGGGGAAAGCGGCTCCACATACCGAATGCTGTATCCCGCAGCCCCCCTCATTGCGGACAAGGCGGAATTTATACTGTCCCCCTCCCTTGCCCGCCGCCCCATGCAGCCCATTATAGAATTGCTCAAAAGTCACGGGGTTGACGCACGGGCCTCAAGCCTGTCCGGGAGATATTCCCCCGGCAGCTTCAGCATACCCGGCAATATATCATCCCAGTTTATAAGCGGGCTGATATTCGCCCTGTCAATGCTCCATGAAGAGAGCCGCATAATACCCACCACCGAAATACAAGGCTCGGGCTATATAGAAATGACCCGTGCCTGCATCCATTTTTTCGGCGGGGATACCGCATGGAAGGATGGGGCGATAATCGTCCGTCCCGCAAACCTCCACGGCGCAAATATCTCCATCCCCGGCGATTTCACCCACGCCGCAATGTACCTTGCCGCCGGCGCGGTATACGGCAATGTGACAGTTACCGGCCTTGCCCCCAATACGCTTCAGGGAGATGCGGTAATTCTTGATATACTTTCCCGCATGGGGGCAGCGGTCGAGGTAAGTGACAGCTCCGTATCCGTATCCAATGGCCACCTTATCGGCACGGAAGTGGACGCAGGGGACACTCCTGATATTATCCCCGCCGTAGCCGTTGTGGCCTGCGCCGCCCGGGGTGAAACAAGGGTGTTCAACGCGTCCCGTCTGCGCCTGAAGGAATCCGACAGGATAGCCGCCATAGTATCCGAGCTTTCCCGCCTGGGTGCGGATATACGGGAAACAGAGGACGGTTTTATCATCCGGGGGGGCAAAAGGCTCTGCAGCGGCAGCTGCTCCGCCCATAACGACCACCGCATCGCCATGATGCTGTCTGTGATGGGAGGGCTGTGCGGCGGTGTGGAGATAGATTCTCCCCATTGCGTCAGCAAGTCCGCCCCCCGCTTTTTTGATGAATTCACCACCCTCGGAGGTAAGATTAAATGAAGCCCTGGGGCAGCATGAAGCTGAATATTTACGGGGAATCCCATTCGGAGCTCCTTGGCCTTACCATGGAAGTTCCAAAGGGCGTCGCCCTCGATGAGGAGCTTATCTTCCGGGATATCGCCCGCCGAAAGAGCGGCATGATCGGCAGTACCCCAAGAAGGGAATCCGATATCCCGATATATGTATCCGGAGTTACCGGCGGCGTTACAAACGGGGATATTCTAAATGTTCGCTTTGAAAACGCAGATATCCGTTCCGCCGATTACAATAAAACAAGGGCCCTTCCCCGCCCGTCCCATTGCGATTATCCCGCTTATGTAAAATACGGCTATATGCCCTCGGGCGGCGGCAGGTTTTCCGGGCGGCTCACCCTGCCGCTGGTTTTCGCGGGGGCTGTGGCACGGCAAATCCTGCGGGATAAAGGCGTTGCTGTAGGGAGCCATTACCTTAAAATCGGCAATGTATCCGATAGCGCATTCGACCCCCTGCATACCTCTTCTGCTCAGCTATGCGCCCTTCGCCAAAAGGATTTTCCCACCATATCCCCGGAAGCCGGAACGGATATGAAGGCCGCCATATCAGCCCTAAAGGGCGATTCTCTTGGCGGATGCGTGGAGCTGTGCGCCCTCGGGCTTCCCGTCGGCCTTGGAGGAGAGCTTTGGGGCGGCCTTGAAAGCTCCATATCCTCCCTTATGTACGCCATACCCGGGGTAAAGGCAGTTGAGTTTGGCGCGGGAACGGAGTTCGCCGCCATGCATGGTTCTCTGGCCAATGACGGCCTTCGCATAAATGGCGGCGTAATAACCTTTGAGAGCAACAACTCCGGCGGCATACAGGCCGGCATGGCAAACGGCGCGCCGATAATAGTTCGCGTCACCTTCCGCCCAACCCCTTCCATCGCCCTGCCCCAGCACACCATAGACCTTGACAGTATGCAGAATGCGGACATAGCCGTATCCGGGCGGCATGACGGGTGCATAGCCCTTCGTGGCCTTGCCGCAGGGGAAGCCGCCCTGCTCCTTGCCATACTGGATGCATTCATGGAGGAAGCATGATTTACCTTACCGGCATGATGGGCAGCGGAAAGTCCCAACTGGGCTCAGCAGCCGCCCGGATATTAAACCTCCCCTTTTACTCCACCGACGACATGGCGGAGCGACGGGCGGGTATGACCATATCCGAAATATTTGAAGCCTACGGCGAGGAACGCTTTCGTGATATTGAAAGCGAAGTGCTGAGATCCGTCTCCCTTCTTCCCTTTGGCATAGTGTCCACCGGGGGCGGCATAATCCTTAGGGAACGAAACCGTCTCATCATGGCAGAAACAGGCAAAACCCTGTGGCTGCACAGGGATATTGCGGACACCGCCGCCACCCTTGACACCACGGGAAGGCCATTGCTTAAGAATGGCAGAGACGCCCTTTTTTCCATATACGAGGCTCGGCTGCCCCTTTACCGCATGGCGGATATGGAGTTCACCGGCGGCACGGCGGAGGCCCTTGCGGAAGCCATAAAGATACTCATAAAAAAAAGCGGCTTATAATGCCGCCGACACATTTGCATTCATCCCACGGAGGGCATATATGATAACGGAATTTGACCTTAACCACCGCATACTTATGCGAAAGCCCCATGCCTGCGGCAGCGCGGAGTGGACCGTTACCCGCACCGGCGCGGATATTAAGATAAAATGCGCCGGCTGCGGCAGGGTCGTCATGCTGGACAGGCTGGAGTTTATGAAAAAAGCCAAAAAAAACCTTACTCTGGAGGAAAACAAATGACCAGAACCGAGGCAAACCGCCATCAGTACAAAAAGCTCTCCGCCCTGGACTGGCTGTTCTGCATAGCCGCCGCTGCGGCGGTGGTCATACTGATATTTACCCTGTGGTTCACCGGCATAATGGTATCCGATGACGGAATGTCTCCCGCATTGTACAAGGGAGATATTATCCTTTTTGATAAGCTGGCAAAGCACATCTCCACCCCGGAGCGTGGAGACGCTTACGCCTTTAAAAAGGACGGCGCCGCCATAGGCCGAATTGCCGCTCTTCCTGGGGATAAAGCCGCCATAAAGGAGGGAAAGGTGTATATCGGGGGCAATCTCCTTCGGGAGGTAAACGCCTCGGAATCGGATTGGGAGCTTGACGAATTCACCGTGCCCGCCGAAACTTTCCTCATTCTGCCCGACGACCGCACCGGAGAAATGCCGGAGAAATCCGCCCTGCTCATCCCCTTTGACGCTCTCATAGGCCGGGCAGCCGTGCGGGTATCCCCCATAGGCATGGCCTGCATATTCACAAACAACTGATACTTTATCCATTACACATCAGCCGCGGAAAACCGCGGCTTTTTTGTATATAGAAAACCACGCGATAGTCGCGTGGTTCAGGAAAGCTTAAGCG
>JAEDIC010000033.1 GCA_016292635.1 Clostridia bacterium
CGAATGCGGTGAGAAATTGATAAAGGGCGATAAGTTCTGCCGTGAATGCGGTACGTCTGTGCTTAAGTAAAATGTACATATAAATTCCAGTTGATCGAGGAGCTGAACCAGAGCCAAAAACCCTTTAGGAACTAAAAGGCGCACTTCTATACTCTCCTGCCGGGAGTATCAGTGCGTACAGTCAGCAAGCTGACGGGGCGGAGCTTCATTCTCTGTCAGCAGAAGAAAACCGGCTGACTTCGAATGTTGCGTCACCTCGTTCCGTCAAGGCGGCTGCACCCCCTTGCGCCGCTAAAAAGCGGCTATCCCCTGTGGACCAGCTGGCGGCAAACGGTTTGACAAACCGTTCCCTGCCAGCAAGTTTGAATATCATGCAAAAAATAATCCTACGTATGATCGAAGCATACGTAGGATTAACTGTTTTATGGACACCGCCCTATCCGGCCTTTTTATTTTACTGTATAAATTTCAGCGTACATCAAAACCCCATAAAGAGCCTTGCTATATTCTGATTGAACCAGCTGTATCCAAGATCGTATACGGGCAGATATCCCTCCTGCATCAGCCGCCCCAGCGCCATCCAAAGGGCCGACGCAATAAGCAGCGCTATCAATACCTGTCCAAATCCTATGGCCTTTTTGCGGGTTTTTTCAGCCTCAACAGCCAGAGGAGCTTCTGACGCCCCCTTGGAAATCACCGCTTCCGCCGTATCAACGGGCACAGCGGTTTCTGCTTTTAGCGTTTGGGCAGGCTTTTCCTTTGGCGCCTCCGCCTTAGGCGCAGTTTTTTTTGCGCAGGATTCGGAGAATCTCCTGAAGCATTCGTCAGTAAGCTTGTCCGCCTGCTCTTTGAGCAATTCACGCTGCTTTTTTTCGCCTATGCTGAAAAGGAGGCTTTCGGCTACATCCGGGCTCTGATAGGAATTCAGCGCCATATACAGCTCCGTAAAGGCGGCTTTTGTGGCCTGCTTGGCCACATCCGCATCTCCGGAGATTGCATATAGTTCAAGATAAAGGCTTTTGCCGTAGGTCATTACCAGCATTTTAAAAGCCTGCTTGTCATGCCGCTTTATCCTGCTGAAAAGCTGCTGAGAATCCATACTTCCTCCGAAAGGATACAATGCCTTGTATTTATTATTGATTGATTTTACCACATATCGTGATGCGGGGCAATTCATATAAGCATTCTATATTGTTTCATTAGGTGAGAATATATCTGGATACCACCGGCACAAGGGCGTCCGCCGCCTCGGGAGAATACCTTGGAGATATTGCCAGAGTAACGTGGTCGTATTGCGCCGGGCTTATAAATGTACGGTAATCCTCAAACACATTGAAGGGTATCTCAGGCTCTCTGCCGTTGCTGCCCTCAAACAGTCTCGAGGCGAAGGAAGAAAGCTGTATCCCATCCCTCCGTCCCGGCAGAAGTATCTCCTCCGGTATATCCGGGCGGGATTTTGGGTTGCGCACATTATCAAGGGAGCTTATCCACCGAAAGGCAAGAGCAAACAGCAGATAGTTCGCCTCGTCCAGTTTACTCATATCATAGTATTTTTCTATATCTTCACGTTTGTCTGTGCTTCTCGGCAATACGCTGTTCAGCACAAAGCCCGGCCCCGGCCTGCCAATGCCCAGGTCGCTGTGAGCGTCCACATGGGTAATGTGGAATGGAGCTTTCAGCCTCCCCTTTTGCATCTGCTCCCGCCAGTATAAAAGAGCGTAATCATGGGTCTCGAATACCCTGCCGGGAACAGGAGCATTCGCCGACAGGCCGCATTGTTTTTCCAGAAAATCTATCACTTTCTCCTCAGGCCATGGCTCATGTCCAATCAGGGCGGGCCGCTTGCCCATCTCCGCAAGGGGGCAACAATCCGAAAGAAAGAAATCCAGATCTATATCCAATACCCGCACGGTATCCCTCCCTCCCTTTTGTTTTATTCAGCATACCACATATCACATCCGCAGCCCACACAAAAAAGCATAAAAAATACGCTGCTTTTCCTTTATTTCCATTGACATATGGCTGCGGCAGAGTTATGCTAAACAAGTATTCAGGATATAAATATTTGTTGCAAAGGATAGCCTATATAATGACCAATCGCGAGCGGGAAATACTGGAAATAATCAAGCAGCAGCCCGATATAGAGCAGAGCGAGATCGCCGCCCGGCTGAATATCGCCCGTGCCTCCGTGGCTGTGCATATATCCAACCTTCAAAAGAAGGGCCATATCGGCGGACGCATTTACCTTGTAAACGACGCCGAATATGCCATGGGAATCGGCGCTGCAAACGTCGATATATGCGGCCGCAGCAGCCAGCCCGTAATACAGCACGACAGCAACCCTGGCCGCATGAACATCTCCGCAGGCGGCGTTACCCGCAATATCTGCGAAAACCTTGCCCGTCTGGGTGGCAGCGTGCGGCTTATTTCCGCCATCGGCAGCGATATTTACGGCCGCATGATAAGAGAGGACTCTACCGCCGCCGGAATCGACATGAGCCAGTGCATGGTGATGGAAAACCAATCCTCCTCCGCCTATATCTCCATACTGGATGACCACGGCGAAATGTACGTTGCCCTGTCGGATATGTCCATACTGCAGAATATGAGCATGGAATTCATCCGCCGCCGAGAAGGGGCAATAAAGGGCGCAAAGCTAATAATATTTGACCCCGCTCTCCCTGTGGATGTTATAGACGGCATTACCATGCTGTACGGCGGCTCCATCCCCCTCTTCTGCGATCCCGTATCCTCCGCTTATGCCACCCGGCTCAAACCCTTTGTTGGCAGGGTACACACCCTTAAGCCCAACCTTATGGAGCTTGGTGTGCTCAGCAGTCACAAGACAGACACTCTGGATGACGCCAAAGCCGCCTGCGATGTGCTGCTTAATCAAGGCGTGCAGCGCATATTCGTATCCCTGGGCCAGGGCGGCTGTCTGTATATGGACCGCAGCGGCAATGTTATAGCCCGCTCACTCCGCCCGGTAGACAAGGTAATAAACGCCTCCGGCGCAGGGGATGCCTTTATGGGCGCAGTGGCCTACGGTTACCTGATGGATATGGACATCGACCAGACCATTAATTATGCCCTTGCCGCAGGAATCGCCGCAATATCAGACCCGAATACCATAAATCCACGAATGAGCGTGGAAATGATAGAAAAAATAATTATTGAAAGAGGATAAACACCATGACTATGAAGGATTATCTCAGCATTACCCCAGAGATCCAGCAGGCCATCGACAGCGGCAAGCCCGTAGTTGCCCTTGAGAGCACCATACTGAGCCACGGTATGCCCTTCCCCCAGAACGTGGAATTTGCCCACAAGGTGGAAGAGATCGTCCGTGGTGAAGGCGCCATCCCCGCCACCACCGCCATCATCGGCGGCAAGCTTAAGGTTGGCCTTACCTCCGATGAACTGGATCTTATGTGCAAGGCCGAAAACGTTGGCAAGGTAAGCCGCCGCGATGTGGCTGTTTATCTGGCCACCGGCAAGACCGGCGCAACCACCGTTGCCACCACCATGATGATCTCCGCTATGGCTGGCATCCGCATTTTTGCCACCGGCGGTATTGGCGGCGTGCATCGCGGCGCAACCGAAACCATGGACATCAGCGCTGACCTGCAGGAGCTGGCTCATACTCCCGTTGCCGTTATCGGCGCAGGCGCAAAGTCTCTTCTGGATATCGGCCTTACCCTTGAATATCTGGAGACCATGGGCGTGCCCGTTATCGGAGTTGACACCATGGACTTCCCCGCCTTCTACTGCCGCAAGAGCGGTTTTAAGGTAGATTACAGCGCAAAGGACGCAAATGAGATCGCCCGCATTCTTAAAACCAAGTGGGATCTGGGCCTCCAGGGCGGCGCCCTCATCGCTAACCCCATTCCCAAAGAGTACGAGCTGGACTTTGACGAGATGGAAGCCGTTATCAATAACGCCCTTAATCTTGCCAAGGAGCAGGGTATCCGCGGCAAGGACACCACGCCCTTCCTGCTGTCCCATATAAAGGACCTGACCAACGGCGTATCCTTTGCCTCCAACCTGGAGCTTGCATACAACAACGCCCGTGTTGCCTCCCGCATCGCCGTGGAATACAGCAAGCTTTCCTAAGAGTGGCATCAATAAAAACTCCCCATATGGGGGGCAGAGTGTCAAAAAAGTGGCTGAACGCCACTTTTTTGAGTTTTACGGGTTTTGCCTCTCCCATTCGCTCCCGGGCGGCAAAACCCGCAAAGTACGAAAACCTCTGGGTTTTCATCCGTTCTGACGCACATGTCGTCAGAGCCGGATTAAACATAAGGGGCTGCGGCCCCTTATCAACCCCGATTTTTTTGACAGACTGTGAAACTCCCCATATTGGGAATTTGGGAGGGAGTTTTTTTCGGCATAGACTCTTTATGCGCAGTTCTTTGACAGCAGCATCTTATCCGACTCCATGGTTCTTCCTGCCACCTGGGCGAATTTGTTCATCAGTTCCTCCCTGGTGAGATTCCGCTTTTCTTCGCCTTCTATATCCAGTATTATCCTGCCCTGATCCATCATTATGAGCCGGGTGCCGTGCTCTATGGCGTCCTTCATATTATGGGTTATCATCATGGCAGTAAGATTGTTTTCATGTATTATCTCATCGGATATCTGAAGCACCTTTTCGGCGGTTGCGGGGTCAAGGGCCGCGGTATGCTCATCCAGCAGCAGCAGCTTCGGCTTTCGCAGCGATGCCATAAGCAGCGTAAGAGCCTGACGCTGTCCGCCGGAAAGCAGCCCTACCTTTACCGTCATTCGGTCTTCAAGGCCGAGGCCCAAGCGGCTTAGACGCTCCCGGTATTCCCTGCGCTCGGAATTGGTAACCCCCCAGCGAAGGCCTCTCTTTTGTCCGCGACGCAAGGCCAGCGCAAGGTTTTCCTCTATCTGCATATTGGGTGCGGTGCCCATCATAGGGTCCTGAAATACCCGGCCTATATGGGCAGCCCGCTTGTGCTCGCTTTGCCCGGTAACGTCCGCGCCGTCTATTATGATGCGTCCGCTGTCCACGGGCCATACCCCCGCCACGGCGTTCAGCATGGTGGATTTACCCGCCCCGTTGCCCCCTATCACGGTAACGAAATCACCGGGCTTAAGATGCAGGGAGAGGCCTGATATGGCCTTCTTTTCGTTTATTGTGCCGGGGTTGAAGGTCTTGCATATATCGTTAATTATCAGCATGGTATCATTCTCCTTTTTGATGGGCCTTCGCGGCGCTCCTGAATGAGCGCTTTGCCTGTGTCTGTATATATGGCACCGCAAGGAATACAGCAACTATCAGCGCCGTGAAAAGCTTAAGGTCATTTGGATCAAGCTTAAGCCAGAGTATTATTACCATCACGATATAATACACTACGCCGCCCATCACAACAAAGCTGAGCCGTATGCCGAAATTACATCCCTTGCTGAGCAGGCCGTCGCATATCACCTCGCCGATTATTATGGCGGCAAGGCCTATAACTATGGATCCGCGACCCATATTCACATCCGCAAAACCCTGATACTGTGCCATAAGCGCCCCGGCGAAAGCCACTATGCCGTTGGAAAGCGCAAGACCTATAAGCTTCATATTGTCGGTATTGATTCCCTGAGCCCTGCTCATAGCGGAGTTGGAACCTGTGGCCCGAATGGCAGAGCCCTGTTCCGTACCAAAGTACCAGTACATAAGAGCAATAAGCGCCGCACCTATAATAAACCCTTCCAGTATTGCTCCGGGTATATTTCGCATACTGATTATAAGGTTAAACGCATCGGGATTGGCAGATTTGTTTGCCGCCATGCCCATTATTCTAAGGTTTATGGAATACAGGGCAAACTGTGTAAGGATTCCTGAAAGTATCGCAGGTATTCCAAGCCTTGTATGCAGAAGCCCGGTGCACATTCCCGCCGCCACTCCTGCCGCCATGGCTATAAGGGAGGCCGCCCATGCAGGCCACCCCGCCAGTATCAGCATCACGGTCACTGCGCCGCCCGTGGCGAAGGAACCGTCCACAGTAAGGTCCGCAATATCCAGCAAACGGAATGTTATGTACAAACCAAGGGCCATTATGCCCCATATTATGCCCTGGGCCACGCCGCCGGGCATACGGGAAATCAGGTTCCCTATGCTGGGCAGGCCCAGACATACTATCGTATTCATCGCTGTTGTCCCCTTATGTTCTCTTTATTGCGGGAGGCCATACATGGCCCCCCGCTCCCTGTCGTTCGGTGTATTTCTGTTTTGCCTTTGCCGTTATTCGCCTATGGCAACGTACCCTGCGGGGATCTCGATGCCAAGCTTAGAGGCGATATCGGGGTTGTACTTCTTGGTGGGTTCGGGAGCGTAGCCTATCTCCATCTCGGCAATGTCAGCCTCGCCCTTGAGTACCTTTACAGCCATCTCGCCGGTTGCGCGGCCCAGTTCGTAGTAATCGATGGAAAGGGTGGCAAGACCGCAGCCGGAGCACAAACCTTCCTCACCGGCAATGATTGGCACGCCGGCGGGCAGAGCAACGGCGCTTATCGCCTCGGCGCAGGAAGCGGCCGTGTTATCGGTGGGGATGTACAGGGCGTCGCACTCGCTGCAGGCGCTGGTGGCAACGGCGGCTACATCGTTGGAATCCGAGAAGGTGTAAATGTTGACAGTCAGGCCCTTGCCCTCAAGGTATTCCTTAACAACATTCGCTTGGTATACCGAGTTTGCCTCGGCGGAGCAGTAGAGTATGCCAACGGTCTTTGCCTCGGGTATCAGCTCCATTACCATATCAGCCTGCTGATCGAGAGGAGCAAGGTCGGATGTGCCGGAAACATTGGTGCCCACAACGCCGGTGAAGTTCTCGATATTCAGTGCAACGCCGTATTCAGTAACGGAAGTACCCAGAACCGGGATGGTATTGGTGGCTGCCGCGGCGGCCTGAAGGGCGGGAGTGGCGTTTGCCATAATGAGGTCTACCTCAGATGCCGCAAACCCGTTGCAGATGGTGGCGCATGTGGGTATATCGTTGGAGGCGTTGGCTTCCTCGATGGTAACGCTGTCGCCCAGCTTTTCGGCAAGCACATCCTTGAAGCCCTGAGTGGCCGCATCCAGCGCGGCATGCTGTACCAGCTGGCAAATGCCTACGGTATAGCTTTCGCCTTCGGTGGTTTCTGCCTCAACGGCGGCTTCCTCAACAACGGCTTCCTCAGCAGGGGCAGTTTCAGCCTCGGCGGCAGGGGCGGCGCAGCCCGCCAGACCCAGCAGCATTGCCGCCATAATAATCATTGCAATTACCTTTTTCATTTTTATTTTCCTCCTGAAAAAATTAAAATAATATATAAAGGGCTGCACGAGGTCATTCGTGCAGCCCTTGGGTAGCTCTTTCGAGCATCCTGTTTTATTCTTGCGCAGCACATAAGACCCCTACTTTATTTGCATAAAAGTAAAAGTAGCTATATCCTGCAAATACAAAGCGGGTGGTCATCATCGCTGCTGTCTCCTTTCTCTTAAATCCGAGATTACTTTACTACCAAATCCATACCATGTCAACACTTTTTTCTAAGCCTTTTTGATAGTATTTTTCCGTTTGCGTATTGTCAGGGTGGATAATATATAATTTTTGCCCAATTCTCTATACTATTTATGCATCAATATTGGAATAATTATACTGCATATTTTTCTCTTTCTTTTATCGCTCACCATTATGATACACTTCCGCCATAATTGGATATTATATATTATGTTTGGTTTTTGGTCTTTTGCCGCGGATTGACTTTTGCCAAAAAAAGAATGTACCATCATTGCCGTGGGATAATATGGATTATTCCACCCCCATTTTACCAGAGGAGGCTACAATGACAGCCACAGAGCGCTTTTTGAAATACGTCGCATACCATACAACATCCGACTACGACTCCGAAACTTCCCCTTCATCAGAACGACAGAAGTCCCTTGCAAACACTCTCGCCGAGGAAATGAAGGCTCTCGGCCTTAAAAATGTTCATATGGACGGCTGCGCCAACGTTATAGGCACCCTGCCCGCAAACACAGACAAGTCCGCACCGGTGCTGGGCCTTATCGCTCATATGGACACCTCCCCCGATGCTTCCGGCGAAAACGCAAAGCCCCGCATTGTAAACTATCAGGGCGGCGAGCTGGCCCTTTCGGATGCCGTATCGTTGAACGAAGCCCTCTGCCCCGGTCTTGAAGGATACATTGGGCAGGATATAATCGTTACCGACGGCAGCACGTTGCTTGGTGCGGACGACAAGGCGGGCATTGCAGAGATAATGACCGTCCTTGAGAAAATGATCGCGGACGATATTCCCCATAGTGAGATACGGGCGGTATTCACCACCGATGAAGAGGTGGGCCGGGGCACGGACGGCCTTGATGTTAACGAGCTTGGCTGCGACTTTGCCTATACAGTGGACGGCGGCCCCATAGGGGAGATAGAATACGAAAACTTCAACGCCGCAAACGCCGTTGTATCCATACAGGGCGTGGGCGTGCATCCCGGCAAAGCAAAAGGCATAATGATAAACGCCGCCACTGTGGCAATGGAGTTCAACGCCCTGCTGCCTCCCGATGAGGTATGCGAAAAAACCGAAGGATATGAGGGATTTTTCCATCTGCATACCATAATGGGCAGCGCCACCGAAACAGATCTCCATTACCTTATACGTGATCACGACATGGCTTCCTTTGAGCGGCGCAAGGCTATGATGCAGGAGGCCGCCGAGGAAATAAACCGCCGCTACGGCCCCGGCACCGCAAAGGCGGTAATACGGGACAGCTACTTTAATATGCGGGAAAAGATACTTCCGCATATGCACCTTATATCCAGGGCAGAAGAAGCCTTCCGCAAAAACGGCATAGCTCCAATGATACTCCCCATTCGAGGCGGCACCGATGGCGCACGGCTGTCCTGGGACGGTCTGCCCTGCCCAAACCTTTCCACCGGCGGATACAATTTCCACGGAGTTCGGGAGTGGATACCTGTAAGCAGCATAGAGCGAATGGTGAATGTAATACTGGACATAGCAGCAAGCTTTGCTGAATAAAGCATACGAAAAAATCCCCGCCGAAGGCGGGTGTTCATAAGACAGTTAACAGCTACAGTTTGATGAATTTGCGCTGCTGTGGCTGTTCTTGCGTCATATCCTGTTATGTGATAACATGGAAGCGAAGAGACCTACAAATCGGAATTTGGCAAAGGAGTGTGATTGTATGGTTATCTTTGGCAGTATCTTTTTATTGATTGTTGGAGTACTGATGTTATGTTTCCCCGATGTGGTATATAGCATTACAGAAAGTTGGAAGTCTAATGCTTCTAGTGAACCCTCTGGATTATATAAGATACATATTCGTATTGGTGGTATTGTCTGCTCCTTAGTAGGCAGTGCAGGTATAATTGCCAATTTTATTCTGTAAATTCCAGTTTGTCGAACAGATACAAGGGCGCACTTCTATACGGGACAAGCCCCGTATGTG
>JAEDIC010000021.1 GCA_016292635.1 Clostridia bacterium
ATTCAAAAGAGGTGAGGCGTATGGGAATAAAGGAGACATTCAAGGCCATCGGGGACCCGGTGCGCCGGGAGATACTTGAAATGCTCAAGGACGGCATGATGTCCGCAGGGGATATCGCCGCCCGGTTCGACATGACACAGGCCACCGTATCATACCACCTGAGCCAACTGAAAAAGGCGGGGCTGGTATTTGAGAGCAAAAGGAAAAACTTTGTATTTTATCAGCTCAACGCCAGCGTTTTTGAGGAAATAATGCTGTGGGCGGCGGGCTTTATAGGAGGGGAAAAGGATGAAAAAACTGAGTAAACTTACGGTTATAACCACGATTTTGACCCTGCTGCCCATTGTACTTGGGGCGGCGCTGTACAGCAGGCTGCCTGATACGGTGGTTACCCATTGGGGCTTCAACAACGAGCCAAACGGCTGGTCTCCCAAGTGGATGGCCTGCTTCGGAATACCGCTCATTATGGCGGCAATAAATTTTGTGCTGAGCGTGGTTGCGGACAAGGAAGAAACCGCCGTCAAAACCTCAAATACCGCAATGAACATAGCCCGCTGGACGGTGCCCGTGCTGTCCATGCTGCTGGTGCCCATGATGTTGTTCAGCGCGCTTGGCGTGCCCTTTGATGTGGAAAAGATAGCAAGCGCCATTGTGAGCCTGCTGCTCATAGTGATAGGCAATTACCTGCCCAAATGCCGCAGGAACAAATACGTTGGCATCAGGCTGCCATGGACCCTCAAGTCCGATGAAAACTGGGATAAAACACACCGTTTGAGCGGGTATGTATGGATGCTGGGCGGGCTTATCATGGTGATTGTCACATGGATAGGCAGGCCGCAGATCACTTTGATAGTGCTCCTTGCAATTATACTAATCCCAACGGTATATTCATTCATTCTTCACAGGAGAGGCGTATGATAACCACCAACCCCATGCGCATGCTGACGGCGGCGGGCATTGCCTTTGACGCCATGGAGTATGCCTATGACGAAAGCGACCTTTCCGGCACCCATGCGGCGGCGGAGCTGGGCCTTGACCCTGACTCAACCTTCAAGACATTGGTGCTGAGGGGGGATAAAAACGGCCTGTTCGTGTGCTGCATACCCGTTGCCGGGGAGGTGGACCTGAAAAAGGCCGCCGCCATATCCGGCAACAAAAAGGCGGAGATGATACATGTTAAGGAGCTGCCCGTACTGACCGGCTACATTCGGGGCGGCTGCTCACCCATTGGCATGAAAAAAACCTTTCCCACATATATCGACGAAACTGCCCAGCTGTTCGAAACTATTGCCGTAAGCGCGGGGGTAAGAGGGCAGATGATGCTGCTGTCTCCCGATGCCCTTGTGGAGTACATCGGGGCGCGATATGGGGATCTTGTGAGATAGTCGTTGGGGAGGGCATAGCGCAGGCGCGCCATAGCAAGGGACATTATTTCAAAAAATACATACAGTGGAGGTAAAGCGCATGGAAGTAAAGACCGAGATACTTACCGTTGAACAGCAGCAGGCAAAGCTGCTTAAGAAGATGCGCCGCATGGACCTGATACGCACACTGGCCTGCGTGCTGGTGGCAGTGGTGGTGGTGGGCATGGCTGTGATACTTGTGCCTAAGCTGTCCGCAATGCTGAATCAGGCCAACGTCGTCCTAACAGAGCTTACCGCCGTCACGGAGGAGCTGAATCAAGTTGACCTTATCGGCATGACCGAGAGCATTACCCAGCTTACCCAGGTTGGGGCAGAGAGCCTTGCGACTGCCACGGATGAGCTGACTGCAACCATGAAGGGACTGCAGGAGATAGACTTTGCCGCGCTGGGCGAAAGCATAGAAAACCTCAATGTCATAAGCTCGGGAATGGCCAGGATATTTGGCAGATAAAGCAGCATAGAGGAAATAAGCATAAAAAGCCGTGCTTTTGTGCGGTGTTCGTAAAACAGTTAAAGGCCGTGTATCCAAAGGATGCACGACCTTTTTTGCATATGCGGGGCTTGGGGATGACGCTCCCCAACAAGTTTATGGCGCCTAATTTACCGCCATGGCAGAAGCTCTATTTCAGTTCCAAAGACGCCGCCATGTCCGGAATCCTCGCGGCAGAATAATAAATTCCGATTCTCGCAGCATTGCCCGTCCTTTTCTGTTACATCACTTCCAATGCTTTAGCTGCGTAAGATATGCGTCAAATTGATTTCGGCGGTCCTCGTCCGGCAAATTATCGGGATTCGGCATATGGCTGACAAGGTAGTCAAGCAGAGAATCCTTTGATTTATAAGCAAACGCACCGTCTGCATAACACCATTTGCAATAATCCTCATTGTAGCTTCCATCCGTCTCGCGGCTTATTAAGCCATCTTCGTTTAGGGGCATACCGCAGCACTGACAAACAAGCTGCCGAGGAGAACCCAGGAGGGTATTGATTGATACATCAAATTCCCGGGATAACAATTTCAATGTGTCTGTACTTGGTTGTGTTTCACCGATTTCCCAGCGGCTGACCGCCTGTCTTGCAACCATCACACGCTTTGCCAATTGCTCCTGAGTAAGATTGTTTTTTATTCGCAGGCTTTTAAGAATCTCTCGCATTTCCATATTCGTTCCTCCATAAGAGTAATATATGTTCATTATGAGCCTGCGCCGCAACTTTGACAAGCAACTGGCTGTTGCTATGGACAAGCAGGTTTATATCACCAATTATATAGCACATGGGCCTGCCGCATCAACGGGAAAAGATAAAATCTCCCAGACAAATCCGTCTGAGAGATTTTCAATATACCGCTTTGCGAACGCCGAGCTTTTGTGTGGCTTTTTTCGTTAAAGAGGCGCCTGTTCTTTATATACGGAATAGCTTATTTCTATAGGTCGGAACCTCCTTCTAAATCTGTTTAAAATTGCTCGCACATCCGTAGAAAAGCCATACTCAAAATGTTAAAATATCAACACGCTGGGGTATGGATTGTAACTAATCCTGCCGGGCGATTGAACGTATGGCGGCTATCGCACCGTCCACGTCCGTCTCGGTTGAGGCGTAGCCAAGGCTGAAGCGCACCACCCCCTGAGGGAATGTGCCCAGGGTCTTGTGGGCGCTGGGGGCGCAGTGCAGTCCGCAGCGGGTAAGAATGCCCGCCTGCTCCAGCTTGAAGGCGGCTTCGGCATTGTCATGGAACAGGAAATCCACCGCCACAACGCCAACGCGCTTTGAAATGTCATCCGTGCCGGCAATCCTTACGGGAATCCCTTTCAAACCATCGAGAAAGCGCCGGGTAAGCCTTTCCTCGTGGAGGCGGAGGGAATCCACGCCGGTTTCCAGTATATAGTTCAAGGCCGCATTAAGGCCGTAAATACCGGGAATGTTCATTGTTCCGGATTCAAACCGGTCCGGCATATAGGGAGGAAGCTCCTCGCTGTCCGAGGCGCTGCCGGTTCCGCCGGCGATAAGGGGCTGGACTGATTTTGCGAATTCTTTTTCGATAAGCATTACGCCAAGGCCCTGTGGCCCCAGAAGTCCCTTGTGGGCGGGGGCGCAGAGGGCGCTGAGGCCCAGCTCATTAAAGTCAATGGGATAATGGCCAGCAGTCTGGGCGGCGTCAAGTATCAGGGGAAGGTTCATTTTCCGGCAGATAGCGCCTATCTCCTTTATGGGAAGCAGGCTGCCGCAAACGTTGGATGCGTGCATTACCGCGACAAGCTTCGTGTTTGGCCTTATGAGAGGAAGCACATCCTCGGCCCGGGTAATGCCGTCAGAGTCGGCGGGTATGCGGGAAAACTCCACACCTTCGGCCTCAAGCTGAACCAGAGGGCGCATCATTGCATTGTGCTCCATGGAGCTTACTATAACGTGATCGCCACTCTTAAGAAAGCCCTTCAGCAGCATATTCAGACCCGCGGTCATGCCGGGAGTGAATATCACGTGGGTGGGGTCGTCAAAGTTGAAAAGGCGGCACAGCTGTTCACGGGTATCCAGCAAAATCATGGCGGCGGTGCTGGCGGTTTCGTAGGTGGAGCGGTTTACATTGGCTCCAACGTTATTCACATAATCCAGCATGGCCTCCCCAACGCCGGGAGCCTTGGGGAATGAAGTTGCTCCGTTATCAAGATAAATGGACATTTTCATTACCTCGAAAAACAAAATTGCTGATAAAAGGCCGCACCCTTTTTTCAGATATAGTTTATCACACCCTTGGCATTTGTCCACAGGGAGAAAACAAAAAAGGAGTTATATTTTTATGAAGAAATTTCTTCCCGTACTGCTTACCGGTATCGTGATCGGTGTTTGCGCACTGGCTCTTACCGCAGCCGGCAATCCCGCCAACATGGGTTTCTGCATTGCCTGCTTCCTGCGTGATATCGCCGGCGCAATCAAGCTGCACTCCGCAGCAGTTGTACAGTATGTACGTCCTGAGATCATCGGTATCATCGTTGGTGCCATGGCTGCCGCTCTCATCAAGAAGGAGTGGAAGGCCGTTGGCGGTTCTTCTCCCTTCACCCGCTTCATGCTGGCAATCGCCGTTATGATCGGCGCTCTGGTATTCCTGGGCTGCCCCCTTCGTATGGTCATCCGTATCGGCGGCGGCGACCTTAACGCCATCGTTGGTCTCGTGGGCTTCATCGCCGGTATCTTTGTTGGTACCATCGCCCTCAAGAAAGGCTTCACCCTTAAGCGCGCCTATCAGCAGACCTGCGTTGAAGGTTCCTTCCTGCCCGTTATGTTCGTAGTTCTCCTGGTTCTGGTCAGCGTGGTTCCCTCTCTCTTCGCATTCAGCGCCGAGGGCCCCGGCTCCATGGCTGCTCCCGTTATCCTGGCTCTGGCTGCCGGTCTCGTGGTGGGCGTACTTGCCCAGCGCAGCCGCTTCTGCATGGCCGGCGGTATCCGCGACAGCATCATGTTCAATCAGTGGAATCTTACCCTTGGCTTTGTAGCCGTTATCGCAACCGTGCTCATAGGCAACCTTATCCTTGGCAAGTTTAACCTTGGCTTTGCGGAACAGCCCGTTGCGCATACTGACGGTCTCATGAACTTCCTTGGCATGGGTATCGTAGGCTGGGGTTCCGTGCTCCTTGGCGGCTGCCCCCTCCGTCAGCTGATCCTCACCGGCGAAGGCAACTCCGACTCTGCCATCACCGTTACCGGTTTTGTAGTTGGCGCGGCTATCGCCCACAACTTTGGCACTGCTTCCAGCGCTGCCGGCGCCGGCGCAAACGGCCCCGCTGCCGTTATCGCCTGCTACGCTCTGCTGCTGATCGTTACCCTGATCAACATCAAGAAGGCAAAATAATAATCCTCCAATTTAAATTCGGGCCGCCAACGCACAGTACCTGCGGCGGCCCGAAAAATTATACTATCAAATATAAGGAGATAATGATAAAATGGTAGACGCACGTGGTTTCGCTTGCCCCATCCCCGTTCTCATGACCCAGAAGGAACTGGCAAAGGGCCCCGCTTCTCTGGAAGTAATGGTAGATAATCACGCCGCGCGGGAAAACGTTACCCGCCTTGCGGAATCTGCAGGCTATGCCGTAGCCGTAAAGGAAGACAACGGCGAATATACCCTGACCCTCACCAAGTAACAGCTCTATCAGGAGTACCCATGTCCGACTATATCGCAACCTTCCATACCCATCTTTCCGCCATGCGAAGCGCCCGCTCCCTTAAGGGAAGGGCCGAAACCGTGGCGCTGTCTCCCGTGCCCCGGACCCTCAGCTCCAGCTGCGGCACCTGCGTACGGTATACTGCGGAGGATACTCTGCTTGAGGCAATGGATGTGGATCTTGAAAGCATCGCCCTTTCGCTGGGGAATGAAAAGTATCAGGTAATATACCGGGCAGGGGAATAAAAAAGCAAAACAACAAACAGAGGCCGTGTATCACAACGATACACGGCCCTTTGCTGTTTTATGGTCATTCGCCCGACGCGAGGCTTTTTTCATGGAAACGAAGTGCTATAAATAATTATGTTTAACTTTTTTTTCGGTAATTTCATTTAAGGGAAGTATGCTTCTTTTGGGTCTTTTCCCTTAAAGAAAAGAACAACAGCCTATTCCGTCTTCATCGCCCCGATGACCTTTTTTACGGCGGGGATGAGAGCGACCACAATGCAGAGTATTACTTCCGCGCCGATGGTGCTGCCGTTGTAGGCAAGGCTGTACAGCCATGCGTTGCTCCAGCCAGCCTCTGCGGCGCCTTCCGCAAAGAATATCGCGCCGGAAAGGGTGGAGCACAAAAGCCTTGCCAAGCCCGCCACGGTAAGTCCTCTGATGAACTTGTTGGGGAAGAGGGAGGGTATGCCGTAGCAGGTGAAGGCGAAGATATAATCCAGCAGGAACTGGGCCCAGTGAACTATCCATGCGCCCTGAATTATCTGCAGCAGGCTGTACGCAAAGGCGGCGGCAAAGCCACGACGGGGACCAAATACGCTGGCATATGCGGCTATGGGCAGCATACTGCACAGGGTAAGGGAGCCGCCCATGGGCAGGGAGAACAGCTTAATAAAGCTCAGCACAAAGGACAGGGCAACGCACAGCGCGCCGTATACAAGTGCCCTGGTGCGGTTCTGGGGGGCGGCATGGTCTGCCTTGCGGTAGCGGAGGGCGGCGAATATAAGTATCGCCGAAAGCACCACGGCGGAGAGCAGCATGACAAGCTCAACGCCGGAAAGGTCGCTTAGCTTTTCAAAGAGTACGAATTCCATTTATTTTTTCTCCTTTCCGTAAAAAAATACCTCCGCACGGCCCACAAGGCCACGGAGATACGAAAAGGAGAGCATACGCTCCTTTAGCATATACAACCGCTTCCCTACGCCGGCATTATCCAGGTCAGGTTCAAAGGTTAATCTCAGCCGCGCCTATTCGGCGCAGCACCCCTAGCGGAGACTATTTTTTTACACCATGATTATACATTCATCATATAGGATAATCAAGACATTTATTTATAGACGCGTTATTGTTTTTTGCCTGTGGTTGAGATAAAATATAAAGTTGTGAAAAATAATGCTTTATATTAAGGAAGGCTTTTATAATGAATCAAAAGCTCAGAAACATAGCTATCATAGCCCACGTTGACCACGGCAAGACAACGCTGGTGGATCAGCTGCTGCGCCAAAGCGGCGTATTCCGCTCAAACGAGCAGGTGCAGGAGCGGGTAATGGACTCCGGCGACCTTGAGCGGGAGCGCGGCATAACCATACTTTCCAAAAACACCGCCGTGAATTACAAGGGCTATCGCATAAACATAGTTGACACACCGGGCCATGCGGACTTTGGCGGCGAGGTTGAGCGCATACTTCAGATGGTTGACGGAGTGCTGCTGCTGGTTGACGCCTTTGAAGGCTGTATGCCCCAGACCCGCTTTGTGCTGAGGAAGGCTCTTGATCTTGGAAAGACCCCCGTTGTGGTGGTAAACAAGGTGGACAGGCCCGGCGCGAGGCCCCTTGAGGTTGTGGATGAAACGCTGGAGCTGTTCATTGACCTTGGCGCTTCCGCCGAGCAGCTGGATTTCCCCGTGGTATATGCCTCTGCCCGTGACGGCTATTCCGGCCTTGAGCCGGATGAACTGGGGGATGATATGCAGCCCCTGTTCGATACAATAATCAACACCGTGCCCGCTCCCGATGGCGACCCGGAAGGCCCCATTCAGGTGCTGTTTTCCACCATCGACTATGACGACTATGTGGGCCGCATAGGTGTGGGCCGCATACAGCGGGGCACAATACGCCGCAATCAGCAGGCGGTGCTCTGCGGCGGCACGGATAATGTAAACCGTGAGGTAAAGATATCCCGGCTGTACAGGTTTGAAGGATTGAAGCGGGTTGAGGTTGAGGAAGCTTCCGCCGGCGAGATAGTTGCCGTTGCGGGTATAAGCGAGCTTTCCATAGGCCAGACGGTATGCGGCATGGACTGCATCGAGCCCCTGCCCTTCGTGCATATTGATGAGCCTACCGTATCCATGATGTTTATGGTGAATGACAGCCCCTTTGCCGGAAAAGAGGGCAAGTACGTTACCAGCAGAAACCTTCGTGACCGCCTTTTCAAAGAGGTGGAAACCAATGTTTCCATGCGTGTTGAGGAGACGGGGTCCACGGATATGTTCAAGGTGAGCGGCCGGGGCGAGCTGCATCTTTCCATACTTATCGAAACCATGCGCAGGCAGGATTACGAGTTTGCCGTATCCCGCCCAAAGGTAATATTCCACAAGGACGAAAACGGACAGCTGCTGGAGCCCATTGAGGAGCTTACCGTAGACGTGCCCCAGGAGTACGTTGGTGCGGTAATGGAAAAGCTGGGTCAGCGCAAGGGCGAGCTTGTGAATATGATAAGCGAGCCGGACAGCGACAGCTGCCGCTTGATGTTCACCATACCTGCCCGCGGACTTATGGGCTATCGCAGCGAGTTGCTGACGGACACCCGCGGCAACGGCGTAATGAGCAGCATATTCCACGGCTACGAGCCCTATAAGGGTGATATAGAGGAGCGCACCCACGGCAGCCTTGTATGCCACGAAACCGGCGAAACCACCGGCTACGGCCTGTTTAATACCCAGGAGCGGGGCAGGATGTTCGTCGGTCCCGGTGTGCCCGTTTATATGGGGCAGGTGGTGGGCGAATGTTCCCGCAATGAGGACATAGTGGTAAACGTATGCAAGAAAAAGCACGTTACCAATATGCGCGCCTCCGGCAGCGACGAGGCCCTGCGCCTTACCCCTCCCGCCATACTCAGCCTTGAGCAGTGCCTTGAGTTTATAGCGGATGACGAGCTGGTGGAGGTAACCCCAAAAAACATCCGTATGCGCAAGCGCATACTCTCCAAGGAACAGCGCATGAAGCTGGCCGCAAAGGAGATAAAGGAAGAAAGCTGATACCCCAAAAAGGAGACATAGTTCATGATATTCGCTATCCCCATGCTGATGATCGCCGCCATATACGCGGGAGCGGCGCTGCTGCCCGCCTATTTTCTCATGCGCTATATCTACCGCATGGATAAAATAGAAAAGGAACCCATGAGGCTGCTCTTTGCCCTTGCGGGCATGGGTATTATCGCCGCCGCCATATCAAGCGTTGTGGAGGGCATCGGCATAAGTGCCCTGGGAATGTTTGTGGAAGAAAACAGCCGGGCATATATTATACTGCTGGCCTTCATAGTGGTTGCAGCCGTGGAGGAAGGCGCAAAGCTCCTGCTGCTGAAAAGGCGCACATGGAACGAGCTGAATTTCAATTATCGTTTTGACGGCATAGTGTACGCCGTGTTCGTATCCCTCGGCTTTGCCGCCATAGAAAACCTGAATTACGTAATGGGCTATGGTCTCTCCGTTGCGCCCATGCGGGCAATACTTGCGGTGCCGGGCCATATGGGCTTCGGCGTGTTCATGGGGGTATTCTACGGCAGGGCAAAGGTATGCGACCTCAGAGGAGACGCCAACGGACGCAAGGAAAACCTTGTATGCGCCTATCTTTCCTCCGTATTGCTCCATGGCTTCTATGATGCCTGCGTAATGATGGGTACCGCCCTGTCCACGGTGATATTCGTGGTTTTCGTAATAGTGATGTACATATGGATAACAAGGCTTATTAAGCGGGAATCCGCAGGGGATATGCCGGTATATCAATAAAATAACCACAAACATAAATGCGCCAGTAATTCCCTTCTGGCGCTGTTTATTTCCCTTGAAATATTATCATGTATATCAGCGAGGCAGCCGCTGCCGCCGTCATGCCGCAAGACAAAGCGAACAGGCTCAAATTTGCCAAAACTTTTCACTGTGTTACGCTTCAGTTTATTAATCTGTGATAAAATAATATAAACTTGAGTATGAGACGATTATGCCATGTTTAACATTATGGTTGTGGATGACGATAAGAATACTCGCAGGCCGCCGCAGGCGGATGGGGGAATACTTCCTGCGGTTACGGAATACCGCGCAAGGGCCGGGGGAAGGGAAGAATAGGCACAAAAGGGAATCGGAGTGCATATTCCTGAGCAAAAAGGGGAAAAAGATGATACATTGCCGACTAAGAAGGAGAAGGCGCGTATGGGCGGTAAACAGGATGCTTCACCCTTATATAGGGCAATAAAGGGCATAGTACGGCTGTGCTATCCCAAGATGAAGGTGATAGGGGCGGAAAACCTGCCGGCGGAACCTGCCGTAATAGTGGGCAACCATGCCAAGATGCACGGCCCCATTGCCTGCGAGCTGTATTTCCCCAATAAAAGCTATACATGGTGCGCCGGGGAGATGATGCACGCGAAAGAGGTGCCCGCCTATGCCTATAAGGATTTTTGGAGCAGAAAGCCAAAGTGCATACGCTGGTTTTATAAGCTTCTTTCCTACATTATAGCGCCCCTTTCGGTATGCGTTTTCAACAACGCAAATACCATAGGGGTGTACCATGACGCCCGGGCAATATCTACCTTCCGCAATACCGTAAAGCGGCTTCAGGAGGGGGCAAGCGTGGTAATATTCCCGGAACACGATAAGGAATACAATCACATTCTCTGTGATTTTCAGGATAGATTCATAGACGTTGCGGCTATGTTTCAGCATTCTGCCGGGCGGGCGCTGGACTTTGTGCCCATGTATATCGCCCCGGCGCTTAAGGCCATATATATAGGAAAGCCCATACGCTTCTCTGCCGATGCCCCAATAAAGGAAGAGCGGCAGAGAATACGCGAGTATCTTATGGAAACCATAACTCACATGGCGGAGAGCCTGCCAAGGCATACCGTAATACCCTATCGAAACATAGGTAAAAAGTATTACCCATTAAATATATCGAACGGAGCTGAAGAATGAAAAAGCCGGAAGTGAATTATAGGGAATTTCGCTTGAGCAGGCTGAATGAGGAACGTTTTTCCCATCTAAAGCTGCTGTGGGGCTGGGTGGTGTATTTCGTGCTGTTTTTCCTTACGGAAAACCTTATCCCAGCAGAAAATTGTTATCCCGTGCATATCCCGCTGGATGATATGATACCCTTTACCGAGGTGTTCGTAATACCCTATGCTTTGTGGTATCTCCTCGTTGTATGGTCGCTGGTATACTTCGCCCTGTACAATGTGGACAATTTTAAAAACCTGCAGACTTATATCATAATTACACAGGTGTTTGCCATGACGGCATATATACTGTTCCCCACCCGGCAGGACTTGAGGCCGGAGGTATTCGCAAGGGACAACATATTTACCCAGATCGTAGGCTTCATATACAGCATGGATACCAATACGGGGGTATGCCCATCGCTCCATGTGGCCTATTCCATAGGCATAGCCTCAACATGGCTTAGGGAAAAGAGCGTTTCCGCGGCGTTTAAGGCGGGAATGACGGTATTCTGTCTGGCGGTGTGCTTGTCCACGGCGTTTGTAAAGCAGCATTCCGTCCTGGACGGCATTATGGCGATACCGGTTTGCCTGTTTGCCGAGTGGTGGGTATTTCACAGGAAGAAAAAAACAAGGGAAAATAAAGGAGAATAATATGGGCCGACTGCTTGCGAAGGATCAGATACTTACCGTTCCCAATCTCATGAGCCTTATACGGCTGGCGCTGATACCGGTTATCGTGCACCTTTACTGCACGGCGCAAAACTATACTGCCGCCGTGGCGATTATAATACTCTCCGGTCTTACGGACCTTGCGGACGGCGTCATAGCCCGGCGCTGCGGCAAGGTAACAGACCTTGGCAAGATACTTGACCCTGTGGCGGATAAGCTCACCCAGGGAGCGCTGATGATATGCCTTGCAATAAAGTACAGGTGGATGCGGTATCTGCTGCTGGAGTTTATTTTGAAGGAAGCGGCGATGATAGCCATGGGCTGCGCAACAATAAAGAAAAAGGGCCAGGTGAACAGCGCGCAGTGGTTCGGCAAGACCGCCACGGCGGTGCTGTATGGGGTGATGTGCCTGCTGATATTCTTCCCCAATATGCCCCTTGCCCTTGCCAATACCCTTATAGCCATATCAGGCATAATGGTGGCGGTGTCTTTGATGCTTTACGGGCGGTTTTATCGGGGCGTGCTGCGCGTCCCCGGCGAGGGCCAGAGATAAAGTGCCGAAATATAACAAAAAAGACGCATCCGTTCAGGGTGCGTCTTTTGCTTGTGAAATAAGGGGCGATGAGGCTTACAGCTTGGCCTGAAGGTCTGTCAGGGCATCTGTCAGGGCCTCTTCAAAGGTGGGATGGGGACGCATTGCAAGGAGAAGCTGAGAAGCTGTAAGGCGGTTTGCGATAGCCTCGCCAAGCTGGCTTATAATATCTGTGCTGTGCTCGCACATGAGTTGGGCGCCTATTATCTCCCCGGTGTCTCCGCGGGCCACTACCTTCATAAAGCTGCGGCCCGTGTCCGCAATTAGGGTGCGGGCGTTGCCGAACATTGCGCACTTGCCCACCCTGGGCTCAAGTCCCGCTTCTTTGGCCTCCGCCTCGGTCATGCCCACTACGGCTATTTCGGGGCGGCAGTAGATGCAGCTGGGCACTATGGACATATTTACGGAGCTTTGCTTGCCGCATATGCCGTCCACGCAGGCTATGCCCTCTGCGGTTGCCACATGGGCCAGCTGTATTTTGGAGGATACGTCGCCTATGGCATATATGCCGGGTATGCTGGTTTGATATTTTTCATCCACGGCTATGCTGCGGCCATTCATTTCAACGGCAACTTCCTCGGCAAAAAGGCCCGCAGTGTTGGGTCGCCTGCCTATGGCGCAGAGCACCACCTCGCCGGAAACGGTGTTTTCCGCATCCTTGGCGGTAAAGTCCACCTCCAGGCCGTCGCCGGTCTTGCGTACCTGCTTTACCATTGCGCCGGTATGGATGGCAACTCCCTGCTTTTTCAGAATCATGGCAAGATTCTGGCCCAGCTCACGATCCATATTGGGCAGCAACCTGTCCAAACCCTCGATGATGGTCACCTTGCAGCCCAGCTCGCTGTAGAATGTGGCAAACTCCACGCCAATAACGCCGCCGCCAATTATGACGATGGACTCATACAGGTGGTCCGCCCCTTCAAGGAGGGTATCGGAATTCATAACGCCGGGCAGGTCAAGGCCGGGTATGGGGGGCATGGCGGGCACAGAGCCTGTGGCAATGAGTATGTTGTCCGCAGTATAGGCGGCCTTTTGCCCTTCGCTGTCTGTAACCTCAATGCCGCCGGGGGCGGTTATGGTGGCGGTGCCCCGGATAAGGTCCACCTTGGCCGCTTTGAAGAGGCTTTCTATGCCGCCGGAAAGCTTTTCGGAAATCTGCCTTTTGTAGGCAAATATGGCGGGTATGTCCGCCTGTATGTCTCTGACGTTTATGCCGGCGTGGGCTCCGTTTATCGCGTTTGAGTATATCTCGGAGGAATGAAGCAGGGTCTTTGTGGGTATGCATCCCCTGTTAAGGCAGGTGCCGCCTGCCTCCCGATTTTCCACAACGGCGGTCTTAAGGCCGTTTTTCGCCCCCTGCAGAGCGGCCATATAGCCGCCGGGGCCTGCGCCTATCACTATAAGCTGATAATGGGTCATTTATTGTCTCCTTTAGATAGCCGCCCAATGGAGTCCACATTGGGCGGCGTTAATGCGTGCGGGTTATTTACTCTGCGGTATAGCGGAGTATGGGGTTCCTTGCGGCGCGAACCTCGTCCGGACGGGCGATGGCGGCGCTGTGGGGGGCGCTGTGCATATACTCGGGGTCGGTTTCCGCAAGGTCATACAGCTTGCGGAAGATATCCGCCGCCCAGTCCAGAGTTTCCCTGCTCTCGGTCTCGGTGGGCTCCAGCATAAGGGCCTCGTGAACGATGAGGGGGAAGTACATTGTGGGGGGATGCATACCGTAGTCAATAAGGGACTTGGCAACATCCAGAGCGGATACGCCGGTGCGCTTTTTGAATTCGGACAGATCCAGCACAAATTCGTGCATGCATATTCTGTCGAAGGCGGGCTCGAATGTGCCCTGAATTTTGCGCATAAGGTAGTTTGCGTTCAGCACGGCGTTTGCGGAGGCCTCGGGTATGCCCTCCCTGCCAAGGGTCATTATGTAGGTAAGGGCCTTTACCACCACAAGGAAGTTTCCCGCGAAGCTTCGCACCTGCAGTTCCCCTGCGCCATCCATAAGGGCGGAGGCGGGCAGGAACTTTTTAAGATGCTCCTTGCAGCCGACTGCGCCTGCGCCCGGGCCGCCGCCGCCATGGGGGGTGGCAAAGGTCTTATGCAGGTTCATGTGGATGCAGTCAAAGCCCATATCGCCGGGGCGAACTGCGCCCATTATGGCGTTAAGGTTTGCGCCGTCATAATAGCAGAGGCCGCCAGCCTCATGAACGAGGCGGGTGATCTCCAGAATATTTTCGTCAAATATGCCCACGGTGTTTGGGTTGGTGAGCATAAGACCGGCGGTGTCTTCGCCCAATACGGCCTTGAGCGCCTCAAGGTCAACGCAGCCGTTTGGCGCGGAGGGAATATTCACCACCTGATAGCCGCACATTGCGGCGGTGGCGGGGTTGGTGCCGTGGGCAGAGTCCGGAACGATTATCTTGTTCCTGCGGCTCTCTCCCCTGCTGTCGTGATATTTTTTTATAAGAAGTACGCCGGTGAATTCTCCATGGGCGCCGGCGGCGGGCTGGAACGTCATGCCGTCCATGCCGGTAATCTCGCAGAGGTATTCGCTGGCTTTGTCAAGAACTTCCCGGCAGCCCAAGGTTGTTTCCGGGGGGGCAAGGGGATGGACGCCTGTAAAGCCGGGCAGTGCGGCTATCTCCTCGTCGATGCGGGGATTGTATTTCATGGTGCAGGAGCCAAGGGGATAGAAGCCGCAGTTCACGCCGTGAACGTTGTGGCAAAGCTCGGTATAGTGGCGGGAAAGATCGGTCTCGCTTACCTCGGGCAGTGCGGGCGCCGCGCTGCGCTTCATGCTTTCGGGAAGGGATACCTGCTCAACGTCGCATTTGCCCAGTATGGTGCTTTTGCGTCCGGGTACGCTCTTTTCAAATATCAGCTTCATTTGCTCAGCACCTCCTTTACGATGGCGATGGCCTTGTCAAGTCTGGCCTTGCTTACCTTTTCCGTGGCGCACCAGAGTATGCCTCCTTCAACGGGCAGGCCGCCAAGTATATCAGCGTCCGCAAGGGCGGAGAGGACCTCATCCGCCTTGGGCAGCTCGGTCACGAATTCATGGAAGAATTCGCCCTTATATTTAAGGGATACGCCAGGCAGAGCCGTGAGGCCTTCCGCCAGGTAATGGGCCTTTGCCATGGACTGACGGGCGGCTTCCGCCATGCCGTCGGGGCCCATGGAGGCCATGTATACGCCCGCTGTAAGGGCGCAGAGGGCCTGATTGGAGCAGATGTTGCTGCTGGCCTTTTCGCGGCGTATATGCTGCTCACGGGCCTGCAGAGAGAGTACGAATGCCCTGTCTCCATTGGCGTCAACGGTTTCGCCAACGATGCGCCCGGGCAGCTTGCGCATATGCTTGGATGTGGTTGCCATATAGCCAAGGTAAGGGCCGCCGTAGCTCAGGGGCATACCCAAAGGCTGGCCCTCGCCCACGGCGATATCCGCGCCGCATTCGGCGGGGGTCTTTATTATGGCAAGGGCAATGGGGTTGCAGCCCATTATGTACATCGCGCCCGATTGATGGACAAGCTGGCCGATGGCCTCGGCGTCTTCAAACTGGCCGTAAAAATTGGGCTGCTGAACATAGAAGGAGGCTACGTCTTCGGTGAGCATTTCCTTCAGGGCGTCCATGTCGGTTTTGCCGTCCCTGGCGGGCACTATGCGCAGCTCGTCATTGGTGCCGTAGCAATAGGTGCGCATGGTGCTTATGGTATCGGGATGGGCGGCGGCGGAAACCAAAGTTACACGGCGCTTCCTCTCCCTGCACATTGCGGCGGCTTCCGCAGCGGCGGTAGCTCCATCGTATACCGAGGCATTGGATACGTCCATGCCGGTAAGGGCGCATATCATGGTTTGAAACTCGAATATGGATTGGAGCACACCCTGGCTCATTTCAGCCTGATAGGGGGTGTATGCGGTAAGGAATTCTTCCTTTGCGGGAATGTATTTTACTATGCTGGGAATGTAGTGGTCATAGGCGCCCGCGCCACGCAAAACCGTGGAAAATACCCGGTTTTTGCCGGCGATTTCGCCCATAGCTTCGCTTACTTCCAGTTCGCTCATGCCGGAAGGCAGGGAAAGCTGGCGGTCGAGATACATCTCGGTAGGCACGTCCCTGTAAAGATCGCGGTAATCTTCAAGGCCTATTGCCCTAAGCATCTCTTTGCGCTCTTCCCTTGTAGAAGGCACATAGCTTCCCATGCTTAGGCCTCCTCAGCGCAGAATGCCTCGTAAGCGGCGGCGTCAAGAAGATCCTCGGTGGAGGTGATGCCGGATACCTTGATTATCCAGGAACCGTAGGGATCCGAATTGAGCATCTCGGGAGCATCCGCAAGGGCCTCGTTTACTTCGATTATTTCGCCGGAAACGGGAGATACCAGATCGGATACGGCCTTTACGGACTCAACATCGCCAAAAGCCGCGCCCATGTCAACGGAATCGCCAACGCCGGGCAGGTTGATGAAAACCACATCGCCCAGAGCGTCCTGCGCAAAGTCGCTTATGCCGATAACGGCAACATCGCCTTGCATTTTCACCCACTCGTGGGACTTGGAATACTTAAGTTCGGCGGGATAATTCATGTTGTTACCTCCTGAAATGATTTGTATGTTTTGTTTTGTTTTTGCTGTATGGGGAAATTAGAAGCATAAGCCTTGGGCGGCAAGGGCTTCTTTGCATGGCTCCCCGGCTGTGCCGCAGGCGCAAGGGAGCCATGCAGCCCTTGAAAAAGTGGCGCAATGCCGCTTTAGCAAAAATCCATTGCGTTATACTCCAAGGTTTTCAATAAGCCCGGCAAGGGCCGCCTCGAATTCCTTGCCCTTGAAGCAGTACTGCATTTCAAGATGCTCGGAGCGAAGTCTGGCAACATCCTCGCTTATGTCCTTGTTGCGCAGGATGCAGTCTGCCATGAGGGAGGCAAGCTTCTTGAAGTCATCAAAGGTGAAGCCGAAGCGTACCATCTCGCTTACGCCCATGCGCAGGGCGCCGGATGCGGTGAAGCCTTCCTCATCGGGTGTGGCCTGATAGTTTACGATAACGTTGTTCTGCTCAAGGCGCTCGGCAATTTCGGGGCCAATGCCGTAGCCAACGGATACGATCACCTGATGGGTTTCGGTGTAATCAATGGCGGGATCGCCGGCAACGTTCAGTCCCTCGGCTTTAAGGCACTTCGCAAAGTGCTTAGCGCTGTCGATTATGGCCTTCTGATATTCGGCCTTGAACTGGTTCATTTCGTATGCCGCCATCAAGAGACCCAGCTGGCTGCCAAGGTGATGATTGGATACGCTGCCGGGGAACGCGCGGGACTCTATGGTTTCCCAGAGACCGTATTTCAGCTCGTCCTTTTTGTAGTTTACGCCGATAACGCCGCGCTGGGAGCCGAAGAAGGTCTTATGGGTGGAGCCGGTAACTATTTCGGCGCCCTCCTCAAAGGGCTTCTGGAAGGAATCGCCAATGAGACCCAGAACGTGTGCCATGTCGTACATGATGGTGGTGGGAATGCCCTGCTCGTCTACAAATTTGCGGATGGCGGCGACGGGCTCCTTGTGAAGAACCATGCTCTTGCCGAAGATGATAAGCTCGGGGCGATACTTTTCGATAACCTTTTTGGTCTCCTCAACGTCTATCTTGTAGGTATTGTCGGGGCAGACGGGGAAGTTTACGACGGCGGAGCGCTCAGTTACGGGATCAACGGCGATATAGTCCCTGAGGGCGCCCATGGGCTGGGCGGAAAGATGGCCGCCCTTGATTATATGGTTGTTCAGCACATAGCCCAAACGCTTTGCGTCGTGCTTGCGGTCCAGCCTGTTCTTCCAGTCCACAAGGGCGGAGAAGGTGGCGGCGTTGGACATCTGGCCGCTGATGACTCTGGTTTCAACCTCACGGCAGCCAAGGTACTGACGCATCTGCTCGACCAGATTCCGCTCAACCTCGTCAATAAACTTAGTGCCCTGATAGTAGAATATATCGCTGTCGTAGAAGGATTTAACCTTCCTGTGCTCCGCATAGCGGAAGGCGGGGTCGGATGCGCAGAGCATCTGCACAGCGCGGCTGGGTGTGTTTTCGGAGGGAATAAGGTTTATGCAGCGACGCTGACGCCAGAGGTGGTTATCCAGCGCCTTTTTGAGCAGCGCGGTGGCCTTGGGCATATTGTCCTCGGCGAATACGGCTTTTTCCGCTTCCTTGGGACGGTAAAGTATGGGGCGGGCAAAGGGAGGGGCGTCCACACGCATATGGTAGGGAGGGATGACTGCCTTAAGGCGCTTGCCGCGCACGTCAACCTCCACCACGTCGTCCTCAAGAATGTTGCAGTCTATATAGCTCATACCGATGGCACGCTTTGCGGTCTCATCCAGTATTTCGGTCTGAAGGCCCTCGCCCTCGGTCACATAGTAGGGCACCATGGTGCCGCTGGTTACCCAGCCCACCTGCTTTTCGCCCTGATATACCGCCATGCCGCCGCGCATAACGCCCTTGTCCAGGAGGGTTATGGGCATTATCCTGCGAGGGAGAGCGGCGAGGTCGGAGAAGTCGCGGTTGTTTACCCGCTTAAAGGCCTCATACTGCTTTGCGAGAAACTCGCGGCCAACGTAATCGCCCTTCTGGGGGGAGAAACTTACGGCAAAGCGCGCCAGAGACACTGCAAATATGGGCATGGGCACGCCGTTGGGGTCAAGGCCCATCTCATGACCGTAAAGGGGCATGCCGGCCTCGAGGCGCAGGGTATCACGGGCGCCAAGGCCCGCGGGCTTTGCGCCCAGCTCTATGAGGCGATTCCACATCCACTCCGCATCGGCGCTCTTTATGAATACCTCGTAGCCCAGAGGTTCGCCGGTGTAGCCGGTCTTGGCAATGAGAACCTTGCGGCCTTCCATGGTGAGGGTGTTCAGGGCGTTCTTGACAGGCTCTGTAAGGGCGGCGCCCCCTGCAAGCTCCATGAGCATATCCTTGCTCTTGGGGCCCTGAACGGCTATGGAAGCATATTCTGCGGTTATGTTGGTTATGGTGCAGTCGTAATCCTTAAGGTATTTATTGAGATGAGCTATGTCCTTATCGGTGTTGGATGCGTTTACCACCAACAGCAGGCGGTCGTCTTCAAAACAATAGAGATATGCGTCGTCAATTGCGGAGCCATCCTCATCGGGAATTATGCAATACTGGGCCTTGTTCAGATCCAGTCCCATAACGTTGCTGCTTACAACATGCTGCAAAAACTTTATCCTGTCCGGACCTTCAATCAGGAGACGGCCCATGTGGGATACGTCAAAGAGGCTGCAGACATGGCGGGTGTAAAGGTGCTCCGCAACTATGCCCGTGGGATACTGGACGGGCATTTCCCATCCGCCGAAATCCACCATAGTGGCTCCGGAGCTTACGTGAATGTCGTAAAGTTGGGTGCGTTTCAGTTCGCCCATAGTTTTCCTCCTGTTGGCTTTATTGTTTTTTGAGTTTTGGGTTATTAAACTAAAAAGGCACAAACCTCCGCTGTGACGGGAAATTTGTGCCTCTGTTTCGTTGCCTGAGAGATTCCCCGAGGTGTTGATATGATCGGGTTGCACCTTTGGCGTGCCCTTAAGGCACTTTACAGAGTATCGTCATGACACGGTCCATTTGCCTGAGAGTTTTTGCGTGCCCCGTCGGCGCCGCCAGCAATGAGCGGTCTCTCCCGCGTCAATCATCCGATGTGATATTTAGTTTTATTTGTTTAATTAATGTTACCATAACGAGGGGCGTTTTGGCAATGCCCCAAGACAATTTTTTGCGGGATACACGGCTTTTTTGTGCGGCGCAAGCTTTCCTGTGCCGCCGCTATATGCTGACCGTGCCGAGCCACCGGGACAGGTCTTCCGCGTCCTGTCCGCCCAGGGCGGATACGGCACGGGCCATGTCCATGTTGTTAAGACGGCAGCCGGTGAGGGCGGCGGGCAGGGCCAGTATCAGAGATTCGTCCATGGCGTCGGACCAGGGCTGAACGTGGGTAATGCGACCATCAATTAAGGACAGCTCAAGCTCGATTTCCCCCCAGGGAAAACGGTTTGAAAGGGAAAGGTCAAAGGCGGGGGAAGCCCCCTTGTTCCACTCCCATGAGGAGTAGTTCGCTGCCTTTTTCGCAAGAATATCCTGATCCAGCGAAGATTCGCATATGGTGGAACAGTTGCCGTATTCCAGCACGAAGGAGCGAACCACCGCGTCCTTAAGAATATCGATGGTAAGGGTAGGGCGGTATTCGGTAAGGTTGGCCACTCTTGAGCGGACGGAATCTATTCCCTTGGCGGCAAGTTTTGCCGGCGAAGGCACAAGATATTTGCCAAGGCTCGCCATATCCACATTTACAAGGAGGGTGCCATGGTGCAGGCCCGTTGTTTTTGATTTTTTGAAGGCGTTTCCGGAAAACTTTGCGCCGGATTCCGTAACTATGTCGTTGCGTCCGGTAAAGCCTGCGGCTATGCCAAGGCTGTTTACGGCAGAGATTATCACCCCAAGCTGCCGCTTAACGTCGTAGATTTCCAACGGGGCGATAAATGTAAAGTTCAGGTTGCCCATATCGTGAAACACTGCGCCGCCGCCGGAGGAGCGCCGGGCAAGCCGCCCCCCATCCGCCTCAAGCATATCTATGCGGCATTCTTTCCAAGCATTCTGGTTTCTGCCAATAACCACGGTGTTTTTATTCTGCCAGAGATAAAGACAAACGCCCTCCTGGGTTTCAAAGAGCGTTTCTTCAAGGGCAAGGTTGTAGTATGGGTCTGTGGAGACTGTGTATATTATGCTGTTCATATGACCTCACGAGCAAAAGGAATGATGGGTTTTATTTTAGCGCATCCGAAAGAGGATGGCAATATAAAAGTCGGGGTATATGCTGCGTTTCGTTGCAGTAAAAAGCTTTGAATGATACAATTAACATATAAACAGCGGGAGGTATATTTGCCCGCCGAAAGGAAAACGCGTCACAATGAACGTGCAGAAGCTTACTGTTTTGCTGGAGGCCCTGCGCTGCGGCAGCATTACAAAGGCAGCGGAGGAGATGGGCTATACACAGTCCGGCCTTACATATGCCATAAACAGCCTGGAAAACGAGCTGGGCTTTCCTCTGCTCATAAGGGATACGGGAGGAATTCACCTTTCAAAAGAGGGTAGGGAAATGCTGCCCGGCATTGAGGAGATGGTGGCCTGCGAAAGGCGCCTCGTGGAAAAGGCCAAGACCATACTGAACCGCAGGGGAAGGGTGCTGAGCGTGTGCGCCTATCCCAGCGTATCCTCCACGCTGCTGCCCGGGATACTTGCGGATTTCAACAGGGATGAGCCGGATGTAAAGGTGAATATAATGGTGGGCAGCCGGGATGAACTTATAAACTGGCTGCTGGACGGCACGGCGGACTTTGCCATTGGAGGGCAGGTAAAGCTTGCCGGCTTTGACTGGATGCCGCTGCTCAGAGACCCGGAGCTTGCCATATTGCCGGAGGATTTTCCAACTGAGGGCATGGAAGCCTTTCCTATGGAGGATTTTCACAAGCATCCGTTTATTCGCCCGGTATATTGGGCGGATGAAGCGGAGATGGAGCGCCAGATAGAAGCATACGGCATCGAGCCACAGTTTATAGTGGAATCACCGGATAATGCGCCGGTGATAGTTATGGTTGAGCAGGGCATAGGTGTAAGCGCAATACCCAAGCTTACCATACCTTCATATGCCGTAAAAATAAAGACTCTGCCCCTGGAGCCGCCCTGCGGCAGGGTATTGGGGGTAAATTACAGGCAGGGCTGCATGGACGACCCCTGCGCCACGCGGTTTTTAAAGCACCTTAAAAGCTATGGGCGGGAGAATCTTTGATATCCCATCAAAAAAGTTTATGACCCCATCAGAATTACCCGTTTCTCAAAAAAGTTTTGGAATGGTATAGTACATCCAGAAAGAGCAAAGCCCCTTTACCAAGCGGAGAGCCAGCCGCGGAAAGGGCCTGTATCATTAATAAAATCTGGAGGTATTTACAATGTCCGAAAAACTGTTTCTTATCATTACCGGTGTTCTTGAGACCGTAGCCGCATTGGGCCCCACTTTCTTTGGTCTGAATTTCGTCGTAGCCTTTATCGCAGGCGTTATCCCTCTGGCCGTGCTGCCTTTGATGCTTATCAATAAAAAGGTAAAGGCGTAGTTTTATAAAAAGCGGCGACCCCCCGCCGCGATACCCGCCATTTCGGCGGGTATTTTCTTTTTTCTGGGTGACAATGTCACGGAAGATGATTGTAATCCTGTGGTATAATATAATAAAATAATAAAATAAAGAAGAAAACGGAGGTTAGTTTGTATGATAGATGCAAGAGTTGCGGAGCTTTTGAATCAGCAGGTAAATAAGGAATTCTATTCCGCCTACCTCTATCTGGACTTTTCCAATTATTACTACGACCTGAACCTTGACGGATTCGGCAACTGGTACAGGATACAGGCTCAGGAAGAGCGTGACCATGCCATGCTGTTTGTGCAGTATCTGCAGAACAACGGCATCCGGGCAAAGCTCGAGGCCATCGACAAGCCCGCCATAGAGCTTACCGGCGCAAAGATGGTGCTGGATGAGGGCCTTAAGCATGAGCAGTACGTTACCAGCCTTATTCACGATATATACGACGCTGCTTACAGCGTAAAGGATTTCCGCACCATGCAGTTCCTGGACTGGTTTGTAAAGGAGCAGGGCGAGGAAGAGACCAACGCGGATAATCTGGTAAAGAAGTTTGCCCTGTTTGGAGACGACCCCAAGAGCCTGTATATGCTGGATCAGGAGCTTGGCGCAAGGGTATATGCTGCGCCTTCCCTGGTACTTTAAAAACTAAAAACATAAAATAAACATTATAAAGGAGAAACATCATGAAACACGTATGTGACGTTTGCGGCTGGATATATGACGAGGCTGAAGGCTATGCCGATGGCGGCATCGCTCCCGGCACCAAGTGGGAAGATATTCCCGAAGATTTCGTATGCCCCCTCTGCGGCGTGGGCAAGGATATGTTCCACGAGGAATAATTAACACAGCGATCAGACAAAGGGCTGCTACCAATGGGCGTGGGGGTTATAAGAAAGTAATATCGCGTTTTGCGGGAACGGCATGGCTTTCGTCATGCCGTTTCCTGTTTTATCGGCCCACCTGTGGGTATAAAGCCCGCAAGGCCACATGAAATGCGGATATTTTGTTCTGAATAAGACAATCTTAGGGTTCGTTGAACACTTTGAGATTGCCAATCCCTCTCTGGAATCATGTCCTGATATCCGGAATTCTTTTTCTTATAGCGAAGCCCAGCGCAGACGCCAGAGCCGCTTTGATGATGGCGGTGGGAATGAACGGCAGCACGCAGGCCGCCATGGCAACGGACACGGATTTTTTCATCAGCAGGCAGAACATGACAACCCCCACTGCATAGTTTGCCAATGTTCCGGCAATCAAAGCCGCTACATAAGCGCCCTTAAACGCCTTCCGGTGTTCCACGCCGAGGCCAATGATAAATGCCATCAGGGGAAAGGAAATAAGGAATCCTCCCGTTGGCCCTACAAACTTATCAATGCCGCCGGTAAAGTTTGCCAGAACCGGAATACCAATTGCGCCCAGGGCCAGGTAAATCACTGTGGAAAGGGCGGACCGCCTTGATCCCAGAACAACCGCCGCCAGCGTGATGGAAAAGGTCTGCATAGTCATGGGGACGCCAAGGGGCATTGGAATGGAAATCTGTGCCGTGACCGCGATGACGGCTGCAAACAGCCCGGCATAGCAAAGATCTCGCACATTTATTTTTTTTGTTTGTTTTTCAGTTGCTGCCCCCTGGGGCTGTTGTAGCTCATTCATTCCGCGTTCCTCCTGAAGCGCCGTTGAGACTGTTCTGCTTTACGTGTTGCACTGAAATGCTTTGCATATTAATCTGACATATCAGCATCAAAATGTCAACTCAATTTTGCATGCCGGTTTCCGGTCGGTTTTTTTGCGACGCAATATACTTCTGGGGAGAAAGGACGCGGAGGGAAGGCGCCGCTTATCATGATGGGGTACTTGGCTCACAAAAGCCAGACACAGCCTGTATTTTTGCTGCTGCCCCCATCCGGCATACGCCATAGTTTTAGTTTTCCAAATTACTTTATCATGAGCAGCCGTAGGCAGGCGGCCTTTTTTCGCGGGTTTAAAAATACGCGGATGTATTTATATAATCTTGCCCATCATACTTGCGTGTCTCCCTGACCGTACTGGGGGCGCAAAGGGGCCATATAAGCTTTGCAAAAGCGGCGCAATGCCGGTTTTTAGACAGAATAAAGCCCCGGAGTTTTCATCCGGGGCTTTTGCAGGATAGGGATTAATCCATATCGCTGAGCTTCTTGTAGTATTCGTACTTGTCCTTGGCCTCCTGCTCGGCCTTGTCGAACAGCTCGGCAGCAACCTCGGGGAACATCTTCTTGAGGGAAGCATAGCGTACTTCGCCCATGATAAAGTCCTTGTAATCGCTCTTGGCGGGCTTGCTATCAAGGATGAAGGGATTCTTGCCTTCCTTGGCCAGATCGGGGTTGTACCTGTACAGAGGCCAGTAGCCGGCTTCCACTGCCTTCTTGGCTTCTTCCTGAGACTTGCTCATGTTGATGCCGTGGTTGATGCAGGGAGCGTAGGCGATGATGAGGGAAGGTCCCTTGTAGGCTTCAGCCTCGGTGATGGCCTTCATCAGCTGGTTCTTATCGGCGCCCATGCACACCTTGGCAACGTATACATAGCCGTAGCTCATTGCCATGAGGCCCAGGTCCTTCTTGCTGGTGCGCTTGCCGGCAGCGGCAAACTTGGCGATGGGGCCGGTGGGGGTAGCCTTGGAGGACTGTCCGCCGGTGTTGGAGTAAACCTCGGTATCCATTACCAGAACGTTTACATCCTCATTCATGGCGAGAACGTGGTCAAGTCCGCCGTAGCCGATGTCGTATGCCCAGCCGTCGCCGCCGAAGATCCACTGGCTCTTCTTGGTGAGCAGATCCTTCATGCTGAGGATCTCCTTCTTTTCGCAGCAATCGCAGTCGCAGGCGTTCAGGGCGGCAACCAGCTTTTCGCCGGCCTCCCGTGAGCCGTTGGCGCAGTTCATCTTCTCAAGCCACTCATTGCAGGCGGCCTTTACGTCTTCCTTGTTGGACTTTTCGGCCAGAGCCTTAACCACGTCGGCCAGCTTTGCGCGGCGCTGGGAGGTAGCCAGGTTCATGCCGAAGCCGAATTCGGCGTTGTCCTCAAAGAGGCTGTTTGCCCATGCGGGACCGTGGCCCTTCTTGTTTACGGAATAGGGAACGGTGGGGGCGGAGCCGCCGTAGATGGAGGAGCATCCGGTGGCGTTGGCAACCATCATCCTGTCGCCGTAGAGCTGAGTTACCAGCTTTACATAGGGAGTTTCGCCGCAGCCTGCGCAGGCGCCGGAGAACTCAAACAAGGGCTGGAGGAACTGGCTGTTCTTAACGGTATTGGGGTTGAACTCCACATCGGGATCCGGCAGATCCATGCAGAAGTTCCAGTTGGCGTTCTCGGCTTCTTCAACATCCGCGAAGGAAGTCATGGTGAGTGCGCCCTTAGCCTTTGCGGGGCAGATATCGGCACAGTTGCCGCAGCCGGAACAGTCGAAGGGGCTGATCTGCATACGGAACTTAAAGCCGGCGAATTCCTTGCCGGTGGCAGGCTTGGTGGCGAAGGGAACTTCGGTCTCATCCTTAATGAGGAAGGGACGGATGCAGGCATGGGGACATACCATGGAGCACTGGTTGCACTGGATGCAGGCGTCGGGATTCCATACGGGAACTTCAACGGCTATGCCGCGCTTTTCATATTTGGTGGTGGCGGTGGGTACGCATCCGTCGGCGGCCAGCTTGGAAACGGGCAGCTTATCGCCGTTCTGGGCAAGCACAGGCTTGATGAAATCCTTGAAGTAGGGATCATCGGTAACGTCTGCGACTACCTTGCCTTCGGTGGTGGTGGCCCAGGACTCGGGATATTTGACCTCTACGAAACCGTTTGCGCCGGCATCGATGGCGGCGTAGTTCTTCTGAACAACTTCATCGCCCTTCTTGGCGTAGGACTTCTTAGCGGCGGCCTTCATGTATTCGATGGCCTCGGCTGCGGGGATAACGTTTGCCAGCACAAAGAAGGCGGCCTGCATAACGGTGTTGATGCGGTTGCCCATGCCAACTTCGCGGGCGATCCTGATTCCGTCCATGTTGTAGAACTTTACCTTCTTCTGCGCGATGGCGTTCTTCATGGAGGCGGGAAGCTCATTTTCCATCTCCTCAAGGGTCCAGGGAGAATTCAGCAGGAATACGCCGCCCTCCTTGATGCCCTCAAGCATATCGTATTTGGTGACATAGGAGGAGTTGTGGCAGGCTACGAAGTCAGCCGCATCGATGAGATAGGGGCTCTGAATGGGGGTCTTGCCAAAGCGCAGATGGCTTACGGTAAGGCCGCCGGACTTCTTGGAGTCATAGGAGAAGTAGCCCTGAGCGTACATATCGGTATGGTCGCCGATGATCTTGATGGAGTTCTTGTTGGCGCCAACGGTGCCGTCGGAGCCCAGGCCGTAGAATTTGCAGGCAATGGTGCCTTCGGGGGCGGCGTTTACCTGCTCCTTTACCTCGAGGGAGGTGAAGGTAACGTCATCCACGATGCCTACGGTGAAGTGGTTCTTCATTTCGCCGTCAAGATTGTCGTAAACCGCCTTAGCCATGGAGGGGGTGAACTCCTTGGAGCCCAGGCCGTAACGGCCGCCAACTACCTTAATGTCGCTGCGGCCGCATTCAAACAGCGCGTTAACAACATCCTGATAGAGGGGCTCGCCCAGGGAGCCGGATTCCTTGGTGCGGTCCAGCACGGCGATCTTCTTTACGGAGGCGGGGAGAGCCTTTACGAACCTGTCGGCGGGGAAGGGACGATACAGGCGAACCTTCAGCAGGCCCAGCTTGGCGCCCTTGGCGTTCAGGTGGTTGATGGTCTCCTCAACTACATCTGCGCCGCTGCCCATAATAACGATGACACTCTCGGCGTCGGCAGCGCCAACGTAATCGTACAGGTTGTACTTGCGTCCGGTGAGGGCGCTTACTTTATCCATGTAACCCTGAACGATGTCGGGCAGGTCGATGTAGAGCTGGTTGGCGGCTTCGCGGCCCTGGAAGTAGATGTCGGGATTCTGGGCGGAGCCGGCAAGGTGAGGATGCTCGGGGTTCAGGGCACGCTCGCGGAACTTCCTTACCGCGTCGTAATCAAGGAGCTTGCCCATGTCTTCGTAGTCGATGGCCTCAACCTTCTGTACCTCGTGGGAGGTGCGGAAGCCGTCAAAGAAGTGTACGAAGGGGATGCTGGACTTGATGGCGGAAAGGTGAGTTACCAGGGCAAGATCCATAACCTCCTGCACGGAAGCGGAGGCCAGCATTGCGAAGCCGGTCTGACGGGTGCCCATAACGTCGCTGTGGTCGCCGAATATGGACAGCGCATGATAAGCCAGAGCACGGGCGGATACATGGAACACGCCGGGAAGCTGCTCGCCCGCAATCTTGTACATATTGGGGATCATGAGCAGCAGGCCCTGGGAGGCGGTGAAGGTGGTGGTGAGAGCGCCGGCCTTAAGGGAGCCGTGCACCGCACCGGCGGCGCCTGCTTCGGACTGCATCTCGGCAATCTTAACCTTCTGGCCAAAAAGGTTAACACGGCCGTTTGCTGCCCAGTCGTCCGCTACTTCCGCCATGGGGGAAGAAGGGGTGATGGGATATATCGCGGCTACATCGCTGAATGCATATGCAACGTGAGCGGCAGCGGTATTACCATCGATGGTCATGGTTTTTGCCATTGTTGATATGTCCTCCTGATCTGATGTATTTAGGTAATAATGACATTGAACAGTGCGCTGAATTTAAAGCTGCACATATACATTTATTATAGTATTGCCTATAGAAAGTGTCAAGGAATGGGGGACGAAAGGGAGCAATTCACAGGGGGGGAGAGGGCCGCAATGAATAATATTTATAAATTATCAATAGTGCATAATTAGCCGTTATATAAGAATGTCGAAAACATGGTATCAAAGTACGAAAAATATTAAAATAATTTGCGAAATTGTTAAAATGGTATTGCATTTCGCCCCAAATGGTAATAATATTTAAAGAGTTAGTATTATAAAAATATATGATGAGTATATATGCATTTCTGCATAAAAGGAGAGTAAAGAAAATGCCCGCAAAAATGAAAATCAGATCCGCATATTCCAACCTGCCCACAGCGGAACGCAAAGTAGCTGATTTCATTTTGGAAAACCCATCCCGCGCGTCTCTTATGGTGATAAACGAGATAGCGGACGCAGCCGGTGTTTCCGTGCCGTCAGTTACGCGCCTTGCAAAGAAGCTGGGATACAACGGTTTCCTTGATTTCCGCGTTGCCCTTGCCAGCGGCTCCTCTTCACTGGAGTCTCTTAAAAGCGAGCCGATCCGTGTGGACGATACCGATGAAGCCACAATAGAGAAGGTATTCCTTTCTTCCATGCGCGCCCTGGAAGATACCTTGAAGGCCATGAACAGGCAGAAGCTCGCCGAAGTGGCGGATAAATGCGTTGCCGCAAACCGTATATTCGTCCTTGGTACTGCCAGCAGCGCAATCCTCGCAGAGGATCTGGTGATGCAGCTGGTGTCAATGGGCTGCGACGCAACGGCGGTTTCGGATCCTCAGGTAATGGAGGTGCTTTCTTCCCGCTTCTCGGATAAGGATGTGTTTATCGGCATATCCCGCAGCGGCCGCACAAAGCTTCTGCTGGATGCCCTGAAGGCGGCGAAGGCCCGTGGATGCTATACTGCATTTATCAGCAATTATATCAATTCCCCCGCATCCGCGATTTCCGACGCCTTTTTCTGCACTTCCTGCGTAGATGACATGAAAAACATCACCGGCAGAGAGTCCAATATCACTATGCACGGCCTTACAGGGGCCCTTGTGCTGCTCATGGCCCGCAAGGGCGTGGAAGCCCGCTAAGGATGCTTAAAAGAGATTACCATACACATACAGTTTACAGCCACGGCAAGGGCACTCCGGAGGAGAATGTCCTTGCCGCAATTTCTCTCGGCCTTGAGGCGGTTGCCATCAGCGAGCATGGCCCGGGCCATGTGTTTTACGGCGTCAGGGATGAAAAGCTGAGAAAGCTTCGGGATGAGGTGGACCGTCTTGCCCAAAGGTACGCCTATCAGATACAGGTGCTTATGGGTATTGAGTGCAATCTTACCGGCTTTGGCAAATGCGATATGCCGGAGGATATCATGGATATGTTCGACGTGCGGCTGCTGGCCTTCCATAAGGGAGCCTTTGCCGCAGACGGATTCGGCCTTCGCCGCAATATGGAATCGCTGCGTCTGTGGCCCTCTGAACCCGAAAAAACCGCCCTTGCCCTTCTTGAGGCGGGGGAAAAGTACAGGATAGACATTTTTGCCCATCCCGGCCTGTATGTTAAGAGCCATATTCCCACTCTGGCAAAGGGGGCAAGGGAGCTGGGCATAAAGCTGGAGATAAACGGCGCCCGCGTCACCATGACGGCGGAGCAGCTAAGGCAGGCGGCTGACGCCGGTGCCGGGCTTATCATAAACAGCGACGCCCACAGCCCGGATAGAGTGGGCGACGACAGCCTTGCATACGCAGCCGCAGAGGAGGCGGGCGTACTGAACAGCGTTGTAAACCTTAAATAAACACACTAAGGAGAGGAAAACCTCTCCTTTTTGCTTTTCAAAAAAATATCTTGGGGGTTCGGGGGCCGCAGCTCCCGGAGGCTTCAATCGGATTTGGCGACCTGTGCGGCAAATCCGCAAAAGCCTTGAGCGGCAGGGGTTTCTTTGCATGGATCCCTGGCTGTGCCGCAGGCACAAGGGGGCCATGTAACCCTCGAAAAAGTGGTGCAATGCCACCTTTTCGACAAACTGAAAGGAGAGGAAAACCTCTCCTTATTACTTTGCGCAAAATGATTTTATAATTCCAGCACGCCGTTGCGGTATTCCGGGACTATGTCGGTAATATCCCGGCGGAGGCAAAACTCCATGTCCTTTTCAAAGCCCATGCTGAGCAGCCTGGCGCAGTGGCGCGTCATGGCAAGGTCCCGGCTGTCGTTTTTCCATGCCTTGTATATCATGCAGGCAATAAGGGTCAGATCGCAGGCCTGTACATCGCCCCTTGCCATGCGTATCACCGTCTCGGCAATGGCGCCTGCGGCGAAAAGATCGTCTGCGGAAATATCTCCCTCCGTGCCGGCGCACATTATGATGATATCGTTGCCAAGCTCCACGGCCCTGCGGGCAACGGCGGTGCAGTTCAGCATGGAGCCCAGAAGAACATTTGACGCTCCTGCCATGCCGCATAGAGCTCCTGTGCCGTTTGTGGTGCTTACCACCACGCTTTTGCCTTCCACAGCTTCCCTGGTGTACTCAAGAGGGGAATTGCCAAGGTCAAATCCAGGCATTTTCAATCCGCCCCTTTCGCCGCCCAGAATGCATCCGCCCATGCGGCTGGCGATGGACACCGCTTCGCCCGGTTCGGCGGCGGGTATTACCTTGCTTGCGCCGTTTACCAGCGCCCATGTCATGGATGTGCCGGATCGAAGCAGATCTATTACTATAGCGGTGTGGCCTGCAACGTGGTTTGTGGATAGCTTTGTGTAGCAGCCGTAAGTTTTAATTCGCAAAGATATGACCTCCGCAGCAAAAAATACAAAAATACACGAATATTATACACCCATACCCCGGGTAAAAACAAGTGCCGCCGCCGCGCCGGCCACCGCGGCGATGAGCGCCGCCGCCACGCTGTGGCGGGGTTTTGTTACGCCTATTGAGCCCAAATACATGGAAACCGTATAAAATATGGTCTCTGTGGAGCCCAGCATGACGGATGCGGCGCAGCCCAGCCTTGAGTCCGCGCCGTATGCGTTGTATACATCCTGCAGCAGCGCCATGGCAGCCCCGCCGGAAAATGGCCTCAGCACAAACAGTGGCGCAAGCTCTTTTGGCATGCCCACAGCCTCGCAGGCGGGGGAAATGGCGGAGGTAAAGGCCTCCATTGCTCCGCTTTCCCGGAATATGGACAGGGCGATCATCATTGCCGTCATGGTGGGCAGTATTTTTATCAGCATTGGCAGCGCCTCGGATGCGCCGGATATAAAGGCGGAATACACGTCCGTCTTTTTGGCGTAACCGTATATCAGCAGCGCCAGTATAAGGCCGGGCAGAATATAGCTCATGGCCTTAGATTTGCCAGCAACCGGCACATGAACACCGCGCAGGCAGCCGATATGACCGAGGCGATAAATGTGGGGATAACAATGGAATACACATCCTGAGACCCTGCAGCCGCCCTAAGGGCCAGTACGCCGGTCGGCAGCAGCTCTATGGCGGAAGAATTCAGCGCTATAAACATACACATATCATTTGTTGCAATGCCTTTATGGGGATTGTATTTTTCCATCTCCTTCATTGCCTCAAGGCCAAAGGGGGTGGCGGCGCCGCCAAGGCCAAAGAAGTTTGCCGCAAGGTTCAGCGTTACCGGTGCAATGGCTCCCGGTGAATCCGGCATCAACCGCCTGAGAACGGGCTCCATGGCCCTGCCGAGCTTATCTATCAGCCCAGCCTCCCGGGCAACGTTCATCAGGCCCATCCACAGCATGAATGTGCCCGCCAGAGACAGGCTGAGGGTAACAGCCTCCTCTGCCCCAGCCATCATGGCGTCCACAGCACCCGCCGGGTCTCCCAATATGGCATAGCCCGCCATGCCCGACGCTATAAGTATTCCCCAAAGCCAGTTCATCATGTGATATGTTTATGCGGGGTGTGGAGGGGGATAGTATAGCTGTACCTTTCTTTTTCTTATCATATAAAGAAAAAAGAAAGGACAAACCATATGGCGTTTGGTATAGGCTATCACAGAGGATGCTTACCGGCAAGCCGCATATCGGGTGCGGTTCGCCATGTATGGGGACAACCAGGTATTACGCAAAAGAGCCGCACCTGACGTGCGGCTCTTCTGACTGTCAAAAAACCCCTTGGGGGTTCGGGGGCCGCAGCCCCCGGAGGCTTCAATCGGATTTGGCGACATGTGCGGCAAATCCGCAAAAGCCTTGCGCGGCAAGGGTTTCTTTTCATGGATCCCTGGCCGTGCCGCAGGCACAAGGGAGCCATGTAAACCT
>JAEDIC010000007.1 GCA_016292635.1 Clostridia bacterium
TTTGCCTCTCGCATTCGCTCCCGGGCGGCAAAACCCGCAAAGTACGAAAACCTCTAGGTTTTCATCCGTTCTGACGCACATGTCGTCAGAGCCGGATTGAACATAAGGGGCTGCGCCCCTTATCAACCCCGGGGTTTTTGACAGCCAGAAAGGCTCCCGATGGAGCCTTTTATCTTTTATGTTTTATTGTATAACTGTATAACAAAAACAAAACAACTCCCGAAAACGGAAGTTGTTTTGTTTGGCACCCGGTAGGGGAGTCGAACCCCTGTTCCCGCCGTGAGAGGGCGGTGTCCTAGGCCACTAGACGAACCGAGCACATAAGCTACGCATTCCATTATACAGCTTTTTTTTGAGATGTCAATAATTTTTTTGCCGTATTTTGCATTGGCGATAATGGTGAATATGGAGGGGCTTTTCGTTCTGCGGGTATGTGGTATAATATATGAAACAACACTTTTTCAGGAGAAATTTTCATATGAATTATGCGCCGATGCTGGTGTATGTGCTTGTGGCCTGCATCACCCCCGGACCAAACAATATAATGTGTATGTATCTGGGCGCCAATTACGGCTTTAAGGGCACAAGGAAGTTTATGATAGCCAGCAGCATAAGCTTTATGGTAAAAATGCTGCTTTGCGGCGGACTGAACCTTGCCCTTGCGGAGGTTATACCTGCCGCGGTGCCATATGTAAAATGGATAGGCGCGGCGTATATGCTGTATCTTGCTCTACATATGCTGCATGAGGGATTTCGAGCTCAGCCAGAGGAAGATGACGACGGTATTGAGGGCGGGGAATCCACCTATAAGAGCGGAATACTGCTTCAGTGCCTGAATATCAAGAGCTGGATATTCGCTCTAAGCCTGTTTTCCATATACGTTGTGCCCTACGATACTACCTTCAGGGCGGTGCTCATAGGTACGGGAATAGCCACCGCCGCCATGATAGCGAGCACGCTGCTGTGGGCAGCTTTCGGCAGCGCCATTCGCGGGATATACAGGCGGCATATCAGGTTTTTCAGCGTGCTGATGGCGGCGTCCCTTGTATGGTGTGCCGTTACAGCGGTAATGTAATGAATTGTTGTTTTATAGGAGGAAGACTCGCATGAAAAAGCTTCTCGTGGTTATCGATTATCAGAATGACTTTGTAAACGGAACTCTTGGGTTTGACGGGGCGGAAAAGCTGGATGGTCCAATAGCGGAACGCATACGCCAATACCGTGCCGAAGGCCATGACGTGGTCTTCACCCGTGATACCCATTATAAGGATTACCTTAATACCCAGGAGGGCAAAAAGCTTCCCGTGGTGCATTGTGTAAAGGACACCCCCGGCTGGCAGATATTCGGCGAGACCGCAAAGGAAGTGCAGGAGGGGGACACCGTGATAGATAAACCCACATTCGGAAGCATGGCCCTGGGGGAATTTGCGATAGAGGGCGGATATGACGAGGTTGAGCTGGTAGGCCTTGTGTCAAATATTTGCGTTATGACCAACGCCGCCATACTAAAGACCGCCCTGCCCGAGGCTGTGGTAACCGTAAACGCCGCCCTTACTGCCTCACACGATGCGGATATGAACGCCAAAGCCCTTGACATTATGGAAGGCATACAGGTAAACGTCATAAACAGATAAGGTGGAAAAAGCCATGACCAACTCCGTACTGGAAGCATTGAAAAACAGGCGCAGCATACGAAAATACAAGCCGGAGCAGATAACCGACGAGGAGCTGAACGCCGTGCTGGAGGCGGGAACATTCGCCCCCACCGGCATGAACCGCCAGTCTCCCCTTATGGTTGTGGTGCAGGATAAGGAAACCATCGCTAAAATGTCCCGCATGAACGCCGCCGTGATGGGCAAGCTGGATGCCGACCCGTTTTACGGCGCGCCAACGGTGATAATTGTTCTTGGGGACAGGGAAAACTACAACGGATTTGCTGACGGATGTCTCGTGATGGGCAACCTTATGAACGCGGCATACAGCATCGGCCTTGGCTCCTGTTGGATAAACCGTGCCCGCGAGGTGTTTGATACCGCCGAGGGCAGGGAGCTGCTTAGAGCTTGGGGAATAGAGGACAAGTACATCGGCGTGGGCAACTGCGTTCTGGGCTATCCGGACTGTTCCCATCCTGCCGCCGCTCCCCGAAAGGAAGGCTATGTTATCCGGGTATAATAAGCCTTGCCGCCATATTGAACAATAAGCACAGCGTCATGCCCATGAGGGTGGGCGTTATCAGGGAGACCAGAGTCCATTTGAGGCTGCCGGTCTCCTTCTTTATGGTGAGGCAGGTGGTGGCGCAGGGCCAGTGCATAAGGGAAAACAGCAGCATGGATACGGCGGTGGTCCAGCTCCAGCCGTTTTGCAGCAGCAGTGCCCTAAGCTCCGACAGGCTGGAATAGTCGACAAGCGTACCCTCCGTCATATATGCCATAAGCATAACGGGTATGACTATCTCGTTTGCGGGGAAGCCCAGCACGAAGGCCATGAGTATAACTCCATCCAGCCCCAGCATATGGGCGAACGGGTCCAGAAATCCTGCGCAAAGGCTGAGAAGGGATGCGCCCTTTATAGTAATATTAGCCATCAGCCATATGATAAGCCCCGCAGGGGCGGCGGCGGATACTGCCCTGCCCAATACGAATACCGTCCTGTCCAGCACAGAGCGGACTATTACCTTTCCAACCTGGGGCGGGCGGTATGGGGGCAGTTCAAGGGTAAAGGAGGTGGGTATGCCCCTGAGCATGGTGGCGGACAGCAGCCGGGACACTAAAAGCGTCATCAGTATGCCAAGGAGTATGACTCCCGTAAGCAGCAGCGCAGAGGTCACCGAGGCGGCAAAGGTGCCGGATGCGGATACGAAGAACATGGATATTATGGCGATAAGTGTGGGGAAGCGGCCATTGCAGGGCACGAAGCTGTTTGTGATGATGGCGATAAGCCGCTCACGGGGGGAATCTATTATGCGGCAGCCGGTAACGCCAACGGCGTTGCAGCCAAAGCCCATGCACATGGTAAGCGCCTGCTTGCCGCAGGCTTTGCAGCCCTTGAAGCACCTGTCCAGATTGAATGCCACCCGGGGAAGATACCCAAGATCCTCAAGGAGGGTAAACATGGGGAAGAATATTGCCATTGGGGGCAGCATCACCGCAACCACCCATGCAACCACCCGGTATATTCCAAGCAGCGGCATTTCATACAGCCATGGGGGCAGAGCTGTGCCCCGGCAGATGGTAAGCAGCTTATCCTGAAAACCAAACAGCACCCTGCTCAAAAGCTGAGAAGGACAGTTTGCCCCGGTGATGGTAAGCCACAGTATGACCGCCAGCATACACAGCATGGCGGGGAATCCCAGCAGAGGTCCAGTAAGCAGCTTATCTATGCGCCTGTCCCGGGCAAATGAACCGCACTCCCGCTTTACGGTATCACTGCATATATCATGGGCAATGGAGGATATGACGGCGGTGATATCGTCGCTTATGCGCTGAATGTGAAAGCCCTTCTGCTCAAGGGCGCGATGCTGAGCCTCCAGCCGTTTTCGCAGGAGAAGGTCCGCGTCTTCCGGGGGAATAGTGCCGTCCAGCAGCCGCAGCGCGGAGTATTTCCGCCGCACTTTGTCTTTGGCAGGGATAAGGGGAATAAGCTCCCGTACGGCATCTTCTATGTCCTTCGGATAGGTAGGGCGAAGGGGCGTGTTTTCCGCCGCAAGGGCTTTTTCCATGGCGGGCAGCAGCTGCTTGGGTCCCTCCTTTGAGCGGGCGGTAAGGCCGATAACAGGTACTCCCAGCCTGTGGGCAAGGCGGGGAAGGTCTATTGATATACCGTTGCGCCTTGCCTCGTCCATAAGGTTTACGCATACCAGAACACGGTCTGTTATCTCCATGGTTTGCAGCACAAGGTTCAGGTTGCGCTCAAGGCAGGTGGCGTCGCATACCACTATGGTCAGATTCGCCTCTCCGGACAGTATATAGTCCCGGGCCACCTCCTCCTCGGCGGAGTGGGCCATCAGGGAATAACAGCCGGGCAGGTCTATTACACGGTATGCCCTGCCGTTATGCTCAAAGTATCCCTCCGCCTGGGCTACGGTCTTTCCGGGCCAGTTTCCGGTGTGCTGGCGCATGCCTGTAAGGCCGTTGAAAAGGGTGCTTTTGCCAACGTTCGGGTTGCCCATGAGGGCGATGGTCACGATATCCATCACGCTATTTACCCTCCACCATTACGGACGCCGCATCCTCACGGCGCAGGGCTATAACAGCTCCCTTTATAAGGTATGCCGCAGGATCGCCCAGAGGGCTTTTCATAAGGCATTCCACCTCCGCCCCTTCCACAAAACCAATGTCCCTAAGCCTTCTTCTTATGCTCCCCTGGGAATACATACCTGACACCACCGCAATGTCTCCGGGAGAAATATCGCACAACCTGCGCCCCATACCGATCGCCTCCGTTGCTTCAATGGAATTACACACAATATGATATTCCACACGGATACCTTCTGTTACAGCAGGCTTTTGTGAAAAGGGCATGTTCGTTTTTTACGAGAATGCGGGTTTTGACTCTCGCCCCCGAGGTTTCCGGGCGGCAAAACCTGCAGGAAACCAAAGCCTATGGCTTTGTTCCGTTTTTGCCGCGCATATCTCCAAAACGGATTGAAGTCAATGGCTGCGGCCCTTGACAATCCCGAAATTTACAGCACAAAGGCCGTACCGAAATGGGACGGCCTCTGATGTGCGTTGGTTATTTGTTTATAAGATATTTGGCTTTTTCATAGTCGTTCCTGTGAACGAAAGCGGCGTATTAACAGGAGTAATCGGGATTCCGGCCAAAGGAACTTCTGCGGCCTCTTTAAAAACCTACGGTAAGCATATACGCTCTCCCCTGCGCTACGGAGCCTTTGTTATGATACTGTTTTGCATCAACGCCTATTCTATTGCAACAAGTTTAGCGTTGCGCACTCCCTTCAGGGTCATCAGATGGGAAACGATGGCCTCGGTGGGAACGGATATATTGGTCATATCCACCGACAGCACAACGCTTGCCATGCCGTGTATGGGCAGGCTCTGGGTGATGGTCAGTATATTTGCGCCCATTCCGGAGAAATCGTTGAGCACCTCGCTGAGTATGCCCTGCTCGTGGGACAGCATCATGGAGAACACTGCCTTCTTGCAGGCGGTGTCGTCGCTGGGGGAGAAAATGTAATCCTTGTACTTATAATAGGTACTGCGGGATATGCCAACCAGCTTTACCGCCTCACTTACTTCCCGCACCCGGCCTTCCCTGAGCATATTGCGGGCTTCAACTACCTTTTCGTAATAGTCCGGCAGTATCCGCTTGTCTACTATGAGATAATTGCTCTGCATTTACTGTCCTCCTAAAAGTTAAGCTCGGTAAACCGCTTCATAAGGGTATGACCCTCGGGGATGTACAATCCGGTGGCTGCGGCGGAGGCTTCGGTATAAACTTCCGGGCCTGTATACGCCTTATCGCTTCTGTACAGTACGAAAGGAACGGGGTCGGCGGAGTGGGTGCGTATCTCAATGGGGGTGGGATGATCCGGCAGCAGCATTATGGCGAAATCCTCGCCGGATTTTTCAAGCTCCTCTGTAAGATAGCCCAGAATATACCTGTCTATGGCCTCGATGGCGTCTATCTTGCATTGTATGTCGCCTGCGTGGCCGCTTTCATCCGGCGCTTCCACGTGGATGTATACCAGGTCTATATCGCCTTTAAGCAGTTCAAGGGCTTTTCTTCCCTTCGCAGAAAAGTCGGTGCGCTTGGCGCCGGTTGCGCCCTCAACATAGGGCGCCTCCATGCCGGCGCATATGCCAAGGCCCTTGATAAGGTCAACCGCGCATACAACGCCGCCTTTCAGTCCGTAAAGCTCCCTGAACGGGACGAGGGCGGGCTTTGTGCCCTCTCCCCAGAACCAGCAGGTATTGGCGGGGTTTTCGCCCCTTGCCATGCGGGCAAGGTTTATGGGGTGGTCCTTAAGCAGCTCATGGGAGCGCAGAATGAAGTCCGTAAGTCTTTCGCCGTAGCGGCCCCTGGGCAGGCAGCCCCTTACGGGCTTGCCGGTTATGTCGTGGGGAGGGGTAAGGTCTGTGCCCACTTCCGCATTCCTTATAACCAGGCAGTGGCGGTAGCTTATGCCGGGATAAAGCCGCATATCCTCGGTATTGAGATGGTCCGCAATGTACTGAACAAGCTCCCGGCCCTCCTCAGTGGGTATTTCATCGGAGGAGTAGTCTACCATGGTCTTGTCCAGATAATCCGGCTCATCGGACACGGTGGATATGTTGCACCGTATGGCAATATCGTTGGGTCCAAGGTCAATGCCCATGCTGACCGCTTCCAGCGGGGAACGGCCCCGGTAATATATGGCGGGGTCATAGCCCATTACCGCAAGGTTCGCTATATCCGACTGGGGGCGCATACCCTGGGGAATGGTGCTTGCGGTGCCGCATACGCCCCGGCGGGCGAGGGTATCCATATTGGGTTTGTACGCCGCCTCCATGGGGGTTCTGTTGCCAAGTTCCTGTATGGGCCTGTCAGCCATGCCGTCGCAGAGCAGTACGATGTATTTCATGGGCGTATTTCCTTTCCTTTATCCAATAAACCCCTTTGAGATGAAGCTGCGCATATTTGCCGGGGGAATGGAGCCGATAAAGCGCTCCCCGGCGTCCTTAAGCCCTGCGAGGCCCTGAGGCGGAGTAAGGCCGGATATTTTCGCCACCCTGTCCAGCAGTTCAAACTCACCGCCGGAGCAGTCTGCATCCAGCGCCTTAAGTACGCTCAGAGGGAACTTGAACGGGCTGGCAGTGGAGGCGATAACGGTGGGAGTTGCGTCGCCTGTGCGGGCCCTGTATGCGTCGTATACGTTTATGGCAACGGCGGTATGGGGGTCGGCAAGATAGCCGCTCCCGGCAAATACCCTCTTTATGGTATCCGCCGCCATTGCGTCATCTGCAAAGCCGCAGTCGAATCTGGCCTGTATTGCCTGCTTAAGGGAATCGCTTACCTGATATTTTCCTTCCTTTGACAGGGAGGACATATAGCCCTTTACCTCAGCGGAACTGCCGCATTCTATATACAGCAGCCGCTCAAGGTTGGAGGATATGAGTATATCCATTGAGGGGGAGGTGGTAAGGTAGAAGGGACGATTGCGGTCGTATACGCCGGTGGAGATGAAATCCGTCAGCACGTTGTTGCTGTTTGAGGCGCAGATAAATCTATTTACCGGCAGGCCGCATATCTCGGCAATGCGGGCGGCAAGTATATTGCCAAAGTTGCCTGTGGGAACGCAGATATTCACGGGCTGGCCTGCTGAAACTTCGCCGGAATTCACAAGGTCGCAGTATGCGGAGAAGTAGTATGCCACCTGAGGAACAAGACGGCCCCAGTTTATGGAGTTTGCGGAGGAAAGGCGAAGGCCCGCCTTAAGAAGCTCGGCGTTGTATTCGGCGTCTGTGAATATGGCTTTAACGCCGGTCTGGGCGTCGTCAAAGTTGCCGTCAACGGCGGTTACCAGTACGTTTTTGCCCTTCTGGGTGGTCATCTGCAGCTTTTGTATGGGGCTGGTGCCGCCGTTGGGGTAGAATACGCATATTTTTGTGCCCTCCACATCTGCGAAGCCCTCAAGGGCAGCCTTGCCGGTATCGCCGGAGGTAGCCACCAGTATGACGATATCCTCGTTTACGCCGTTTTTCCTTGCGGAGGCGGTGAGCAGGTAGGGAAGCATCTGCAGTGCGAAATCCTTGAACGCGGAGGTGGGCCCATGAAACAGCTCCAGTATATGGGCGGAATCCGACAGCTTTACCACCGGGGCGGCAACCGTACCGAACTTTGCCCTGGAATAGGCCGCGCTGGCATAGCTGTCAAGCTCTTCGGCGCTGAAATCCCCAAGAAAAGCGCCCATGACCATGGCGGCACGCTCAGGATAGCCCTGCTTTGCCATGGCGGAGATGTCGTCGGAAGAAAACCGGGGATAGCTTTCCGGCAGGAATAAGCCGCCGTCGGGGGAAATACCGGCCAGTATGGCTTGGGAAGCGGATACGGAAACACCGCTGTCGCGGGTGCAGGTGTATTTCATAGGTGATCCTCCATGGATAATCGTAACAATGGAATGATTATACGATGTTTACATAATAAATACAAGTGTTTTTATTTTAAGGACACAAATAAATTTAACGCGGGGTGATATGTAATAAAATATATGTGTATACAATTTAAGGAATCTGCGCGGGAGGAATAAAAGAGCCAGAAAAGTCAGGGAAAATGCGGCAAAAATATGCATGCTCTCCGCCCCGCCGCCGCTATTGACTTTATGTGTAAAATGATGCAAAATGTTAACATAAGAATTGTAACATTAAAAGTATGTCTATAAGCAGGAAACACCAATAAAAACAAACGGAGGTCGCGTTAATGCGGGCGTGGGAAATCGAAAGGCTTTCCATAGAAAGCCAGATTCCTGTAAGGCTGGAGGACGATAACGAGGTCCTTTGGGAGGAGCAGAGCAATTCCGTAGAAGAACGTCTGGACGCCGCTATAAAAATATACTGGGGCTCAAGGGTACCCGGTTCTTTGGCGCGGGATACCATGGCGGTTGCCGCTATACAGGCGCAGGAAAATCAGGGCACCATCGTGCCCGATGGGGAGCAGCTGCTGCTGGCGGGCTTCCGTGCGGTTACCGAAGACGATATTTCCGGCCTGCATAGGGCTACCCATGCTCTCTTTGAGGGCTGCCGCAATGCCGTAAAGGACGAATCATCCGATTATTGGAATTACAATTTCTACGAAACATTCGAAGATTACGAAAAGGCCGTATCTTTCCCCGAGCCTGTAAAGGTTGACATGGGGGACGCCCTTATGGATCGCATACACGCCGGCTGGCTGTGCCAGATAATCGGCGGCGCATACGGCACCTGTCTTGAGGGCTACAAAACCGACAACATCCTCAAGGCTTACAACCGCATAGATAAATATCTCCGCAAGCCAAACACATATAACGACGACATCACCTACGAGCTTGCGCTGCTGTGCGCATACGAAAAATACGGCAAAAATACCACTAACCACCACATCGCATACGAGTGGCTGGCCCGCATAGGCTTTGGCTGGTCCGCCGAGGATATGGCTCTGCGCAATCTGCGCTGCGGCATAATGCCCCCCGAAAGCGGACGCTTCAACAATCCCTATCGCGAGTGGATAGGCGCCCAGATGCGCGGCGTTATCCTTGGTCAGCTGTATCCCGGCAATCCCCGGGAGGCCGCAAGGGCCGCATGGCAGGACGCGGAAATATCCCATTACCACAACGGCATACTGGGCGAGGTGTTCAACGCCGTTATGTGTTCCATGGCCTTCTATGAGAAGGATATAAAGACTCTGGTCGAAAAATCTATCGCCCTGATACCCTCCGACACCGAGTACTACAGCATAGTCAGGTTTGCCCTTGACCGCTGCAAGGAAAGCGGCAACTGGAAGGATGCATGGAAGCCCTGCGAGAAGAAGGTTGAAAAATACAACTGGGTACACGCATACCCCAACGCCGCAGCCGAGGTTGTTGCCCTGTGGTTCGGCGAGGGGGACTTTACCCGCACCATAGAGGTATGCGGTCTCTGCGGACAGGATGTGGACTGCAACGCCGCCCAGATAATGACTGTATGGGGCACCATATTCGGCCTTGACGCCATCCCTTCCTATTGGAAAGACCCCATCGGCGATAAGCTGGATACCTACGTTCGCGGAATGAGGGTGCTCAGCATACGCAAGCTGTCCGAGCGCACCGCAAACGTGGCCAGGGCGCTGGCGGAATAACTTACGTTAATATCCGGAAACCGGATGTTATAAAGCCCAAAACGGGCGCAAATTGAAAGGAGAAAAACATGAAGAAACTCATTGCTGTCCTTATGGTATTGGTAATGGTACTGTCCTTTGCGGGATGCGCACAGGAAACCGCCGAAGAGAGCGCCGACAAGATCCGCCTGGTATACATCGTAAACGGTACCCTGGGCGACAAGTCCTTCTTCGATTCCGGTAAGGAAGGCCTTGACAAGATCAACGAGCAGTATGGCGATCAGTTCTATACCGAAGTTCGCGAAATGTCCTATGATTCCTCCGTATGGGAAGCTTCCGCCATGGATATCGCTTCCGAGGGCTGGGATATCATAGTTCTGGGCACTTGGGATATGCTTGCCATTGCTGACAAGATCGCAACCGAGTATCCCGACACCAAGGTATGGTTCTTTGACGAGACCTGGGATTTCGAAGCTATGCCCCATGACAACCTGTACGGTATGCTTTTCGCTCAGAACGAAGGTTCCTACCTGGTAGGCATGGCTGCCGCCAAGGCTTCCAAGACCGGCAAGGTCGCCTTCATGGGCGGTTACGAGAACACCGTTCTTAAGGATTTCGCAATTGGTTACGAGCAGGGCGCCAAGGCCGTTAACCCCGACATCGAAGTTAACGTAAGCTGGACCCAGAGCTTCGACGACAGCTCCATCGGCAAGGACATTGCCCTGGGCCTCTATCAGCAGGGCTACGACGTAGTATTCTCCTGCTGCGGTAACTGCGGCCTCGGCGCATTTGATGCCGTTGTTGAGATGGGCGAAGGCTACTATGTAATCGGCGTTGACGGTAACCAGGGCGAATACTGGGCTTCCATCGGCGAAGATGCCAAGGCTGCCGCCACCATCACCTCCATGCAGAAGAACGTTAACAACGCGTTCCTGCGTGCTGCCGGCCTCCATCTGGAAGGCAAGGCTCCCTATGGCGAGAATGAAAAGCTGGGTCTGGCTCTGGGCGGCGTAAGCTTCTCCGTAACCGATGCCACCAACACCATTCTGGGCGCCGATGTTATAGCTGAGATCGAAAAGGCTCAGGAAGACATCATTGGCGGTGCTATCGCTGTTGATACCGCTTTCTAAAGCTAACCCCGGAGACCTCACCGTAAATATCAAACGGTAAAGAGACAAGCTCTGGCCGTTAACCATGGGCTAACGGCCAGAGTTCCTTTTTTAAAGAAAGAGAAAAAGGAGATCGGCAGATGAAGGACTTCCTTGTGATGGAAAACATCACAAAAGTATACGATAACGGCATAATGGCCAACGACAACATATGCTTTTCGGCGGAGAAGGGCGAAATACACGCCATCTGCGGAGAAAACGGCGCCGGAAAGTCCACGTTGATGAAGCTCTTGTTCGGAGTTGAGCAGCCCAACCAGGGCCGCATCATTATAAGGGGCCAGGAGGCAAAGCTTACTTCCCCTCTTAAGGCCATAGAAATGGGTATAGGCATGGTGTATCAGCACTTTGTTCTGGTGCCTTCCCTTACTATTGCGGAAAACGTAATGCTGGGCATAGAGCCCAAGAAGGGAATACGCTTTGACCGCGACAAGGCGGTTGAGCTGACCCGCGCGATATGCGAAAAATACAACTTTGATATCGATCCCCTGGCAAAGATCGAGGATATCTCGGTCGGCGTCAAGCAGAAGGTTGAAATAGTAAAGGCGCTTATACGGGGCGCAGAGATACTTATACTGGACGAGCCCACCGCCGTTCTTACTCCCCAGGAGACCAAGGAGCTGTTTGAGCAGCTTAAGATCCTTAAGGAGGCGGGCCATACCATAATATTCATCTCTCACAAGCTTAATGAGGTCAAGTACCTTTGCGACCGTGTTACCATAATCCGTCACGGACGCACCATGGGCACCCATAATGTGGCGGATGTATCCGAGGCGGACATTTCCAGACTTATGGTGGGCACTGACGTTGAACTGACCATAAGCAAGGATGATCCCAAGCCCAAGGATGCAGTGCTTAGGGTAAAGAACCTCGTTACCTATAACGAGATAGGGAAAAAGACCCTTAACGGCGTATCATTCACCGTTCGTGAGGGCGAGATAATGGGTATCGCCGGCGTTGAGGGAAACGGTCAGCGCGCCCTTATCAACATGATAACCGGCTTCGGCGAGGGCGGCTCCGGCGAGGTATCCATAAACGGCAAGGACATACGCAGCCTCAGCATAAAGCAGCTCCGTCAGGAGGGCCTTGTTCATGTTCCGGAAGACCGCAACGCAATGGGCGTGGCCAAGAATATGTCCATACGGGAAAACCTTATGGCGGACAAGATAAACCTGCCCAAGTACAACAAGCGCTTTACCCTGAATGACGAAACGATAGAAGCGGACACCAATCAGTGGATAGAGGACTTCGACGTGCTTTGCAAGGATGGAGAGCAGCAGGTGGGCATGCTGTCCGGCGGTAACGTGCAGAAGGTGGTAGTTGCCCGTGAGCTCACCAGCTATACCAAGCTCATCGTGTGCGATCAGCCCACCCGCGGAATTGACGTTGGCGCAACCGAGTCCATAAGAAAGCGCCTTGTGCAGATGAGAGACCAGGACAACGCGGTGCTGCTCGTAAGTGCGGACTTGGGCGAAGTTATGAACCTTTCGGACAGGCTCATCGTAATGTACGGCGGCGAGATAGTGGCCTACTTCCCGGATGTCGCTGATATTACCGAGGAAGATCTGGGCTTCTATATGCTGGGCATCAAGCGGATGACCGCCGAGGAGATTGGAGGTGCTTACGTTGAGTAAGGCTGAAAAGAAAAAGAATACAAAGACCATTCAGCAGATGCTGGATATAAACAGCATGAGCGTAAAGGCAAAGCATAATATGCTGCGCACCGCCGCCGCCATAGGCATAGGCCTTGCCGTGGCCCTTACGCTGATACTGCTTACCGCAAAAAATCCCAGTCAGGCCGTAAAGTACTTCCTTGCCGCTCCCTTTATGAGCAAGGCATACTTCTCCCACCTGATAGAGGTTATAATCCCCCTGCTGTTCACCGGCAGTGCGGTATGCATCATGTTCTCCGCAAACCAGTTTAACCTGGGCCTTGAAGGCTCTTTCTATCTGGGCGGTCTGGTTGCGGCGATTTCCGGCATATACCTTGTTACCGATGTGCCCTTTATAAGCCCTCTGGTAGGCATACTGTTGGGCGGTATAGTGGGCGCCATCATCACCACGATACCTGCGCTGCTCCAGTATAAATGGAACGCAAACGTAATGGTATCCTCCCTGATGATGAACTACATTTGCCTGTATTTCGGATTGTTTCTGCTGTTCCATTACTTTAAGGATCCCGCCTCCAGCCAGCATACCTATCCCATAGGCGAGGCCGCGGCGCTTACTTCCTTCTTCAAGGGAACCAAGATACACTCCGGAATCATCATCGCAGCGCTGGTAACGATATTCTCCTACCTGCTGCTGTATCGCACCAGGGTCGGCTACTCACTCAGGGTCACCGGTCAGAATCCCGTGTTTGCCAAGTATTCCGGACTCAGCGTAGGTGTACTGGCTGTGTTCAGCCAGATTGTGGGCGGCTTTATCGGCGGTATGGGCGGCGCGGTTCAGATGCTGGGCATCTTTGAACGCTTCCAGTGGGTAGATCTTACCGGCTTTGGCTGGGACGGCGTAACCATTGCCATATTCGCAAAAAACAACCCCAAGTACCTGCCCCTTGCTACACTGTTCATCGCTTATTTCCGCACCGGCGCATGGGTAATGTCCTTTAAGGCCGGCGTGCAGATAGACCTGGTATCGGTATTTGAGGGCATAATGGTGCTGTTCCTGCTGGCGGAGCAGTTCCTCTCCGGCACATACAAGAAGATGGTATTTGAGGATGCGGACCGCAAGCGCAAAGAGCGAGCAGCCCTCGAAAACAATACGAATAAGGAGGTAGCATAAGCATGAGTACCTTCTGGGAAAATCTGGCGGGCATATTTACAAACGCCAATTTCTACTTTGCGGTTATCCGCGTAACTGCGCCCATACTTTTTGCCACCCTTGGCTGCGCCATCGCCGAAAAGGCAGGCTGTACCAACCTTGGTATGGAAGGCATAATGCTGGTTGCGGCTTTTACGGGCGTTATCGCATCCGCCTTCTCAGGCAGCGTATGGATAGGCCTTCTGGCTGCCCTTATAGCGGGCGTTGCAATGGGCCTCGTAGTCGCTTACTTTGCCCTTAAGCTTAAGGTGGATATAATCCTCGTGGGTATAGCGGTAAACCTGATAGGCACCGGCCTAACGGGCTTCCTCATATATGTTTTCACCGGCGACCGCTCCACCACCACCTCCCTCCAGAGCGGCGTTCTGCCTCAGGTGCACATCCCCGTGCTGCAGGATATACCGGTTATTGGCAGCATTCTTTCCGGGCACAATGTGCTTACCTATGTATCATACATAATGGTATTCGTTCTCTCCTTCCTGCTGTATAAGACCTGTCTGGGTCTGCGCATCAGGGCGGTTGGTGAAAACCCTGACGCCGCAAGCTCCGTTGGCGTTGGCGTGAACAAGACTAAGACCATTGCCCTGGCCATCTCCGGCCTGCTGGGAGGTATGGGCGGCGCCTTCATGTCCATGGCATACCTGCCTTATTTTGCCAAGGGCATTACTGCCGGCCGCGGCTATATAGCCCTTGCAGCCTGCGCGATGAGCAACGCCAACCCAGTTGGCTCCATGCTCACTTCCATATTGTTCGGTTTCTTCTATGCTCTTTCCACTTATGCAAGAACCCTGAACATACCGGATCAGCTGGTTACCACCCTGCCTTATGCAGCCACCCTCGTGGGCCTGGTTATCTACTCCATAAGGGTAAGGCGCAACGAGCTGAAGAAGCTGAATACCAAGGAATAAAACAGAATAATACACAAAACACCGCTCTCCGCAGGGCGGTGTTTTCTCTTGACAGCGTTATTATTTATGGTATGATTAGTATAACTAATCATACCAAGGAGGGCTGTAAATGGAATTCCCGGAGGGCAAATATGCATGGTTGGTAAAGATAGGGGAAAAGGGTCAGTTCGTCATACCCAAGGAGGCCCGGGATATGTTTGACCTACAGCCCGGCAGCAGCATACTTGTGCTTGGGGATGCCAGGCGCGGCCTTGCCATACTGCCCAGGGATATGCAGAGTAAGTTTGTTTCCCGGATATTCGCGGATATGGAGGTGGAGGATAATCATGAGTAAGATAGTGTTCTTCTGCATACCTGCCCATGGACATACAAACCCCACTCTCGGCGTAGTGAAAGAGCTTGTATCCCGGGGCCATGAGGTCTGGTATTATTCCTATGAGCTTATGCGAGAGAAGATAGAGGACACAGGAGCAAAGTTCATTCCCTGCGATAAATACGACAGGGAGCAGAAGCTGACCCCCAAGGAGGCGGAAAGACTTGGCGGCGATATAGCCTTTTCCACCGAGGTTCTGGTTGATACCACCCTTGCGCTGGATGATGCGGTGTGCCGTGAAATGGAGCAGCTTAAGCCGGACTGCATAGTTGCGGATTCCATGGCGGTATGGGGCAAGGCGGTGGCAATGAAGCTGGGCATACCCTTCGTATCATCAACCACCACTTTTGCCTTCAATAAGCACTCCGCAAAGATAATGAAGCAAAGCCCAAAGGGTCTTCTTTCAATGCTGTTTGCCATGCCAAAGGTAAATAAGCATATAAAGCGGCTGCAGGATAAGGGCTATCCTATAAACAGCATACTGGACATAATACAAAACGATGACAATACCCATACCGTGGTATATACTTCGCCGGAATTTCAGCCCTGCGCGGATACTTTTTCGGATAAATACGCCTTCGTGGGGCCGTCAATACGCCCCTCAACAGGGAGTATCCAAAAGGAACGGGAAAAGCTTGTGTATATCTCCATGGGCACGGTTAAAAACCGTATGCTGCCCTTTTACAGAAACTGTATTGCCGCTTTTGAGAATACCGATTATCAGGTGATAATGTCGGTTGGCCAGCAGGTGTCAATGGGCGAGCTTGGGGAGTTGTCCGCAAACATAAAAGCGTTCCACCGGGTGGATCAGATCGCCGTGCTTGAAAAGGCGGATGTGTTTATATCCCACTGCGGCATGAATAGCGCCAGCGAAAGCCTGTATTTCGGCGTACCCCTGGTGATGCTGCCCCAGACCACGGAGCAGGGCGGCGTGGCGGAAAGGGTGCTGCAGCTGGGTGCGGGAATAAAGCCGGAGGGTACGAACGCAGCTTCCATTCGTGCCGCTGTAAATCGTGTATTTGATGACCCTTCATACAGGGAAAACGCCGCCGCAATCGGCGCGGGATTCAGGCGCTGCACTGGGGCCGCAGGCGGGGCGGATAAAATACTGAGCCTTTGCCGCGGCTAAAAGCATACGCAAATAAAAACCGGCAGGACGCGTTCTGCCGGTTTTTATTTGCAGTAAGTTTGTTATGCCGTAACTTCTCCAGGCTTTCTGCCTGCAACTATTACTTCGCCGAATACCCCGATGAGCACTATCACGAAGGCGATAATGCCGATGGCGTCGGTGCTTTCATGGAGAAACAGGGCTACCCATGTGGGGGCCAGCACCATTTCTATGGGGGCCAGCATACCGGCGGTCTTGCTGCTGATATACCTTACTCCCATATAGTAGAATGCATAACCCGCGCCAAACTGCACAACGCTCAGCACCAGTATCATGGGCCATGCGGAGGCGGGAACGGACATTACGGCCTGTATGGGGGAATCCACCATGAATATGAACAGCACAGCCGACAGCACAAGGCAGCAGAGGGATGCGGTGCCGATGGGACAATCTCCCACAACCCGCTTGCTGAAGTAGGTCATGGCGGCGTGGGTAAAGCTGGTGCAGAGGGCAACCAGGTTGCCCGCCATGGTGACCCCTTCGCCCTTGGAACACATGAAGAGAATAATGCCGACAAGCAGCGCCACCAGGGGCCATGTGCGGGAAAGATGAAAGGGCTCGCCCTTTTTGCGCTCCGCAAGATACAGCCATATTGGGGAGGTGAACTGCATACTGATGGCAACGGGGGTGCTGGTCATGCGCACCGAGAAGATTATCAGGGTGCATTGCCCGGTAAAAGCGATGAACAGCATAAGGGTCTTCCAGCTCCAGTTTATCTTTTTGGGCCGGAGAAAGGGCAGCAGCACCAGTCCCGCTATGCCTCCCCTAAGGGCGGAAAGCAGCACGGAGTCCACGGATATGGTCTTTAGCAGTATGGCGTTCAGGCTGAACAGGGCGGAGCCCAGTATGGTGAGCGCCATGCCCAGATGGGTCTTGTTTTTCATGGGGAGAATAACCTCGAAATCAGTTTATCCACAAGGATTATATGGGCAAAATGAACCGCTGTCAAACACAAAGATAATATGGTATACTCTTGCCATGAAAAAGCTGCCTGAAAAGTTCATACAACGCATGAAGAATATGCTGGGGGAGGAATGGGAAGCGTTCATCGCCCGGTACGATATGCCTGCCGTTAGAGGCCTCAGGGCCAATCTTCTAAAGATATCGCCGGAGGAGTTTTCCAGGATATGCCCATTTGATATGATACCCTCGGATACTCTTCCGGAGGGCTTTGTGCTGCGCCGGGAAGTGCAGAGCATAGGCTCTCACCCATACCACATGGCGGGCCTGTTTTATATGCAGGAGCCCTCAGCAATGGCGGCGGTGGAGGCGGCGGATGTCCATCCCGGCATGAAGGTGCTGGACCTTTGCGCTGCTCCCGGCGGCAAAAGCGGAGGCATAGCCGCCCGCATGGGCGGGGAGGGGCTGCTCGTTTCAAACGAGATAGTTCCAAATCGGGCAAAGACCCTTGCCTTTACGCTGGAGCGCCTTGGCGTATGCAACGCGGTGGTGACCTGTTCCCATCCCGAGGCGCTTTGCGGCAGCCTGAGCGGGTACTTTGACCGGGTGTTGGTGGACGCCCCCTGCAGCGGCGAGGGTATGTTCCGCAAGGACGATACCGCAATTTCCGAGTGGTCGCCGGAGCACGTTATTGCCTGCGCCCAGCGCCAGCGGGCAATACTTGACAGCGCATACAAGGCCCTGCGCCCCGGTGGAAAGCTCATATACTCCACCTGTACCTTTTCCGTGGAGGAAAACGAGGATACGGTTTCGGCCTTTATAGAGGCCCATCCCGATATGACGGCTGAATTTACCCATAGGCTGTATCCACATACCTCAATGGGGGAGGGGCACTTTATAGCCCGGCTTATAAAGGGGGGCGAGGGCGGAGAAGCTCAAAAGGATATGAGGCTGACCCCCTGCCGGGATAAGGAATACGCCGAATTCATAAAGGATACGTTTATTCAGCCGCCAAAGGGCGACGCGTATACCCTCAGGGACGGCCGCATTATAATACTGAGAGCGCCGCTGCCTGAGGGGCTTTCGGGCATGAGGATGCTCAGCGCCGGAGTGTGTGCCGGCGAGACTCAGCGGGGCCGGTTCATACCTTTCCATGGCCTATTTATGGCGGAGCATGGGGGAGAATACAGGAACACTCTGTCCCTCTCTTTGGACAGCCGGGAGCTTGCGGCCTATCTTGAGGGAAATACCGTTCCTTCAGAGCCTTCCATGAAGGGGTATGCCGCCGTGCTTGCGGGAGAGTATCCAATAGGCTTCGGCAAGGCTGTGAACGGGGTAATGAAAAACCATCTGCCCAAGGGTCTGCGTGTCATGTGACAGAAATTTTAATATACTGCAAACAATTACAGCTTTGCATTGTATGCGTGCGGCAAAAATAGTAATGTATTAACCAACAGATATGTTATAAGGGAGGAAATCATATGGAGAACAGCTATACCACCAACGAAAACAAGCGCACCGATGTGGAAAAATACCGCTATCTTGCGGCGTTGTCCTATGTTTGCCCAATTGGTATCTTTCTGATGCTGATGCTGGATAAGGACAGCAACTACATACGCCACCACGCCAATCAGGCGGTTTGCCTTGTGCTGTGGTTCGCGGTATGCGGCCTTGCCATGATAATACCTCTGCTGGGCTGGATAGCGGGGGGCATAGGTATGGTTGCAGGCGTTGTGTTTGCCATAATCGCCGTTGTACGTACCCTTAAGCGGGAGTATTACCAGATACCCGTAATAGGCAAATACCGCATCATACCGGAAGCTTAAAAACACGCGTTTCGGGCCGTCGGGCAGCGTTCCGGCGGCCCGTTTTTATGCTATCGTTCGTGCGGCCTCTTGACAAAACGGGGATTTTCCCATAAACTACAATCTAATAGGCAAAGACGAAGAGGAGTATGCTTCTCACACCGCACAAGAGAGACGGCCCCACCGGCTGAAAGGGCTGTTTGCAAGGAGAGGGCAGAAGGTCGCTTCCGAGCCCCCCGTGTGAAGTTATGTCAGCCCGGGGCGCAGGCGCAGCGTTATGGCGAAGAGAGGGGCATAATATGCCCAATAAAGGTGGTACCGCGGGTCCGCTCGTCCTTTTAAGAAGGATGCAGCGGTCTTTTTATTACCCCGGCAATAAATGCATCGCAAACTTAAACTTCAAGGTCAGCCAAGGAGGAAAAAATATGGCAAAAGAAATGCCCAAAACCTACGACCACTCTCAGGTGGAAAGCGGTCTCTACGAAAAGTGGGAAAGCAGCGGCTATTTCCACGCGGAGCCAAACCCAGACAAGGACCCTTACTGCATAGTTATCCCCCCGCCAAATATCACCGGCAAGCTGCACATGGGCCATGCCCTTGATAACACCCTGCAGGATGCCATAATACGCTATAAGCGCATGAGCGGCTATGAAACCCTCTGGCTGCCCGGCACCGATCATGCTTCCATCGCAACCGAGGTAAAGATAGTTACCGAAATGGCTAAGGAGGGTCTGGACAAGCGTGACATAGGCCGCGACGCATTCCTTGAGAGGGCATGGGAATGGCGCAGGGAGTACGGCGGAACCATAGTTCAGCAGCTGAAGAAGCTGGGCTCCTCCTGCGACTGGGAGCGTGAGCGCTTCACCATGGACGAGGGCTGCAACAGGGCGGTAACCAAGGTATTTGTGGACCTGTATCACAGGGGCCTCATATACCGTGACGACCGCATAATCAACTGGTGTCCCGAGTGCCAGACCGCCCTTTCCGACGCTGAGGTTGAATACGAGGAGCAGGCAAGCCATCTCTGGCATGTGCGCTACGATGCCCCGGATAAGTCCTATTCCATCATCTGCGCAACTACCCGCCCTGAGACCATCCCCGGAGATACCGCCATCGCCGTAAACCCTGAGGATGAGCGGTATGCGGACCTTATCGGCAAGACCGTATTGGTGCCCGTGATAGGCCGTGAGATACCCATCGTTGCGGATGAATACGTTGAAAAGGAATTCGGTTCCGGTGCCGTTAAAATCACCCCCTGCCATGATCCCAACGACTTTGAGGTGGGAGTTCGCCATGACCTGCCCCGCATAAGGGTATTTACCGACGACGGCCATATCAATGAGCTGGGCGCTCCCTATACCGGCCTCACCACCATGGAATGCCGGGAGGCCATAGTAAAGGATATGCAGGAGAGCGGAAACCTTGTAAAGATAGAAAACTACGCCCATAACGTAGGCGTGTGCTATCGCTGCCATCATACCGTTGAACCCCTTACTAGTCTCCAGTGGTTCGTGCGTATGAAGCCCCTTGCCCAGGAAGCCATAAAGGTAGTGGAGGAGGGACGGGTAAAGTTTGTGCCCGAGCGGTTTGATAAAACCTATTACAACTGGATGTACAACATCCGTGACTGGTGCATCTCCCGTCAGCTTTGGTGGGGACACCGCATTCCCGCTTACTATTGCGAAAACGAGGCCTGCGGTCATATAGAGGTAACGCTGGATCATCCCACCGTATGCCCCAAGTGCGGCGCCGCGCTTCATCAGGATGAGGATGTTCTGGATACCTGGTTCAGTTCCGGTATGTGGCCCTTCTCCACTCTGGGCTGGCCCGACAATACGGAGGAGCTTAAGTATTTCTATCCCACCAGCACCCTCGTTACCGGCTATGACATAATTTTCTTCTGGGTAGCCAGAATGATAGTGTTCGGCATGGAGGTAATGAAGGAGATACCCTTTGATACGGTATACGTTCACGGCATAGTTCGTGATGAGCAGGGACGCAAGATGTCCAAGTCCCTGGGCAATGGCATAGACCCCCTTGAGATAATCAGCGAATACGGCGCAGACTCCCTCCGCTTCAGCCTTGTTACCGGCAACAGCGCCGGCAACGATATGCGCTTTTCCAACAAAAAGGTGGAGGCTGCCCGCAACTTCTGCAACAAGGTATACAATGCGTCCCGCTTCGTGCTTATGAACATAGGCGATGAGGCGGTGGGCGAGATAGATATGTCCGCCCTGGATATAGCGGATAAGTGGATACTCCACAGGCTGAATACCATCGCTAGGGAAGTTACCGCAAACATGGACAACTTCGATCTGAACATCGCCGCCCAGAAGGTATACGACTTTATCTGGACCGAGTTCTGCGATTGGTATATTGAGATGGCAAAGCCGCGCCTGTATGGTGAGGACGAGTCCGCCAAGGCAAACGTAAAGGCCATACTGGTGAGAGTGCTTGGGGATTCCATGAAGCTGCTGCATCCCTTCATGCCCTTCATCACTGAGGAGCTGTATTTGAACCTGCCGGGGGCAGAGGAGACCATCATGCTGTCTGCATGGCCCAGGTATACCGAGTCATTTGAGTTTGCCGCCGAAGCGGAAAAGATGGAAGGCATAATGGACGTTATCCGGGCCATCCGAAATATGCGCGCGGAGATGAACGTTCCCCCCGCAAGGAAGACCGCCATGTACATGGTGACCGAGGCGGAAAATGTGCCCGCATTTGAGGCGGCAGCGGCCTACCTTATGAAGCTTGCCGGTGCGGAAAACGTAAAGGTACAGCAGGATAAGAAGGGCATACCCGAGGGAGCGGCGAGCGTGGTATGCGCAATGGGCGAAGCCTTTATTCCCATGAATCAGCTTATCGATGTGGATAAGGAGATAGAGAGAGTCAATAAGGAAATCGCGCGCATGAAGGGTGAGATAGCCCGTGCGGAAGGCAAGCTGAACAATCCCGGCTTTGTTGCCAAGGCTCCGGAAAAGGTAATAAACGAGGAGAAGGAAAAGCTGGCTGTTGCAAAGGATATGATGAGCAAGCTGCAACAGAGGCTTGAGGATCTTCAGAAGTAAAAACACGATAATATAGTAAAGGGGCGCACTGGCGAGTGCGCCCCTGTCGTTTGCGGGTACCTTATCTCTGTAAAGAATACTTTTCCATATACATCTTGAAGTTGTTGTTGAATTCCTCCTTGCTTCCGTCCTTAACATGGCGAAGGTATTCATGGAGCTCAAAGTTGTTGGTTGCCATATCCAGTATGCAGGCGGCAATGTTTGAGCAGTGGTCGGAGGTGCGCTCAAGGCAGGTGAGCACATCGTTCAGCACAAAGCCTATCTCTATGGTGCATACGCCGTTTTTGAGGCGCATAACGTGCTGCATCTTGATGGTTTTCCTAAGGTAGTCTATAACCTGTTCAAGGGGTTCTACCAGGGCCGCAGCCTCCAGGCTTCTGTCGCACATGGCGGTGAGGGTAAGGCCCAGTATTTCCTCAAGGGCGGAGTAGATAACATTCAGCTCCTGCTGCGCCTGGGCGGAGAAGGAGATGTTCTTGGAGCTGAGCTCCTCGGCGGATTCCACAAGGTTTACCGCATGGTCGCTTATGCGCTCAAAGTCTCCGATAAGGTGCAGCAGGGTGGAAGCTTCACGGCTGTCGGCCGCGCTCATATCCTCAGCGCTGAGCTTAACCAGGTAATCGCCCAGCTTGTCTTCGTACTCATCCACCTTGGATTCAGCCTGATATACCTTTTGTGCCGCTTTGGAGTCGTATTTGCGCAGCAGCTGCAATGCATCTGTAAGGGCGGCGCAGCTTATGCGGGCCATTTTGCAGGTAAGGTCGGTGCAGCGCATTATGGCGATGGAGGGGGAGGAGAGCAGGCGCTCGTCCAGCATCTGAAGCTCATCGGCTTGTCCGTCGTCACGAACGGTGGCAGAAGCCAGACGTTCAAGCTGCTTGCCGAAGGGGAACAGCATTGCGGTGCAGAGCAGGTTAAATGAGGTATGCACTATGGCTATGCCGGCCTGATTGGCGCTTTCGTTTACAAAGGCAAAATTGAATACGCCGTCGGCAATGTAGAACAGAATAAGCAGCACCACGGTGCCGATAACGTTGAAATAAAGATGCACCATGGCGGCCCGGCGGGCGTTCTTGGAGGTGCCCACTGAGGAGATCAGAGCGGTAACGCAGGTGCCGATGTTCTGACCCATTATGATGGGAATGGCGCTGCCAAAGGTTACGCTGCCGGTGGCGGAAAGGGCCTGAAGTATACCAACGGATGCGGAGGAGCTTTGAATTATCGCGGTAAGCAGAGCGCCTGCAACCACGCCAAAGATGGGATTGGACAGCAATAAGAGTATGTTGCCGAATTCCGGTATGTAAGCGAGGGGCTTAACGGCGGAAGACATGGTTTCCATGCCGAACATCAGCACCGCGAAGCCCAGAAGCGCTTCGCCGGTGTCCTTCTTTCGTATGTCCCTGAGGAACATGAACATTATGATGCCGATAAGGGCCAGTATGGGAGTGAAAGCGGTGGGCTTAAGCAGCTGAACGAATATGCTGTCGCCGGTTATGCCTGTAAGGCTCAGAAGCCATGATGTAACGGTGGTACCGATGTTTGCGCCCATTATTACGTTTATAGCCTGGCGCAGCGTCATAATGCCGGAGTTTACGAAGCCGACCACCATAACCGTGGTGGCAGAGGAGGATTGTATTACGGCGGTTACAGCCAGTCCCAGAAACAGACCCTTTATGGGACTGCTGGTAAGGGAGGCCAGTATCTTTTTCAGTTTATTGCCGGCTCGCTTTTCCAGAGCATTGCCCATTATGTTCATGCCGAACAAAAACAGCGCTAATCCTCCCACGAGGGATAACAGGTTAAAAATAGTCATATAAAAACCTCCAAAAAGTGCAATAACCATTGGATTGGCGAGGGTGTTTTATAAAAAACCAAACCTCCCCCTATAACGCTTTATAGCATAAAATGTCCATGACCTCAATATTTGACTTTAATTATGTACGGGAATATAATATGAAAAACAGCAATATTTATACGGCTGAAACGGTCAGCATGGAACATTTGGGGCGGCGAACCGACGGGCTGCCGGATGTTTCATAAGGCGGATGGGTGCGTTGGCTCCCGGTTTTTTGTGTGAGGATAAGTATACGATGAGTGTCGGCGAACTGTTTATTCTGGCGGTGGGCCTTTCCATGGATGCATTCGCAGTGGCCGTGTGCAAGGGCCTTGCCATGGAGAGGATCAGCTTAAAAAACGCGGGAATAGTCGGGCTGTGGTTTGGCGGATTTCAGTCCCTTATGCCCCTTATAGGCTACTTCCTGGGCTACAGCTTCAGCGGCGCCATACAGTCCGTGGATCATTGGATAGCCTTTGCCCTGCTGGGACTAATAGGGCTTAATATGATAAAGGAATCAAGAAGCGATGAGTGCGATACGGCAAGCGCATCCCTTTCATTTAAAGTAATGCTGACCATGGCCGTTGCCACAAGTATCGACGCGCTGGCAGTGGGCATAACATTCGCTTTCCTTACGGTGGATATTGTATCCGCCGTATGCCTTATCGGCATAACCACCTTTGTTCTTTCCATGATCGGGGTAAAGGTGGGCAGCGTGTTCGGCGCAAGATACAAATCAAAGGCAGAGCTGGCCGGGGGCGTTATACTGGTATTCCTCGGAATGAAGATACTCATTGAGCATCTGGACATTATAAGCTTCTAATATGGCCCATCTGTTAACTTTGCACGAATAGGCGGCATGCTTTGTTGACACGGATTTTATTAAACACTATAATCAACTGAGAAAATTTAAACCATTATTTGGAGGCGATACTTGAACACCAGCGGGGAAAAAACGCGCATATTCTGCAGGAAGATGCTTGCAGCCATGATGGCGGCGGCCTCTTTGTGTACCTTTGGCTGCGCGGACAAGCCCGAGGATGATACTTTTGTAATGATAGACGTGGGATATTTGGACAGCGAGCAGGAGTATATCGAAAAATACGGCTCAGAGGGTACATATGTGGCAATAAGCGGCTTTGCCACCCCAGAGCCAGTGGTAACTCCCATGCCCACCCCCGAACCTACTCCCGAACCCACCAAAAAGCCCAGGGTCACCCCAAAGCCCGAAAGCGAGGAAAAGGAGGAGAAGGCAGAAGAAAAGGCCGGTCCCACCCCAACTCCAAAGCCGGCAGGAAAAAAGACCCCTTATGCCGGCAGCTATGATAAGGTATCCATAAGCTATGAGTCATCTTCTGAAGGCATAAGCTTTGAAACCACTACGCTGGACGGAGATGCTGTAAGCGAAAGCCTGTTTGGACGGAACAGGATAACCATGGTGAATATATGGACCCAGACCTGAGTGAGCTGCTTGCAAGAGATGGGTACTCTCTCAGAATTGGCATATGAATACAAGGGGACGGGCTTCAGCATAGTGGGCCTTTCGGCGGATGTGCCTTCCGGCTCTGGAACAGCTCAGGCGGCGAAGGCGATGTTTAAGGAATCCGGAGGTACATTTACCAACCTTACATATACCGACAGCGTGTTAAAGACGATGCTTGTCGGGGTGAATGTGGTTCCCACAACCAAGTTTTATGACTCAAACGGCCGCTTGCTCACCGTTATTCACGGAGCAAAGAGCAAGCAGGACTGGATAAATATAATTGAGACGGTGATGAATGAGAAAGCGTAGCATTTACACATTGGTACTGCTGGCGGTTGGCGTTGTGTTTATCGTTATAGGTGCGGTAAAGGGCGAGGCCAACGCCGTGCTGCAAAAAGCGATTATGATATGCATGGAGTGTATAGGCCTTGGATAAGAAGAAAAAGAAAAAATATCCCTTTATCAAGGCACGGACCTATATCCAGGCCTGTTGGGCGCTGCTTACAAACAGCTATGCCTCCGGCTTCATAAACGGCACCATCTATCAGGGAAACGTAAAGAGCGTCTGCGTTCCCGGGCTGAATTGCTATTCCTGTCCCGGCGCATGGGGCGCCTGTCCCATGGGCTCATTGCAGAACGCCCTTGCGGGCAGAGTTACCGGCTTCCCCTTTTATGTGGTGGGCACCCTTATTACCATAGGCGCGCTGCTGGGCCGCATAGTGTGCGGATGGCTGTGCCCCTTTGGTCTTATACAGGATCTGTTCTTCAAGATCCCCCCAAAGAAAAAGGTGCGCCGCCTGCCCGGAGAAAAGTATCTTCGCAAGCTCCGCTATGTGGTGCTGATTGTGATGGGCATAATTCTGCCCCTGTTTGCAAAGGGGAATTTCGGCGTTGGCAGCCCCTGGTTCTGCAAGTGGATATGCCCCTCCGGCACAATGATAGGCGGCCTGCCCCTTATAGCGCTGAACGAGGAGCTGAGGAGCGTGCTTGGCTGGCTGTTCAGCTGGAAGATGTTTGTGCTGGCGGTATTGCTGGCGGGCTCGGTATTCCTGTTTAGGCCCTTCTGCCGCTATCTCTGCCCTCTGGGTGCAATATACGGCCTGATGAATCCGGTATCCCTGGTAAAAATAAGGGTAAGCAAGAGCCGCTGCACCTCCTGCGGCGCCTGTCAGAGGGCCTGCGGGCTGGATGTCCCGGTATACAGGGAGCCTAACTCCGCCGACTGCATACGCTGCGGCAAGTGCATTACGGTCTGTCCCCACTCCGCCCTTAAGATGGACGCAAGCCTGAAGGGGAAAAGGAGACGCAGACCCGCTGCGGAAGAGGCATAAATACGGACAAAGCAAAACGGAGAAGGATGACCTTCTCCGTTTCTGACTGTCAAAAACCCTTGGGGGTTCGGGGGCCGCAGCCCCCGGAGGCTTCAATCGGATTTGGCGACATGTGCGGCAAATCCGCAAAAGCCTTGCGCAGCAAGGGTTTCTTTTCATGGATCCCTGGCCGTGCCGCAGGCACAAGGGAGCCATGTAAACCTCGAAAAAGTGGCATAATGCCACTTTTTCGACAACCTAAAACGGAGAAGGATGACCTTCTCCGTTTTTATGTGCGTTTATTTTACAGTTTGAAATTTACCCATTTGCAGTATTGCTCAAGGCCCTCCTTGCTTTGGTTCCAGTCGGTGCATACGTTGCCGTCCGGAAACACCACCATTTCGTGGAGTATGGTGAGGGGGCCGATTTTGCATATGCTGTATGGCAGTATTTTATGGTAGTACACCGTCATGCCAGAATCCGCCAGGAAGGATACATCATCGAAGGATGTGCCCATGTTGTAGTAGTGGTAGCGGTAATTTTCGCAGAGGGTCTTAAGGAAAGGGCTGTCCTGTACATGGAGATTTTCGGCGGTAACCTTGTTAAAATCCTCCCGGAAGTGCAGCTCCAGATTTTTCTTTCCTGCGTACTGCGCTTCCCAGCGCTTTACCACGGAATCTACCCATTCTGCGGTGGCTTCCCGGTTTTGTATAACGCAGTTTATGCGGACGGGAACCTTAAGGCTGCCCAGTATCCTGTCACTTGCGGGGGCCGCAAGGAAAGAGGAATCCTTTTCGTAGGAATTGCAGTGGCGCGATACGTTTATGCCCTTTACGCAGGGGTATTCCACATCAAACATATGGGCGATATCGCTTGCCGTTTCGGAAGGGAAGAGAGTGTTTACATAAACAATTTTATCCTTCAGCACATCCAGCATTTTGGATAGGGCTTCAAGATCGGCGCAGGGTTCGCCGCCGGTTATCATTATATCTTCAATGTCGGAATCCGCTATTCGGCGGAGAACATCCAGGGTTTTGTGGAGGGATGTTTCCATTGTGTCATACATGAGGCGGGATTCACAGAAGGGACATTTGCGCCCGCAGTTGTACGGAACGTATACATGGGCGGTTTTTTTAGGGCGAACGATATTTTTAATGTTGTCTATGTTGTCAAGACAATACATCTATGGAAAGTCCTCCGTGCTGATGAAAGTTATTAAAAATCTGCGTACCAATGGGGGAATAGGCAGAGAGAAAGTACAACGCAGCCAGTACATCGCGTTGTCATTTAATAATATAACATTATTTTTGACTATTTCAAGCAATGTTTATCCTTTAACAAGGATAGACTCAACAAGGACCGTGAAATTTTCCATAAAACTGATTCATGCGGTATTGCCCGGTCAGATTCCCATGTGGTATATTATTAAAAATACCTTAATTTATCCTTTGCCCGTTACTCCACTTTACTAATCGGCAGGGGAGAAACAAAGGAGGAATATCCGTCCGGCTGGCGGTGCGGCAGCGTGGAGACCTGTCGTAATGGGACGAAATGCCTTTGTCCCGAGGTCGCTCCTTGCGGAGGCAGAGCGATCGCAGCCAAATAAACACCATGGCAAAAGTAAGCCTGAGAAACATCAAGAAGGTCTACCCCAACGCCGAAACTAAGAAGAAAAAGAAAAAGGGTGAACAGGAGGTAGAAAAGAAGGCCAATCTGCAGATCACCGATGAGGGTGTGGTAGCCGTTCAGGAATTCAGTCTGGATATCGCCGACAAGGAGTTTATCGTTCTGGTAGGTCCCTCCGGCTGCGGTAAGTCCACCACCCTGCGCATGATCGCAGGCCTTGAGGACATCAGTGGCGGCGAGCTGTACATCGGCGAAAAGCTTATGAACGACGTAGCTCCCAAGGACAGGGATATCGCAATGGTATTCCAGAACTACGCTCTGTATCCCCACATGACCGTATATGAAAACATGGCCTTCTCCCTTAAGCTCAAGAAAACTCCCAAGGACGAGATCGACCGCAAGGTAAAGGAAGCCGCCGAGATCCTGGATATCACCCAGTATCTTGACCGCAAGCCCAAGGCGCTTTCCGGCGGCCAGCGCCAGCGCGTCGCCATCGGTCGTGCCATCGTCCGTGATCCCGCCGTATTCCTCATGGATGAGCCTCTGTCCAACCTGGACGCCAAGCTCAGGAATCAGATGCGTGCGGAAATCATAAAGCTGCGTCAGCGCATAAACACCACTTTCGTATACGTTACCCATGACCAGACCGAGGCCATGACTCTGGGCGACCGCATCGTCATTATGCGCGATGGTTTCATCCAGCAGATAGGCACCCCTCAGGAAGTGTTCAATCATCCCGCCAATCTGTTCGTAGCAGGCTTCATAGGAACTCCCCAGATGAACTTCTTTGACGCCCGTCTGGAGAAGGAAGGGGACGTCTACTATGTTGCTCTGCAGGACACCAGGGTTCAGATTCCCGAAGACAAGCAGCGGGCCCTCAAGGACAAGGGCGTTGAGCCCTGCGATATCACTCTGGGCATCCGCCCCGAGCATATCACGTTGAGCGAAAAGGCAGACCAAGCCAATATCTCCGCCACCGTTGACGTGTCCGAGATGATGGGCAGCTCCGTACATCTCCATGTAACCGCCAACGGCAAGGATGTTGTTGTAATAATCCCCACCATCGAACTTACCGGCGAACTGCAGAACGGCTTTGCCTACGGCGCTCACGTAAACTTTACCTTCGGCGGCAATGTTATCCATATGTTCGACAAGGCCACCGACAAGAACCTTATATAGTTATATAACCACAGCTTAATGCTAAAGCCCGGTTCACCTGCGTGAATCGGGTTTTTTATATGGTGATATTTGTTTGTTTTATAACGATACTATGTTGACTTTTTTTCCTTACATTGATATCATATTGATACAAGGTTTCCGGTAACGTTACCGGTAAGGTTTCCACATACATTCCGACATATAGAATAGGATAAAGGCTATGACTATAAAGGACATCGCCCGTCTCAGCGGGGTAAGCGTAAGCACCGTATCGAGGGTGCTTAATAACCGCCCCGATGTCAGCGAGGAAAGCCGCATAAGGGTTCTCGGAGTTATAGAAAACGCGAAATACATACCAAACAACACAGCACGCAATCTGGTAAAAACCAAATCCGACGCCATCGGCCTTGTGGTTCGTGGCGTATCCAATCCTTTTTATGTCGATATTATTACCGCAATAGAAAAAAAGATAGAGCAGGCAGGCTATACCATGGTAATGCGCCAGATAGCCTCAGACGCTGACGAGATACAGTGCGGCGCGGAAATGGAGCGGGAAAAGCGGCTGCTGGGCATAGTTTTCTTGGGGGGGTGCCAGAATTACACTTCGGAAAGGCTTAAGGTGCTTAATGTGCCCTTCGTGTGCTGTTCATACAGCAACAAATACGGCACTCTCAGCGATGATGAGTATTCCTCTGTATCCATTGAGGACCAGGAGGAAGCCTACCGGGCCGTGAAGATGCTGCTGCAAAACGGACACAGGCGCATTGCTGCGCTGGTTTCCGGCAAAGAAGATGGCTCCATAAGCCAGCTGCGCTATCAGGGTTATCTCAAGGCTCTGAAGGATTGCGGCACAGAGTATGATCCCTCCCTCGTTATAGAATCCGGCAGCTTTTCCATATCCGACGCTTATGAAGCCATGGTGAAGCAGCTGGATATAAATTCGGATTTTACCGCCCTCTTTGCCATAGCGGACATTATGGCCATAGGCGCCATGCGTGCCCTGCATGAGCACGGCAGAAAAGTCCCCGAAGACTGCTCCATAATAGCCATAGACGGCGTTGCGGTTTCGGAATACATAAATCCCATGCTGTCCACCCTTTGCCAGCCGGTGGAGGAGCTGGGGAAGAACAGCGTAAGCATACTGCTGGACATGATAGAAGGACGCTCCGGCAATATCCATCAGGTGCTGCCCACCCATTTCAGGGAAGGCGCGTCCTTAAGCAAAGTGAATTGAATTTGCGTCGAAAGAACGGCGCAGAATATTATAAAAAGAGAGGAAGATATCAATGAAGAAGTATTTTGCACTGCTCCTGGCCGTAGTTATGGCATTTTCCATGGCAGCCTGCGCAGCGCCCGCTGAGGAGCCCGCTGGAGAAGTAGCGGAAGAAGTTGTTGAAAAACCCGCCGCCGCCGGTTCCGTTTATTGGCTCAACTTCAAGCCCGAATCCGACGCCGCCCTGCAGGAGCTGGCTGCTATGTACACCGAGGAGACCGGCGTGCCTGTAACCGTTGTTACTGCCGCTTCCGGTACCTACAATGAGACCCTGACCGCCGAGATGGACAAGAGTGATGCTCCCACCATGTTCGTAGTTGGCAACGCTGCCGCTGTTGACACCTGGGGCGAGTACTGCTATGACCTCACCGGCACCCCCATTGCCGAGGAACTGAACACCGACGCTTATATGCTCTATGACGATGAGGGCAAACTCTGCTCCATCGGCTACTGCTATGAGTGCTACGGCATCATCACCAACAAGGCTCTCCTTGAGAAGGCTGGCTACACCATAGAAGACATCACCAACTTCGAGTCCCTGAAGACCGTTGCGGAAGATATTCATGCCAGGGCTGACGAGCTTGGCTTCGACGCTTTTACTTCCGCAGGCATGGACGGCAGCTCCAGCTGGCGCTTCACCGGTCACCTCATCAATCTGGAGTACTACTATGAGTCCGTTGACGCCCCCGAAGCTTGGACCGAGTGCCCCGCTTCCATAACCGGCGCTTACATGGACAACTACAAGAACCTGTGGGACCTGATGATCAACAACAGCGCCGTAAATCCTGCTGATCTGGCCAACGGCGGCTTTGATGCCAATGCTGAGTTTGCAAACGGCGAGGCCGTATTCTATAGCCAGGGCAACTGGGAATGGGCTTCTCTGCAGGAGAAGGGCATGAATGCCGAAGAACTGACCATGATCCCCTACTACTGCGGTGTTGAAGGCGAAGAAATGGCCGGTCTGAACTGCGGTACTGAGAACTACTGGGCTGTTAACTCCGAGGCTTCCGAGGAAGACATCCAGGCCACATTGGACTTCATGTACTGGCTGGTAACCGATGCTGAGGCTTCCCGCATTGCGGTTGATTCCTTTGGCGTAATGCCCTACACCAATGCCGCTACCTCCACCAACCCCTTCCTGGCCATCGCCAACGAATATGCTGCCAATGGTCGCTACAGCATGTGGTGGGCCACCAACTATCAGCCCAATGTTGACGCTTACCGCGCCACCGTCGTTTCCGCTCTGAATCAGTATGACGCTGACCAGACCGACGCCAACTGGGAGCAGGTTGTTACCGCTTTCGTTGATGGCTGGGCCGCACAGTACGCTGCTGTAAACGGTTAGTCCGTTCCCATCCGAAAAGATAACGGATAAAAAAGCATGCGGGGCGAGCACAACGCTCGCCCCGCGTTTTCAATATCACCTTCGTGGCTGCACGAGGCCTCTAAGGTGTCCAATATAATAGGGGGAGTTTGACATCATGAAACGCAAACGCAACGCCGCTTCGGTGAACAGCCGTCTTGTCCGCCGGCCGATACAGCGTATGTTTCCGCTGTTTCTTCTGCCGATGACGGCGGCTTTCTGCATAGGCTTTGTATGGCCTTTCCTGCAGGGGCTGTTTTTGTCATTTACCAAGTTTAAAACCACCAGCAAATGGACCTGGGTGGGAGCAAGCAACTACTTAAAGGCATTTCAGGACGACAGCTTTATGTATTCCTTTGGATATACCGCTTTGTTTGCCTTCGTATCGTTGGTAATAATCAACGTGCTTGCTTTTGCCGTAGCCTATGCCTTGACCCAGAAGATCAGGGGCGCAAACCTGTTCCGCACGGTGTTCTTTATGCCTAACCTTATTGGCGGCATCGTGTTGGGCTATATCTGGAGCATGATCTTCGATGGCATTTTGAGCTATTACAATACCTCCATAATCATGAATACCACATGGGGCTTCTGGGGCCTTATAATACTGGTCTGCTGGCAGCAGATAGGTTATATGATGATCATATACATCGCAGGCCTGCAGGCTGTGCCTGAGGATATGCTGGAGGCCGCCAAGATAGACGGCGCCAACGGCTGGCAGTCCCTTTTCAAAATAACCATCCCAAATGTTATGCCCTCCATCACCATATGCACCTTCCTGAGCCTGACCAACGGCTTTAAGCTGTTTGACCAGAACCTTGCGCTTACCGGAGGGCAGCCCTTCATCATCAATCCGGACGGAACCGCCCTCCATACCACGGAAATGCTGGCGCTGAACATATACAATACCTTCTATGGCCAGAATGTAAACTCCCGCGGCGTGGCCCAAGCAAAGGCAGTATTGTTCTTTATTCTGGTGGCGTCCATCGGCCTGATACAGCTTCGTGCAACTCGGAATAAGGAGGTACAGCAGTAATGAAGAGTTTGCTTAGCAGTAAAAATCGGGGCAAGACCCTGCTGTCCGCCCTCTTTGTAGTGATTTGCGTTGTGTATGTCATCCCGGTTTTTCTGGTGATGATGAACTCCTTTAAAATAAACACATTTGTAAAGACCGACACCTTTGCGTGGCCAAACGCGGACAGCTTTGCGGGCTGGAATAATTACGTTAAGGGCATGACCTTTGGCAACTATCCCTTTCTGAAGTCTGCGTTTTACAGCACGGTTATAACTCTGCTGTCCACGGGCATTATCCTGCTGTTTACTTCTATGGCCGCGTGGTATATATCCAGGGTGGATTCCATCTTCTGCCGCATCGTGTATTTCGGCTGCGTTTTCTCCATGGTGGTACCTTTTCAGATGGTAATGTTTACCCTGTCAAAGACCGCGGACACGCTGCACCTTAATACGCCATGGACCATTCCCATAATCTATCTGGGCTTTGGCGCGGGCCTTGCGGTTTTCATGTTTACGGGATTTGTAAAGAGCATACCGCTGGAAATTGAGGAGGCGGCAGCCATAGACGGCTGCGGTCCCATACGCACCTATTTCAAAGTAGTGCTTCCCATGCTGAGGCCCACCATGGTTTCCGTGGGTATTCTGGAGATCATGTGGGTATGGAACGACTATCTCCTGCCCTATCTGGTGCTGGACAGAAAAAAGTATATGACCATACCCATACATATACAGTATCTGAAGGGCAGCTACGGCACCGTGGACCTTGGCGCTACCATGGCTCTCATCATGCTCAGCATAATTCCTGTTATCGTATTTTATCTCACCTGCCAGAAGCACATAATAAAGGGCGTGGCGGCAGGCGCCGTAAAGGGATAGCGGCAGCATAAAAGAATTTAAAGAGATCAGAGGATAAATATGAAACGCAGCAGCGGCATACTTATGCCAATATCGTCCCTGCCCTCACCTTATGGAATAGGCACGCTGGGCAAGGCGGCTTACGATTTTGCGGACTTTCTTTACAGCTCCGGTCAGAGCTACTGGCAGATATTGCCCGTTGGCCCTACCAGCTATGGAGATTCGCCCTATCAAAGCTTTTCAACCTATGCGGGCAATCCTTACTTTATAGATCTTGATATGCTTATAGAGGATGGCCTTCTTACAAGGGCGGAGGTTGAAGCAAAGGAATGGGGCAAAGACCCCCGCAATGTGGACTACGGAACCATATACTGCAACCGATTTGATATACTGGCCCTTGCCAAGGAACGGGGCTGGCAGCGAGATAAGAGCGAAGTACAAAAATTTATGGGAGAAAACTCCCGCTGGCTACCGGACTATGCGCTGTTCATGGCGCTGAAGCGGCATTTTGGAATGAGAAGCTGGACTGAATGGGAGGATGAGGATATCCGCCTGAGAAAGCCCGCCGCCATGGATAAATACAGGGCGCTGCTCCGGGAGGACGTTGAGCTGTTCATATATATACAGTATTTGTTCTATAAGCAATGGACAGAGCTTAAATCCTATATAAACGGCTATGGCGTAGGCATTATTGGAGACCTGCCAATATATGTGGCAATGGATTCTGCGGACGTATGGGCGGAGCCTGGGTTTTTCCAGCTGGATGAAAGGAACGTCCCTGTGGCGGTATCCGGCGTTCCCCCGGATGCCTTCAGCGCCGCGGGCCAGCTTTGGGGCAATCCCCTGTATGCCTGGGACAGGATGCAGAAGGACGGTTTCGGATGGTGGATACGCCGCATTGACGGCGCCTCCAAGATGTACGATGTGATACGCATAGATCATTTCCGGGGCTTTGCAAGCTACTGGTCCGTAAAATACGGCGAGGAAACCGCCTGCCACGGCAAGTGGATAACCGGCCCCGGTATGGCGCTGGTGGGAGTACTTAAGGGTTGGTTTAAAAACCTTGAGTTTATTGCCGAGGATCTGGGCTATGCAACTCCGGACGTGGAAAAGCTTCTTAAGGATTCCGGCTTCCCCGGCATGAAGGTATTGGAGTTTGCCTTTGATTCCCGTGATTCCAGCTCTTACCTGCCCCATGCATACAGCGAAAACTGCGTATGCTATACCGGCACCCATGACAACAGCCCTGTCGCCCTCTGGCGGAATGAGGCCTGTGCCGAGGATATAGCCTATTGCGAGCGCTATCTTGGCATAAACGAGGCGGAGGGATTCAACTGGGGAATGATACGCGGCGGCATGAGCTCCGTCGCAAGGCTGTTCGTGGCTCAAATGCAGGATTATCTCAACCTTGGCGAAGGTCACCGCATGAACATCCCCAGCACCCTTGGCGGAAACTGGACATGGCGTATGCTGCCCGGCGAGGCGGATGAGGCGCTTTCTGAAAAGCTGTACAGCATCACAAAGCTTTACGGCAGACTTACCCGGACAAAAAAGGCCCCCGAAGCGGAGGCTGAAGCCGAAGAAAAGACCGGGCAGGAATAAAACCAAACAAAACTATACCCCGGAGAATATCCGGGGTATTTTGCTATTCGTATTTGTATATGGCTGAGGTCTCGTTCGCAAAAACCAGCTCAAGGTCTGCAAAGTCTATATGGGATATGGGATAAGAGTTTCGCTCATATGGGCCTATGTATATGTAATCCACGCCGTATTTCTTATATAGGTCTGCCGATTCCACTGGATATTCAAACATGGCCCGTATATCCTGCTCCCGCTGATAGGTATCATAGCCGTGGTAATACAGGTATGATGCGGAGCCGCATACTATGCTGCGCCCGGTAAGGGAGGCTACGGCGTTGTTATGGTTGGTTGTGGTGAGGAACAGTGCGTCCGCAGGTGTGTTTTCCTCGATAAAGCGGGCAGCTTCCACCTCGCCTTCGGAGAATACCTCGTATTCGCTTACAAGCTCCCGCCCAATGGTGAGCACACCGGAGAGTGTCATAGCGACAACCGTTATGACAGCCAGCAGTCTGCGTCCCTTTATGCCTTCAAGCTTCGGGTATACATCCACGAGGAAGGAGGCGACCAGGCCTGAGGAGAATGCGTACCAAATGAACAGCAACTTGTTGTTGTCGTATGGATTGGGTTGGAACTGTATGAATTCCGCAAGCACCCACAGGAGGAGCACGCCGTACCATGTAAGCCTGTCATTTTCTTTTGCGGAAATAAAGGCAACGGGCAGCAGCAGAAAGATGAGCCCGAGATTCTTTATATAGAACCAGAGGAAGGTGTCGGTTTCGTTGCTCCAGTTGAAATTCAGCGTAAGGAAATCCCCGGCGCTTTTAAAGGTAAACAGCAGCAGCTGGGGCGCGGCTATTATTACCGCGATAATGCCGTACATGAGGAATTTCTTAGGGGCGATGGTTTTGCGTATCGAGCGAATGAACCAGGGTATGCTCACCAAACCCAAAGCAAGGAAAGAATGGGTGTGTATCAGCGGCAGCAGCCCCGCCATCACGCCAAGGGGCGGAAACAGCCAGTCCTCTCCATCCAGCGCCGCCCTTCGAAGCAGCAGCAGGCAGGGGAAAAGTACACTCCAGCCGAACAGCGTTGCCCGCTGGGGGATAAGCATATCAGCAATAACGTTTACCCAGCGTATGTTTTCACCGACGAGGTTGGTTGGGGTTTCGTAAAAGGCGGTGAATATGCGGGTAAAGTTATATGGATTCTGCGCAATGCCGTTCATAAAATATGCAAAGCCAAAGCCGCCCCCAAGGAAGAACAGCACAAAGGCCAGCACGGCCTTTTTATTGTTTCTGAACCAGTCCTCAAAGAGCAGGTATACCCCGGATGCCACTGAGAAAAAGGCAGGTATCATGGGCAGCATATAGGCTAGGCGCAGTGACGCGCCAAGGGTGTAAAATGTGGAGCTTACGCTGTCGCATAGGAAGGGATAGCTCATTAACTGCCCGGAAAATATGGAATATTCCGGCGGGAAGAAGCACTGACGGGATATGCTTGAGATGATGCTCAAATGCATACACATATCCCCGTAGGTGGATTGCCCGGATGAAAGCCCGCCGTATTCGTTCATGGGCAAAACGTGGGTGTAGAGCAGCACGCATAGCAGCGCCGCCGTGGGCAGAACGCACCAGAGATATGGCTTTAGCGCGATCCTCCGGGGCAGCATCATAAGCCTGCGCCCCTTAAGCACGGCTGCGGCTCCAAGTCCTGCGGCTATGGCAAGGGCAAGCAGCTGAGACAACAGGGTGAATCCAAGAACGAAGGATAGAAGAGCCGGCAGCCACATGAGCATTAAGAGGCCTATGGCTGTGCCCAATGTTAAATGCAGCAGCCGCCCCTCCCGGGGGAAAACATTAAATGCGACGAAATACCCGGAGGCAAGAAATGCCACAAGGTACACTACTGATATGATATTGCCGAAAAAAGTACCGTCCATATTTAGAATTATACCATATACACGCGCAAAATAAAGCGTCGCCCGTTCCCCGCAATACTGGTAAACATCGGGAAGGGGGATATAATAACAATATATGGTATTTAACCTTGAAAAGAGGGCACGAAATATTGTATATTTATAATAGACGGAAATTTGTGGAGGCTGCTCATGTACAAGGTATTAAAGCGAGACAACACCGTAACGGAATTCGACATCACAAAAATAAGCGGGGCCATCGCCAAAGCTTTTGACGCCATGGAGAAACAATGTGACCGGAATGAGATAGATTTTCTGGCCCTAAAGGTGACGGCGGATTTTGACGCCAAAATAAAAAACGACCTGATAGCCGTTGAGGATATTCAGGACAGCGCAGAGCAGGTGCTGATACAGGCCGGCTACGGCGATGTTGCCAAGGCCTATATACTGTATCGCCGGGAGAGGGAAAAACTCAGGAATCTTAAGTCCACCATACTGGACTATAAGGACACGGTGAATAATTACGTCCACGCTAAGACTATACGCATGAAGGAAAACGCCACCGCATCCTATTCTGTTGGCGGCCTTATCCTTTCCAACAGCGGCGCAATAACCGCAAATTACTGGCTGTCTGAGATATACGATGCGGAGATAGCCAACGCCCACCGCAACGGCGATATGCACCTACATGACCTTACCATGCTCACCGGCTACTGTGCAGGCTGGTCCTTGAAGCAGCTTATAGCGGAGGGTCTGGGCGGCGTAATGGGCAAGATAGACTCAAAGCCTCCAAAGCACCTTTATTCCCTCTGCAATCAGATGATAAACTTCCTTGGCGTAATGCAGAACGAGTGGGCGGGCGCCCAGTCCTTCTGCTCCTTCGATACTTATCTTGCCCCCTTTGTAAAGGCGGACAGTCTTTCATACAAGGATGTAAAGAACTGCATCGAAACCTTCGTATTCGGCGTAAATACCCCCAGCCGTTGGGGCACTCAGGCGCCCTTCAGCAATATTACTTTGGACTGGACAGCGCCGGACGACCTTCGTGATGAGCATCCCGTGATAGGCGGCGTGGCGGCGGATTTCAAATATAGCGACTGTCAGGCCGAGATGGACATGATAAACCGTGCCTTTATGGAGGTAATGGTGGAGGGGGACTCCAACGGCAGCGGCCTTGCCTATCCCATACCTACTTACGCCATAGATCCGGATTTCGACTGGTCTGATACCCCAAACAACCGCCTGCTCTTTGGCATGGCGGCAAAATACGGCACTCCTTACTTTGCAAACTATATCAGCAGCGGACGCAGCAAGACCGAGGTGCGGGATATGCTTCGCCCATCATACGGCCCAACCGAGCTTAGGCGCAAGGCGGGGGGATTCTTCGGCTGCGGCGAAAACAGCGGCTCTGTGGGCGCTGTAACGCTGAACCTGCCGAGGCTCGCATACCTTTCCGAGACCGAGGATGAATTCTACACTCGGCTTGATAAGCTGATGGACCTTGCTTCACGCTCCCTTGAGATAAAGCGCAGCATTATAAACAAGCTTATGAACGAGGGTATGTATCCCTATACCAAGAGATACATCGGCTCTTTCGATAATCACTTCTCCACCATAGGCATAGTGGGCATGAACGAAGCGGGGCTTAATGCCCGATGGCTCAGGGCGGGGCTTACAGACGTTCGCACCCAGCGCTTCGCCAAGGATGTGCTGAGGCATATGCTGGACAGGCTCAGGCTGTATCAGGAGCGTACGGGCTCATTGTACAACCTTGAGGCAACCCCAGCGGAATCCACCGCATACCGCATGGCCCGCGAGGACGTGGAACGGTATCCCGGCATAGTTACCGCTGCGCCCAACGGCACCCCATACTATACCAACAGCACCAATATGCCTGTGGACTTTACCGACGACCTTACCGAGGCGCTGGAGGCACAGGATGAACTGCAGACCCTATACACCTCCGGCACGGTGTTCCATGTATTTACCGATGAGGAATTGCCGGATTGGCGGCGGGCGGCGGAGATCGTACGGGCCATAGCCACCGGCTATCAGCTGCCTTACTTTACCCTGACCCCCACCTATTCCATCTGCCCCAAGTGCGGCTATCTTCCCGGCAGCCAGCCTGTATGTTCCGGGTGTGGCGAGCATGCGGAGGTGTTCAGCCGCATAACCGGCTACTACCGCCCCATTGACAACTGGAACGATGGCAAGCTGCAGGAGTTCCGAGACAGGGTAGCGTATAAAATATAACTCGAAAAAGCGGCGCAGTACCACTTTTTCGACATCATGAAAATACCCCTTTTAAAGGGGTATTTTTGTCCGCAGTTAATTTATGCCCTTGCCTGCTGCCTTGCAAGCCGGTTTTCCCAGAACCGCTCAAGGCCTTCCTTGCCCTGATCTGTAACGGGGCGCAGCCAGCGGTAGGTGGAAAAGTACTTAAGGCAGAGAATGGTCTTTACATAATCCTCCGCAATGTACATTATGGCAAATACAACGGGGAAGGGAAGCTTAAGCACGAAGGCGGCAAGGGCCGTTGCAGGCACGGACAGCAGCCAGAGGGAGAACAGGTCCAGCCGCACGCCGACGGCAGTGTCTCCCCCGGGGCGGAATATGCCCACTATCTGTATATACGGCATATTGCGCACGGGCAGCTCTATGCCGTATATCAGCATAAGTATGCCGGTGGTTTTCAGGGTTTCCTCGGTTATTGTGCCGCTGAGGTTGAATATGCCCGCAAGGAAATGGCGGGAAAACACTATGCCGAGCCCCACAACTATGGAAGCCAGCACCATAGCCACGCTGAAGCGTATGGAGGTCTGCACCGCTTCTTCCGTATTGCCTGCGCCTATGTCCTTGCCAACCATTATGCTGCAGGCGCTGCAGAGGCCGATGAAGAACACGAAGGCAAAGTTTTCAAATGTGCGGAATATGGTAACAGCGGCGTAATTCTGATAGCCAAGGTTTGCGAAGATAACGCTGAACAGAAGAGTACCCAGGCCCCAGAAGGTTTCGTTCAGTATTACCGGCATGGCTTTGCGGAAAAAGCGCATAACAAAGCCGTTTGCAAAATTGAACATTTCCTTTGGCGGGGAAATGAGGAAATTTCTGTTGAAAGCGGAGATTGTATAGGTGACCACCGGGCCGGACCAGGAGGATATCACCGTGGCAAGCGCGGCGCCCTTTACGCCCATTTCGGGCAGGCCGAACGCACCGAATATGAGGCCGTAGTCAAGGAATGCGTTAAGCACAGTGGTAAACAGGGAAACATACATGGGTATCTTTACCTGTTCGGTGGAGCGCAGCACCACCGAAAGCACAAGGCTTATGCCTGTGGCGATATATGACCAGCAGGCCACCTTAAGGTATTCTGAACCTACTGCCACAACCTCCGGTTCCCGGTTGAATACTTTAATGACCGCTTCCGGGAAAAGGCATGCTACGGCGCAGAACAGGGCGCATATGGATATTACGAAAATAAGGGCAATGCCATAGGTACGGCGTATGCCCTTTGTATCCTCTGCGCCCCAATACTGGGCGATGAATACAGCGGCTCCTGAGCTTATGCCGAATACTATCATATTAAGGAACCAGCCAAACTGGCCTGCCATGCCAACGGCGGAGAGGGGAACATCGCCCAGCTGGCCAACCATCAGGGTGTCCACCAGTATAAATGAGCTGGTCAATAAATTCTGCAGGGCTATGGGAAGACCAAGGGTGAGGGCGGTTTTCCAGAACGCCCGGTCTCCCAGATGTTTTTTAAGCATATTCGCTCCTTTTATACATTCATGATTCAGTCATAACAGTTTATATCAAACCATATGGTTTTGCAATAGCCCCGCGCTTGCCCAAATATTAGGGATCATTGCCAAGAGGAAGCTATGATAGTATAATATACTCAGATTAATATGGGATAATTGGAGAATTAAAAACCTTGTCCAATTATATACGGAGGTATTGCAATGGCAGTGCATAGAATAGGCGTTTTGACCAGCGGAGGAGACACTCCCGGCATGAATGCGGCGGTAAGAGCGGTAGTTCGCCGCAGCCTGAGCTTTGGGGATGTTGTTCTGGGTGTATATCACGGATACGAGGGGCTTATGAACGGCAGCGTAAAGCAGCTTCAGTCCGCCGATGTTCACGGGGTTATACAGCGGGGCGGCACCATACTCCGCACCGCCCGTTCCGAGACTTTCAAAACACCTGAGGGACAGGAAAAGGCTATAAGGCTCATGGAGGCCTATGAGATGGATTCTCTGGTGGTAATAGGCGGCGACGGCAGCTTCAGAGGCGCCGAGGCCCTTGCAAAGCGGGGCGTAAACGTAATGGGTATGCCCGGAACAATAGATAACGACATGGGCTATACCGACTTTACCATAGGCTTTGATACTGCCGTAAACAACGTTATAAGCGAGCTGGAAAAGATAAGGGATACCATGCGCTCCCATGACAGGGTGGCGGTGGTTGAGGTAATGGGCAGAGCCTGCGGCGATATTGCCCTCTGGTCTGCAATGACGGGACCCACCGATATAGTGCTTACCCCCGAGTGCCCCAGGCCGTGGGAAGAAGCAGCTGCCCATCTTGTGCAGAACAGGCTGCTGGGACGCTATACCAGCCTTGTGGTGATAGCGGAAGGCGCCGGCAAGGCAGAGGACTTCGCCAAGTTTGTGCGGGAAACTACCGATGTGGATATTAAGCCCGTTGTGCTCAGCTACATTCAGCGCGGCGGCTCCCCCACAGCGGCGGACAGGATGCTGGCTACTCGCTTGGGCGCAAGGGCTGTTGAGCTTATCCACGAGGGCAAGCGCAACCGCGCCGTCGGCATAAGGGACAACAAAATAATAGACGTGGATATATGCGAAGCATCCGGCCATAGCGACAACTTTGACGAAGAACTGTACAATCTCCACGGTGTACTGAACAAGATATACATTTAAAATTTCAGGGAGGCGTCTGCATGAAATTCTTTAACTGCGATTACAACGAGGGCGCATATCCTCCCATCCTCAAAAAGATGATGGACACTAACCTCTGCCAGAGCATAGGCTACGGCGAGGACGAATACTGCGAGGAGGCCCGCAATATGATACGGGGCCTTTGCGACGCGAAGGATGGGGATGTACATTTCCTCGTTGGCGGCACACAGACCAATCTTACCGTGATATCTGCGGCGCTGAGGCCCCATCAGGGCGTTATATCCCCCGAGACGGGCCATATAAACGTCCATGAAACAGGCGCAATAGAAGCCACCGGTCACAAAGTGCTTACCGTTAAAACGCCCGATGGCCTGCTTACGGCGGATATGGTGGAAAAGGTATGCCATGATCACTTTACCGATGAGGCCTTTGAACATATGGTAATGCCGGGCATGGTGTATATCTCCAGCCCATCGGAGCTTGGCACCGTGTATTCAAGGCAGGCTCTTACCGACCTTAGGGCGGTATGCGACAAGTATGACCTTATGCTTTACATGGACGGCGCAAGGCTGGGCTACGGCATGGCTGCCAGGGAAAACGACATTGACCTACCCTTCCTTTATAATGTGTGCGATGCATTCTATATCGGCGGCACAAAGCAGGGCGCGATTATGGGCGAGGCGCTGGTGATACGCAATGCCGCCCTAAAGAAGGACTTCCGCTATATGATAAAGCAAAAGGGCGGAATGTTCGCCAAGGGCAGGATGCTTGGCATACAGTTCCTTGAGCTGTTCCGTGACGGGGCTTATTTCAAGCTGGCGGAGCACGCGGACAGGCTGGCGGATGATATTCGCGGCGCTTTGGCAGCGAAGGGATATCCTTTTGCCGTGCAGAGCGGCACTAACCAGATATTCGTAATACTGCCGGACGAGGCAACCGCAAAGCTTAAGGAGAAGTATGTTTTGTCTGATTCCGGCCGATATGACGATACCCACAGCGTTCAGCGTATCTGCACAAGCTGGGCCACGAATCCCGCCGATGTTAAGGAGCTTATAGCGGATATCGAGAGCCTGTAACGGTTGCAAAAGCTGCTTTGTTTGCGGCAAATTGTGCAATATGGGCAAAAGAGGCGGCGGGAGATGTTTTTGACTGCCGCTACATATGATATAGTAAAGCAATAATTTTGACGAAAAAAGGGGGAACCCATAATGAGGATAGTGGTATTGGCTGGAGGGCTCAGCGCAGAGAGGGACGTTTCCATCTCCACGGGAACTATGGTATGCAATGCTCTGAAGGCCTCCGGACAGGACGCTGTGCTTGTTGACCTGTTTTTCGGCGTGCCTACAATGCCGGAGGATCTGCAGGCGTACTTTGCGGATAAGACCCCTGTTCAGCCATACAGCGTAAAGAGCACCGCACCCGACCTTAAAGAGATACGGGCGTCAAGAACCGCAGACGGCCTTGGGGGCATAGGCCCAAACGTGATAGAGCTGTGCCGGGCGGCGGATATAGTATTCATGGCAATGCACGGTGAGCCGGGGGAAAACGGTATGATCCAGGCCATGTTTGACATGATGGAGATAAAATACACCGGCGCCGGATACTTTGGCAGCGCCCTTGCAATGGATAAGGGGATCACAAAGCAGCTGTTCATAAATCACGGCATACCTACTCCTGCCGGAAGGGTGTTCAGACGGGGCGAGAAAGTGGATTATCCCCTTCCCTGCATAGTAAAACCCTGCTCCGGCGGCTCCAGCATAGGCGTAAAGAAGGCCTTTACTCAGGAGGAGCTGGAAAGGGCGGCAGAGGAAGCCTTCCGCTGCGAGGATGAGATACTGATAGAGCGAATTATAAAGGGCCGCGAATTTACCTGCGGCGTGCTGGGGGGTATTGCCATGCCTCCCGCCGAGGTAATACCCAAGGGTGATTTTTACGACTATGCCCATAAGTATCAGGATGGCCTTATAACCGAGATTTGCCCCGCCGAGATAAGCGATGAGCTTACCGAGGAGATAAAGGACCTGTCCCTTAAGGCTTTTAAGTGCCTTAAGCTGGATGTTTACGCACGTATGGATTACCTTTACGATGGGGAAAACCTGTATTGCCTTGAGGCCAACACTCTTCCCGGCATGACCCCCACCAGCCATCTTCCCCAGGAGGCCAAAGCCATGGGCATAAGCTACGAGGAGCTGTGCATGAGGATAATCCAGCTCTCTATGAAAAAGTATCGGTAGGACAGTATAGATGATAGACTTTACCTTAAAGGAAATAACCGAAATTACCGGCGGGGAATACTTTGGCCCCGCCGAAATGCTCAATAAAAAAACAGCCGGCATAACCATAGACAGCCGCAATGTACAGCCGGGCAACCTGTTTGTTCCTATAGTGGGCGAGAGATTTGACGGACACAGCTTTATAGCTTCCGCCGCGGAGAAGGGAGCCGTGGCTTCCCTTTCCCAAAATGACGGAGAGTGGAACTGCCCTATAGTAAAGGTATCCTCCACCGAGGCCGCGTTCCGTGCCCTTGCGGGGGCATACCGGAGGAGGTTTGATATTCCCGTTATCGGCGTGACCGGAAGCGTAGGCAAAACCACCACCAAGGAGCTTATCGCAAGCGTTCTCGGCGAGCGGTTTGACACCCTGAAGAATCAGGGCAACCTGAACAACCAGACAGGCGTGCCCCTTACGCTTTTTCGCCTTGAGGAGAAGCACGGTGCGGCGGTTGTGGAGATGGGCACAAATCACTTTGGGGAAATAAAGAGCCTTGCGGATATAGTGCGCCCAACCATAGGAGTCATCACCAATATCGGCGAATCTCACATAGAATACCTTGGCTCCCGTGATGGCATACTCAGGGAAAAAGCTGATGTGTTCAGCAATATCGGGGAAAATGGCCGTGCCATAGTAAACGGCGACGACGACAAGCTCTGCACCCTTCGGGGCAAAATAAATAACCTCATCACCTACGGCTTTGGGATGGATAACCATATCCGCGCCCTGGACGTTGTGGATATGGGCCTTGAGGGAAGCGAGTTTACCGCGGTATATGGAGATAAGTCCCTTCGGCTGAAAGTTCCTGCGCCGGGACGGCATATGATAATGAACGCCATGTGCGCCATGGCTGTGGGCCTTACCCTCGACATGGATGAGGATGAGATAGTCCGGGGGGTTGGGGGATATGTTCCCGCCGCGGGGCGTATGGATATAATAAAGGGAAAGAGCATAACCGTGCTCAGCGATGCCTACAACGCCAGCCCAACCTCCATGAAAGGCTCTGTGGATATAGCCTGCCGGGCGGAGGGCCGCAGCGTGCTTATACTGGGGGATATGCTGGAGCTTGGAGAAAACGCCTCCATGTATCACTATCAGGTAGGCTACCACGCGGCGGAGGCCGGTGCGGACCTGCTGCTGAGCGTTGGCGAGCTTTCCCGGGAAATAAACCGAGGGGCAAAGGATGGCGGAGTGGAGACAATGCACTTTGCGGCACTGGATGAGCTTATATCCAAACTGCCGGAAATAATACAGCCCGGAGATACTGTGCTGGTAAAGGCGTCCCATTGCATGGGCCTTGAAAAAGCATCGGAATACCTTAAAAATAATTTTTAGGAGCGTTAACCATGGAAGAGCTGAAGAAAGAGATGCAGGCTGAACAGGAAGTACAGACAGAGCAGGTCAAGCAGGCGGGACAAGCCGAACAGGCCCAGCCCCTAACCGAGGATGAAAGGAAGACCGTCAAGAAAAACTTCAAGCAGAGCGTTGTAATAATGGCGCTTGGCTTCGTATTGGGGTATATGCTGGGCCGCATGGTGTTTACCGAGGTGCGGGTGCTTGCTTATGTTGCCGGCATGGTAGTAAGCGGCCTGGTGGGCGCGGTATATATCAAAAAATAAGGAACGGGCGGCAATGAAGCTGGCAGGCAAAAAGGATATGATTATAATAGGGGCGGCGCTGGCGGTATGCCTTGCCGCGGCCCTGCTTTTTGTCGGTTCCGGCGGAAATGAAGTGCGCATATATGTGGGGGAGGAGCTTTATGAAGAAGCCTCCCTCTATATAGATAAAACCATCGTCATTGAGCAGGAGAACGGCTGCCGCAACGAGATACGCATAGAGGACGGCAGGGTTTATATGGCATATTCCACCTGCGAAAACCAAAACTGCTTGCATCAGGGGGAGATGACCCCGGACAATATCGCCTCCCGGGCGCTGTCAAACTGGATAATCTGCCTGCCTAACAGGGTAACGGTGGAACTGGGGGAGGAATAAGGCCATGGATACCCGAAGGATCGCCCGCTTTGGCCTGCTTACCGCAATGGCTCTTACGCTGGGCTACTTTGAAAGGTTCATACCCGTGGCTTCTGCCATTCCCGGAATAAAGCTTGGCCTTGCCAATACGGTGCTGCTGTATGGGGTATATCTTATGGACGGCAAAAGCACATGGCTGCTGATGCTGGCTAAGGTGGTGCTGTCAGGCTTTCTCTTTTCGGGGTTATCCGGTATGCTGTACAGCCTTGCCGGAGGCGTACTGAGCCTTTGCGCAATGCTGCTGCTGAGGAAGGCAAAGGAAATTGGCATAATAGGAGTAAGCGTTGGCGGCGCTGTATTCCATAATATAGGCCAGATAACCGTTGCCTGTATGGTGGTGCAGTCCCGGGCAGTGCTGAGTTACCTGCCCGTGCTGATGATGTCCGCCATAATCACCGGCGCGCTTACCGGCGTTATGGCAAAATACACCATAGCGGCCCTGAAGCGGGCGGGATTTGGTGAAGATAAAGGAGAATAGACGTATGTGGTTATGGCTGTTTATGGCGGCATGCTGTTTGCTGATACCCGCAAGCATGATATTCTTCGGGCGAAAATACGCCAATGATCCCCCGAAGCAGATAAGCCAATGGAGCGGCTACCGTACCGCCATGTCCATAAAAAACGCCGATACATGGGAGTTTGCCCATAGGTATTTTGGCAAAGCATGGTATAATTGGGGCTGGTGGGTGCTTATAGGCGCAGTTGTGTGTATGTGCCTCTGCATAGGGAGCACAGAGGAGGAAGTGGGCCTTTGCGGCGGCATCGTTTGCGCCACAGGCTGCATAGCCATGTGCATACCAATATTAATGACGGAAATAGCCCTTAAGCGGGAATTCCACATGGACGGCACAAGAAGGATATGCCAAAAATAAGCACATAATTAATAAAAAAAGACGGCAGTTTATGCCGTCTCAGTCTGTCAAAAAACCCCGGGGTTGATAAGGGGCCGCAGCCCCTTATGTTCAATCCGGCTCTGACGACATGTGCGTCAGAACGGATGAAAACCCAGAGGTTTTCGTACTTTGCGGGTTTTGCCGCCCGGGAGCGAATGCGAGAGGCAAAACCCGTAAAACTCAAAAAAGTGGCGTTCAGCCACTTTTTTGACACTCTGAGACGGCAGTTTATGCCGTCTTTTGTTTTGCGGACCTAATGCTATTTGATGGATGCGATGTAATCCAGGGCCGCGTTTACGCCGTTTACAACAGCGCCGGAGCTTACGGATGCGCCGGTTACGGAGTCAACATTCTCCTTGAGCACCAGGGGGGAGGTGAGGCCCTTGAACTGGTCGGTAAAGGCGGGTTCCTTGGTCTTTGCGCCAAGGCCTGCGGTTTCGGAGAAGTTTGCGCCGCCAACATTGAGGCCGGTGATAACGCCGTCGTTGTCCACGCCGACAACTATTTCGATATCTCCGCCGTAACCCTTAACGGTTACCTGCGTGGTATAACCAACAGTCTCGCCGTTTGCGGAGCCAAGGTAGCAATTATCCACGGCGCCATCGGCAACGGTAAGCTCTTGGAATTCCATGGCGTCGGGAAGGACGGCCCTGCGGGCTTCGTCGGCGGCCACGAGGGTCTGCTCGGCGATGATGGGAGAAGTGAGCTCATTGGTAAAGCCCAGAGCGCAGCCGGCGATGAGGGCGATAAGACCGAGTACCAGCCAAGCGGGCAGTTGCTTCTTCATATTGAAAATCCTCCTAAAGATACATCGTATTTTATTCCGTGCAGAGCTATTATAGCACAAGCAAAAACTAAATTCCACCCCAAAAGACGGTTCTTTTTTGCAATATACAGTTTGCCTGCGGACGCATTTGGAAGAGCGGAACAGGATAATGGCTTTTTATAGTTAAAAGGCATAAAAAGCCGTATCACAGGGATGAGAATAGTGCTATAATCAAACTATGAAAGGTATTGTGAGAATAACAGCCGCCGCTTTGCTCTGCGCCACGCTGTTCACGGGCTGCGGCGGTATGGAAAACAAAAACTCCGCCGTGGGGTTTCATATGGATACGGTGATAATGCTCACCGGCTATTGTGATGAGGCGCTGCTGACCGAGGCCATAGCCCTTTGCGGCAGGTATGAAAAGCTGCTGAGCCGAACCGTTGAGGGAAGCGACGTATGGAAAATAAACCACGCCGGCGGCGACCCTGTTAAGATAAGTGCGGATACGGCAAAAGTGCTTTCGCTGGCGCTGGATGTATGCGAAAAAAGCGGCGGCGCTCTGGATATAACCATAGCCCCGGCGGTGGACCTGTGGGATTTCAAGGGAGAGGAGCCTGCGCTCCCAAGGGATGAAGATATAGCCGCGGCAATGGAAAAGGTGGACTACACAAAGGTAATATTGGAAGGAGATACCGTAACCATTCCCAAAGGAATGGAGATAGACCTGGGTGCGGTTGCAAAGGGATACATTGCGGACATGGCCGCGGAGTTTCTTAAAGAAAACGGCGTACAGAGCGCCGCGCTGAACTTTGGCGGAAATGTAATAGCTCTCGGCAGCAAGCCGGACGGCTCCCCATGGAATATAGGCATACAGGATCCGGATTCCCAAACGGGGGAATCCATTGCTGTGGTAGAGGTAAAGGATCGCAGCGTGGTCACCAGCGGCGTGTATCAGCGGGGATTTGATATGGATGGCATAAGGTATCACCATATACTGGATACGGATACCGGCTGGCCTGTGCAAAACGGCGTATCCTCGGTAATCATAATAGCCGAGGGGTCTGCCAGGGCCGATGCGTTGTCCACCGCCTGCTTTGCCATGGGGCGGGACGGCCTTGACTTTGCTCGGGAAATGGGCGCCGAGGCCGTAATAGTGTTTTCGGATGGAAGTATTGAATGTACAAAAGGGGCAAAGGAACTGCTCGTTGACGGATAAAACGGAGAGTTTGAAATATGCTGCTTATTAATCGAAACGAAATGGATATGACCACCGGTCCCCTTACAGAGAAGCTGGTGGCTTATGCCGTACCCGTTGTCATAACCGGAATATTGCAGCTTCTGTTTAATGCGGCGGATGTTATAGTCGTGGGCCGTTTTGCAGGGCGCACGGCACTTGCCGCCGTGGGGTCCACCACATCTCTTATAAACCTTATGGTCAATCTGTTTATGATGATATCCATAGGCGTGAATGTGGCGGCAGCCCGCCATTACGGCGCCCATGATCCCATAGAGGTGAGCAAAACCGTATCTACCGCAATGACCATGAGCGTAATAATCGGCATATTCGTGGGCATATTCGGAATAACGGCCTCCCGGTCAATGCTGGTGGCCATGGATTCTCCGCCGGATGTGCTGGATCAGGCGGCGCTGTATCTTAAGATATACTTTGTTGGAATACCCGCCTTTATGGTATATAGCTTTGGCGCAGCGGTGCTGAGGGCGGTTGGCGATACTCAGCGCCCCATGCGCTATCTTACCATTGCGGGAATAGTGAACGTCATACTTAACCTTATTACTGTGGTGGGCTTTAAAATGGGCGTAGCCGGCGTTGCCATAGCCACGGCAGTTTCCCAGTATGTATCCGCAGCATTCATCGTTATGAGTCTTATCACCACCGAAAGCTGCCTTCACCTTGAGGTTAAGGAGATGCGCATATATAAGGACAGGCTTGTTGAGATACTCAAAATTGGTCTGCCCGCAGGATTGCAGAGCCTGCTTTTTTCCATATCAAACGTAATGATCCAATCCTCGGTAAATGCATTCGGGTCCACCATAATGGCGGCAGGCGCCGCTTCATCAAATATCGAGGGCTTTGTATACACCTCTATGAACGCCGTAACCCAGGCGGCAATGGCTTTTACCGGGCAGAACATGGGGGCGAGAAAGTATGAGAATATCGCTCCGATACTGAAAAAATGCATGGTCATAGTTATAATTGTGGGCGGAGGAATGGGCTTGCTTTGCTGTTTGTTCAGCAATGGGCTGATAAATATATATGCCAACGGCGACCCGGAAGTAATAGCATGGGGTGTGCAGCGGCTTAGGATAGTAACCGCCACATATGCCATCATGGGTATATCCGATGTTGTGGTGAGCGTAATGCGCGGCATGGGAAACTCCACGCTGCCCATGCTGATAAGCGTGTTCGGCATATGCGCTTTCAGAATACTGTGGCTGCATACCGCCTGCGTCTGGTATCCCACTTTTCCCATGATTATAATAGGTTATCCTGTATCATGGACGGTGACCCTCATCGGGCAGACGGTATGCTACAACATAACAAAAAGGCGTGTTATCGCCGGATATGAGGAAATATATGCGCAAATCACATAATCTGCAGGGGGCGGTTTTTCATATATATATGGAAAACACTCCGGTGGGAGACATTACACTTGTCCAGCAGGACGAGCGCATAGCCCGGCTGTCCATGGGGAGGCATCCCGCCGGGGAATGCCGGGAAACGACGCTGCTGAAGGAATGCGAAAGGCAGCTTTGGGAGTATTTCAAAGGGGACCGCAGGGCTTTTGACCTGCCGGTATACGCGCGGGGAACGCCCTTTCAGCAAAAGGTATGGACTGCCCTTTCTCAAATACCCTATGGTGAAACGGCGACCTATGGAGATATAGCGGAGCATATAGGCTGCAGCGGCGCCGCAAGGGCGGTGGGCAGCGCCTGCGGGGCAAACCCAATGCTCATAATAGTGCCATGCCACAGGGCAGTGGGCAAAAATGGGCTGTGCGGATATGCGGGCGGAGTAGTTTCAAAAAGAATTCTGCTTAAAATAGAAAAAAGTTGGAAATAGCTATTGACAGAATGAAAAGATGGACTATAATAAGATTAAGAATTATTATTAATCTTATAAAATTAAATTGCTTAAAGGAGAAATAAAAAAATGGAACTTAAGGGCACCAAGACTGAACAGAACCTCATGACCGCTTTTGCCGGCGAATCCCAGGCCAGGAACAAGTACACCTACTTTGCCAGCGTGGCCCGCAAGGAAGGCTACGAGCAGATCGCCGCCATCTTCCAGCAGACTGCAGATAACGAGAAAGAGCACGCAAAGCTTTGGTTCAAGTATCTGGGCGGCATCGGCGATACCGCCGCTAACCTGAAGGCGGCTGCCGAGGGCGAAAACTACGAGTGGACTGATATGTACGCCACCTTTGCCGAGGAGGCTGAGGCCGAGGGCTTTAAGGAGCTGGCTTATAAGTTCCGTGCCGTAGCCGCCATCGAGAAGACCCATGAAGAGCGCTATCTCGCTCTGCTGAACAACGTTGAGATGAAGGCCGTATTCGAAAAGGCCGGCGAGACCATGTGGGAATGCCGCAACTGCGGACATCTTGTGGTAGGCAAGGCCGCTCCCGCAATGTGCCCCGTATGCGCTCATCCCCAGAGCTACTTCGAGGTTCGCAAGGAGAACTATTAATCCGAATAAGCCACATATCCTATATACGTCCACAGGGCGGGCCGCAGCGACCCGCCCTGTTATTGTATACAGAAAACCACGCTTACATGGTTAGGTCTTTATGGCGTCATTGCGGAAAACAACAATGCGTCAGCGAAGGAGGATTAATCATACGGATGCTTGAAGATATTGCCGGACGCATTACAGCGTCTGTGAAGATTGTCTATATCTACCCTTCATGATTTAACGCAAATCTAATCATTGTTTTTCCAGCACAGGAGGCATATAATACAAACAGATAAGCTGCGAGAACGGCCGGCAGTTAATTGTTTTCAGGTAAAAAACCTCAACCTTAGCACCAACGGGGCTTTTTTTCATTTGCTTTTCCGGAGAGAATGACAACTACCTTATAGAAAGGAGACGGCGAATTCTCCATTCCTTGCAGGGTATGGGCTCAACGCCGAGAATAATGAATGGTTTAAGCTATCCGTCAGACCAGGCGAACAAGCTGATCGTAAAGATTAAATTTGCCTTGCCGACGCTGCCAAAGATTGAGAAGCGTGCATCGGAATATATACTGAACAACGCAGCGAGAGTAGGGGAGATGACGCTTGCGGAGCTTTCTGCAAGCTCTAAAAGCAGCCAAACCTCTATTATGCGGCTGTGCCGGAGGCTTGGCTTAGACGGTTATGCGGAGTTGAAATCAATTTTAAAGCACTACTCTGACGAAAGCGACGGCGACAATGCGTCTAACCCTCAGGGGATCCGGCCTGAGGATTCAATGAAAAGCATTTTGAAGAAGGTGTTTTGCTGCAATATACAAACTCTTAACGATACTCTCACATTGGCAACCGAGGGATATGATGAAGCGCTGCAGGCGCTTATGAACGCAGAGCACATATGCTTTTTTGCCATAGGTGATGCCGCCGTACCCTGCATGCTGGCACAGAACAAGTTCATGAAGCTTGGGATACCCTGTTATGTGAATACGGATCCTGACATGCAGATCATAAGCGCATCTATTCTTGGAGAAAAAGATGTGGCCATTGCGATATCGCATACTGGCAAATCCAAATCTGTGGTAGAGGCGATGCGCATTGCTGCGCAAAGGGGCGCAACCACCATAGGAATTACCAAGATGGAAAAGTCGCCCATGATCAAGCACTGTGACATAGTGCTGTTTACTGCAACGGTGGACTTGTCAGAGGGCAAGGAAATAATTGCCCAAAGGATAGCCGAGCAGGCGATAATGGAGGCGCTGTACCTTGGCTTGGTACACAAGGGGCCTGCCAGATATAAACTGTCTCTCAAAAGCGCGGCCGAAGCGCTCCAGGTAAATAAAATGCCATAGGATAAGAGCTAAAATTGGCGCGGCGAAGCCGCGCTATTTTATTGCGCCGCACATGGGGGGCAAATACACCGTTTGCAAGAAGCAAGACGGAAGCAAATAAGGAATTTACACCGTTTTGATTATATAAAACAGTGCAAATTAATGAGGCACCTATTTGGGATGAGAACTTCAGCTTCCAGAGCTTCAGTGATATAACGCCAAATATTCAAGGTATTTCGCCATAAAATGCATGAAATAAAAAATACTATTGACAATATGCGACAAGGGTTTTATTATAATACTAAAAAGAATATAGAAAAATTGCACCGAATTAACAAATAAAAAATGGTGCAAAATGCCAATGTTTTAAACATTTTATCAAATTAACAATTTAACAGGAAGGATCGGAGTAGGGCTATATGTCCAATAAGGCAAAACACCGGGAAGAAGACCGAATAATACTGTGCTTGGAAAACATAGCAAAGTCCTTTGGTGTTACCAGGGCATTGGACGGCGTGGATTTTGATGTGCGCGCAGGCGAGATTCACGCCATACTTGGTCAAAACGGGGCGGGTAAGTCCACACTGGTAAAAATTCTGGACAGCAGCATTGCCGAATTCGAAGGGAAGGTCTCTTTTCGCGGTGAAGAGGTACCACACAGGGCAATGAAGGAATTCTTCCGGGGAAAACTGGGAGTGGTTCATCAGGAATTCCCGCTAATCCCCCATCTGAGCGTGGCGGAGAATATTTATCTGGGCGAGTTTCCTCGTACTCGTGCCAGGGGGATCGACTGGGGAAAAGTGTATTCCTCCTCCGATGAGCTGTTGAATACCCTTGATATTTCCATAGATTCAAAAACTGTGGTGAAGGACTTGAGCGCGGGCGAGAGACAGCTGGTTTCCATAGCTAGGGCGTTGGCAAAAAATCCGGAGATACTGGTTTTTGATGAGGCCACCTCCACGCTGACCGAAAATGAAGTAAATATTGTCTTTTCCCTGTTGGAAAAGCTTAGGGTAAATGGAACGGGAATAGTTTTTATTTCCCATAAAATCGAAGAAATAATGAGCCTGGCTGATCGGGTGACCATACTCCGAGACGGCAAATCGGTGGCAACGCGAAGCACCAAGGAAATCAGTCGTACAGAGATGATACAGTTTATGGCCGGACGCGATGTGAGCGAGCAATTTCCGGCCAGAACAACATACGAGGGCGAAGAGGTGCTGCGGGTCGAGAACCTGTCCGGAACCGCGTTTAAAGACTGCAGCTTTGCTGTTAGGCGAGGCGAAGTGCTTGGACTTGCTGGTCTGGTGGGGTCCGGAAGGCCGGAATTGCTGAAAACAATATTCGGCGCCATGAAGGCTACCGGCGGAGATGTGTATCTTAACGGTAATAAAGTAATTATAAAGCGGCCTTTGGATGCAATAGAAAAAAATGTTTATTTTATCCCTTCAGACAGGCGGAAAGAATGTGTTTTTCATGAATTGTCCATCAGGGACAACCTTACAATTGCGCTCATAAGAAACTATTGTAAGTGGGGCCTGATAAATCACAAAAAAGAAGAACAGATAACAAACGAATATATAGAAAAGTTACAGATAAAAACCACCGGCGCCTCTCAGCAGATCAAGCAGCTGAGCGGCGGCAACCAGCAGAAGGTCATAATTTCCAGATGGCTATCGGGAAATGGAGAGGTGTTCCTTTTTGATGAACCTACACGGGGCCTGGATGTTGGCGTCAAGTACGATGTGTACCGCCTGATCAATAAGATAAAAGAGGCCGGGGGCGCAGTGGTGATGCTCTCATCCGAGCTTCCGGAGCTTATGGCTTTGAGCGACAGAATACTGGTTATGTATGAAGGCGAGATAGTCGCCCAAATGGTCAATGAAGGATTGACTCAGGAAAACGTGCTGGAAGCCATGATGAACCAGACCAGACACTCACAGAATTGATTTGGAGGATAATATGAGCTCTGTCAGCAAAATTAAAAAATTTGTTAATTCACAGCGTATTCTGCTCATTCTTATCGCGATGGCGCTCATCATGAGCCTGCTTATCGAAAACTTCGCCACCGTGGGTAATATTATGACGATTGCTCGGCAGGTGTCGGTTTACGGAATAATCGCAGTTGGCATGACGTTTGTGATAATGACCGGCGGGATTGATATTTCGGTAGGATCGACAGTGGCGCTGGGAGGCGTGGTGGCCAGCATGGCTGACTTGGCTGGATGTCCGCTGATAATCAGCATATTTATTGCTATATTGTTTGGCCTGGCAGCTGGAGCGATAAACGGTTTTCTTATTGCTTACTGCAAAATGCTCCCTTTTGTAGCTACCTTGGGTATGCTCAACGTAATACGGGCAGCGTCGCTCATAATAACCAACGGCTCTGCCCTGTACGGAATGTCTGATTCCTTTCTCAAGCTTTCGGCGGGATACCTATGGGGTGTTATTCCTTACCCGGTGGTAATTATGCTTGCGGTGTTTCTCCTTGGCGGAATACTTATAAAGCATTTCAGCCTTGGCCGGTTTTTCCTGGCAGTGGGAGGGAATGAGGAATCTGCACGCTTGGCAGGAGTAAATACCCGCAGGGTTAAACTATCCGCATATGTAATAGCCGGCGGACTTACCGCGATTTCCGGCGTACTGCTTGCCTCCCGTTTGGGAACAGCTCAGCCCAGCACGGGCTCAGGTTATGAGCAGGTGGTAATAGCAAGCGTCGTCATCGGCGGCACCTCACTGCTTGGCGGTACCGGAAGCATGATAGGTACCTTGTGGGGGACTCTGATACTGGGCCTTGTTAGCAGCGCGCTGAATCAGTTGGGCGTACAGCAGTTTTATCAGACATTGGTTACCGGCCTTATCGTTATTATAGCGGTACTATTTGACGTGCTGAAAAAGGATAGATAAGTTTTGCGCACCACAGTGGCGCAAAAGATAATAAATAAAAACAAAGGAGAAAGACGATGAAAAAACTGATTGCTATGGTTCTGGTTCTTTGCTTTACGCTCGCCATGTTTGCAGGCTGCGCAGCTCCTGCTGAGGAAGCTCCTGCTGCGCCGGAGACAGCACCCGAAGCCGAAGCTGTTCCCGAAGCGGAAGGGGCCAAGGAGGCTTCTGATGTTAAGGTGGCCGTTATCCTTAAGTCTTTGACGAATTCCTTCTGGATGATGGCAAAGAGCGCGGCGGAAGCCAAGGCGGAAGAGCTTGGCGTCACCGTTGAAGTATTTGCTATAACTGAAGAAACGGATTACCAAGGACAGGTAAATACCATAGAGGACTGCGTAAATAAGGGTTTTGATGTTATCGCAATAGTTCCTGCAGACAGCAATGCAGTAGTTCCCGCCTGCAAGGCTGCGGTTGAGGCCGGCGTTGACGTTATCGCAATCGACACCGCTCTGGGCGAGGATGGCGTTGCTTGCAGCTACATCGGCAGTGATAACGTTGCGGGCGGCAAGATGGCTGCTGAGTACGTTATAAGTCAGGTGGGTACCGAGGGCGCAATCGCCGTGATTCGCGGCAGCGAGGCTCAGACCGTTGAAATCCAGCGCTACACTGGCTTCTCCGATGAAATTGCTGCTTCCTCCAAGCTGGAGATTGTAGCCGAAGCTTATGCCAACTGGTCCGCCGACGAGGCTGCAAAAGTGATGGAAGACTTCCTGGCAGCTCATCCCGAGATAAAGGCAGTTTTCTGCGAGAGCGACATGATGGTAATTGGCGCATCCCAGATCGCCAGGGCTGCCGGTCGTGACGACATCGTATTTGTAGGCCTGGACGGCACTGTTGACGCCCTGCGCTATGTGCAAAACGGCACCATCAACGCTGACGTTGCACAGCGCCCTGACCTGATGGGCGAATTTGCCGTAGAGTATGGTATGAAGCTCGCTATGGGCGAGGAAATTGACGAGGTCCTTGTAACTCCGATGGATCTTGCAACATCTGATACTGTGGACGAACTGGTGGCGCTTTGGGAGGCCGTAGGCTTCTAATCCAACCGGTTGTTCTGAACAAGTTCCTGCCTGGAAAGCTTTGCTTTCCAGGCAGGCAATGAATATCTTAGGAGATAAATATGATAAGCAGAGAAGAATACGAAGCAAGTAAAGCGAGAGCGTTGGATTTCCTCGAAAACAAAGCGAAGATAGTGGTTAACGACAAGGAAAAGGCTGAGTTTGAGGTTGCAGACTTTGGCTTGGGTAGATTGGATGACTTCGGTGTTCAGCTTATAATTATGGTCAACACCGATAGGGTCAGCGCCAAGGAAGTTGTGATATTCCCCGGTCAGATTTGCCCTCAGCATTATCATCCGATCGATCCCGGCAAGGAGGAGACTTTCCGGTGCCGCTGGGGCCAGATGTATCTATATGTTGAAGGCGAACCTACCCTTAATCCCGTGGCAAAGGTTCCGGAAGATAAGAAAGATTGCTTCACCGTATGGCATGAGGTGATCCTCAATCCCGGCGAGTGCTACACCGTGCTGCAGGGGACAAAGCACTGGTTCCAGGCGGGTCCTGAGGGTGCGGTATTCTCTGAGTTTGGAACGCACAACAACGACGCTACGGATGTGTTCGACGATCCGGAGATCAAAAGACTTCCCTAATAGCAAAAGGGCAAATGGTGAATTGATCCGTGGAAAGAATTGAGGAGTAGACATAATGGTAAGGTCATTCAGAGATGCGCTGTCCGAAGCATTGAACGCTGAAGTGGAACGCGATGATAAGATAATGGTTTTGACGGCCGATGTAGCAAGAGCAGTAAGGATAGACAACTTTTTAAAAAAGCACGAAGCTAATTATGTTTCCTGCGGTATTGCGGAAGCCAATTTGATAGGCGTGGCTGCAGGGCTGGCCTCTGTAGGGTTAGAACCAGTTATCGTAGGCTTTTCAATGTTTATTGCTGAAAAGCCGTTTGAGCAAATAAGGAATATCGTTGCATATCCTGGGTTCAATGTTAAGATAATTGCTACGCATGGCGGCTTGTGCGTAGGACAGGATGGCGCTACCCATCAGGCGCTGGAAGACCTTGCCATTATGAGGCTGATGCCCAAGATGTCGGTAATGACGGCCTGTGACGTGCCACAGACAAAGGGAATGATTCACGAAATATGCCGACATACCGGACCGGTATACCTGCGCTTGGGACGTGACAGAGCCTTGGATATTTACGAAGAGGAAGCTGCCGGCACAAGAATCGGCGGCGCGGATCTTCTTCGCGATGGCGTGGACGTGGTAATAATTGCAGCAGGGCTAATGGTGGAAAATGCCATGGCTGCGGCGAATGAACTGAAAAAGCACAGCATAAATGCTGCGGTCATAAACGCTTACAGTATAAAGCCGCTATGTAAAGAGCTTATAGAAAAGTATCTTAAGATTTGCGGATGTGCCGTTACCGCAGAGGATCATCAGATAGCTTGCGGCCTTGGCGGCGCAGTCTGCGAACTGGCTGGCGAAGTATGCCCCGTGCCCATAGAGCGCGTGGGGGTTAAGGATACATTTGGGGAGTCCGGCGATCAAAATCGGCTGTATGAGAAATACGGCCTGAATTCGGACAGCATAGTAGACGCAGCGCTTAAAGCATATAAAAGGAAAAAGGGATAAGAATGGCCGTGTATTCTATAAAAGATCTTGAACTGAAAGCAAAACAAATACGCCGCACTGTTGTGGATATGATATACAATGCAAAATCGGGACACTTGGGCGGCTCCCTGTCTATGGTGGATATGCTGGTAGCGCTGTATTACGCAAAGCTAAACGTGGATCCAGATAACCCCGGCTGGGAGGATAGAGACAGGTTTGTGCTGTCCAAGGGGCACACTGCCCCGGCATACTATGCCGTGTTGGCCGATAAAGGCTTTTTCCCGAAGGAGTGCCTCTATAACCAGTATAGGAGAATTGACTCAATACTTCAGGGTCATCCGGATTGCCAGAAGACACCGGGCGTGGATATGAGCGCCGGGTCACTGGGCATTGGTATGTCTGCCGCTTGCGGTATGGCCCTGGGCGCTAAACGGCTGGGTAAGGACTTTCATACCTATGCGATAGTGGGCGACGGGGAGATGAATGAAGGAGAGATATGGGAGGCGGCGATGTTTGCGGCGTTCCACCATCTTGATAACATTACAGTTCTGATAGACAAAAACAATATGCAAAACGATGGCCTTACAAACGAGGTCATGGACATGGGCGATGTGGACGCCAAATGGCGCAGCTTTGGCTGGCAGGTGTACCATGTAAACGGCCACGACATAGCGGCCATACTTGACGCATTGAACAAGCCCAACTACGGAGCGCCTAAGGCGATCGTCTGTGATACCTTGAAGGGAAAGGGCGTTTCGTTTATGGAAATGAATATAAGGTTCCATGGGGGATGCCCCACGGAGCAGGAATATGAACTGGCCATGAAGGAGCTGGGATAATGAGCGCTGAATATTTTATCGGGGCGGATATAGGCACCTCCGGAACCAAGGCCGTATTGTGCGGTATTGACGGGAAAGTACGCGCAGAGGCTCTTGAGGAATATGGACTGAGTACTCCCAATCCCGCATGGGCAGAGCAGGACGCTTCCTATTACCTGGGTGCTGCTAACCGTGTGATTGTGCGGGTGGTAAGAGAGAGCGGCGTTGAGCCCAGGGAAGTAAAGGGAATGTGCATAAGCGGCCTATACGGTGGGAGCGGTATACCCTTGAACAGCCAGATGGAGCCGATTTACCCTTGTATAATATGGATGGACAGGCGGGCTGACGAGGAATGCCGGCAGGTGCGAAAGCTCGTTCCAGACGAGGAGATATTTGATATCACCGGGAATGGGATAGACCCGTACTTTGGCTTTGCAAAAATGCTTTGGCTCAAGAACAACAGGCCTGATATATGGGCAAAAACGCATATGTTCCTTGCCCCGAATCATTATGTGATATACAAGTACACAGGCAATGCGGTGATCGACTATACTTCAGCCGGCAATCTGGGCGGAATATACGACATGCACAATCATTGCTGGTCGGATACCATGCTCGACAGGCTGGGCATACCAAAGGACAAGCTCCCTCAAAAGATGCTGGCCCCTCAAGATATTGCTGGAGTACTTACCCGTGAAGCAGCTGAGTGCCTTGGATTGTGGGAAGGAATGCCGGTTTGTGCGGGGTGCATAGACTGCTTGGCCTCTACCCTGGCCACTGGCGCGCTCTATGACGGGCAACATGTGGCCATAATAAGCACATCAATAAACTGGGGAGTTATACATTCTGAATTCCCTGCTAACCCGGAGTATATCTCCATGCCCTATTCGAAGGAACCGCGGCGAATGATCTATACCTACGGCGGGGCGTCTACAGCAGGGGCGCTTTTACGATGGTTCAGGGATGACGTAGTTCCGTTTATACCGGACGCTGACGGGAGGCCTATAAGGTCAGACTATAAGAGGCTGGATTCCCTTGCTGAGCGCATTTCACCCGGCAGCGATGGTCTGCTTATACTGCCGTATTTTATGGGCGAACGCAGTCCCATATGGGATACAAAGGCAAGGGGAACCGTACTGGGGCTTACTCTAAAGCATTCTTATGCGCACATATACAGAGCATTGCTGGAGGCGGTTGCTTATTCCTTGCGTCATATAATGGAAACGTCCAACGTGGATGTTTCTGCAAATTCAAGCTGCGTTCTCATAGGCGGCGCTTCGCGCTCACCGCTCTGGCGGCAGATATTTGCAGATGTGACCGGAGTGCCCATACTATACTCCAAGGAAAACGTGGAGGCACCACTGGGCGACGCGCTGCTGGCGGCCATGGGGACAGGCTGCGCTGAGAGCTTTGATCTTATCAAAGAGTGGGTCAAATTTGAAAACCTGGTACAGCCGAATCCGGAGAATCACGATCGGTATACAAGACTTTTTGAACTCTACAAAAAAGTATATACATCCCTTAAGTGCAACATGCATGAGCTGACAGATATCTGCAGCGGAGAAATTGAACGCTGACCTGATTTACCTGCTTAACTTGAAAGGAGAGGGCATAAATGCATAGCGTTGCTATAGGCTGCGATCCAAACGCAGTTCACGAGAAGGAGAGCATCAAGTCGATGCTTATCCAGAAAGGGTATTCGGTAACAGATTTTGGCAGCGACGACCCAATATACGCCAACGTAGCCATCGCCGTAGCTCAGGCTGTGGCGGAGAAGAAATACGATCGGGGGATCCTCATTTGCGGAACAGGAATAGGGGTATCCGTGGCTGCAAACAAGGTAAAAGGCGCCTATGCTGCGCTTATAAGTGACGTGTATTCGGCCGAGAGGGCGCGAAAGAGCAATAATGCGAATGTAGCCTGCTTCGGCGCCTTTACGCTGGGAGAGAAGCTTATGGCAAAGCTTGTGGAGACATTTCTTACTTCCGAATTTGAAGAGGGTTGTCCTTCCCAGCCTAAGGTGGACAGGATTTGTATGTTCGAGCAAAAGGGGTAGCCGTATGCGGTGACCCGGAGCCATCCTGAGATTCATGTAAATCTTCGTATGGGTGTACGACAGAAGCGCCTAAACGGAGGTTAGGTTACGATATATGGCTACAATTCGGTAGGGCCAATAGCGCATACTCAGAAATACGCACCGGCTGCCATGACGTCAGCGCTGGGAAATGCGGCACGCAAATATTTAAAGTGGGTATTTGTGCCTGCCGAAACCATACCCAGGGGCTTATTTAAAAACAGTAAAACAACATCATTTATATGCAAACAACAAAGACACATGATCTTGAATTCAAAAACCTCCTGTCGCTTTTACCCCGCGACAGGAGGTTTTGTTTTTTATGTCCGTTTTTCGGAGTTCGGTTCATCATGCGATGGATCGTTTTTCTGGAGCTTTCAGGAGAACGCCTCGTGATTTGACGCACGACGGTCCTCTTAAGGACCATGGGCAAGCCATGTAAAAGCCTTCGCGAGGGATGAGGCCGCCGTCTTGCGCGGACAATGAGGTATTCCTTGCGCAAAGTACAAAAGGTTTTGCGCGAAAAGCCCTTCCTGTGCAAAAAAAACAGCGGATATTATAAATATGTTTATAAACATATATGAATATTGATGATATAATGTACTTGTCGAAGGTTGGCAATATATAATAGATATATTCATGTTGGAGGAGCTTATCATATGCAGCGTTACGGAGTATCTGTGGACATTCTGAACACTCCAGAACTGGACTCCGGCTTTATCCCCCTGCTCAAATACAACAGGGCATTCCTCAAGGACGCAAAGAAGCCTGTTTCCGTCGCGGTGGAGCGGGCGAACGGGCAGATGTCCACCCATCATACCTTCATCCACGGCACAGATGAAATGCTGGAGGCGGATTGCTACTATATCGAGCGCCTCGTAAAGACCGTCCTTTGGATGAAGGGCGGTTTCAAGGTATACGTTGCCGGAGATGAGCGGGTATACGACTATCTTTATAAGGCGTATAACGCCGGAGGTCAGCGGGAGTTTGACTGGGACTATATGGCGAATATATTCGAGCGCCCCTTTGAGGTGGTGTTTGTGGACAAGGTGCCAGAGGCCAAGGATTCCCCGAAGCGTGTGGGCGGCCATCTGGACGGATGCCGTATTGGCTTTGATGCCGGCGGATCCGACCGCAAGGTTTCCGCCGTTGTGGATGGGGAGACCGTTTACTCCGAGGAAGTTGTATGGTTTCCCAAAATAAACTCCGATCCGGACTATCACTATGAGGGCATAGTTTCCGCCCTGAAGTCCGCCGCTTCCCATATGCCCAGGGTGGATGCTGTGGGGGTTTCCTCCGCAGGAGTTTATATCAACGACCGCACCATGAGCGCCTCCCTGTTCCTTAAGGTTGGCAAGGAGGATTTCGATAAAAAGGTAAAGGATATCTACATCCGGGCCATTACCGATACCTTTGGCGATGTGCCCTATGCCGTGTATAATGATGGGGACGTTTCCGCTTTGGCGGGCACAATGAGCCTGAATGACAACAATGTGCTGGGCATAGCCATGGGCACTAGCGAGGCCGTTGGCTATGTTGACGGGGAAGGCCGCATTACCGGTTGGCTCAATGAGCTTGCTTTCGTGCCTGTGGACGCCTCCTCCGACGCCATGCGTGATGAGTGGTCCGGCGATATAGGCTGCGGCGTAAAGTATTTCTCCCAGGACAGCGTAATAAAGCTGGCCCCCCGGGCGGGCATAGAGCTGGATGAGAGCCTTTCCCCCGCAGAAAAGCTGAAGGTGGTTCAGGGCCTTATGGCGAAGGATGACCCCCGGGCCGCAAAGGTATACAGCTCCATCGGCGTATATCTTGGACATACTCTTGCATATTATTTTGACCTGTACGGATTTAAGCATGTTCTGCTGCTGGGCCGTGTAATGAGCGGCAAGGGCGGCGATCTGCTGCTGGGAAACTGCAAAAAGGTGCTCATGAGCGAGTATCCCGATGTAAACAGCGCCATAAACCTTGCCCTGCCCGATGAAAAGTTCCGCCGGGTGGGCCAGTCCATGGCCGCCGCAAGCCTTGCGGAGTCCAATAGCGCAGAGCGAGCAGGAATATAAATGCAATCAAAAATATAAATAAGGAGACTACTATTGATGAGAATTTACTGTGAGAAGGATTACGATGCTATGAGCCGCAGGGCCGCCAACATTATGGCTGCCGAAGTGATTCGTAAGCCCGACTGCGTGCTGGGTCTTGCCACCGGCTCCACCCCCGTGGGCGCATATAAGCAGCTTGCCGTGATGTGTCGGCAGGGCGATGTGAGCTTTAAGGAAGTGCGCACCGTGAATCTGGATGAGTATAAGGGCCTTGCGCCAACTCACGATCAGAGCTACCGCTATTTTATGAATAATAATCTCTTTAACCATGTGGATATAGATCCCGCCAATACCAGCGTTCCCTCCGGACTTGCGGAGGATGCGGAAGCGGAGTGCGCCGCTTATGATAAGCTGGTGGAATCTCTGGGCTATGCGGACCTTCAGCTTCTGGGCATAGGCAATAACGGTCATATCGGCTTCAATGAGCCGGACAGCAGCTTTACAAAGGAGACCCATGTGGTTGACCTTACCGAAAGCACCATCGCCGCCAACGCCCGCTTCTTTGAGAGCGCAAACGAAGTTCCCCGTCAGGCCCTTACTATGGGCATAGGCGGCATAATGGCAGCCCGTAAGATACTGCTTATCGCCAACGGCACAGGCAAGGCGGACGCTCTGTACAATACCGTTTGCGGCCCCATAACTCCCGAGTGCCCCGCGTCCATTCTTCAGCTTCACGGCAATGTGGTGATAGTCGGCGATGAGGCATCCCTCGGCAAGGTCATTGCCGCCGGAGTTCCCGTATGCAAATAATCAACGGACTGGTATTCGACATTAAAGAAGGCTTTGTAAGCCGGGATGTTTATACCGACGGCGATTATATATCTGACAAAAGCGGCGATGGAGTTGCTGTTGACGCGTCAGACTGCTATGTTATCCCCGGCCTTGTGGATCTGCATTTCCATGGCTGCGTTGGCGAGGATTTCAGCGACGCCACCGCCGAAGGCCTGCAGAGAATAGCGGATTACGAGCTCAGCCAGGGCGTGACCTACATCTGCCCCGCAGGAATGACCCTTCCCGAGGAGCAGCTCAGCGAGATTTGCCGTGTAACCGCCGCGCACCGCAAAAATAATAAGGGCGGCGCTGAGGTAGTGGGCGCACACCTTGAAGGCCCCTTCCTCTCTATGGCGAAAAAGGGCGCCCAGAACGGCGCATTCATACACGAGCCGGATGCTGAAATGCTCAGGCGCTTGCAGGATATTGCCGAAGGCAGCATAAAGCTGGTCACCGTGGCTCCGGAAGAGCCAAACGGCATGGACTTTATAAAGGCCGCCGTGGATATGGGAATAACCGTATCCCTGGGCCACGCCGCCGCAGACTATGATACCGCTCTTGCCGCTTATAAGGCGGGCGCATCCCATGCCACCCATCTTTACAACGGCATGCCTCCCATTCATCACAGGGAACCTGGCGTAATAGGCGCGGCATTTGACGGCGGCGCGAGGGCAGAGCTCATCTGTGACGGCATACATATCCATGGCAGCGTGGTGCGGCTTACTTTCGCCATGTTCGGCGCAGAGCGCATGGTGCTTATCTCTGATTCCCTCCGCGCCACCGGCATGCCGGACGGACGCTATCCTTTTGGCGGGCAGGAGATTGAGGTGCATGGCAACCATGCCACCATCGCCGGACACCCCGAAACCCTCGCCGGCTCTGTTACCAGCCTTATGGGCTGCGTTCGCAAGGCCGTTGAGTTTGGCATTCCCCTTAAGGACGCTGTGCGTGCCGCCTCATTAAACCCCGCCAAGGCCATAGGCATAGCGGATCGGGCGGGCAGCCTGGATATCGGCAAGGAAGCCAGCATAGTGCTGATGAACAAGAAGGATTTGTCTATACGCACAATAATCTTCAAGGGTCAGGTGCAGTAATATTGCATATCACAAAAGCCGTCGGTTAAATTACCAACGGCTTTTGTGTCAATATATTTTTGTTTTAATCTGAAAACAGCAGCGTTTCAGCCGGAACGCTTTTTTCTATACGGTATAACCTTTCGTCTTTTTTATCAAAAAGAATAAGCTGATATCTGCCGCTGTATTGTGGGTTGCCAGGGAGCTTGCCGGCTTTTCGGCTAAGAAAAAAATGCGTGCGGTAAAATAGAGAAATAAAGCAAGTGTATGTATAATTTATAGTGTTTTATATAGTATTTTCGTTATTTCCGCCGGTCAATGCCGAGAGGATATGGTTCGCGGCTGTTTAACCTGAAAAAGCAGGAAATATTGCTTAAGTATATTCAAAAAGCAGTTTTTGCAATATCAACAGCATGAAATATAGTTTTAATAGGCAAATAGGATGTGTATAATGAAACAAAATCAGAAAACCCGGAGGTTATCCTAAATGAAGAAGATTTTTGCATTGATCCTCGCCGCGATGATGCTTTTCGGCCTTACCGCCTGCAGCCAGGGCAGTGATGTTGTAGAAAATGCGGATCCCGTGGTTTCCGAGGAAACAGCTTCTGCCCCAGCAGCCGCCGGCGTGGAAGACGGCGTGCTCAGGGTAGCGGCTCTTTACGATATAACCACCATGGACGTGGCCAAGACCACGGATAACTATATGGTTCCCATGAACATATTCGACCGCCTCTTTGAGGTTGAGGTTCAGGAAAACGGCGGCACCGAGATTGTGCCCAGCCTCTGTACCGGCTACACCCCCTCCGAGGACGGCCTGACCTACACCTTCACCCTCAGGGAAGGCGTGGTATTCTCCAACGGCAGCGCCCTTACCGCATCTGATGTGCAGTATACCTTTGAGCGTCTGCTCACCGCCGGCGGCGTAAACGACGACATTCCTCTGGAAGTTGCCGGCGCAGAAGCACTGAAGAACGGCGAAGCGGATACTCTCGCAGGTTTCGTAGTAAACAGCGATACCGAGTTTGCAATAACCCTTGCAGCCCCCAATGCCGGCTTTATTGCAGAGCTTACCGGCCCCGCAGTGTCCGTTGTGGATAAGGAAACCATGGAGCAGGTAGAAAACTTTGGCATCTCCTGCGAAGACACCATTGGCACCGGTCCCTACAAGATCACCGAGTGGGTTGTAAACGACCACTATACCCTTGAGTACAACGAAAACTACTGGGGCGAGGAGCCCAGCGTAAAGAAGATGGTAGTTTCCATCATCCCCGACGCCTCCACACAGAACCTGATGTATCAGAATGGCGAGCTGGATATCCTTGACCTTGAGTATCTGGATTCCGCAATCGTTGAATCCACCTACAAGACCCAGTATGCCGACCGCATTATTTCCGGTTCCCGCGTTGGCCTTACCTATCTGGCCATGAACGCAAACCACGAGTTCCTTTCCGACGTGAATGTTCGTAAGGCTATCCAGATGGCCATTGACGTGGATTCCATCATTGCCTCCGTATATGCGGGCGACGCCATCCCCGAGAGCGGCATAATCCCCACCGGCGTATGGGGCCATAACGACGCTCTTGAAAGACCCGCATTCGATGTTGAGGGCGCAAAGGCTCTGCTGGCAGAGGCCGGCTATGCCGAGGGCGATATTTCCTTCGAGCTTGCCATGGATTCCTCCGCCTCCAGCAATACCCAGCTGGTATACCAGATCATTCAGCAGTATCTGAAGGCCATCGGCGTCAATGCCGAGATCGCCACCTATGACGAATCCTCCTGGCTGGATCTTCGCAAGTCCGGCGAGATGGACTCCTTTGTGGCCAACTGGACCATGGACTACAACGATCCCGCAAACATCATGTACACCTTCTTTGGCAGCGAGGAAAAGACCAAGATAAGAAGCCTCAACTACGCCGATGAAGCTATCATGGCAAGGGTAGCCGCCGCTTCCAGCATTACCGACGATGCGGCCCGCATGGCGGAGTATCAGGCCCTTGAGGAGAAGATCGTAGTTGAAGACGCCGCCTGGGTGCCTCTCCTTGGCAATATGCATCTGTTCGCGCTTGGCGAGAGGGTAGACAGCTTCGTTCCCTACTGGGCTGGCTACAGCAACTTCTACGCAAAGGATGTAGTGCTCAAATAAATAGAGCGTCCATTAAAAAAATGCATTAAATATACGCGTGAGGGTATCTGTGAACAGGTGCCCTTATGCTCGTGTGAGGGGATACAAAAATGGCAACGAATATCTTAAAAAGAGTGGGGCAGACGGTCATCATTCTCATTGGCGTGGCGCTGCTTATCTTCATAATGCTGAGGATAATTCCCGGCAACGCGATAGTAACAATGATGGGCGAGCACGCCAACCCGGAGGCCATAGTTCGCATGACTGCGGAGCTGGGGCTGGATCAGCCCTTCTATGTGCAGTTCTGGAAGTATATCACCGGCGTGTTTTCGGGAGACCTTGGTACAAGCTACTCCCTTAACCGCAGCGTGTCCGAGCTTATAGCCGCGTCCTTCCCCAATACCCTCCGCCTTGCCATAGCGGCGGCCCTGTTCGCATGGACGCTGGGCATAGTATGCGGCATAATCGCGGCGGTAAGGAAGAACGGCCTTCTGGACCATCTTTTTATGGGTGTATCCCTCCTTGGCGTATCTGTTCCGGTATTCATGGTTGCCATGGTGCTGCAGTATTTTCTTGCGCATAAGCTGCAGCTTTTCCCTATATCCTCAGGCTCTGCCGGATGGATAGGATATGTGCTGCCCGCTATAGCCCTGGGCTGGAACTCAGCGGGCAGCATAGCGAGGCTTACCCGCTCCACACTCCTTGAGGTATTGCAGGAGGACTATATAGACACTGCCCGTGCAAAGGGCTATAAGCAGCTGCCCGTGATAATGCGCCATGGGCTGAGAAACGCCGTGCTGCCTGTAATCACCATGATGGCGGTTCAGCTTTCCTCCCTGCTTTCCGGCGCGGTAATATGCGAAACCATATTCTCCATAAACGGCATAGGCCGCCTTGCGGTGCAGGCCATTGAGGGTCGGGATATACCGCTGCTGCAGGGCACGATACTGTTTTCCACCGCATTGGTAATACTGGGCAACCTTGTGGCGGATTGTCTCTATTCCCTGCTGGATCCCAGGATCCGCAAGGAGGTGTAATAAATGAGCGAAGCAAAGAAAAGCACCCCAGTGAACGCCCCGGTGCTTTACGATGAGCAGAATACATTCAGGGGAGTATCCAAAAGGCTGTTCAGGGAAAACAAAATTGCCGTGGTTTCCCTGATAGTAATACTGATATTCTTGCTGGGCGCAGTATTTGCCCCGTGGCTTACGGAATACGGCTATGAGGATATAGATGCCATAAACCGCCTCGGCAAGCCCTCAAAGGAACACCTGCTGGGTACGGATGAGCTGGGCCGGGATGTGCTGACCAGAATGCTATACGGCTCCCGCATATCCCTCCTTGTCGGCATAGTACCAACGGTGATATCCATGCTCGCGGGCGCAGCCCTGGGCATAATCGCCGGCTACATTGGCGGCAGGGTGGATTCCATAATAATGCGCCTTGCGGATATAATGCTGGCATTCCCATCAATGCTGCTTGCCATGGTAATCATGTATACCCTGGGCGACGGCATAATAAACATTTTCCTGGCCCTTGCCCTGGTAAACTGGGCCAGCGTTGCCCGCATAGTAAGGTCAGAGACCCTGAAACTCAGAGAGACAGAGTTCGTGGAGGCCGCAAGGTCCATAGGCGTAAGCCCCTTTAAGATAATGCGGCGGCACATAATGCCAAACTGTATCCCCTCCATGATAGTGCTGTTCACCCTGAATATCCCCTCTGCAATACTGTCCGAAAGCTCCTTGAGCTTTCTGGGCCTGGGTATTCAGAAGCCCATGGCTTCATGGGGACTTATGGTAAACACCGGAAGGCAGTATCTTTACACCGCTCCATGGATGAGCCTTGCTCCCAGCATCGCCATAATGCTTATTGTGCTGGCGTTTAATTTCCTTGGAGACGGCCTGAGAGATGTGCTGGACCCTCACCTTAAGAAGCAGTAACGAAGGAGACGCTATGAAAAAGATGACATTGCAGGTGCGTGATCTATGCACCAGCTTTTTTACCGACAAGGGCGAGATAAAGGCGGTAAATAACGTTTCCTTTGACGTGCCAAAGCGCGGCATAATTGGTATAGTTGGCGAATCCGGCTGCGGCAAGAGCATGACCGCCCGTTCCGTGATGCGGCTTATAAAGTATCCGGGCCGCATAGTAAGCGGCAGCATAACCCTCGAGGGCAAGGAACTCACAAGGCTAACCGAGTCTGAGATGGCAAACGTTCGGGGCGAGGAGATATCCATGATATTCCAGGAGCCTATGACCAGCCTTAATCCCGTCATGAAGGCGGGAAGGCAGGTGCAGGAAGTTGTTATGCTGCACCGCAAGGTATCAAAAAAGGAAGCCAGGGCAGAGGTCCTTCGTATGTTTGAAAAGGTGGGCATATCCGAACCTGAGAAAAGATACGAGTGCTATCCCCATGAGCTGTCCGGCGGTCTGCGCCAGAGGGTGATGATAGCCATGGCTATGATATGCAGACCAAAGCTGCTCATAGCCGACGAACCCACCACCGCCCTTGACGTAACGGTTGAAGCCCAGATACTGGAGCTTATGCGAAACCTTCGTGATGAGATAGGCACCAGCATAATGCTTATTTCCCACAACCTTGGCGTGGTGGCGGAGATATGCGACTATGTTCATGTAATGTATGCAGGCCGCGTGGTGGAGCAGGCGGAAACCTTTGAGCTGTTCGATAATCCACGCCATCCTTATACCATTGGCCTGATGAATGCGGTGGATTCCCTTGAAAGGAAGCAGGCTGTGCTGGATACCATACCCGGCACCGTGCCCAATCTTCTTGGACTTGGCGAGGGCTGCAGCTTTGCGCCCAGATGCGGCCGCCGCACCGGGCGGTGCGATCAAATGTCTGAGCTTATCGAGGTTGTTCCGGGCCATCTGGTGCGCTGTCATTGCCACCGGCAGGAGGTGCGATAAATGGAAAAGAATGCATTGATAGCCGCAAAAAAACTTACTGTGGAATTTTCCCTTTCCGGCAATAAAAAAGTCCACGCCGTATCCGACGTGTCTCTTGATGTATATGAGCATGAGGTGCTGGCTCTTGTTGGCGAATCCGGCTGCGGAAAGTCCACCCTTGGCAAGGCGATGGTACAGCTTATACGGCCAACCGGCGGAGAGGTAAGCTTCAAAGGCACCCCTATCACAGGCATGAGCCGGAAGGCATTTCAGGAATACCGCCGTCAGATGCAGATAGTATTTCAGGACCCCTATGCCTCCCTTGATCCCCGTATGAGCGTAAGGGACATAGTTGCCGAGCCTTTGGAGACACACTGCGTATGCCCTACCAAGGCAGAGACCACCGAGCGTGTTGTGGAGCTTCTTAAGGCGGTTGGCCTTACTTCGGATCATCTTTACCGCTATGCCCATCAGTTTTCAGGCGGACAGCGCCAGCGCATAGGCATTGCCCGGGCAATAGCGCTTAATCCTGCCTTTATAGTATGCGATGAGCCCGTATCCGCGCTGGATGTTTCAGTGCAGAATCAGATACTGAATCTCTTAAAGGACTTGCAGGGCCGCTTTGGCCTTACATACCTTTTCATAAGCCATGACCTTTCGGTTGTGCGCTTTATTGCGGACAGGGTATGCGTAATGTTTCTGGGCAAGCTGTGTGAGCTTGGGGATACCGAGACTATCTACGAAAAGCCCATGCATCCATACACTCGCTTTCTGCTGGACGCCATACCAAAGGCAGACCCCCATCAGCGCCGCGGCGAGAGACTGCTGCTCTCAGGCGAGCTGCCCAGCCCCGTAAATCCACCCTCCGGCTGCAGGTTCCATACCCGCTGCCCCTACGCAACGGGAAAATGCAAAGCCACAGAGCCGCCTCTCCATTCTGTAGAGGGCAGGCTGGTTGCGTGCCATCTGTATGAGTAGTAAAGCGATAGGCAGATATAAGGGCTTTTTGATATGGCATCATGCCTGTATGCCATATCAAAAGGCCCAACCGGCGGCACCAAAAAAGCCGGGGAAATATTTGCCTCCGCCTTTGGGGAGCATCTTAAGGAAAGCTGAGCCGAAAGGAAGCCGAACAAACTGTACGCTCAGCACATCATAAACGCGAAAAAGACCCGCAGCGCGGGCCTTTTATTGTTATTTTGAACAGGGTTTATTCGGCTTGCCTGTATTCTTACTTTTTGCCATGCTTTGCGAAGAGGGTAAAGGTGGAGAGCCATACGCAGCCCCCGAATACGGTCATTAGGGAATAGCGTACGCCATTGGCGATAGTAATATCTCTCTATTTTTTATGGGCCAGAAAACAGCAGGCCGGATATGGTAAACAGCGTTTCCTTGCCAATATGGGTGATAAGGGCAAAAAACACATCGCCAACGGAGAGGCAGTTCCTGCAGCCGTCCTTAGAGGTGTGGTTTCTGGGCCGCAGAATAATGCTCCGCAGCGTAAAGGTACATTTTCTCAAATTTCGCTATGGCCTCTTTGGCCTTCTTTGTAAAGGGAAGGAACATATCGTATGCGTGGAACCAGCCGGGATACACATCCACAGAGGCGTCCACTCCGGCTTTTTTCAGGTTATTGATATATGTGAGGGTTTCGCAGTAAAATGGCTCAATGTCCCCAACGAAGGTATAGGCCGGGGGCAGGTTTGAATAGTCTGTCTGACGGGCGGGGGCGGCGTATGGGGTAATATCATTTACGCCTTTGAGATACAGCTTCCATGCCTCATGGTTGCGCTTTGTGTTCCATACCGGTGCGTGGTTATTTCGGGAGGAATCCGTATCTCGGTCATCCAGCATGGGATAAAGGGGCATCTGATAGGCGATATTCACCTCGCCCCTGTCCCGGGCATACATGCACAGCGCGGCGGTAAGCCCGCCGCCTGCGCTTTCGCCCCCCACCATAAGCCGACTGTCATTGACGCCAAGGATATCTGCATTATCCTTAAGCCAGAGAAGGGCGGAGTAGCAATCCTCCAGGGCGGCGGGATAGGGCGCTTCCACAGACAGCCGGTATGATACGCATACCACCACCGCACCGTATTTTTTCACCAGAGCCAGCGGTCGGGAAAAATAAGCCATCTCCGCCACGCCCGTGGCGTAGCCGCCGCCGTGTATCCATAGTATGCCCGTGGTCTCCTCTGGCGGTTTTTTTGCAGAAACAGGGCGGAATATCAGTATCTTGACATCCCGTCCCGTGGAGGGTATCCTTCGCTTTTCAACGGCGTATTTTTTCATGTATCCGTATCCCGCCTTTAATATTGCTGCATCCAGTTTAACATGAGCGGGGTTGTTAGGCAATGATGACAGCGGTCAGGAAAGACATAATAAGCCGGGGAAGCATAGTATGGAAGATAAGGAGGAGAATTGCAATATGCCTTTGCAGAATAATTCGATAATGTCGCTGATGAGTGTACGCTCCGCTGCTCACGGGGATATAGCCGGTGATGCGTCCCACCCGAGGCTGAGGGGTAAAGTCGATTTTTATCCGTATAAGGGTGGAACTGTAATGATAGCGGAGCTGTGGGGTCTGCCCTATGACCCTGCGCCCTGCGCCGCCAATATATTTGCCATGCATATACATTCCGTTGGTGATTGCTCGGGGGATATGCCGTTTTCCGCCGCAGGGGCGCATTACGATGAGGGGAATTGTCCTCACCCGGCCCATAGCGGAGACCTGCCGCCCCTGTTTGGCAACCGGGGATATGGCTGGCAGGCCTTTTATACAGAACGGTTTACGCCCAAGAACATAATAGGCAAGGCCGTGATAATCCACGCTCAGCGGGATGACTTTACCACGCAGCCGGCAGGAGATGCAGGCGGGCGCATAGGGTGCGGCGTAATACGACCCGGACGTTGAGCGCGGCATGGAATAATCAAAGAATTCGCAGGGCAGATATGTCCTGCGATATTATTTGTTTACATATAGTTTTCACAGAGGCGGCATACCGGATGATATACTTTAAATGTAACAAATGCAAATTCCTGTAAAAGTTTTATGAGGTGTGGTATGAAAAAGGCTTGTATATCGCTTATTCTGACAGCATGTATTCTGCTTTCCGGCTGTGGGGCGGCCGCGCCGGAAGAAACGGAAAGTTCGGTAATAGAGATGCCTGTGGAAGAAGTGTCGGTATCCGCCGCAGCAGTGGAACCGGATGCTGCTTCGTATCAATACGATCCTAATATAGTGGACAATGCGGCAGGGGCGGATGAGGAAACCGCCCGGGCAGTAGCGCTGCGTCTGAGGGAGGACGAAAGGCAGGATGTGGAATGGTTTGACAAAAGGACGGCAGAGGGTGTAAAAGTAAAAATATATGCGGCTATTCCGTTTGAAAACGGGATATTGGCGCTGGCTGATTTTTATATAGGCGGCGAGGTGGGCCCCGACCTGTTTTATGTGGAAAATGGCAAAGTATCCGCCCGCACATACGGCGGAGACTGCTGGAGTATAAATTACGCGAGGCTATATGGTCATACTATCGCATATGGACGCTCATTCGCGTGGAATGGCGGTCCGGGAGAGGTGGGATATATACCCACCACCCATGCCGAAGGCGAGTTTTTCAATGGGGAGACGGTTCGCTGCGATATGCCTGCCGGAAACGGATTCATCCTTGCCGTGCCGGGGGACACATGGCTTAAGGCGGTGCGTCTGTATGACGACGAAATTCTGGTATGCGACGATACCTGCGGCGAGTTTGTGAAATTCCACGGCGAGCGGGGAGGCTGGGAGAATACTGAATATGTGGTGCGTGAACGCACCTCTTTCCATAGCTTTTATGATGGGAAGGCGGGGGGTATCATGAGAAGCCCGGAAGATGGCTGGCCAGCGGTCGTGATAGACGGAAAGGCGTACGGAATGCAGCGGTATGCAAAGAATGAGGGCTTGCTGTTTCCGGACCTTTGGCGCAATGACAACTGGATGCACCAAATGACAGAGGTGACTGGGGGAGCGGAGTTTACTTTTCAAAATCTCTCGGAAACCGACGAAGAGCAGCTTGTTTTCTGCGTGAATATGGCGCTGGATAACGGAGCTGAGGATTCATACGCCGCCGAAGAAGCAGCGTTGTCCCAATATAAAACCCCGCAGCTGCCCGGATACTATATGCTTATCGTGGATGCGGGGGACGGGTATTACTATACTTCTGCTATGTATGTCATCAGCCAAGGATAAACAAGTAATATCCCCGGCAGTATAAGCCTGTTGCATAATAAAACTGCAAAGGAGGATAAGTATTAATACATCCACAAAAAGGGAAAAGCGTCAGTGTGAGTATACCGATATGCGCAGATATGTTTCGCTTATTCTGACAGTATGTATTCTGCTTTCCGGCTGCGCCGGGTCAATCATTCCTCTCAGTCCTATTATCTTTATAACGATAATGTTTATTTGGAGTATGCGGGCGCTCCGTTGGAAGATATTATTATCCCAAACGGCAGGATAGCGCTACGGGAATTGGGGAAGCGGAGGTATCGAATATTCAACACAGCCAGCCACAGTGGATGCATTAGCGCGACGAATGGAATAAGAAGCTGAAAACATCAATTGCTTTTATTGGCGAATTGAAAAACAATCCTCTATGAGCTAATTGTAAACGATATCCTTAGGATATTGTTTATTTTTCCAATATAGATTATGATTATAATCACAAGCTTGGCGTTTACAGCTTTGAATAAGGTTGGCTTTAAAGTAGGTAAAGACACCTGCGATGAGCTTGCCTAAAACTATAACTGGATAAAGATAACCGACAAGGCAGAACTGCAGCCGGGCGACATACTGTTTTTCTACAGCGGCAATTCCGACCAAACCGGTCATGCCGGGATATACGGTGGCGACGGAAGTATGTTCTACGCATCCTCTTCATACGGTAAGGTAGTGGAGAATAACATAAATACCAACTATTGGAAAATCCACTTCGCTTTTACAAGGCGGGTGGCATAAAATCAAATTCATACGATAAAAGGCCCGCCATGCGGGCCTTATCCTTTGCTGTACTAAGCTTAGTCCATTATTCTATCCACGCAGCAGCAGTCCTTTTCGGGCATGGTCACGGTAACGCCGGCGGTGGTGCAGCTTTGAAGTATATTCAGGCATTCGCCGAAGCGCTGGAAATGAACGATCTCGCGCTCCCTGAGGAAGCGGAGGGGGTTCAGCAGGTCGGGGTCGTCGGTGAGCATCATAAGGTGCTCATAGGTTGACCGGGCCTTCTGCTCCGCCGCCATGTCTTCATGGATATCTGTGATGGGGTCGCCGGTGCACTGGATATAGGCGGTGGTGAAGGGCACGCCATTGGGATCGGCGGGGAATACACCCTTGGAGTGCATGGTGAAGTAGCCGATAAGGCCCGCTTCTTCGATCTCCTTAAGGGAAGCGTTGCGCATGCACTGGTGTATCATGGTGCCGATCATTTCCCAATGAGCCATTTCCTCCGTGCCGATGTCATTGCAGGTGGCTTTTACACGGTTATCCGGCATTGAGAACCTCTGGGTAAGGTAGCGGCAGGCGGCAGCCAGCTCCGTGTGAGCCAACAAAAAGCATATTTCTAAAAAAGATGGATTTTTCGCTCCAAAAGACCAGACATCCGGTTCAATGGAGTCCGGATATAAGCATCCATGTGTATCTGGAAATCGGCTAAAATAGGGCGTTTTTGAGGATTTGGGTAAACAATAGAGTAGCGTTGTCAAATATGCACTGCGGCAGCTTGCAAGATGAATGTAACAGCTTGAATAGAATAATAGGGAAATTTGGTACAGTAAAAAAACAATGTAAATATTCTCCTCAAACACGGTTTATTATGCGGTATCAGAAAAAGTTTTCCTGTAATTGGGAATAAAACATTGATTTTCGGTGATAATAAGCCTATAATAGGATGCGAAAGAGGGTGTTAATATGCTTTGTCAATTTACATTTAAGAATTTCAAATCATATAGGGAAGAAACGATTTTTGATTTGCAGGCTGCAACCCTTCCGGAATTTAGTGACACTCTAATTACAACTGAAAAGGCAACGCCATTGTTGCCAGTCAGTGTTATTTATGGTCCTAATGGTGGAGGCAAGTCAAATTTGTTGCAGGCGTTATCCTGTCTCATTTCCACTGTTGTATTGCCTATTGCCCAGCTTAAGACTACGCGCTCATCAATTATTCTCCATCAAGCGGTGGATAACACCCCGTTTTTGTTGGATGATAATTCGCGTAATGATCCAACTGAATTTTTAATTTATTTCCGTACTATGGAAAACGAATTTAGGTACTATCTTTCATTGTTGAAAGATGAGGTGGTTGAAGAGTCGTTATCTCGAAAGCTCATCGGGGCAAGGAAACCTGCTCAAATTTTCCAACGTAAATCAGACAAGATAACATTGGGTACTAGCATTAAAAATAAATCCATCAATACATCTGTAAATGCTAAAATGCCTTATTTGTCTTTTCTGGCAATCAACTATAATATTCCTGTAATCACCGAGGTGCAGGATTGGTTTGAGTCGTGTATCATCAGAAATTATGCTAATCCTAACATAGAGCATCAAATCATGATAACTGATGATCAGGATATCCAATATCGTATTATTCGTTTCCTGAATGATATGGGTATAGATATTGACGACTATCGCTTTGATGTTGAAGATAATGAGCTTTATATCATTCGTGAGATAGACGGTAAGTCTTTTGAGTTGCCTTTTGCTGAAGAATCCGATGGAACAAAGAAGTTGATCGCAGCATTACCGGTCATTCTTCTTGCTTTGCTTGAAGGCAGATTGGTAATCATAGATGAATTGGATGCTAAGTTGCATCCGAAACTGTTAAAGTACATTATTTCTTTATTTAAAAACACAAATATCAACAAAAACGGTGCGCAGCTTGTGTTTACATCTCATGATATGAGTACGTTAAAGAATACGGTTTTCCGTCGAGATGAAATATGGTTCGCTGCGTTGGATAGAGAACATAGTAGTGAGCTTTATTCACTTCACGAAATCCGGCGAGAGGATAATGAGCGAGTCAATAGTACTGCCGCATATGATAAGCAGTATTTGGAAGGGAGATATGGCGCAGATCCTTACCTTCAGAATATGCTGTCAGGAGGCGATTGGAAGTGAGTCTAAAGCCTACGAAGAAATCCGACCTAAATAAAAAATGGATGCAGCCCAGACGTGACAGTAACAGGATGCTACAACCTGAATACCATCTAATTGTTACAGAGGGCACTGAAACCGAACCAGCATACTTTGGTGCAATCCGTGATATTATCAACAAAAAGTATCAGGGAAAAATTAAGCTTGTAGTATGCGGAGAAGGAGATAATACTCTGAGTCTTTTAAACAAGGCTCGCAAACGTGCAGAAGCAGATCCGAATGGGTATAAGCATGTTTGGGTTGTATATGATACAGATGACTTTCCTTCGGAGCACATAGATACGACTGCTCGGCTGTGTCGAGAATTATCGACTGATGATATTATTACATATCATGCTATATGGTCAAACCAATGTATAGAGTTATGGTTCCTTTTACACTTTAGCTATATGCAGTCGGATCTTCATCGAAATGAGTATTGGCCTAAGCTGTCTTATTGGTTGCAGCGCATTAAGGCTGGAAACTATTCCAAAAATCGCACAGATATGTATCAGTTGCTTCGGTCTAGAATGGATACAGCGATAGTAAATGCAAAACGTCTCGATGAAGAAAATGTAGGCAAGCCACCGTCGCTTTCTGCACCAGGTACAAAAGTATATGAGCTGATTGAGCAATTAAAGCCTTATTTGTAGGAATAAAGTGTACTCCGCAGCATTAATTTGCTGCGGAGTAAGTTTTTTATCGAGACTAGTAGTGTTTGATTGTGATGAGAGACACTGTTCGTCGCCACTAATGTAAGCGAAGCACAGAGGGCCTAAATGCCTTATGGGTCTCAGTGGTTTAGATTAATAAGCTTAGTGGCCACTCATTATATTATCCAAGTGGTTAACCATTTTGAATTACTTCTATTATTTCGTCTGCAATTTCTTCTAAAGTATTTATAGCTGTATTTCTTGCCACTTTGTCTGCAAGAGATGGGCTATATTCAATAACTTCTTTCTTAGTTATGTTATGCCAGATAGGAAGGAGTTGCTGTTCTCCAGAAATAGATCTTGTAATCAATCCGTCAAGTTCGTAATTTGTCCAACCTTTTTTAATGAAATCACGAGAAATGACGACAATACCGAAGTTGCTTTTTGCCAATCCGAGATCGATTTTTCTGCGCAAACTATCACCGATTTTAAGTTCAAACTCATCATACCAAACGGACAAGCCTTTTTCTTTTAATGCCGTAGCTAGTGGTCGTACAACTTCATCTTTGTCTTCAGATGCATGAGAGATGAATACATCATAGTCTCTTGGTATGTAGTCTTCGGAATTTGGAGGCTCTTCTCTGCCAAGAAATAACGAAGGAACATCAGACAGTGCCTTTTGGGTGATTGTAGGTAGCGCCTGTGGTAAAACACGGACCGAAGACTTAACATTTCCACGGAGCCCGCGCAGATCTATGGCAACATGCCAATGACTCGAATGTGTAGTTTGTAATCTGATGGGAGATTGCTTAGCTAAGCCTCCAATATAGCGATAGCTCTTGCCGTTTTTGTAGCTTGAAAAATTGGTGCTATCAAGCAGCTGCACATTTGCAGCAGATCCTTGCAATATTATTTCTACAATGCGGCCTTTTTCAAGATTTCCTAAATCATAGTGTGTAAAATTCATTGTATTTTTCTCCTTACTTTAGTATCCAGATAAATATTTTGTCCAATAATATCTGTTAAATAGGTTCCAATAGGAATCGTTACGTCTTCATTTTTTATGTGATATAAAAATACAGTGCTTGTTTTCATGTAAAAAGAGACATCACTTTCATGCTTCGACATTTGCTAAGCTATACTCCATAAATACTACTATTATATTATCTAAATTGAAATGTAATTCTGTTAATTTTAGTATATCTCATTATCGGAACAACATCAATCGATCGTTTCATTGAACAACTGAATCGTAGAATGAATATAATCCTAAGAACACCGCCGTTTTACTATATAAATTAGCTCTTTGCTAATTAAAGGTTACTGTTATTGTTACTCGCAAGTGTCAAGGATGCAATTTGCTCTTTGTCTCACTACTTCTGTGGCAGCCAACGAAAAGCGTATTTCTAAAAAAGATGGATTTTTCGCTCCAAAAGACCAAACAACCTGTTAAGTGGAGCCCGGATATAAGCATTCATGTGTACCTGGAAATCTCCTAAATTAGGGCGTTTTTAATGGTTTGGACAAGCATTATAGAATCTTTGTTCAGTATGCCCTGTGGCAGTTTGCAAGGTATATGCAACAGTTCGAAAGAGCAAGTTGGAAATTATAATTGATGATTATTTAAATTGAAGAAGGCACAACCGACGTTTTTTTCGGCTGTGCCTTTTTATTATTATTCTCAAACACCTTATTAATTGTTGCAATATGCTGAGTATTCTTGGGTGGATCTGTAGAACAATCAGCTGATAAATGATGAATTATACATCCTCCAGCTCAAAAGCGGATATAAATTTCTGCTTTGGGCTACGAGGCTTATCTGGAAGTGTCATTCTAATTGCCCCGGTTTCAATCAAGGGTTCAAGATACCGCTTCAATGCATATTGTGCAGAAGGAATATTTAAGAATTCAATGATTTCTGCGCGAGATTTTTCAGAACGACAGAATTCAATCAGCCCTTTTTCATCTATGATATTAGACTTATATGTATCTTGCTGCATATTAGCATGAGGCTCGGTTTTAGCGGTGGTGTTATAAAGTGTTACAGAGAATTCACCGCGAGAGTCTTTAAACAATGGCGCTGGAAGAGCGTGCTTTTCCATTGCATACTTAATAGTAGGTATGCCTGAATAACGGTTTTCGGTTTCGCCAAGTGTTTCCATCGCGGTAACAAGTACCGGATTTCTTGTGTCTGGCTGCACATTTCCTAACTGATCGATGGTCAAACGACCATAAAGCCCGCCCGGATTGGTGATTTCCATGCGATCGGAAAACATTTGCAATTGAATGGGCATTCCTTCTGTATGAAAACTGTAATCTCTGTGAACCAGCGCATTTAGTATGGCTTCGCGTACGGCATCAATGGGATATTGTGGTAAATCGACTCGCTTACCTGTTTTTGAATCGATTTTTGTAGCAACACGCATGTTTGTACGGACAAAAGATAAGGCACCATCTAACATATCAGGCAGGGTTCCTTCGATGCGTTTGCTATCTATAAAACGGTTTCCTTCTGCGTCTACAATGCCCATTTTGTTGCTTGGCACATGAGTGGCAATAATACTAAGTTGAGGATAATATGCCTGTGGGTATAAACCAAAGAGCAATAATGCAGTCATAGTGATTTGACCATCTCTAGTAATACCGGTCAGTTCATATTGTTGTTCTATAGATGCAGATGCAAGATGTGGACGTTCACGTCTTTTCTTAAGGAGATAAGACTCCAGTTTCTCTTGATCAAGTGCTGAAAAAGAAACACCTGCGGCAGGGCGAATATCGTCTCTGTATTTTTTTCGAAAAGCTTCAAAGCTATAGACTTCGTATTCAGTCATAGGTTTATCGGCTTCGCCTACTCGTATATAGGATCCTTGCAGCCTACCTTTGGCGGTTTTGAAGCATGGACGATCTGTAATGTCTACAGGCGGAATCTCGGCGGATAAGAAGACAAGGGTACCTTCATTACAGATGGTGAATACAGGTCGAACAACGGGGGTCATTTGTTCGCAGTATTCCATTACCTTTTTTTGCAAATCTTGAGCATCGTATACTCCGACCTTTTTAAATCCTTCTTTTTCGTCTAGGCCAAAAAGAAAAGTACCGCCGCTATTTTGATTGGAGAAAGCAGAAATTGTGTCATATAGCTTTTCAGGACATCCGTAATGGGCGGATTTAACTTCCATGGTTTGTTCTTCACAACCTCGGATTTGGATTTGCTTGATAAGGGCATGAAGTTCTTTTTCTACCATTCAGCTACACCTCCTGTTGTCTTATGTTAGCATAAGAAACTAAAGAAGTAAACAAGAAACATAAGACAAAAATCGTTGATTTTCTTATGTTTCGCATAAAAACAACATAAAACTACTTATATTGTTATATTGTTTATTATGTAATGTTATTAAGATATCATGAAAACATATAAAGAATATAATTGTACAAAATACTATCTTATAGAAAAGAATTGGATTTGTATTACTAATCTCTCATCTTACATAATGTACTTATTGTCAAGGATGCAATTTGCTCTTTGTTTTAAAACTTCCCTGTGAGCCGACGAAGAGCATATTTTTGACAGAGCTTCAATTCACCGTTCCGCCGAGCAAAATTCAGGTGAAATGGAGCCGTCATTTGACCATACAGGTTTATTTGGAATGTGCATAATTAATGAGAAAGCGTCAAGATTTTGGCGCTTTTTTGTTTTGTAAACCTACACGAAAAGGAGGAACATATGCAATCTCAAATCATCGCCATTGCCAATCAAAAGGGCGGCGTTGGTAAAACCACCACCTGTGCTAATCTGGGTATTGGCTTGGCGCAGGAAGGAAAGAAGGTGCTGCTCATTGACAGCGACCCACAGGGTTCGCTTACCATCAGCCTTGGTTACAATCGCCCTGACCAACTACCCGTTACCCTTTCCGACATCATGGAAAAGGTCATGGATGAAAATCCTATCGTACCCCGTGAGGGCGTTCTTTCCCACGATGAAGGTGTTTCCCTCATGCCTGCCAATATCAGCTTATCCGGCATGGAGGTTTCCCTCGTCAACGCCATGAACAGAGAAAAGATACTCAAGCAGTTGCTGGACAATGTAAAACGCCAATATGACTATGTGCTCATTGACTGTATGCCTTCCCTTGGTATGCTGACCATCAATGCCTTAGCTGCTGCGGACAGCGTGATTATCCCCGTACAAGCGCAATACCTTCCTGCCAAGGGTTTGGAACAGCTTTTGCAGACTGTCAACAAGGTACGTCGGCAGATAAACCCCAAGCTGAAAATCAGCGGCATCCTGCTCACTATGGTCGACAGCCGCACCAACTACGCTAAGGAAATCAGTACGTTACTGCGGGATACCTACGGCAGCAAAATCAAGGTCTTCGCAACGGATATTCCGCATTCTGTCCGTGCCGCTGAGATCAGCGCAGAGGGTAAAAGCATCTATTCACATGACCCTAAAGGTAAGGTCGCAGAAGCATACCGAGAACTTACTAAGGAGGTGTTGAAGATTGAAAAGCAGCGGCAAAAAGCTAAGTCTGACCTCTTACGATGACATCTTCACCACTGAGGACGCAAGGCAGGAAGATCAGCGGGAACGGGTCATGGAAATTTCGCTGGACAAGCTCCAACACTTTCACGACCACCCCTTTCAGGTGCGACACGACCAAGCCTTACAGGATATGGCAGACAGCATCAAAGAATACGGTGTATTAGCTCCAGGCCTTGCGCGACCGCTTCCCGATGGCAGCGGATATGAAGTAATTTCAGGCAATCGCCGTTTGGAAGCCTGCATCCTTGCAGGGATGGAAACCATGCCGGTGATCGTGCGGGATATGACCGACGATGCAGCTATCATCGCCATGGTGGACGCTAATTTACAAAGAGAGAACATCTTGCCGAGTGAAAAGGCATTTGCTTACAAAATGAAACTGGAAGCAATGAAAAGACAGGCTGGCAGACCCTCTAAAAATAATTCCGCCCAAGTTGGGCGGAATTTTCAAGGCAAGGAATCTCGGGAGATTTTGGCTGAACAAGTTGGTGAAAGTAAGAACCAAATCTCACGCTATATCCGTCTAACAGAACTCATACCGCCCATACTAGATATGGTGGACGGTGTTGCGGAACAAAAGATGGCTTTTAACCCTGCGGTGGAGCTTTCCTATCTTACCCTCTCTGAACAGACCATGTTGCTGAACGCTATGGAAGCACAGGAAGCCACGCCGTCCCTATCCCAAGCGCAGCGGATGAAAAAGTTCAGCCAACAGGGAAAGCTATCAGAGGATGTGATGATGGCTATCATGTCTGAGGAAAAGAAAGAAGTTGATCGCATCACCCTCACCACAACCACGCTGTCCAAGTATTTTCCCAAGTCCTATACGCCCAAGAAGATGGAAGAAACAATTATCAAGCTACTGGAACAGTGGCAGCGAAAAAGGAAGCGGGAACAGGAACGCTAACCATAAGAAATATTGGTGTAAGTTTTTCTTTGATTGATTAACATAGTATAATTTTGCAGGGTGAGTTTATGGCTATTATTAGAAATGCTATTCAATGTAAAAAATGCGGAGACATTATTGAATCCGTTTCTGCGCATGATTTCAAAACCTGTTCCTGCGGAGCCTGTTCCGTTGATGGCGGGCATTGCTATCTCAGACGGTATTGTGCAATATCGATGGGTGATTTCATTGAACTGAGCGAAGTTCAGGAAGAACCCGATGAAACCAACAGCCGCAATCAGCGATACATCAGAAAGTAAAAAACATATAAGTCATGTTAGGCGTTCCATGCGGAGCGCCTTTTTGTATGTCTGGAAATGGAGGAAACCGAAATGGCAGTCTTTCGCGTAGAAAAGACACGTGATTATACCGTTATGGCAAATCATCATCTCAGAAATACAGATCTTTCCCTAAAAGCAAAGGGTTTGCTTTCTCTAATGCTGTCTTTGCCAGAGGAATGGGACTACACCACAAAGGGTCTTTCCCGTATCTGCAAAGACGGTGTAGACAGCATTTGCGCCGGTGTGCGTGAACTGGAGGAGCAAGGATATGTGGTGCGTGAGCGCATCCGCAATCCCAACGGACAGCTGGGAGCCATAGAATACACGATACTGGAGCAGCCCCGCACCTCAGAACCTAAACGGGAAAAACCTGAACGGGAAAATCCAGTTCAGGCAAACCCTGTCTTGGATGATCCTGTCTTGGGAAAACCTGAACAGGAAAACCCCGCACAATTAAATACTTATAGAACAAATAAAGATGAATCAAATACGCTCTCAATGAATCCTTATCCAATCAAATCCTATCCTATCAATCCTACAGCGGATCAGATGGGAATGGATGGAATGGATGTTTACAAAGAGATCATCAAAGAGAATATCGAATACGACATCATGAAAGACAATTTTCCCAACGAGCATGAACGTCTGGATGAAATCGTGGAGCTCATGGCAGAAACCCTTGCTTCCAAGAAAGCGACATTCTGCATCGCCGGAGATACCTATTCCGCTTCCACAGTAAAGTTCAAACTGCTCAGGATTAACAATCTGCATATCCAGTATGTGTTTGAGTGCCTCGACAAGAACACCACCGAAGTGCGAAACATCAAGAAGTATCTTCTTGCCACTTTGTTCAATGCACCCACCACCATGGGCAGTTACTACAAAGCGCAGGTCAATCACGATATGTATGGAGATTAACACTTACCAAATCTTGAAAGGAGGACAACCCATTGCAGGAAGAAGTCGAAAACAGATCCGTGACCCTTGCCATCAGCGCCACCAAGCTCAGTGCCCGTGTGTTGAAAAGCGCAATCGCAAAGCTGCTGGCGGAATGGCAAAAGAGCCGAGATGCACCCGCAAAGATACCCCACGGCAAGCAGACCGTGAAGGAGCTCGTGGGACAAAATCAAGGTGTCAGCAACATCGAAGTGACGGACGGCAACATCAAATCCTTTGAGCGTGTTGCAAGAAAGTACGGCGTAGACTATGCAGTAAAGAAGGACAGCAGCGTATCTCCGCCCAAGTGGCTGGTGTTCTTCAAGGCGCGGGATGCAGATGCGCTCATCGCCGCATTTACCGAGTTTGCCGCAAAAACGGTGAAGCGGGAACAGCGGCCATCGGTGCTGCAAACCCTTGCCAAGTTCAAGGAGATGCTGAAGGATACCGTCATCACCAAGACCCGTAAAAAGGAGCTGGAGCGATGAACCTGAAAAAGCACCTCATCTCCAACATTCCGTATGTGATGATCGGCCTGTTCGCCACTAATCTGGGCGAAGGATGCCGGCTTGCGGCGGGCAACAATGCTTCCGAAAAGCTGCTGCATATCGTAGACGGATTATCGGCTGCCTTTGCCAATCCATTGCCCAGCCTGCACTTAACCGATCTCTGCATCGGAGCCGCCGTGGGTGCTTTTCTTCGTTTGGCGGTGTATCTCAAAGGCAAGAACGCCAAGAAGTATCGAAAGAACATGGAATACGGCAGCGCCCGCTGGGGAACATCGGAGGATATCAAGCCCTACATCGATCCTGCCTTTGAAAACAACATTATCCTGACCCAAACGGAACGGTTGACCATGAACAACCGACCCAAAGACCCCAAGACCGCACGAAACAAAAACGTGCTTATCATTGGTGGTTCCGGCAGCGGCAAAACGAGATTTTGGTTGAAGCCCAACCTCATGCAGTGTGCATCCGAGACCTATCCCGTCAGCTTTGTGGTCACCGACCCCAAAGGGTCACTATAATAAGGATAGAAAGGTCGTGAAAATACAAAACAGG
>JAEDIC010000034.1 GCA_016292635.1 Clostridia bacterium
TTTGCTTCTTTTCTCTTTTCTTTTCCCGTGAAAAGAAAAAGAAAAGAAGATAAAACAAAACAAGATAACATAGTCCCTCACGAAAAGCCGCCGACCATTAATAAAGTGTAAAATTTGCGATAAATGACGATATTTCAATTGTAACATTGCAAAAGATGTTATAACATAGAATAAACAAGACCCTTTGGGAGGCCCGGATGGAAGAGCACGTAAAGCGGGGATATTTGAACGAGGACTTTCGCCTGTTTCACATACGGGACAGGGTGGAGCTGGAGCTGAATTACCACTATCACGAGTTTGACAAGATAGTGGTATTTCTTACCGGCAATGTCACATACGTTGTGGAGAGCAAGGCGTATTTTTTAAAGCCGTGGGATATAGTGCTGGTGCCCCATGGGCAGATACACAGGCCCATAATCGACACCAACGAGCATTATGAGCGCATTGCGCTGTGGATGAATGCGGATTATCTCAGGGACAGCAGCATTGGCGGGGATGACCTTAGGCAGTGCTTCGCCAAGGCGGAGGAAAAGAACTTTGCCCTGATAAGGCCGGACAGCGCAGGACGGGTGACCCTGATGAAGCTGCTGAACGGCGTGGAATCCGCCATGAAGTCAAAGGAATTTGGTCATGAGACCATGTACAGAACATCATTTTTGCAGTTCATGGTGGAGCTGAACCGCATCTCGGCGGGAGACGATACGGACAAAAACACCGCCGCATTCCGCAGCGATCCCAAGCTGGATGAGATAATTGCCCACATAAACGCAAACCTTGGCAGCGACCTTTCCCTGGACAGCATCGCAAAGCAGTTTTATATCAGCAAATCCTACCTTATGCATAAATTTAAGGAGACCACCGGCTGCTCCGCCCATCGCTATATTCAGCAAAAGCGCCTGATACTGGCGGCGGATCTTATACGGGAGGGCTTGCCCGTGGCGGATGCGGGCGCCCGATGCGGCTATGGGGACTATTCCGCTTTTCTCAGAGCATTCAAAAAGCTGTACGGCGTGAATCCAAGCGATGTGGTATAGAGCAACCATTGCGGATTTTTCTTGAAGCGGTACGTTATATGTATTAAAATATATAAGAATGCGACAGACTGCATCTCGCCCACGGGATTGTCAAGGGCCGAAGTCCTTGACACGCAATCCGGCTCTGACGACAGAAGGTGAATTGCCCCTTAGGAGCAAGAGAGGCTACCCGGGGATCTGCGCGTCAGAATGGATGAAAAACGCAAGGTTTTCCTTACTTGCAGGTTTTGCCGCCCGGGAGCGCGGCGAGATACAAAACCCGTATTACTCGCAAAAGCGGAGAATCCACTTCTGCGAAACTACATCAGGAGGTGAATCATGGCCACCATTACCTATAAGTGCCCAAACTGCGACGCCGACCTTACCTACCGTCCCGGCACAAAGGATTTCGGCTGCAATTACTGCGGCAGCTCATTTACCGAGGAGCAGCTTGACTCCCTTTTGAATCAGGACAGCCTTTTGGATGAACAGCAGGAGACCCTGGGCAACGCCGAATCTTCCACAGCCGTTGTATACACCTGCCCCAGCTGCGGGGCTGAGCTGGTTACAGACTCCACCACCGCCGCCACGTTCTGCTTTTACTGCCACAACCCGGTCATCATGGCCGGGCAGCTCTCCGGCGAATTTACCCCGGACAGCGTGATCCCCTTTGAAATACCCAAGGAAAAGGTAAAGCAGCAGCTCATAGAGTGGTGCAAGAGCAAGAAATTCATTGACGACGGCTTTTTCAGCGAAATGCAGCTGGAAAAGCTCACCGGCGTATACTTCCCTTTCTGGTTGGTGGACGGCAAGGTGAGCGCCACCTACGCCGCCCGCAGCAACTCCCTTAAGGTATGGGTGGTTGGAGATATCGAATACACTGAAACCACCCAGTACGCCCACCTTCGCGGCGGCGATATAGACATGAACGACCTTACCATAGGGGCTTTGGACCGGCAGGATGCGGAGCTTTTAAACGGCGTTTATCCCTATAACCTCACCGCCGTAAAGAAGTTTGACATGAAGTACCTTTCAGGCTTCTTTGCGGAAAAGCGCAACATAGAAAAAAAGTCAGTTGAACCAAAAGCTGCACAAACAGCCCGCAAAGTAGCCGAGGAACGGCTGGAGTCCACCGTGGTGGGCTACGGTGCGTTAACCGGTCAGCAGCTGCATATTGATGAGGAAACCTACGACTGGCAATACGCCCTCATGCCCGCATGGATGATGACATATCGGTATAAGGATGAGCTTTATTACTTTGCCATGAACGGACAAACCGGCAAGATAGCCGGACGGGTGCCCGTAAGCACCAGGAAGATCAACCGCCTTGCAGGCATAATCGCCATAGCTGGCACTGTGCTTGGCGCAGTGATGGGAGGTATCATGTGGCTATGATGAAAAAGCTGTTTTGTATCGTTATTACTCTTACCCTCTGCCTTTCCCTCGGAGCGGCATTCGCTGCCGAAGATATAATATCCGCAAGCGAATTCATAGGCGAAGAGCCTGCGGAGGTTCCCGCCGTGGAGGCGGAAGACGGGCAGCGGGTATTCGACCTTGCGGGTCTGTTTTCCGATGAGGAGCGCGCAGAGCTTGAGAGGCGCATCGCAGAGTTGCGCCAGGACATACGCCCATACGATGTAGCGGTTCTTACCGCCGACAACGGCGTATATGACACTCAGGATTACGCCGACAGGTTTTACGAGGACCACGGCATAGGCACCGACGAGAACCGCTCCGGCGTGCTGTATTTCCTTGATATGCAGAACCGCACCGTGTGGATATCCACCGCCGGCGACCTTATCGGCATAATTGACGACGACCGGGAGGATGAGATATTCTACGCACAGGATCCCTACCTTGGTTCAGGGGACTGGGCGGGCGCCATGATGGCCGCGCTGGATAAGACCGAGGAATTCGTTAAGGCGGGCGTGGGCCAGGGCACCTACATATACGATGAAGCCACCGGCGAAGTGCTGGACGGCACCCAGTATACCGATCTTCACGACAGCGAATACTATCGCCGCCAGACCATAATGGGCATACTGAGCAGCACCGGCATCGGTCTCATATTCGGCGCTGTCGTGGGCCTTATCACCCGCTTCTCCATAAAGCACAGGTACGCCAAAAAGTACCAGCCCGTGGCATACGACTGGCAGAGCAACTCCACCCTGAACCTTACCGCTAACAATTCCGCCGTTACCAACAAATTCGTTACCACCCGCGTCATCCCCCGCAACAACGATAGCAGCGGCAGCTTTGGCGGCGGGTTCGGCGGCGGCAGCGGCTCCGGTATCCACACATCCTCCGGCGGCATGAGCCACGGCGGCGGGGGGCATAAGTTCTGATTTTCGTAGCGATTGGTTGGAATTATAAATACGATGCATTTAGTGCATTTTCCAAATTTGGCCTCATCGGGAGGCCAAATTTGCTTTTGGCAAGGTCATAGGCAGGCAGATACGGCGGAAGCTTGGATAGCGGGAAAAGGGCAAAATAAAAGACGCGCCGGAGCGCGCCCTTTTCTTTTGATATTAACCTACGCCTCGGCACTTTTCCACTTTGCAAAGGCTTCATACAGCCGTGGGAGAGCGGGCGAAAAGTCTATATACTTATCCATCACTTTATGATAAAACCCTATCAGGGTGCCGTTGCAGAGGGCGCAGGCCACCGTGCCTATACCAAGGGCTTTTAGCTCGCCAAAGAAGGCAAAGGACAGCACGATTGCGGTTATGCAGCAGCCGCAGTCAAAGCAGGTCTTCACCCTGGGCAGGGGCTTATTAAATCTTTCGCATATGCCGTCTACAAAAAGCTCATACACCTGCAGGGGAAGATAGGTTTTAAAGAATACCGCAACGCCAAGGGCGTTGGTTGCCATGCCCACGGCGAAAAAGACTATCCTTGACCAAAGGGAGGTAAGCTCTATACCCTTCAGAAGCCACATTACCGCGTCCAGCGTTATGCCGAAAAGGAAAGCGGAAAAAAAGGACAGCAGATGTATTGCCCGAAAACGCCCTACGATGATGTAATAAACCACCAGCAGCAGGCCCTGCATCAGATAGTCCGCCGTGCCAAAGCTCAATCCATCCACCCCAAGGGAGATTATGTAGGACATGGAGGTGACCATGGACATGCCGAAGCCGCCCTTTTCCATGAGGGATACGCCGATGGCAAGCAGCACCGTACCCAATACAAAGGCCAGCTCTCCCCAGCCCTTTATCCTTTTCTCCGTGGTCTGCATAAAAATATTTCCGCCTGTTTATATTGCTATATTGTTTTATACATACCCCCCGCCGCCCCTTTAAGGCAGCTTTTTTCCCGGGGTGATAAAAGAAACGGATTGCTGCGCCAACCTTTGGGCCGGCTACCAATGGCGTAAGTTCTTGACGGCGGGATAGGTGAAGCGGGATTTCATCGATACGATATCCTTATACGCCTCCCGTGGTCTACGCAAGGCGGAGATGCCCGACATACGGTGGGCGGGCATGGATAATCAAAGCCATCCAAGCTGATTTCCACCATCCAGGCATTTCGCGCGGTCCCTCAGGCTGCCAAGCCGGCAGTATTTGAGCGAAGGGGCTTCGCCCTTAGAACACCCTCCATCCACAGATGAAATTCTTCTGTGACCAGGCTCCGGTGCAGCTTCTGTGCACGACCTTGCCGTTCGTGCTGGAGGCGTCTATCATTGTGCCGTCTCCCATTGCGATGCCCACATGACCGTAGAATACTATTATATCGCCCTTTTGCAGGCTGGAGATGGAGCGCACCTTGGTATAGCCGGATACGCTGCGCCAGCCGGAGCTTGTAAGGTATTTCTGATTTACGCCCGCCTGCTGCAGACACCAGTATACGAAGCCGGAGCAGTCAAATGTATTTGGGCCCTTGCCGCCGCGAACGTATTTGCAGCCCAGCTTGCTCTTTGCGGCGGAGATGAACCTGTCAAGACTGCCGCCGGAGGAAGGTGAGGAGCTGCCGTTGCCTGAGGAGGAAGCAGAGCCGCTGCTGTCCACTTCCGGCTCAACATAGTCGCTGGGGGCGGACTTTGCGCCGGATGAAAACAGGGTGCGCATGGTGGTCTTGCCCACCTTGCCATCCCGGCTCAAGCCGTTTTCCTTCTGGAAGCCCAGCACAGCCGCCTCGGTGGATGAGCCGAAGTAGCCGGTGGCCTTGCTGTCAAGATAACCAAGCTCCTTAAGGCGATTCTGTATCTTTGTTACCGTGCTGTTGTTATCGCCAACGCCTATTACGCTGGCCTTGGCCTGGTCGCTCATGAGCAGGTCCTTTGTCATGGGGCCGATATGACCGTCCACTATAAGGCCGTTCTGCTGCTGAAACATCTTTACTGCGTTTACCGTATCCCGGCCGAAGGTGCCGTCTGGCTCTGTGGTAAGGTAGCCCAGCCTGTACAGCCGCTTCTGATAGGAGCGGACTTCGTCGCTCTTTTCTCCGTATGAAAGGGACTTGGGTACGGCATCCTCGCTGTATAGCATTTCTCTGGTATATTCGCCCACCTTGCCGTCCACGGTAAGCTTGTTGTTCTTCTGGAATTCCTTAACTGCGGCCTCGGTCTCCTCGCCGAAGTTGCCTGTAGCCTTGTCCATATAGCCAAGCTCCCTCAATCGGCCCTGAAGCTCATAAACATCTGTGCCGCTTATGCCCACGCATACCATGTACTTGAGGGCCTCATCCGAAAAGAGCAAATCATATACAGCGTTTGTGATTATGCCGTCAATGGTAAGCTCATGCCGCCGCTGAAAAAGCTCAACGGCTTCCTCCGTGGCGGGGCCGAAGTGGTTTGTGGGCTCGTCGTTATCCATATAGCTCAGCTCCATGAGCCGTTCCTGTATGTCATATACCTCATCGCCGTCATAGCCCTCCTGAAGGAATATGGGCACGGGAGTCGGCGCGGGGGTGGGCTCCGCGGCGGCAAGACGCTCCAGCATGGCGGCATATTCGCCCTGCAGGTCCACCACGCCATCCGCCGATGCGGCGGACGCTTCGGCAACGGGCAGAGCAGACTGCGGCTCGGCCTTGCCTCCCTTTATTACGAGGGGAAGGCATATCACCAGCGCAAGAGCTCCCGTAAAGGCGGCGCAGCCTGCTATGGCGCGCCTGTTTCCCTTTTTAAGGTTCATAAACAGCCTGCCGAAAAAGCCCCCTATGCCGCCCCGCTTGCGGAAACGGCGAAGGGACAGCGCTGCGTGCCTCAGGCTGCTTTTGAATATTGAGGTTATGCTGGATGGTACCCGGCTGCGTTTCATTGGTTCTCCTATATGCGCGGCGTTGCGCCGTTTTTAGCATTTTAATTATACCATAAATATTATACATGAAAACAAAACAATCGGTAAACAGGAACGCAAAGACGGCAAATGCTTTCCCGTTTCCGTAAAGATATGGTGAAAATATGGCAAATTCGGCAAAAACTCCTATTCATTTTGTCCGGGCACGGTTATAATATAAAAAAAGTGTGGGGGTTCATCATATGATAGTCATAGGTATATGCGGCGGAAGCGGCAGCGGAAAAAGCACATTGGCCCGGCTCATATCTGAAGCCTTGACGTGCTCCTCCCGCATAATCGGTCTGGACTGCTACTATAAGGACCATTCCGAGCTGCCCTTTGAGGAGCGGGTGCATATAAACTACGACGAGCCCGATGTATTCGACTTTGACGAGCTTTATGCCGACATAAAGCTGCTTATGGACGGCAAACCCATAACCACCAAGGGCTACGACTATCCCAACCACCGCCGCTCCGACAGTCCTGACCTTATCTACCCAACGGACGTGCTCATACTGGAAGGCATACATATGTTCCGGGATAAGCGCCTTTCCTCCCTTATGAGCCTGAAGGTATACATGCACGTTGACGTGGACATATGCCTGCTGCGCCGGGTAAAGCGGGATATGCGCCAGCGCGGCCGCTCAATTGAGAACATCACCGAGCAGTATCTTGCCACGGTAAAGCCCATGTATGAGGAATACATAAGCAAATACATCCATGAAGCGGACTTCGCCATAATGGGCGGAGGCAAAAACCCCAAGGCCATAGACGCCATAACCGCATATATCTCCGCAAAGCTTCTGGCCGAAAAATTCGACCGGGAGGACGAGCGGGCAAAGGAGAAAGCAAGTGAAGGATAAGCACAACATAGAAAGCCTGTGGAGATCCACCATAAAGACCCTTTTTGTAGTGGCCTTCGGCATACTGCTGTACGAGCTGCTGGAAAACATTTCCTCGGTGCGCTCTGCCGTCAGCGGCTTTTGCAGTGTTATCACCCCCATATTCATAGGCATAGCCATAGCGTTTATCGCAAATATGCCCATGCATTTTCTGGAAGCCAAAGTATTCCGCCGCTGGAAGGCCAGCAGCCTCAAGCGGGCCGTCTGCCTTACCCTGGCAATGCTGTTCATGCTGGCCATACTGGCGCTGTTGGTGGTAATAATCGGCCCCAGCCTTGTGGACAGCGTAAAGACCCTTGCGGAGGACTTTGACGAATATGCCCGCAAGCTGACGGAGTGGGGCACCACCACATGGGAAAATCTCCACCTTAATGCGGATATTGCCGCCAAGCTGCAGGAACTGGGCGAAAATATACTTACCGAGATAGATCAATATATCTCAACGGCCATGTCCTGGGCGGTAAAGGTTACGGTAAACGTTGCGGGAATAATCGTTGACCTGCTTTTCGCCTTCATAATCAGCATATACTGCCTCGCCAGTAAGGAGACCCTCCTTCGTCAGGCACGCAAGCTCACCAAGGCAATGTTCAACGAGCGCGCCTCCGATAAGATAATCGACGTGGCCGGCAAAACCAACACCTCCCTGTACAATTACCTTTACGGCATGATAACCGAGTGCTTCATACTGGGCATCCTGTGCTTCATCGGCATGAGCATATTCAGGTTCCCCTTCGCCCTGCTGATAAGCGTCATGGTGGGCGTGGGGCAGATAGTGCCTATCGTGGGCGCATGGTTCTCCGCCGCCGTGGGCACTCTTATAATATTTGTTGTTGACCCCACCCGGGCCGTCTGGTTCCTGGTGCTGTTGCTGGCAATACAGCAGTTTGAGGGCAATGTCATATATCCCCGTGTGGTTGGCAGTGCCGTTGGCATTTCCGGCCTGTGGGTAATGATAGCGCTGCTGCTGGGCGGCGGCCTGTTCGGCCTGCTGGGCGCCATCCTCTGCGTGCCCATCATGGCGGTCATCCATACCCTTACCCGCGAATGGGTAAACAGGCGGCTTGAGGAAAAGCGGGCGCTGGGCCAGGATATATAGGTTCCTTTTTCTTTAGTTGGGAATCGTCTTCTTTTCTTTTTCTTTTCACGGGAAAAGAAAAGAGAAAAGAAGCAAAAGA
>JAEDIC010000002.1 GCA_016292635.1 Clostridia bacterium
CCGCTTAAGCTTTTCCCAACCACGCGACTATCGCGTGGTTTTCTATATACAAAAAGCCTTGAAAACCAATGGTTTTCAAGGCTTCGATGGTGGAGATAAGCAGGATCGAACCGCTGACCTCTTGAATGCCATCATTATAAATCAACCACACCCAGCCCCCCTATCTTTCGACAAGGGGCCGGGCGTATATGGCGCTTATATGATTGGTGTGTTTATCTACTTAGGTTTAGTTTATCTTACAGGCTGCAGCTGGCAACCACTTTGTATCCCTCGGGGAGCTGGAAGCTGGGTTCTCCACCGAACTCCCACTTGATGGTGGGGGCCCAGCCCTGGGCGATGGCGGTGAAGTGCAGGAGCACGATGCCGAAGTTCAGCTTGCTGTCGATCTCGGTGTTGTACTCGTCGGGTTTGCTGATGAGGGTGATGCGGCCGTTGCTGATTACGAAGCCGTAGGCCTGGCGGTTCAGGTAGCTGGGAGCCAGAGTGGCTGCGTAGAAGGCTTCCCACAGCATGTCATCGAAGAATCCGATGTACTCTTCAACGCCTTCGGAGTTACCCCAGGAGTTCATGAACACCATGTCGTTGATACCCAGCTTGGGGTCTACATAGTGGCGCTGGGCGGTGATGTCCACATTGGACATGCTCTGTATGTTGACCCTGAGGCGCTTGGTGGTCTTTACGCCGTAGCCGAAGGCTGCGATGGCGGCTACTTCCAGTTCGCTCTCAATGTCCAGTGCCCTCTTTACCTTCTCGCTGTCGGTGAAGGTGAGCCAGCAGCTGTCAAGGTTGAGGTCGGACAGCTTCAGGATCAGGTCTTCCATGATGTAGCCGGCGTTCTCCCCTGCGTACTCTGCCTTCTCGGAGAGAAGTACCAGATAATGAGGTGCGCCTACAAGGTAGCTGCTGTATCCGGCTGCTCCTTCAAGAGCTTCCCTTGCACCGGTGTCCAGCACCAGCAGCTCGGTCTTGTATTCGGGGAACAGTCTCTTCACGGACTTGCTGTAATATTCCTTGATGCTCTCCAGCTCGGAATTGCAAACTGCTTTTTCAATAAAGGCCCTTACGGACTTACGATTCTGTATCAATGCGCTGTAATTCATTCTTTTATCCTCCTGATGTTTCAGTATTTAAATTTTGTTTTTTCAGTGGTTTTTGTTGCTGTTTTCTTTTATGGCTTTATTATAGCGATTCAATAACCATACTTCTGTGACAAAATCACCAAATTAAGAGCAATTCTTAATCTTGTTAAATCCATACTATAATTTATTGCTCTATACATAATCACATGTTAAAATTGATATATAACTATTCCCTCTTTTCAAAATTTATTTATCCCAATACCGTCATGCCCTTATTACATCTATAAAGGAGGTTCCCCATGAAAAAGCGATTGCTGCTCATTATTAGCTCATTGCTTATAATCATGGTGGGATTATGTGGCTGCATTCCAAGTTCGCAGGATACGCCTTTACTATGGAAAGTCAGCGACAATGACAGCTATGTTTATCTTTTCGGCCCATCCATGTGGGCACAAAGGATTTGTATCCTTTAAGCGACACCATTATGGATGCATACCATTCTTGCGACCATCTCGCCCTTGAAGTCAGTCCAGATGATATGCAAAATCCAGAAACCATGACCGCAATGGCTGAGTATATGCGCTATGATGACGGCACATTGGTTACAGACATTATTGGGAAGGAGCTTTTCGATAAAATCGTCAGCATACTAAAATCAGAATTCCCCAATCTGCAGGAAGATGCCCTGCTCTCCTACCGCCCCATGATGCTGCAAAACCTATTGCAGATGGTTATCCTTGAAAAGACCACCCTGTCAGAGGAATACGGCATAGACACCAACTTTTACAACACCGCACTAAAAGCCCGAAAACCCATTCTGAGCCTTGAACCATATGATGTGCAGCTGGAAATATTCAAAGGCTTTTCTCAGGCCGAAAACATACATATGCTAAAAACGCTTCTGGACATAGAAAAACAGGCCGAAGCAACCGAACAATCCTATGCCGCCTGGCGCAAGGGCGACCAGGCGGCGTTGCTAGAATACGAAACCACGCCTGCCTCCGCAGATTCCACAGATTACAATATATACCTTGAACTTGGTATAAAGCGGAATTTGTACATGGCTGATGTTATAGATGGATATCTAAAGGATAACAAGAAGGTATTTGTCATTGCCGGTGCGGCGCACATAATAGGTGATGAAGGCATTGCTTTCTTTTGACATTCTGCCAATTCTCTTCCGAAATCCAGCGTGTTTTCACTCAAGCCGTAAATCAGAATAATATCACGCATATACAGGCCCCTGATACCCCGCATTCTTATCTTTTTCAGCAAATTGGAGCCAAGGGACACCATAATGACACTTGCAGAAGTGGTCATTACCAGCAAATGCACCAGCCAGAATACAAGCGTCCAGCGGGAATGTTCTATGTAAGCATTAGCCACATCACCCCGTAGTTATCCGAAGCGACAAAAACTTTGCAGGAATCAAATACCGTTCGCAGAATACATGTGGATATTTTATAATTTCCGATATTATTTACATAAAGATATCCATATCCGTATCCATACAGACAAAGGGCCGCAATAGCCAACGCCGTACCTGCCTAGCTCAACATTTTTTTGGTATGCCGAATTGGCATGGCAAGGCACAGGATTATCACCAAAAACAGACACCCTGCAAAGCCTATTGTTTTAATGTACTCTGCCATTGATAGAACACTCCTTGATTAATCGTTTTACCAATCCTTTTTTTGTTTAAGCCTCGTTCAATTTCCTGACGGTGTATTCATCCAACTTCCCATCAAAAAACTTGTCCAGAACTTGCTTAAAAACAGGCTCCTCACCGAGCAGATAGAACAGCGTCATACATCCCCAAACGCGCTCGTAGTCCTTGCCAACCATACTCCCTAAACCTTTGGATGAATCCAGCATCGCCGTGGCAAGGATTACCAGATCACGGGAAAGGATAGGATTATTCCAATAGGCTAGCGCCTCTTCCTTATTCCGCAGCTGATAAAATCGATCGTTGATATGATTCATCTTTCCATCCAGCAGCTGTGGGAAAATATCGCTTGGGCAGAACAAATGCCTTTCTTCGTCTCTGATATTGGTCAGCATCTGCTCCTGAGAATGCACATGCCACCCGGTGAATCTATCATTGCATACCCGGTGTTGCCAAATTTATAAATTTGGAACGGACCGGAGAACCTTCCGCATGTATCAACAAAGGTATAAAGTATTACTTCCAGATCATCTTCTGCACCAAAGCCATCTTCGTCTGCCCAATACCATCCATCGGGCTGGACCTGCCATTTGAATATCCAGCCATTGTCCCGTTTTTCAAAGCTGCTGCGAAAGCAAACCTGTGGCTTTAAATAGTTGGGAGAAACGGCGCTAACCCAGAATTCTTCTTTAATGATCCCGGGGAAAATCTAAATATTGCCTGCCGAGTCAATCAGTTTCTTTCGAATTCCTTGGCTTTTATTTACCAAATAGACCGAAGAGTCCTCTCCCGCTCTACGGTAAGGATGCATGCCGAATATGACCGTTTCTGTGAGATATGCTGATTTTTCCTGCCGTGGCTCAGGGTTTACTGATGATGCAGCCCGGCTCTGTATGCGTTTGAATCCAAACAGTTTATCAATCAACCTCATTGAGCATCCCCTTTCCACAGTTTACTCGATTGGCAGGGTGTAAAATCATCCGGCAATTATACAAATCCATTATATTGCATCCGCTCATAAAATAAAAGTTGCCATGGTATAAAACTCACCTGTTTACATACACTAACAGCGCAATTTAAAACCTCCTATTAAACTAAAATACATAAGATATATGTTTGTGAGGTGTATTGAAATCGCAGTCAATGTGTAATTGACCGTAGAAATATGTTATCAGTAAATACTTTTAGCAAACAATATGATATACTGTATATTAAAAAACCACAGGATATAATGCATGAAAATAAAAAGACGGAAACTGCCCTATGAAGAAGTTCTGAAGCTGCCCCGCCTGCAGCACAAAAAACCGCTGAAACCCAGCAGATTTCTGGCTACGGTGGTTCGAATCGTCTCTGCCCCTACCCTTTGGAAAACCAAATTCTCCTATACCACAGAGCGTATGGAGCTTGTGGGGAATCAGCCCTGTCTGATTTTAATGAACCATTCCAGCTTTACCGATATGAAGCTGGCCTTTGGCATATTCTATCCCCAGCCACTTGGCATCGTTACCTCTGTGGATGCTATGTCCGGTATTTTTGGAAAGCTGATGCGGCTCTTGGGCTGCACACCTACCCATAAGTACGTACCGGATACTTCCCTTATCCGGGATATCGAGTACATGCTGAAGACCAATAAAACCAGCGTACTGATGTATCCTGAAGCAGGCTATTCCTTTGATGGGCGGACCACTACGCTGCCCCGGAAAATGGGTGTATTAATGAAGAAGCTGGGAGTTCCTGTGGTAACTGTCATTACTCAGGGTGCCTTTGCCCGTGATCCGCTGTACAATATGCTGCAAATCAGAGATGTGAAGGTCAGCGCCCATGTGAAATGTCTCGCCACCGCCGAGGAAATCAAAGAAAAGACCGTGGCTGAGCTGGACGCATTGCTGGACCAAGATTTTTCCTTTGATAATTTTGCATGGCAGCGTGACAATAAGGTTTCTATCGATGTTCCATTCCGAGCGGACGGACTGCACCGCATCCTATATAAATGTCCCAATTGTGGAACGGAAAACAAAATGGAGGGTAAAGGGATCCACCTGACCTGCCATGCCTGTGGAAAAAAATGGGAGATGGATGAATACGGACAGCTATCCGCATGCGAGGGCGAAACAGAGTATCATCATATCCCCGATTGGTACACCTGGCAACGTGAATGTGTCCGCAAGGAACTGGAAAACGGTACTTATCTGCTGGATACAGATGTGGAAATTGCCATACAGGTCAATCTGGACGGTGTATGTCTAATCGGTTCCGGTCGTCTGACCCACGATCTGAATGGGTTCCACCTGACCGGCGCTGACGGCAAACTGGACTATAAGCAATCTGCAGTGGCATCCCATACCCTGTACTCTGATTATTACTGGTATGAGATTGGAGATGTGATAGGTATTGGAGACAATGAGTTCTCTTACTTCTGCTTCCCGGGGGCTGATGTTTCTGTAACCAAGGTGCGCCTCGCCACGGAAGAACTGTACAAAATGAAAAAGCTGAAGAAACAGATCTGAAAGAGCTGAGCAGAGATTTCTGCAGAGGGTGCGGTTACTGTTTGCCCTGCCCTGCCGATATACCCATAAACCAATGCGCAAGAATGTCGGTACTCCTCAGAAGAGGAAATACCCAGAATTTCCTCAGCCCAACCTGGCAGGAACATATGAAGAAAATTGAAAACTGCATTGGCTGCGAAGCATATGCCAGCAGATGTCCCTACAGCTTGAACCCGCCGGAACTCCTTCGGAGAAATTACGAAGAATATAAGGAGATAATCGCAGGAAATATCCTGCTGGATTAGCATAATTATCCTGCCGATGGTATGCTCATCCCTATCCGCGAAAGCAATAATAAAAACCGGGAGAAATCATGAAAAAAGTAGCCTTTATATGTGTCCATAACTCCTGCCGCAGCCATATTGCGGAAGCATTGGGTAAAAAGCTGGCTTCAGATGTATTTGAAAGCTATTCTGCCGGTACCCAGATAAAGCCGCAAATCAATCAGGATGCTGTCAGGCTGATGAAACAACTGCATGGCATAGATATGGAAGCCACGCAATACAGTAAGCTTCTTTCTGACATTCCGGAGGTGGATGTGGTAATCACTATGGGCTGCAATGTACAATGCCCCTTTATCCCCTGTTCCCGCCGGGAAGATTGGGGCTTGGAAGATCCCACAGGAAAGTCGGATGAATTTTTCATGAAGACCATAGATTCGATAGAAGAGAAGATACGTAACCTAAAAGAGGAATTGCGATAGCACCCTCCGTTCCTCTCCTAATTTTAATTACTCCAGCCCAAGTAAAATAAACAAGCATGACCGCAAACTACGGCCATGCTTGTTTATTTTGCTTTATCAAACTCTCGTAATATCTCAATATCCATTACCAGCTGCAAGCACACATTTCATACATATCTTTTAAATCTATTTCTGTAAACCATTATAGATTATCTCGATTTGATATAAAATTTCCCCTATGTTATGTTAAATGCTGAATGATTATGGGCAAATGAATCGTATTATGTATGTCAGGCGTCCTGCCCATAGCCATGATTTTGCAGCGGAAAGGCAGAATATGCGCAGCGAACAGCAAGTTAACACAGCCATAGAGCAGTACGCTGACACGGTCCTGCGTGTCTGTACGGTCTATTTAAAAAATCATACGGATACCGAGGATATTTTCCAAACGGTATTCTTAAAATATGCCTCCGATTCCACTGTATTTCTCAGCCCTGAGCATGAAAAAGCCTGGATAATACGAGTAACCATCAACGCCTGCAAAGACCTTCTCAAAAGCGTATTCAGGCGAAGAACCGTGCCGCTCAATGATGAAATAGAGCTTTACTCACATCCGCCCGAGCCGCCCGGCCCTGTTACAGAAGCAGTGCTGCGCCTGCCCAGAAAGTATATGGAAGTGGTGTACTTACATTACTATGAAGGATATACCATTCCCGAAATAGCCAAACTGCTTGGCAAAAACCCCAATACCGTATATACCAATCTGCACCGCGCAAAAGAGCGACTAAAAAATGTACTGGAGGAAGAATCATATGGATCATGATATGACAAACCACCTTGATTCCATACATGCCTCCGAACGGCTCAAACGCAAAACAAAAGCATACCTTCGGCATAAGACCTTTGACTATGGCCGTGACACAATGCGCATGCGCAGCAGTCGCATAAGGATGGCCGGATGTATTGTCGCCGCAGTTATTACCTTTGCGGGAATAGGTCTGTATCGGCTGCCCACCGCCTACATAGATCTGGATATCAACCCCTCTATGGAATTGAACATCAATGCACTGGGGCGGGTCATATCCCTCAACGGTCTCAATGACGACGGCGCCGAGCTTGCCCGCGTATTGAACGTATCCGGCATGTCCTATGGAGATGCCATGCAGTACATACTCATCAGCGACCCGCTGGAGCCCTATCTGGAAGCCGGCAGCTCCATTTCCATCTCGGTAACCGGCAGCTCCGTACAGCAGAGCGAAACCATACTGAAAGACGTGGTATGCCGCGCCTACGGGATAGCAGATAAGGAAAACGTTTATTACTGCCATGCCGACCGCCAGACTGCCCGTGAGGCAAAAAACAGCGGTCTTTCCCTGGCACGTTATCAAGCTCTGGAGGAATTAAGGAAAACCGATCCCACAGTTACTCCGGAATATGTGCAGGATATGAGCATGAGCGAAATCTGCTCTCTCATCCGTTCTCATCAGCTTGATGACCCATGCCAATAAAACACAATAGGAGAAATAACCAACCATGTTTATGCTTATATGGAAAAACATATCCCGCCGGCGAACCCAGTCGGTTTTGACCGTTGCCATAACCCTGCTGACCATATTTGTATTTGTAATGGTTATGGGCATATATCAAACTATGAACACAGGCCTTGAGCTCAGCCGTCAGCGCCTTGGCGCAGACGCGGTACTGCTGCCCAAATATTCCACCGCTGATTCCGGTGATCTTCTGTTTACCGCTTTACCGGAAAACATCTATATGCCGGCGGAAACCGTAGAGCAGGCCAAGTCCCTCGAGGGAGTTGCCGCTTTGTCCCCCCAGTTTTACGCTCAGACTCTGTCCCTCTCCTGCTGTGAGCCCGGCGAAGAGGCCCGTGTAATAGGTTTTGATCCCGAAACCGATTTCATTCTTGCCCCCTATCTTGATGGCGGCATCAGTAACATCAAAGAGAACGACATGATAATGGGCGGAAACTTCGATGATGACTTCGTAGGTTCAAATTACCTTGCCCTTGGCAACAAGTTTTATGTGCCGATGAAACTTCAGCCCACCGGCACCGGTATGGACAGTACCCTTTTCATGCACATAGATACCCTGCGCAGGCTATGCCGTGAATCCGAAGCGCTGAATACAGAGTATCTCACCAATATAGACTGGCGTGAGGATGATCCCTTTGCCTATGTTTCCGTCATAATGATAAAGCTTCAGGAGGGCGTTGACCCCGATGACTTTGCCATGCAGGTGGAAAAATCCGGCATGAATGTGCGCTGCGTACTTACCGGTGCCACCATCTCCTCCCTCCAGGGACAGCTTGAAGTCACCATGAGGGTAATGCTCGCCCTGTGGCTTGCTTCCATGATAATAGCTATTCTGTCCCTCACAGGCCGCTTCAGTGCCCTTGCAAAGGAGCGCAAAAAGGAGATAGGCCTTCTGCGTGCTATTGGCGCCCGCAAGCAACAGATATTCGGCCTAATCATCGGCGAAGCCTGTACCATGGCTCTTATAGGCGGCGTCATAGGCAGTGTCCTTGCCCTGCTGTGCATGGGTCCCGTTATAGACATGCTTAAGGAAGCCTTTAAGCTATCCCCCTCTGTATGGTCTACTGACCTGGCAGTACTTTGCGGGACGGCGGGCGTTGTTCTTGCCGGCATACTGGGCTTTGCGGCAGCCCTTCTTCCCGCCTCAAAGAGTGCATCCCTGGATCCTCAAACCGCTATAACTCAGGGGGAGGTAGCCTAATATGGAAATATGCAAGCTTGAGAATATACGTAAAGATTACCGCATGGGAGAATTGGTAACTCCCCTTAAGGATGTTTCTCTCACCGTAAATCCCGGCGATTTTATTGCCGTTGAAGGTCCCTCCGGCATTGGCAAAAGCACTCTGCTTTATGTTATGGGTCTGCTCCTTCAGAGCGACAACGGCACCTACACCTTTGACGACAAGGATGTTTCCCTCCTGAGCGACGGAGAGAAATCCGACCTTCGCTCAAAAAAGATAGGTTTCCTCTTTCAGGACGCAACGCTGATACAGGCCCTTACCCTGAGAGAAAACCTGATATTCTCCTATAACCTTATCAAAAAGTCCCCCGATCTCAAGCGGGTGGACGAGCTGCTTTACCGCTTCGGTCTAGATGACAGGGCAAACTTTCTGCCCCATCAGCTTTCCGGCGGACAGCGCCGCAGGCTCATGGCAGCTCGCTGCATAATACACGAGCCCTCTCTTATCCTTGCGGATGAGCCCACCAATGATCTTGACGAACACTGGTCCAATGAGATCATCGCCATGCTTCAGCAGGAAGCACAGCGGGGCGCAGGTATAGTTATGGTCACTCATAACAGCCGCTGGGCACAGCTTGCAGGCAGCCGTTATCGTCTGGATGACGGCGTGCTTACAGATATTACAAAGGAGGAAATTTAAAATGAAGAATAAGGTTCTGGGTCTGATACAGGCTGCGGCCGCAGTGTGCATGGTAGCTGCAATTAAAATATGGGCTCCCGTATGCGGCAAAATGCTGGAACTGGTTAGCGGAAAGCAGGTTCCCATGAAGTGCCATTGGGCAGGTCAGGCTGCCATCGCTATTTCGGTTGTGATTTTGGTTGCAGCCCTTTTGACCGCATTTGCAAAGCAGGGCAATCGCAGCCTGATGGCAGTAAACGGGGTTGCGGCAGTTATGCTGTTCCTGGTATTTACCAGTCTTATCGGCGTATGCGCAAGCACCGAAATGCGCTGCCAGTCCACCGCTCTGTGGGGCAAGCTCTGCGCAGGCGCAGTCCTTATTTGTTCACTTATCGGCCTTATCGGCGGCAAGGAAGGACAGCTTCCCGATTAATCTTTTCTAATATGTTTTCAAAATGCTTTTCGTGCGGAACCTAACCGCACGAAAAGCATAAAATATAAATTCATTATCTTTTATTTTATCGTTATTCATATTATAGATAATACCCATATGAAATAGAAACAAACAATTCGACATCGTCTTACGGTCATTTTACAATAATAAAGTCAAATAACTATGCCTGTGGAAACGTTACTAAGAATCGGTCACGGTTCTGTTTTTGCATGGTCATATTTTTTTACGAAGGGAAACGCATATGGTACCTGAAAATCAACGCCAGAATAGCCAGGCAGTAGATGCGGCACAGCTGGGCAACTTGACCCGCAGCCAGCTAAAGAAGCTGGAAACCAAAGAAAAGACCGCTTGGCAGAAAACACTTGAAGCCATCACCCTCGCCCTGCCTGTAATATGCGGCATAGTGGCGATACTCGAATATATTATACTTCCTAACTACAGCCGCAATTACAACCCTTATGCATACTTCTACGTAATGGGCGCCTTTATCGCGGCATACATCGTATACCTTACGGTGGGCATAATCCGTAAATCCAAGGGTAATACCTCCGTATACGAAAAGGTACATTACAGGGCCCCCCTGTTTTCCGCTCTGTTCCTGTTCTTTGCCCTTTACGATTACCTTACCCTTAAGACCGGCACTTTGACTCAGCCCTTCGTGCCCTGCATGAACTTCATCATCAATGCCTTCCTTAAGGATTATATGATGCTGCTTGACTGTACTCTCAATACCCTCAAGCTCCTGTTCATCGGCTATGGCATTGGCGTATCCCTGGGCCTTGTTACCGGCATCTCCTGCGGCTATTCCAATAAGTTCCGCTATTGGGTTGACCCCATCATCAAGTTCCTTGGACCTATCCCCACCTCCACCTGGGTACCCGTTACCATGGTTATCGCAAGCTCCCTCTTTGGCGGCGCTGTGTTTATCATCGCGCTGGGCTCCTGGTTTGCCGTAACCGTTGCCTCCATGACCGGCATCTCCAACGTGGACAAGGACTTCTTCGAGGCCGCAAGGACTCTGGGCGCCACCGAAAGGCAGCTGGTATTCCGCGTAGCCATCCCCCACGCAATGCCCTCCATACTTCAGGGCTGCACTCAGGCCATGAGTTCCTCCTGCGTTGCCCTGATGATCGCCGAAATGCTGGGCGTAAAGTCCGGCCTTGGCTGGTATATGACATGGCAGGCCGGCTGGGCAAGCTACGACAAGATGTTTGCCGCCCTGTTTGTAATATGCTTTATCTTCACCGTAGTCACCAAGGTTCTTGAGCGCGTTAAGCGCCATGTACTGCGCTGGCAGAATGGAGTTGAGAAATAATGGCAGAGAATAAAGTTATCCTTACCCTTGAAAACGTAAGCAAGAGCTTTGCAAAAGTAGAAAGCGACGAAGTTACCCATGCTCTGGATAACGTAAGCGTAACCATGGAAAGCGGCGAGTTTATCTCTCTCGTCGGCCCTTCCGGCTGCGGTAAGTCCACCATTCTTCGCCTTGTTGCAGGCCTTATTGTTCCCACCCTTGGTAAAGTTACCGTAAACGGCGAGGAAATAGATGGCCCCTCCCCCAACCGCGGCATGGTATTCCAGAAGCCCACCCTGTTCCCTTGGCTCACCGTTGAAAACAACATTGCCTTCAGCCTGAATGTTCAGGGCAAGCTCAAGGGCAACGAGGACAAGGTTCAGCGCATGATCGATATCATCGGCCTTGAAAAATTCAGGAACGACTATCCCGGTCAGCTTTCCGGCGGTATGGCTCAGCGCGTAGCCCTTGTACGCTCCCTTATAAACCAGCCCGAGATATTGCTGCTGGATGAGCCTTTGGGCGCGCTGGATGCCTTCACCCGTATGCATATGCAGGATGAAATACTCAGCATCTGGTCTGAAAGCAAGCAGCTGGCCCTGATGGTTACCCATGACGTTGACGAGGCCATTTACATGGGCACCCGCGTGCTGGTAATGGACGCCAACCCCGGCCGCATTATTGCCGATATCAAGATCGATGAATCCTACCCCCGCGACCGTTCCTCCGCAAGCTTCGTAGAATACCGCAACGACATTCTCAACAAGCTGCACTTTGGCGGAAACAAGAACAAATAAATATGTTTCGCACGCCGCATATGCGGCTTACGAATAAAAAAATTAAGGAGAAAAACTTAAGAATGAACGCAAAGAAGTTCCTTGCACTGATCATGGCTCTGGCCATGGGTCTGTCCCTGTGCGCCTGCGCAGGCCTGGAAGACGCCGACAATCAGGAAGGCGCCACCGCTTCCACCACCATCGAAGACTTCAACAACGACGGCCAGATCGAAGTTGGTACCGTTGAAGACGTTGAGGTTAACGTAGCTGCCGAGCATCTGGATGCTGCTGAAGCTGCTGCTTCCGGCAACTGGGAAGCTCTGTTTGTACCCGTAGAGGTTGAAGGCCGTGCTATCGAAATGACCGACTTTGACCTGACTCCCACCGCTGAAGAGCTGGAAGCCATGAAGAAGGAGCCCGCTTACGGCAGGGCCATCAACTACTTCATGTCCGACGGCTGCACCTCCGGTCCCACCATGGCGGACCACCTTGGCTACTATGCAGAAGCCGGCCTGACCGCTGAAGGCGTTAAGGGCAGCAGCGACGTTGAAGCTCTGGGTACCAACCAGGTAGACGTTGCCGTAGGTATGATGGCAAAGATGATGGTTCCCATCACCAACGGTGTAGACATCACCTTCACCGGCGGCGGCCACATTGCCTGCAAGTCCCTCTACGTTCTTGCTGACAGCGAATACAACACCACCGAGGACCTGAAGGGCACTGCTATTTCCACCCCCAACGGCATCGGTAAGTCCGACTACAACATCACCGCTCTGCTGCTTGATGCTGACGGAATCAACTACAAGACCGACGTTGAACTGATTCAGGTTTCCTCCGACGCTTGCGTTACCGCTATGCAGAACGGCGAAATCTCCGCAGCTCTCCTCAGCGATACCTTCGCTTACAGCATGGTTAAGGACGGCACCCTCAAGTGCATCCGTTCCCAGCTGGATACCGACTTTGCGGACCGTGTATGCTGCGTTATGGCTATGAGCGGCAAGTTCGTTCGCGAGAACCCCGTACACGCCAAGAAAGTCGCTCAGGCTGTTCATAAGGCTCACAGCTTCATGCGTGACAACCCCGAAGAAGCCACCGACATCCTGATGGAGATGGGCTGGAACGGCGGTAACCGCGAGATGAACGTTATGATCAACAACTCTCTGCAGTTCGGCCTTTCCGATGAGTTCACCAAGACCACTCTGGAAGACTTTGCTGCCCGCTACATCCGTCTGGGCCTCATCGAGTCCATGGACAACGTAGAGGACGTAATGGCTCTGGTTTGGACTCCCGTTCTGTAATCCGTTAATACAATCAAAACATATTGGCGGCGATCCGTTTCAAACGGTTCGCCGCCGTTTTTTAACAAAAAAATCAGGACAGCAAGAGGTATTTCACCGTCTCACTGTCCCGATATAATGCTAAAAGATTTTGCTATTCGTTAATGGTTTAATCTTCGCAAACCGTTGTCCATATCTCACCATTGGCACAATCGAAAGTAACTGCGTCGGAATAGGCGTAGTTGCCCGCCGCATCCCACATCTCGAATACCATGGAACACCTGCCGTCAAACAGAGGTGCCTCGCCAAAGGCAATCTCCGCAGCCACTGTCACTTCATCTACAGTGTACATCTCAAAGTCATCATCTCCACTGTAGGATGCCATTTTCCAGATGGTGGTGATTACATCACCCTCCTCCAGCAGGCGCAGCTCCTTGCTGGCCATACCGGAGTCATCCAGACCCTGAGACGCGCCAAGTATGCTCCACTCTTCCGCGGTAAAGTCATAGGCAACCTGCAGGTTGTACGCCTCACCATTAAGCAGGATAGGTACGGAATAGAGGTTATAATCCTCACCCTGGAAGGAAAGCTCCATATATACCAGGTAGCCGTCGATTGCACCTCATACGCCGCGGAAATTATCGTAGAATATACCGTTTTCCCAGTCGGCAGTCATGTCGTTGTCGGTGCCCAGCAGCATCTGGTCATTCTCCTCATCCACATAAAACAGGGCGAATCCGATACCAGCCAGAACATCATAAGCCTCAGGTCAAAGCTCCAGAATGGAAGTACCCTCTTCGTTTACGTCCAGAGGCGCACCATCCCAATCCTTGTCCGCCAAAGTAATGATCTCGGGCAGTTCTTCAATATCCAAAGATGCAATGTATTCATCTCCGCCCTCAACCAGTTCACCGGTAAGACCATATGCATACAGATGCTTAAATGCCAGACCTGCGCCCACATTGGCATAGCCGTTGAAGTCGTTTACGTCACCATTATAGGAATAGTAACAGCTAAGACCGGTAGCCTCGGCTCTGTAAACACCACCAACCTGATAGACAATGCACAGCGTGGACAGGACGGATAAGAAGATCGCCCTTACAATAGACGCCGCATGTGGTAATACCTGTATGTGGTAAGTTCAGGGGGATTTGACTGCAACATACCCAACAGTTCAGTAATTATATTTGTGCATTCTTTGTGTGGGTTAATTAAATATAATTACTATTCAATATTAAGTTATGCGCCCCCCCGCCTCTCTCGTTTCCGAAAAAAACAAAAAGGGAGCTTACCAAGCGCCCGATACCACTAAAAGCCCCTCGGAGCTCATGTCCGAAACCGAGCTTGGATTCACTCCTTTAAAATATACCCTTGCCCGGGATGAATGGCGATAAGTCACCAGGTTATCCTTATATAAATAAAAGACATGACATCGGATATCTCACACGGACTCCATCAATACATTATTGGCACGTTAAATACACTAAAAAAGCGTTTTTCAGTAATAAACCCGTTTTTTCTACCGGTGAAAACGTCGTGACTCCATTCCTTTTGCCGGTAAAAATGATTTTTCTCAAATCTCACCCGCGCACTTACATGCTATTTAGTTTTTATTGTCAATATAAACTGGGTCAGAAAGTCTTTTGCGGTAATAAAAACGCTTTTATTGGCAAGAATAACCGATTATGTAGTAATTATAACGTGTTTATCCCCCCCACGGACTTATTTGTCTTCTTCATAAACTTGGCCGGAATAGGCTTATCCAAAGGTGTCCGTTATAACATAGATCGAAACATTGCCGTTTATTGCGGCAATACTATTGCACCGCTTTGTCTATTGGCGCTGAATAGCAAAACATGTCTTTATACTGTTACTAAATCATTACTATTTTTGCTGAATTATGATATAATAAACAGCATCATTTATAAGAAGGTGAAAATGTAATGCGTCTTCAGGATTGCATCAATTTCCAACTGGCACAGGTTCAGAATGCAGTTTTGTCATATTTTAAAAGCAGGTTGGCCTCATACGATTTTACCCCCTCACAGTATGCCTTGTTGAGTTGTTTATGGGAAAAAGGTGACCAATCCCCCACCCAGATCGCTCAAGCTTTGTGCCTTGATACTTCCAGCATCACGGGATTACTAACACGAACTGAGGCAAAGGGACTTATACAGCGTCAATTTAGTAAGGAGGACAGGCGAACTGTAATTGTTCGCCTTACCGTTAAAGGAGCATCCTTACGAGAGCCCATTACTGCATTAATAGACGATGCAAACAAGGTCATTATGGACGGTATCAGTGCAGAAGAGAAAGAAGAGCTGAAAAAATGCTTTTCTATCCTGGTTCGAAATGTTCAGAAAAATATGGATTAGCTATATAGCTATATAATAAATAAGTAAAAAGCCGCCTCTTATGATATGCACCCCTAAAGTTAGACACTATAGGAGGTGCATATTTTAATGGAGACAGCTTTTTATGGAGGAATGCATTTGATCTATCTGCTGTAATATGGCCATCAGCAGTCAGATCTGCAGAGGACGTAATATTGTTAGTGTAATTGCGGTTTTACTCACTGAAAGCCACAACGCTCACAGGACCTGCTTCTGCACCGAGCCAGCGGATGGGGAAGGCTGATATTGCAAGTACCTTACCGTGAATCTCGCTGTATGCTTTAAGATTGATGTCCTCATATACCAGCAGGGGGGCATTGCCTGAATCCACATTGTCCAGAAGAGCATGATGAACAGGGAAGTTATTGGGGGCGCCTGCAGTAGCGCTTTCGATGCTGATAACGTCAATAGCTACGGCCTTAAGTTTGGGAAAGGATGTCCTAAGATACATAGCACCTTCCCTGGACAGTGCGGGAAAATCATCCAGGAATACCGACTTGTCTTCTCTCACATCAGCATAATGGACATAGAGCAAGAGAATATCTGCTTTCTTGATTTCCTCTTCTTTTGCTTTGAGATCTTCCAACGTTATCAGCTCACCCTTTTTCTTTGGGATAGACATAAGATAAGGAGCAGTATAATAGAAGTCATCAATAGGGATGGACATTATATCGGGACCGCCCTTAGAAAAATGAAGGGGAGCATCTACATGAGAGCCATTGTGCATATGATGTAAAGCGGTGGAAGTGTTTGCTGGATCACCGTTATTCATATCACTTTCAAAGTAGTATTTTTCGCTTGGGTTGGTAGGATATACAGGTATATCAATACCAATGGGATAAGATAATTCTGTAAGCTTCATATGCATGTGCCTCTTTTTTTGTGTTATTCTTCACCGTCGGGGATATAAGGTTGACCGGTATGGGCGAGAATGCCACCGTCGATGGGTATGTTTGCACCGTTTATGAAATCGGCTTTACGGGTGGCGAGGAATACGCACAGGTTAGCTACATCAACAGGGTCGGCGATAAAGTGAACGGGATATGCGTCGACAAATTGCTTATAAGAAGCGGGATCTGCCTTAAATGTAGCAGCGGTAATCTCGGTAGCAATGGTGCCGGGGCATACAGAATTAGCGCGAATGCCCTTATCCGCATAGTCAAGAGCAAGACACCTGGTTAGGTTTGTAATAGCACCCTTGGCGGTATTGTAAGCAATCATGTTGTAGTCACCCGCAAGGCCGGAAACGGAGGACATATTAATAATGGTTCCATAGTTTTTCTCGAGCATATGGGGAATGAAGTAATGGCAGCAAAGAAATACGCCCTGCAGGTCGACCTTCATAACGCTGTTCCATTGTTCCAGAGTAATTTCGTGGATTTTACCGGTGCGATGTATACCTGCATTGGTGAAGAGTACCTCGCAGTTTCCAAATTCTGCCTTGGTGTATGCGGCGAGGTTTTCTACTTCCTCGGGAACACTCACATCGCATTGAAAGAAGCGGACTTCACCAGGATATCCTGCGTTAATGACGTCCTGCATTACCTTCTCGCCTTTTTCCTTGCGTCTGCCGCAAAATACAACCTTTGCGCCTTCTTCCACAAAGCGATGCACAGTGGCTTCACCTATGCCACTGGTTCCACCGGTGATAACACATACTTTATCTTTCAGTTCCATTTATTAATACTCCTTTTCTCGAATACAATGATTTGAATGACTATTCTTAGAGCAACAGGTATCGAATATAAATATCCGATACCTGTTGTGTTAGGTGTTATTAGGAGTATGTCCTAATAACGAACATAAAGGATTAATTAGCGAGTGGGGATGGGGAAGTAATCCTGCTGGACATAGGGCCAGGAGGCGAACTCACCAGCTACGTTGTTTGCCCAACGATCGGGAGACTCAACGGTAGTGGCATCAACAACGGGAGAGGTGATGGTGATATCGGCAGGGATTTCCTGACCGTAGATAGCAGCCAAAGCTACATTTACGCAGATAGTTGCGTGGAGCTGTGGGCTGTGCTCGCAGATCAGATCTACATAGCCGTCACGAACAGCCTGAATACCGGTGAAGTTGCAGTCGATGGACAGTACGGGAATGTGGCCTTCTTCACCAACGGGGACCAGCTTGCCAATCTGACGCAGGCCTTCAATGATACCGGGCATCATGGAGTCGGAGTGGCTGTAAATTACGTTGATTTCGGGATTGGCCTGGAAAGCATCAAGAATGCCGTTGAGGGCTACGTCGGGATCCCAGCCAGTATCAACGGTGTTAACAACATCAATGTAATCGATGGAATCTACTGCTTCATGGAAGCCGCCGCCACGCTGTACAGCTGCAGAGTGGTTTACGAGACCGGCAATTTCAAGAACCTTAGCGGGATTTTCAGCGGAGTAGTTGTCGATAATCCACTGACCGCAGGTCATGCCCATGCCAGGCTGGTCGATATGAACATAGCAGTCGCTATCGGCGCCTTCAACGTCCATATCAACAGTAATAATGGGGATGCCAGCTTTCTTGGCTGCCTCTACCGCAGGAGCGCCGGCATAGCTGTCGCTGCACTGATAAATGATAGCATCAACGCCGAGCTCAATCAGGTCGTTCATGTAGGAAACTTCCAGAGCGAGGTCGTAGTTGGATACGTAGCAGATTACTTCACCGCCAGCGGCTTCCCAGAGAGTCTTGGAAATGCCCTGACAGGTGGAGGTCCAGTCATTCATAACGTCGCAGCTCAGATAACCAAGTACGAGAGGCTCGCCGTTCTCATCAACGGCTTTGCCAGCGAGGGGATGACCGGTAGCTTCTGCTGCTTCTTCAACAGCTTCGGTTGCCACTTCTGCTGCATCAGGCGCGGTAGCATCGGGCGCGGGTTCGGCAACAGGCTCTGCTGCGGTACAACCGAATGCGAATACCATCAATACGAGTGCGAGAAGGATAGAGATTGTTTTCTTCATTGTAGTGCTCCCTTTCTTTTTTATTGTTTATTTTATTAATACAAGATTGTATCAATAAACTGGGTTAATTATTTACCTTCAGCTGCTCCATGTTCCTGCGACGGATAATGTCAAAGATTACAGCGAAGAATATTACCAATCCTTTTATAACGGTTTGCAGGTAGGGGGATACGGCCATAAGGTTTAGACCGTTGTTAATGACGCTTATGATTATGGCACCAATTATGGCACCTACAACGCCGCCTTCGCCGCCTGCCATACTTACGCCGCCGATAACCGCAGATGCAATAGCATCCAGCTCACTGCCGTCGCCAATGGAAGTTTGTGCGCACATGATACGGGAACTTATAATGAGGCCGGCGACGGTCGCACAGAAACTGGAGATCATGTAGGCAACAATGCGGTTAAGGTCTACGTTAATGCCGGCCATCCACGCAGCTTGAGGATTACCGCCCATGGCATACAGTTCGCGGCCAAAACGAGAGTACTTGAGCACAAGAAATGCGACGAAGCCCAGAATAATTAGCAGCCATACGCAAATTGGCAAACCAAGGAATTTGGACTGACCAAAGAAGGCCCATTGCTCAGGCAGACCGAACAATGTCTTGCCCTGCATAATGTAATAAGCAATACCCTGAGTGGTTTTAAGCATTGCCATGGTACAGATGAAAGGCTGCATCTTAAGCTTGGCAATGAGTATGCCGTTGATAAAACCGATAAACAGACCGGTGATTATCATGAATACTATGCATACATACCAAGGAAGACCAAGCTTAACCATACCTACAGCGGCAACAACTACTGAAAGACACGCAACGCCGCCAACGGAAAGGTCTATACCTCTGTCAATGATGACCATCGTCATACCTACGGCCATTATACCGACGCTGGAAACCTGGGTCAGTATGTTTACAATGTTTGAAAGACTGATATTCTTGCCCTTGGTAAGAACAGCAAAGGCTGCAACCGCAATGACCAGAATAACAAGCGCGCCGTTGCGGGAAAAGTTAGTGAGAGCTTTTTTCAAAATGGAGTGCTGTTTCATTTTGCCGTTTCCTCTTTATTTTCGTAGTGTGACGCCATTTCAAAGGCAGTTTCCCAATGAGTCTTTGAGGGATCCAATTCTCCTACAAGGTGTCCTCTGTTCATTACCAACATGCGGTCCACCTTGGGAAATACTTCTTCAAATTCGCTGGAAAGAACGATAACACTTAACCCGGAGGTGGCAAGATGACGAATGGTATCGTATATCTTGTCAATGGCGCCCACGTCAACGCCTCGTGTGGGTTCATCTAAAATCAGGACGTTTGTGCCGTCGCGCATCCATCTGCCGATGATAACCTTCTGTTGATTACCGCCGCTGAGGGAGCTGATGAGCAGCTGAGGATTGCGCGGACGCAATTCGATCTGGTCCATGATTGGATCGATACGTTTATTTATCAAGTGCTTTCTAATGACGCCGCCGGATGCCATGTCCTTTAATGAGGTAATGACTATGTTGTCGCCTACCGAGAGATTGGGAATTAAGCCGTCTTCTTTACGGTTGTTTGAAACGTAGCCTATGCCGTTGGCTATTGCGTCCTGTGGATCGGAGAAAGATACGGGCTTATCGTTAAGCTTTATCTGGCCCGTATAATGCTGATCCAATCCGAACAGTACTTTGCCGATCTCAGTGGTACCGGAACCGGATAGACCGGTAATGCCAAGCACTTCGCCTTGTCCGAGTTTGAATGAAACATCATATAGGAGACGATTCTTGTTGAGTGACTTCACCTCAAGCACGGGGGGCCTTTCGACAATGCCGGTTGAGAGGGAAATACTTCTGTCGGTGCTGGGCTTTTGCCCTATGATGCCTTCAATAAGATCATCCTTGGAAAGGTTCGCGGCGTCAGTGGTGAATATTTTATGTCCGTCGCGTAAAACCGTGATACGATCGGAAAGCATCATTACTTCTTCAAGTTTATGGGAAATGTAGACAACCGCCACACCCTGCTCTCTGATTACGCGAACCTTGTCGTAAAGTACGCTCTGCTCAGAGAAAGAAAGGGCTGAGGTGGGCTCATCAAGAATTAGAACAGAGGGATTGTAAGAAAGCGCTTTTGCAAATTCCACGAGCTGCTGTTGGGCAAGCGGCAGTTTTCCCATGGGAAGCTTGGGATCAATATGCAAATCCAGCCTCTTAAGGTATTCGTCGGTCTGCTCATAATTGCTCTTCCAATCAATAAGTCCGGAAGATTTCCTGATGAAGCGTTGCATCATCAGGTTTTCTGTAACGGAAATATTGGGGAAACCAGCCAGTTCCTGCCACACCATCGCGATGCCGTTACTTTGGGCGCTTCGGGGAGATGAAAACTGCACTTCTTTGCCCTTGAGGATGATTTTTCCTTCATCAGGGGTAAGTGCACCCATCAAAATCTTGACAAGAGTAGACTTGCCGGCACCGTTATGACCTACAATTGAGTGAATCTCATTACTTAAATCGAAATTCACACTATTGAGGGCATAGACACCTCCAAATTTTTTGCTGATATTTTGCAGCTGTACAATAGTTTCTTTACTCAAAATTTTATCACCTGCATCCATCATAAAATTTAAATTGCTCCCCTTTTGGCTCTGACCGTATAAGGTGCGTTTTTAAACAGAGTTACAATTTAGTGATGCTCTTAAAAGAATTGCATTGTTAAGATAACGCCAACGAATGATACAAGCCGTTACTCAAATCAACAATCATCAGACAATATTATATTAGTAACAGATGACGAGATTGTCAAGAAAATATTATTGAGTATTTCTTTTAAATATTTATTTGGAAAAGCTTTCCTTTCATTAATAATGACATTATTAAAATTAAAAAAAATCTTTTGTATACAATTAAATTTGCTTAATTATAAGCCATTTAACAGTGATAAATGCTATTGACATCCATATGGTCAGACTATAAAATATTATTGTAAGACAACGAATGATTATCTCAATTCAATTTATGCGGACAACAGAAATTTTTCTGGAGGTCACAAGAAAATATGGAATTGCAAAACGTATTGTATGAAAAGAGAGGGCAGATAGCGTATGTTACTATAAATAGACCTAAAACGCTGAATGCTCTTAATTGCGATGTGCTTAATGAACTTATTCATTTAATTAAGGACATAAATGCTGATTCCGATGTCCGCGTTGTTATACTTACAGGCGCAGATCGCTCTTTTGTAGCTGGCGCGGATATTTCTCAAATGCAGAAGCTTACAACCGAAGAGGGAAGAGAAATGACAAGGCTGGGTCAGGAGTGTATGTCTCTGATAGAAAAGACTACCAAGCCTGTTATTGCCGCGGTAAATGGTTTTGCACTGGGTGGAGGATGCGAACTGGCGATGAGTTGTGACTTTATTATCGCATCTGAAAAGGCTAAGTTTAGCCAGCCTGAGGTAAACCTTGGAATAATTCCCGGATTTGGCGGTACTCAGAGACTGCCTAGACTCATAGGCAAGAATATGGCAAAGTACCTTATAATGACTGGCGAGATGCTGAATGCACAGCAGGCTTATGAAATCGGCATAGTCCAGAAGGTCGTGCCTGCAGATAAATTGCTTGATACCGCAACTGAAATTGCACACACGATTATTGAGAAAGCGCCCATAGCTATTCGTATGGCAAAGCTGGCTGTAAATAATGGTATTAATATGGATCTAACTTCTGCCATAGAATACGAAGCTGAAGCTTATACCGTGTCTTTTACAAGTGAAGACAGAGTTGAGGGCATGACTGCTTTCGTAGAGAAGAGGCCCGCTGATTTTAAGGGCAAATAAACGTTTCTTAGATTTGGTCGACAAATTTTTCTCCGGCGCGGATCCGGTAAAAAAGAGTCGTCTTTTATGTTTATACTCATTGTCAAAAAAAAATGGAGGAACTTTTCGATGAATAATCAGATCCGGGAAGTCGTAGTGCTGAGCGGTTCTCGCACAGCTACAGGAAAATTCGGAAAATCTTTATCCGGCATAGATGCCCCCAAGCTGGGAGCAATAGCTCTCAGAGAGGCTATTAACAGATCAAAACTGGCTGACGAAAATATAGACGAAGTAATTATTGGAACCCACTTCCAGGCCGGAATAAAGGCCAACTCTGCCCGTCAGTGTGCAATTTACGCAGGAATGCCTCAGGAGACCCCCGCATTCACACCTAATAAAAACTGCGCTACTGCTCTTAAGGCTATATGCTTGGCGGCTCAGTCCATAATGGTTGGGGATAACGATGTTGTAGCTGCTGGCGGATGTGAATGTATGAGCCGAATACCTTACGTGCTGAGCGACGCTCGTTTTGGATACCGCATGGGACCAGGTGAATTGAGAGACAGTATGCTTTATGACGGTCTGGTAGACCCGTTCTGCAATTATCATATGGGCATCACTGCCGAAAATGTCGCGGAGAAATACGGCATTACCAGAGAAATGCAGGACAGATGGGCGGTGAGAAGCCATAACCTCGCCCAGCAGGCATGGGAAAGCGGCAAGTTCACTGAAGATATTGTTCCCGTTTCTATCAAGGTTAAAAAGGAAGAAGTAATCTTTGACAAAGACGAAACTTATATAGAAAACGCCGCTTATGAGAACTTTGCAAAGATGAAGCCTGTATTCAAAGAGGGCGGTACCGTAACCGTGGCCAATGCTTCGCCTATCAATGATGCTGCTGCAGTTTTGGTTCTGGCAAGTGCAGATGTTGCCAAGGAAAGGGGAATTGAGCCTCTTGCAAAATATATAACCAGCGTATCTGCTGCAACCGATCCTGCTTACATGGGATATACACCGGTATATGCAATACAGAAACTGCTTAAGAAGACCGGCCTTAAAAAGGACGACATAGGACTCTGGGAAATTAACGAAGCATTTGCGTCCCAGGCTGTTGCCTGTGTAAGGGATCTTGAGATTAATCCCGATCTGGTAAACGTAAATGGCGGTGCAATAGCACTGGGCCATCCTGTAGGTGCGACAGGTGCAAGGTTGTCTTTGACCCTTATACAGGAAATGCGCCGCAGGGGTGTACATTACGGCGTGGTGTCTCTGTGCATAGGCGGTGGTCAGGCTATGGCTACGTTGTTTGAAGTTTAAGGCGAAACGCGCGAAAGGATAAGTGTAATTATGATAAAATGCATTTTTATTGCTGGCGCCGGTCAGATGGGCTCGGGTATTGCTCAGGTAGCGTCAGTTTCGGGCTATGATGTAGTGTTGTATGATATTAAGCAAATGTTTGCTGACGCCGGTAAAGCCAAAATAGCGACTTCTTTGGAAAAACAGGTATCCAAGGGGCGAATGACTGCTGAAGCAGCAGAAGCTGCATTGAAACGCATAACCCCTAGTGCAGACATCAAGCAAGCTTCCGGGTGCGATCTGGCCATTGAAGCTGCAACAGAAAACCCGGAAATAAAGAAAAAGTTGTTCCAAGATTTGGACGATTGTCTGCCTGAGCATGCACTGATGGCCACAAATACTTCCTCGATTTCTATTACCGAGCTGGGAGCTGTAACAAAGCGCGCTAATAAGGTTGTTGGTATGCATTTCTTTAATCCGGCTCCCGTTATGAAGCTGGTAGAGGTCATAAAAGGAATAAAGACTTCAGATGAAACAGTAACTGCTGTATACGAGCTTGCAAAAAGCTTTGGCAAGGAGCCTGTTGTTTGCAAGGACAGCCCTGGTTTCATCGTAAATCGTCTGTTCGATCCCATGCTGAACGAGGCTGCGTTCTTAGTATATGAAGGAATTGCCACTCCCGAGGATATTGATAAGGCTATGATAAATGGCTTGAATCATCCCATGGGGCCAATTGCTCTTATGGATATGATCGGCATCGATGTAATCCTCAATGTTATGGAAGTGCTGTATTCCGAATTTGGCGATTCCAAGTATAGGCCCTGCCCTCTGCTCAGAAAGATGGTTGCGGCAGGTGAACTTGGCAAGAAGAGCGGCAAGGGATTTTACGATTACACAAAATAACTACACAAACAATAAATTTTATTAAAGGGAGAGCATCTATGATAGATCATGAGATCGGAATGTTCTTAGAGCCTGAGTATATTACCAGCAGGCTTACCTACAAAGGATGCGGCGTTTCTGACGATGACCTTTCAAGGCCGATTATAGGAATCGCTAATTCTTTTAACGAAATGGTTCCCGGGCACACCAATCTGAGGCAGATTGCTCAATATGTAAAGTATGGCGTGTATCGTGCGGGTGGCACTCCGTTGGAATTCGGTACTGTTGCTGTTTGCGATGGTATCGCTACCGGCCATTATGGCAATAACTATGCGCTGCCTTCAAGAGAAAACATTGCCGACAGTGTTGAGATAGAAGCTAACGCCCACAGATTGGATGGACTTGTACTGCTGGCGTCATGCGATAAGATCGTTCCTGCGATGATGATGGCAGCGGCAAGACTTGACATTCCCTGTATCTTTATCAACGGTGGATGTATGCTTAGCGGCCCTGCTTATAATGGCCTGCCCAAGACTGACGCTACATTCCCCGCAGAGGCGCTGGGGATGTATCAGGCTGGCAAAATGACAATGGAAGAAGTAGACAATCTTACTTCTATATGTGTTCCCACCTGCGGATCCGGTCAGTTTTATGGTACGGCAAACACTATGAGCTGCATGACTGAGGCACTTGGGATGTGCTTACCGGGTACCTCCGCTATTCCCGCCGTATATGCAGAACGACTGAGAGCGGCTGTGCGTACCGGTGAAAAGATAATGGAATTGGTAAACAAAAAAATTACCGCCCGTCAGATCCTTACAATGGAGGCCATTGAAAATGCAATCATGTTTATGCTGGCAACCGGTGGCTCTACCAACTGCGTAATACACACATGCGCTTTGGGCCATGAACTGGGCATTCCATCAGAAAAGATTATCGAAGCATTCGAAAAGTACGGTAAAAAGGTCCCTCTCCTTGCAACCATATATCCCGCATCCCGCAAGTACGATATGGAAGACTTCTATCGCGCAGGTGGTGTGCAGGCGGTAATGAAGGAGCTGCGTCAGATGCTCCATTTGGATGTTATGACGTCCACCGGACATACGGTTAGGGAGAATCTGGATTCGTTCAAGAACCCGTATCCAGATAATCCGGATATGATCCGCTCTTTGGATAACCCTCACAGTACCCTTCCTGGCCTGGCTATCATGCGCGGTAATTTGGCACCCGATACCGGAGTTGCAAAGCCTGCGGGTATTGCTCCGGAAGTCCGCTGCTTTACCGGTACTGCGGTTTGCTTTGACGGCGAGCCCGCTTGCCTTGAGGCCATCAGCGCCCGCAAGATAAAACCCGGCGATGTTATTGTCGTGCGATACGAAGGCCCTAAGGGTGGACCTGGTATGAAGGAGATGTTTAGAGCGATGAAGCTGCTGCACGGACAGGGATTGGATAAGTCCACTGCCCTTGTTACGGATGGAAGATTCTCTGGAACAAATAACGGCTGCTTCGTAGGGCATATTTCTCCAGAAGCTGCGGAAGGTGGCCCCATTGCTTTGGTAAAAGACGGCGACAAAATCACCCTGGACGTTACCAACAATAAGCTGGAGTTGCACGTAAGCGAAGAAGAATTGGCGAAGAGACGCGCAGAATGGCGCTACGTTCCTAAGCCGATGAAAGGTTATATGAAACGTTACTCAATGTTGGCAAGCTCAGCTGCTAAGGGCGCTGTTCTGACACAGAGCGACGAAGATAATATTAAGAAATAATTTGGGAGAATAATTTATGAAGAAACTAGTTCAGAAAACAATGGACGGCAATACCGCAACTGCACATGTTGCATATGCGTTCAGTGAGGTCGCCGCAATATATCCTATTACCCCGTCTTCTCCCATGGCGGAGACCATAGACGTGTGGTCCGCTCAAGGCAAAAAGAACCTGTTTGGTCAGCCTGTTAAGGTCGTGGAGCTCCAGAGTGAAGGCGGTGCGGCCGGTACGGTACACGGCTCCTTGCAGGGCGGAGCATTGACATCCACTTTCACCGCTTCCCAGGGACTGCTGTTGATGATACCAAACATGTATAAGATGGCAGGTGAGCTGCTGCCTGCCGTATTCCATGTTGCGGCAAGGGCTGTATCCACCAGCGCGTTCTCTATCTTTTGCGATCATCAGGACGTTATGTCCACTAGGCAGACTGGTTTTGCGTTTATAGCGTCTTCTTCTGTTCAGGACGCAATGAACCTTGCGGCGGTAACCCACCTTTCCGCTATCAAGAGCCGCATTCCGTTTATGCATTTCTTCGACGGCTTTAGAACCTCCCATGAGATTCAGAAGATAGATGTTCTGGATTATGAAGATCTGGCAAAGCTCGTGGATTGGGATGCTGTAAATGAGTTTCGCCATAGGGCGCTTAACCCCGATCATCCTGTAATAAGAGGTACCGTTCTTAATCCTGACGCATATTTTCAGGCAAGAGAATCCGTAAGCCGCTTCTATGCTGAGCTGCCCGATGTGGTTGCCGATTACATGGAAAAGATCAATGAGATCACCGGCAAAGATTACCGCCCCTTCAACTACTACGGTGCGCCCGATGCAGAGCGTGTAATAATTGCAATGGGTTCCGGTTGCGAGACCATACAGGAGACGGTAAATCACTTGGTATCTAAAGGCGAAAAGGTCGGTATGGTCAATGTACGTCTGTTCAGGCCCTTCTCTGTAAAGTACCTGTTGAATGTACTGCCTGCTACAGTAAAGAAAATTGCCGTACTCGACAGAAACAAGGAGCCTGGTTCTGTGGGCGAGCCTTTGCTGCAGGATGTTAAGAGCGCCCTGTACGGCTATTACAATGATCTTAAGATAGTGGGTGGCCGCTACGGTATATCCAGCAAGGAGTTCTATCCCAGGCATGTTGCTGCTATTTTCAAGAACCTGAGCCAGGATATTCCCAAGGATAACTTCACTGTGGGTATAGTGGATGACCTTATGTTCACCTCTTTGCCTGAGTATACCGAAGAACTTTCCGTTATCCCCAAGGACACCATCAGCTGCAAGTTCTGGGGATTTGGCTCTGACGGAACGGTAAGCGCAAATAAGAGTGCCGTTAAAATTATTGGAGACCATTCCGACAAAAAAGTTCAGGCATATTTCTTCTATGATACCAAGAAATCAGGCGGACTTACCGTATCCCATCTGCGTTTCGGCAACGAACCTATACAGTCTGCATATTTCGTAGAAAATGCTGACTTTATTGCCTGCCATAACCAATCATATGTTACAAAGTATGATTTGCTGGCAGGACTGAAGGACGGCGGCACCTTCCTGCTCAACTGTATGTGGAATGACGCAGAGCTGGAAGAAAAACTTCCCTCAGGCATGAAGCGTTATCTGGCCCGCCATAACATAAAATTCTATACTGTTAACGCAATAGATTTGGCTTCCAAGATCGGTCTGAATGGCCGCATCAACATGATCATGCAGTCTGCGTTCTTCCATCTTTCCGACATTATTCCTCAGGAAGATGCTATGAAGTACCTTAAAGAATCCGTAGTTACCTCTTACGGACGTCAGGGTGAAAAGGTCATTGCCATGAATATTGCAGCGATTGATTCCGGTAAGGATCATCTGCATCTTGTAAACATTCCCGCATCCTGGGCTGACGAACCGGACTGCATCTATGAACCCGATGAGACTCTGCCAGACTTTGTAAAGAACATAGCAGTTCCCATGAACCGTCAGGAAGGTGACAAGTTGCCCGTAAGCGCATTTGTTGGCCATGAAGACGGCAGCTTCCCTATCGGTATTACTGCCTATGAAAAGCGGGGTGCTACCATCAATGCACCTATGTGGCGCAGCGATAAGTGTATACAGTGCAACCAGTGTTCCTTCATATGCCCGCATGCCGTTATCAGACCTGTTCTGCTGGATGAGAAGCAGGCTGAAGAAGCCGGTGACATGCCTATGATAGCGGCAACCGGCGATAAGAGCAAAAAGTATCACTTGGCAATTTCCCCGCTGGATTGTACAGGATGCGGTAACTGCATAAGCACATGCCCTGTAAAAGCTCTTGAAATGGTACCCCTTGATGAGGCATGTAAGAGTGAATGCTCATGGTGGGATTACACCAGCAAGCTGCCCGAGCAGAAGCTGGATGATAAGACCAAGTTTACTGTGAAGGGCAGCCAGTTCGCTAAGCCCTTGCTGGAGTTCTCCCCCGCATGTGCTGGATGCGTGCAGACTGTTTATGCGAAGCTGATCACCCAACTGTATGGCGACAGAATGATGATCGCCAATCCCGCCGGCTGCTCCGGAGCCTGGGCGTCTGCAACTCCGAACTTCTCATTCACCAAGAATCAGGCAGGTCACGGACCCGCATGGGCATCCTCCTTGTTTGAGGACAATGCCGAATATGGCTACGGCATGAAGCTGGGCTCTGAATATGTCCGCAACAATCTGAAAGAGAAGATGGAAGGCGCATTGGCAAAGCTGGAAGATGGGGAGCTGGCAAGCGCTATGAAGGATTGGATAGATCATTTCAATGAGGGCGCGGGCACCAGAGAACGTGCTGATAGGTTGGCAGCTTTGCTTAAGGACAGAAAAGAAGAAGAGCTGGTCGAGCTGTACGGCATGAAGGACTTTTTTGTAAAGCGGTCCTATTGGCTGTTTGGTGGTGATGGCTGGGCATATGATATCGGATTTAGTGGCTTGGACCATGTGCTCGCTTCCGGTTCTGATATCAATGTTATCGTATTTGATACAGAGGTTTACTCCAATACTGGAGGCCAGGCATCCAAGTCTACTCCCAGCGCTGCCATTACTCAGTTCGCAGCGCACGGCAAGAGAACCAGAAAGAAGGATCTGGGCCTTATGGCTATGTCCTATGGATACATCTATGTTGCGCAAATATCTGTAGGCGCCGACAAGAATCAGGCGCTCAAGGCAATTGCAGAGGCAGAAGCTTATCCCGGACCCTCTCTCATTATCGCATACTGCCCCTGCCTTAACCACGGCATCAAGGGCGGCATGGGCAATAGTATTGCCCAGAGCAAGAAAGCTGTTGAGGCTGGTTACTGGTCCTTGTACAGGTACGATCCTACTCGCCGAGAAAGTGGAGAAATGCCTTTTATCATGGATTCCAAGGAACCTACTGCAAGCTACAGAGACTTTATTTGCAGCGAGGTCCGTTACGCAGCACTGGAGCGTCAGTTCCCTGAACAGGCTGAGGCATTGTACAAGCAGTCTGAAAACGAGGCTATGGATCGGCTCAGCACATATAAGAAGCTGCCCAGACTGTTTTCTGAATAAGGAGGCTGATGCGAAATGGTTAACGAAACAACAAGGAAACTGACAGATGCAATAATGAAGTGCATCCGTCCTCTTACGTATCCGGTAGCTGTTAAGGTAATAACTAAGGATGACGATATTCCTCGCCCTGATAGGGCAAGAACCGTTACAGAGCTACTGGGGCATCCAGTGGCGTTTTGCCAGGGATTTGGCTTGGTACGCAGATTTGGTTATACATTGGTTTTTGATGAAGCGTGCCATGCCTGCCCTCCGGGGCTTATATATACCGGATATTATCCTCCCGATGTGATACATGAGGGCAATAATGCGGTTCCGGGATATGCAATCGATAAAGCTGCCGGTGCTGCGATGGAAGCACCAAACGCTCTTATCCCTCTTGGCAAGGTAAAGGAGTTTTGGCTGTCGCCCCTTGAAAAGGCGAAATTTGATCCGGATATAGTTGTCGTATACGGCAATCCTGCGCAGATCGCACGTTTGATCCACGCAAACAATTATAGTACCGGCGAAGGTATTGCTAACTTGGCGTTTGGCAGAGCGGCATGCAGTGGATACATTTCCGCTGTATATAACTCACAAAAGTGTAACTATGTAGTGCCAAGCGGAGGCGAGCGCGTTTTTGCGCTTACTCAGGACGATGAGATGATCTTCTCAATACCATCGGCACAGTTCGAGAAGGTCACCGAAGGACTTGAGAGCACCCATAAAGCCGGACTTGTACGCTATCCCACTCCTTATCAGGGTATGAAGGCAGAGCCGAAATTCCCGCCATATTATTGGAATAATGTTCCAGAAGAGCGGCGAAAAGGATAGGCAAAAGATGAAAAAAATGCTACAATATTTATATTAGTGTTTGGGAAAGAGGGATAAGTTTGAGACAAGGTGATTCGATTCTGTATGCAATCAAACAGATGATTTACAACGACTATAAAATGGGCGAGAAGATTCCCACAGAAGCCGAATTGGAAAAGATGTTTGGTGTAGGCAGATCAACAATCAGAGAGAATCTTAAGGTTCTTTCGGCAATGGGTTTGATAGAAAGGCGCAACAAAGGTACTTTTATTACAGATAATACCAGAGGTTGCCTAATTGAACCCTTCAATATGATTGTTAGCTTGCGCAAGGATAATTTCCAGTATTTGCAAGAACTTCGCGAAATATTGGAAATAAACATAATCGTGCTTGCGATGGAACGAATCACTCCCGAGGATATTCGCGTTCTGGAGAGGCTGCATTGGGAGATGCAGAACCCGGATTTTACATCAGAGTATTTTCTCCAGCATGATGCGGCATTCCATAATGCTATTGCACAGGCTACTGGCAATGATATTCTTATTGAATTGCTTTCTGCGGTTCGGTGGGTGATTATGCAAAACATGAAAAAGGCCAGCATGGATCCTGCCATACAGCGGATAACCATTCAGGAGCACAGAAATATTATCGATGCTCTGAAAGAAAAAAATCTTACGAGCGGACTTAGTTATATGAAGTCTCATCTTAAGACATCCCAAAAGATACACGTTCATGCCAGCGAGCAAGAATGCGGTGAAGACTTTGATAAGGTTGAAAACGGAGACGCCGTGTCAAATGTTTTCCCTCTCGCTCTCATTAAAAACAGCACCCCTTAATACTTTCGTTTTAACATGATTTCCTCTGATTTTTAGAGGAAATCATGTTAAACAAGTAGTACTGGACGCGATTCTGATATGTGCCTGTTAGCATTTTAACTCATGATGACCTATTTTGACATTACTCAAGAGATATAACTAAAAATAGCAATGCATTTTTCACACTAAAAAATAAATTTGTTGACAAGTAATTTGTATACAAATATAATGTCAGAAAGATATTAGTATAGAGAGGAATAGCTATGGATTTTAAGCTCAGTAAAACTCATCTGTTGCAGCAGGAGCTTTATCGCAAGTTTGCGGAAGAAGAAATAAAGCCTCTGGCCCGGGATATGGACGAAAATGAAGTCTATGACATGGAGCTTCTCGAAAAGATGAAGAAGCTTGGATTCTTTGGAATACCCTACTCCAGAAATTATGGCGGAGAAGGCGGAGACAATTTGTCATATGTATTGTGCATGGAAGAGGTATCCAAACAGGATGCCAGTACCGGAATTACCATTTCTGTACATACCTCTCTATGCTGTTCCTGCATCAATGATTTTGGTACTGAAGAGCAGAAGCAAAAGTATCTGCGCCCCCTAATAGACGGTAGCAAAATTGGATGCTTTGGTCTGACTGAGCCCAATGCTGGTAGTGATGCTGCGGGACAGCAGACAAAGGCTTATAAGGATGGAGACGAGTATGTAATTAACGGATCCAAGATTTTTACCACCAATTCAGGATTTGCGGATACATTTGTTGTATTTGCTCTTACTGATCCTGCGGCAGGTACAAGGGGTATCAGTGCTTTTATTGTAGAAAGGGGTATGCCCGGTCTGTCCGTAAATGCCAATATCCCCCGCATGGGTATTCGGGCGGCTTCCAATTGTGTTGTTAATTACGATAATGTACGCGTGCCTGCAGAGAATCTGTTGGGTAAAGAAGGAAGCGGCTTTAAGATTGCTATGAAGGCGCTGGATGGTGGCCGTATCGGCATCGGCGCGCAGTCTGTTGGTATTGCTCAGGGTGCGCTAAATGAGGCAATCAAATATGTTAAGGAACGCAAACAGTTTGGCAAGCCCATCGCCGCATTCCAAAATACTCAGTTTAAGCTCGCTGAGATGCAGACCAAGATAGATGCTGCAAGGCTACTTGTATGGCGTGCAGCCGTAGCAAAGGACAATAAAGAGAATTACAGCGTATATGCCGCAATGTGCAAGCTGATGGCTTCTGAAGTCGCTAATGAGGTTACCCGGGAGTGCGTACAGCTTCTGGGTGGCTATGGGTATTCCCGCGAATATCCCATTGAGCGCATGATGCGCGATGCAAAGATAACCGAGATATATGAGGGCACTTCTGAAGTAATGAAGATGGTCATATCCGGTTCAATGAAGCTGAAATAATGTAAAGGAGATCCGAGGAATGAAAATTGCTGTATGTATTAAACAGGTTCCAGATACAACAGAAGTACGCCTTGACCCGAAGACAAATACCTTGATCCGTGATGGAGTACCCAGCATTATTAACCCTGATGACAAATCCGGTATAGAATCCGCACTGAGAATAAAAGAAGAAAATCCGGGAACTTCTGTAACCGTGGTTTGCATGGGACCTCCACAGGCCGATGTTGCGCTTCGCGAGGCGCTGGCAATGGGGTGTGATGATGCAGTTCTCCTTTCCGGACGCGAGTTTGGAGGCTCTGATACTTACGCTACGGCTACCATAATTGCAGCCGGCCTAAAGAAACTGGGGTTTGACCTTATCATTACCGGACGTCAGGCAATAGATGGTGATACTGCTCAGGTTGGACCGCAGATTGCTGAGCAAATGAAGATACCCCAGGTCAGCTACGCTGAGGAACTGAGAGTGGAAGGCGACAGCGTGATAGTCAAGCGTCAGTTTGAAGATTGCTATCATATTGTAAAGGTGAAGATGCCCTGCTTGATAACTGCTCTTTCCGAGATGGCAAAGCCTCGCTATATGACGGTTCGCGGTATTATTGACGCATATAATAAGGATATTACTGTATTGGGATTTGAAGATCTTAAAGATCTGTTTAACCCAGAATGGATCGGTTTGAACGGTTCACCCACCAATGTTATGCATTCCTTTACCAAGCAGGCAAAGGCAAAGGGCACAAAGCTGACCGGCTTAACCGATGACGAAGCTGTTAAAGTTATCGTCGCAAAGTTGGATGAGCTTCACTTGATTTAAGAAGGGAGCAGAACAATGAGCAAAGATGTATTTGTTGTAATAGAACAGCGTGAAGGCCACGTACAGAAAGTCGGTCTGGAATTGTTGGGCGAAGCGCAAAAGCTGGCAGCCGTACTGGGAGAGAAAGTTGTGGCAGTCTTGCTTGGCAGTAATATTGCCGGTAAGGCAAAGATGCTTTACGAGTATGGCGCGGACAAAGTTCTCGTAGTTGATGATCCGATGTTGCAGCATTATGTAACAGAGCCTTATGCAAAGGCACTTACCACTATAATAAACATATATGATCCAAATGTAGTCCTCTTTGGAGCCAGTTCAATAGGCCGTGATTTAGCGCCTCGTGTAGCCGGTCGCGTTCATACGGGACTTACTGCAGACTGTACCAAGCTGGACATTGATCCTGAAACCAAACTGCTGCTTATGACGCGTCCTGCATTTGGTGGAAATATTATGGCAACCATAGTTTGCAAAAACTATCGTCCTCAGATGGCAACCGTGCGCCCCGGCGTTATGAAAATGCCTGAGCGCAAGGAGGTGGCCGAGTATGAGCCCGAAATTGTCAGAGTAGCCTTTGAACCTTCTGATATGAATGTTGCTATACTGGATGTACTCCCTAAAACAACCAAGAGCGTGGATATTACAGAAGCCAAGGTTCTGGTATCCGGCGGACGTGCAACCGGTGGCAGCGAGGGATATGAACCGCTGCGTAAGCTGGCTGAAGTGCTGGGCGGAGAAGTTGCGTCTTCTCGAGTCGGTATTGACAGCGGTTGGATAGAGAAGGACCGTCAGGTTGGGCAGACGGGTAAGACTGTACGTCCTAATTTGTACATCGCATGCGGTATCTCCGGCGCAATACAGCATTTGGCTGGTATGGAAGATTCCGAATTCATTCTTGCGATCAACAAAGACGCTTCCTGTCCCATGATGGAAATTGCGGACCTGGGCATTGAAGGTGACATTAAGAAGATAATTCCCAAGCTCACTGAGGAGATTATCAAGTTTAAGGCATCAAAGGCCGTTGATAAATAGAGAATAGACATAGTTATAAATAATTAAAGGCGGTCGTTCAATTTTGGGCGGCTGCCTTTAATTAGCATGATTTAAGAAGATCCATCGCGTTATGTATTATAAAAATCTATCGCCAAAATGAAGGGCGCAAATGTTGTTTATGCAAAATACGATGCTGTAATACATTAAATGGCGGATGACTCAAAAACAAAACAATATGTAAAACAAAAGAAGAGTAAATGCACGCCCGCCCACAGCCGCCTTTGACATGCCAGCCGGCTTCGGCTAAGATGCAACAATAATAATGATCCCTCCCCCCCCCGCTATGCGGGGGGTATTTCAGTTTCGGGCATAGCCCTAATACAACTAGCGGCGCACAAGTGCGCATAAAGTGCCTGCCAGCTTGCGCTTGTTACCTGCCACCCTTAAAAGGGTCTTGCGGGTCAAATATACTCAGCTGGTCCGTTTCTCTGTCTCTCTTTAATTGTTCTGCTATGTATTCCTTAATAGCTTTTGTGTTCTTCCCTACTGTATCTACATAATACCCCTTACACCAGAATTCCCGGTTTCTATATGCAAATTTCATGTTACCATACTTCTGGAATATCATTAAGCTGCTTTTGCCCTTTAAGTATCCCATAAAGCCCGATACACTTATCTTTGGTGGTATACTCAGCAGCAGGTGGATGTGATATGCACCCCAAAAGTTAGACACTCAAGGAGGTGCATATTTAAATGGGAAAAACAGGACGAAAGAATAAAAGGTATACAGGAGAATTCAAGATAGGGGTTATAATGGATATGAGAGATAACCATATGGGTTATCGGGAAACAATAAGGAAATACTTTCCGGAATTAAAAGCAAAGAACTATGCATTCGTAAAGAAGTGGGAACGCATAAGTTATGCCATCAATCAGCGTCCATTTTAACCAGTTTCACAGTTTCATATTATTTAACAAAATACCTGCCACAAAAGCCTCAGCATGTGGTAAGACCTATATGTGGTAAGTTCAGGGGGATTTGACTGCAACATACCCAACAGTTCAGTAATTATATTTGTGCATTCTTTGTGTGGGTTAATTAAATATAATTACTATTCAATATTAAGTTATGCGCCCCCCCGCCTCTCTCGTTTCCGAAAAAAACAAAAAGGGAGCTTACCAAGCGCCCGATACCACTAAAAGCCCCTCGGAGCTCATGTCCGAAACCGAGCTTGGATTCACTCCTTTAAAATATACCCTTGCCCGGGATGAATGGCGATAAGTCACCAGGTTATCCTTATATAAATAAAAGACATGACATCGGATATCTCACACGGACTCCATCAATACATTATTGGCACGTTAAATACACTAAAAAAGCGTTTTTCAGTAATAAACCCGTTTTTTCTACCAGTGAAAACGTCGTGACCCCATTCCTTTTGCCAGTAAAGATTATTTTGCTCAAATCTCACCCGCGCACTTACATGCTATTTAGTTTTTATTGGTAATATAAACGAGGTGCTGCTCAGATGGATCTGAGCATTTTCTTTTTGTGGTGAGATTAATGATAAACAATTTAAGGATACCCCCTTATATAATAGCGCGGTCATTGCGTATCGGGCGGAATGATTAAACAAATGGCGAACAGCAGCTGCCTACGCTGCGTGAGGATGTTTTGAGGATAAAAATGCTGAGTGCCTGCGTATGCGTGGCGGAAACAAATAGATCGAAATAGGACTTCGGATATAAAAATGTGATTGAATAAACCCGAAAAGAAAGCGTGATATTATTATACGGAAACAAATATAGAAACAAAAAAACAAATGTGATTAATGCCAATTTCCCCCACAAAATAGGAATATTTTAGAATCGCAAAGAAACCGATAAAATTTATATTCGAGAAAATAATATAGAAACAAATATAGAAACTAATGGAAAAGTATTGCAATGATGTATCTATGTGATTATAATGACAAATATAATAAAAACTCTAACCCACAACACATCAATCCAATTAACCAAAATTTTGCTTAGGAGTGGATGTTCCCAATGAAACATATGTTTGATATCAGTGAAAAGATAGCTGCCATTACCGGCGGCGGAGGCGTTATCTGCGGTACTCTTGCCAAAAAGATGGCGGAATGCGGCGCAAGAATAGCAGTGCTGGATTTATCGCTTGAAGGTGCTCAGCGCACGGTGGATGCAATAACCGAAGCCGGAGGGGATGCGATTGCTGTTGCTTGCGACGTTCTCAACAGAGAAAGCATTGAGCAGGCAGCCGGCAAGGTAATAGAGCGCTACGGACGGATAGATATACTTATAAACGGAGCCGGTGGAAATCATCCAAAGGCAACCACCGGCCCGGATCACAGCTTTTTTGATTTGCCCCCTGAGTCTATAAGATGGGTATTCGACCTGAACTGCCTCGGTTCTATAATGCCTACTCAGGTATTTGGCAAGTATATGGCAGAGCAGGATGGCGGCAGTATAGTAAACATCGCCTCCATGTCCAGCTTCAGGCCGCTGACGAAAACGCTGGCTTACAGCTCCGCAAAGAGCGCAGTAGCAAACTTTACGGAATGGGCAGCTACCCATTTTGCTCAGGAGTACTCCTCAAATATAAGAGTAAATGCCATTGCTCCCGGATTTCTCCTCACCACTCAGAATTATTATCTTCTCAAAAATGAGGACGGCACCGATACTGCACGAGGAGAAGCTATCATGGCAAACACTCCGATGCGCCGCTACGGCGAACCCCAAGAGCTTGCCGGTGCAGTAATATTCCTCTGCTCTGAGGCAGCAAAGTTCATTACCGGCGTAGTGTTGCCTGTAGACGGTGGCTTTAACGCATACAGCGGAGTATAACTCAAATACAGTGTAATTAATTTGAAAGCCGACTGAAAACACAGACAGCTTTCGCAAAATAAAACAAAGGGAGAAAGAAAATGAAAAAATTAATCAGCATCCTCATGGTACTGGCTATGGCTCTCAGCCTGGTAGCTTGCGCTGCTCCCGCAGCAGAAGAAGCTCCTGTGACCGAAGAAACCTCTGTAGCTGAGACCGAAAACGCCGAAGAAGAACCTGCCGAAAAGTACGTTCTTAAGTTCAATCACGTTCTCACCGATAAAGATCCTTATCATGAGGCATATCTGAAGTGGGCAGATGCCGTTGCCGAGAGGACCAATGGCGGCCTGACCATCGAAGTATTCCATAGCGGTCAGCTGGGTGTTGAAGAAGACATCATCGAACAGATCCGTGCCGGCGCCAACGTAGGCCAGAACACCGACTCCGCTCGTCTGGGCAACTATGTTCCCGACATCGCCGTTATGAATGCTCCTTACTTTGTAGAGAGCGTTGAAGAAGTACAGCAGCTCGCTGAGCTGGACACCGTAAAGGGCTGGATGGATCAGCTCGGTCAGGAATCCGGCATTAAGGTTCTGTCCTTCATGTGGATCCAGGGCTTCCGTCACATGGTAACCAACAAGCCCATTTACTCTCCTGAAGATCTGGCTGGTCAGCTTATCCGTACCCCCGGCGCTCCCATCTGGCAGGAGTCCATACGCGCTCTGGGCGCTGAGCCTGTTGCTCTGAACTTCTCCGAACTCTACACCGGCGTTCAGACCAAGGTTGTTGACGGCGTTGAGAACGTTTACACCTCCACCTACAGTTCCAAGCTCTACGAAGTACTGTCTTACCTGAGCGAGACCGGTCACATCCTGCTGATCAACTTCGCAGTATGCTCTCAGGAATGGTTTGACAATCTGCCCGAAGAGTATCAGGTAATCCTTGAGGAAGAGTGCATGAAGGCTGGTCTGGAGTGCTCTCTCAAGCTCATGAACGAGGACGCTGCCGCTGCTAAGCAGGGCCTCCTCGATGCCGGCATGACCATCCTTGAGCCCGAAGATATCGACATGGACGCTTTCCGCGCCGCTGGCGAAAAAGCTTACGAAGTACTGGGCCTCACTGAGGTTCGTGACGCAGTATGGGCAGAAATGGGCAAGAAATAATCCTTTAAAAAACTAATCAGAGTTACTCAATGCGGTGCGGCATTTATACGCCGCACCGCGTGTATAACGGCTGCAAGATAGTCAAAAGGGGAATGAATCAAGTGAAAAAGTTCTATGAGCGGTTTTGCCAGATAGAAAATATTCTGGCTGTTACCTGCCTGGTTGCAATGATGTTGATAGTATTTGCCTCGGCGGTATTGCGCGCCTGCGGTCATCCATTGAACTGGGCAACTGATATTGCGTTGTTCCTAACTGCATGGGGCACTTTTCTGGGTGCTGACGTCGCATTCCGAGGCGGTAAGCTGGTTCGCGTAGATATGCTTACCAATGCTTTCCCTGAAAAATTTCAGAAGTGGCTCGCTGCCGCAATGTATGTGCTCATTTTGGGTTTCCTGTGCATGCTTATTTTCTACGGTATTGATCTTTCTATAACTACAAAGATGCGTACTTTTCAGGGTATTCCTGGATTCAGTTACACCTGGGTCACCATTGCTGTGCCAATCAGCGCACTGTTTATGAGCATAACCGCAGTGCGGCATATCGTGGCAAATGTACGCAGAGCTCTGGGCAAAAATGCTGACGAATCAATTCAGGAGGAAAGTATACTCTCCCTTGCTCAGAAAGAGGACAGCGAATAAAACGGATTTATATACATTATCTGAAAAAATTGATTATGAGGAAATAACAAATGGGTACAGTAATAATTGTGTTTCTCGCATTGCTGTTCTTGGGAATGCCGGTGGCCTTCTCTATTGCCATAGCGGGCGTTACTTTCTTCTTTCAGCATCCCGAGCTACCGATGACTATGATCGTACAGCAACCTATATCCCAGACGCAGAATAGCGCAATGCTGGCTATTCCCCTGTTCATTTTGGCAGGTAATATAATGAATGCAGGCGGTATTACCGCTAGGCTGGTAAAGTTCGCTGCTGTACTTACTAAAAATATGCGCGGCGGATTGGCCCAGTCCAGCGTTGTACTGAGCGCACTGATGGGCGGCGTATCCGGCTCCGCCACTGCGGACGCCGCAATGGAAGCCCGTCTTCTCGGCCCCAGCATGGAGAAGGGAGGCTATGCAAGAGGATATTCCTCCAACGTTATAGCATGGACTTCTCTTATCACCGCCACCATTCCCCCGGGAATAGGCATCATAATTTACGGTACCGTAGGTGAAGTATCCATAGGCCGTCTGTTCATGTGCGGTCTGTTCATGGGACTGCTGATGATGGTCATATTGATGGTAACAGTGGCCATAACTTCCAAAAAGTACGGTTTTCAGAGCGAAAAGGGCGGACGTGCCACAGGAAAGGAACTGTGGGAGAGCTTTAAAGAATGTATATGGGCGCTGTTTTTCCCCATCCTGCTGCTGGTAGGTATACGTCTTGGCCTGTTTACTCCTTCTGAGGTAGGCTCTTTTGCCTGCGTATACGGCTTGCTGGTCGGTGCGTTTATTTACAAGGAGCTTAACTGGGAGACTCTCAAGCATGCTCTGAACGTAAGCATGATAGACATTGGCGCCATCATGCTGATAATCGCCATGAGCGGTTCTTTTGGATATGGTATCCCCTTTGAGCAGGTTCCCCAGAAGCTGACTTCGTTCATGCTTAACATATCTTCCAACAAGTATATCGTAATGATTCTCATCGTGTTTGTGCTTACCATACTGGGCATGTTCATGGAAGGTTCTGTTACTATACTGCTCCTCACTCCCATATTCCTGCCCTTGGTAAGGTCTCTGGGCGTAGACCCCGTCCACTTCGGCCTTATTATGTGCACTACGGTCACCATGGGCCTGAACACGCCGCCTGTTGGTATATCCATGTACGCCACAAATCAGATACTGGATACGGATATGAAGTCCTATATAAAGTATATGTGGCCCTTCCTTTTTGCGGTTTTGTTGGAAATAGCGGCAATGATATTTGCCCCCAACCTTATGCTGTTCCTGCCTAACTTACTGTATAGCTAAAGAAAGGACTTACCGCTAATGAAACGTTTTGATAATAAGGTCGTGCTGGTCACCGGCGCAGGTGCCGGCATAGGCCGCGCCGCCGCAGAAAAATTTGCTGCCGAGGGCGCAAAGGTGGTATGCAATTCCGTTGATGAATCCGCAAGGCCCACCGCTGAACAGCTTGCCGCTGCAGAGGCGGAAGCGATATTCATACAGGGCAACATCGCAAACGAGGATGATGTGCGCCGTATGGTGGATATGGCTGTGGATACCTATGGCCGCATAGATGTATTGATAAACAATGCGGGCATAGTTCGCGGCGGCACCGTTGAAAATACCACCGTAAGCGATTTCAGGCTCACCATGGATATAAATGTTATTGGCACATTCCTAATGAGCCAGTATACCGTTCCCTATATGCTTAAGCAGGGCGGCGGCGTAATAGTAAACACCGCTTCCGTGGCAGGCCTTAAGGGACATACCAATCGAATATCCTATGCTGCCAGCAAGGGCGCGGTTATTGCCCTCACCAAGTCTATGGCTACGGAGCTGTGTGGGAAGAATATCCGCGTGAACTGCGTGTGTCCCGGCACTACGCTCACACCTTCACTGAAGGATCGCATCAATGCATCGCCGGATCCTGAGGCTACCATGGCTGAGTTCTGCGCTCGCCAGCCCATAGGCAGGTTGGGAGACCCCAGTGAGATTGCGGAGGCCATTTTGTTTGCCGCCTGTGATCAGGCAGCGTATATGACAGGCGCTTCTATAATCATCGATGGCGGAATGACCATGTAAATATTGTCATCGACGGTGTGGCGGCAGATTTCGTTGGTGAAGAGCTTGGTTTATTTGAAATTTGACCTTAGTATGATATACTGATTTATTAGAAAAAAATAACTGTACCAAGGTGTAAAACTGATAAATTAAGGAGTGCAGGCCGACATATGCCAATGATAAAAAACGGTGCGACAATCAGAGATGTTGCGAAACTTGCGGGAACTTCTCCCGCCACGGTTTCCAGAGTACTGCGGGATGAGGGCTATCCTGTTACGGACAGCCTGCGTCAACGGGTGAAGGAAGCTGTGGAAAGGCTTGAGTATCACGCCAGGCCGGTCAGTGCGGCTAATTTGGCTAATGTAAATGCCGGTCCTTTTTCCGACACGGTGGGCGTTATCTTGCCCAATACGTCAAACCCTTTTTATCAGCAGGCTATGCTTGGTATAGAGCGTACAGCACAGGCCAAGGGATATTTTGTGTTTGTATGCAATACTATGCGCGACATAAATCGGGAAGCCGAGTATCTTGAAGCCATGTATCGTCAGGGGATACATAACGTTGTAATATCTCCGGTATCATCAAATGACCCTACGAATATCCTTTCGTACAGGCAAAAGGGAATGAACTTTGTGCTCCTCGAACAGAAGGTCGAGGGGCTGGAGGCTTCCCGTATACACTTTGATATGCTGAAGGGCGCGATAATGGCAACAAATTATCTGCTGGATAATGGACACAGAAGAATTGCTCTTGCCACCACACCTTTGACGCGATGGACGCGTATTCAGGTATTTAATGGATATCGTACCGCCCTTGAACGGGCAGGCATAGAGCTGGATGAAAAACTGATATTTATATCCAACGACGAGGAAGAAGAAAACGTCGAAGAAGGCTATGATTTCCGTGCGGGTGGCGAGCTGGGTGATATGCTGGCTAATCATATAGGCGAGTTCACTGGCGTTGTATGCGTTAATGATATAACTGCGGCCGGCGTCATGAGCGCCCTTAAAAAGGCTCAGGTATCCGTGCCGCAGGATGTATCGCTGGTAAGCTTTGACGATATTTCCCTCGCATCTATGCTTCTGCCAGCCCTTACTACGGTGCGGTTCCCTACATATGACGCAGGTATGCTTGCGGTCAACCTGATGGTGGATCTTATGGAAGGCATAACACGCTTTCCTATGGCCGTTAAGCTGGAGCCCACGCTCATAATACGCGACACAGTAGAATCAATTAAGTCATAATATTTCCCAACTAAAAGGTTTATGAAAAAATGCTGTCCGATCTCTGGAAAAGAGGATAGCGTAATTTCGTGTTGCAAATTTGAGTAATTTCTGAGGTTTATTATGAAAAAAATTAATCTTTCCGAATTAGAAACATTCTGTGAAAAGTCACTGGTTGCAGCAGGCATGAGCCAGAGCGACGCGAAGATTACCGCCGAGGTATTGGTGGGTACAGACGCGTTTGGAACTCATTCACATGGCACCAAGAATCTGTTTGGATATATTAAAAAGGCCGTGGCTGGCGGCGTAAGCCTGACTGCTCAGCCTGAAATAGTAAGAGAAGGCCCCGCCTATGCGCTGATCGATGCGCACAACTGTATTGGCATGGTATCTTCCTATAAGGCAATGGAGCTTGCTATAGAAAAGGCACGTGAATGCGGCATTGCGCTGGTTACGGTAAAGAACGGCACCCACTTCGGAGCAGCCGGGTTCTATTCCAATATGGCCGTCGGCAAGGGTATGCTCGGCATTGCCATGAGCAACGTTGACCCCAACATGACTATTCCCGGGGCGCGCGGCATGATACTTGGCAACAATCCCATTTCTTACGCTTCTCCCCTTGAGAGCGCTCCCAGCTGCTTCCTCGATATAGCAATGAGCAACGTGGCGTCCCTAAAGGTCGTCCAGGCACGCAAGGATGGCAAGTCCATACCCGATACCTGGATAGTCGATAAAAACGGACTGCCCACAACCGATCCCAGCCATTATCCCGAGGAGGGCGCTATGCAACCCATGGCAGCCCATAAGGGCTACGGCATAGCGGTGCTGGTAGAGCTGCTGACCGGCGTATTGTCCGGCGGAAACATCAGCAGCCTAGGCGAGATACCTTCCTGGTGCTTCGTTCCCGAAAAGCCAAATGGCGTAAGCAATACTTTTATTGCCATCGATGTGGACAAATTTGCTGGCAGGGATAACTATATCGCCCGCTCCGAGGCATTCATGGGCGCATTGCACAATACCGATAAGGCCCAGAATGCGGAGCGCATCTTTGTTCCTGGCGAGATTGAATGGGAAAAGTATAATAAAGCTAAGGAAGCCTTGGAGCTGCCCGATGCCGTTGCGGATTCCCTCTGTGAGCTTTCCACATATAACGGCATAAGCATTCCCTGGATAGACTAACGGGAGGTAAACGGATCATGGATGTATTGAAAAGACTAAGCAATGCTGGCGTAGTTCCTGTAGTGGTGATAGATGATGCTGCAAATGCCGTGCCTACCGCAAAGGCGCTGGCTGCCGGCGGCATAGACGTTATGGAGATCACACTTAGGACCGCTGCCGGGTTGGATTCAATAAGGGCGGTTGCTGATGAATGCCCTGAGGTTCTGGTGGGCGCGGGCACGGTCCTCTCTGTGGAGCAAGCAAAGGAAGCCGTTAAAGCAGGGGCGAAGTTCATAGTCTCCCCCGGCTTTGACGAGAACGTTGTAAAGTATTGCCTCGAAGCCGGGGTGGGCATAACCCCCGGATGCGTTACCCCCACCGAAATCACTAAGGCTCTTTCATATGGCCTTAAGGTGCTGAAGTTTTTTCCTGCCAATGTTTATGGCGGACTTTCTGCCATGAAGGCGCTGGCAGCTCCCTTCGGATCGGTAAAATTTATACCTACCGGCGGGGTTTCCGGTGCCAATCTTCACGAATATATCGCAGCCCCGTTTATCCATGCGGTGGGCGGAAGCTGGCTGTGCCAGAAAGCGGACATCGCGGCTGGCAATTATGATAAGATAACCGCTCTGTGCAGGGAAGCCCGTCAGACAGTGCTGGGATATGAGTTTGCCCATCTGGGCATCAATATGCCGGATAAGGATACCTCATTTGAGGTGTGCAGGCAGATGAACGATGCATTCGGCCTCGTTACCAAGGAAGGAAGCAGTTCCAATTTTGCCGGCGGATCTATCGAGGTGATGAATTCCCAGTATCTTGGCAGATATGGCCATATTGCAATGCGTACAAATTCTATAATCCGTGCCATAGCAGACCTTGGGGCTAAGGGTTATGAAGTGGAGATGTCCACTGCAAAATATAAGGGCGACAGCATGATAGCGGTATACCTAAAGAACGAGATAGGCGGCTTTGCCGTACATCTTCTGCAAAAGTAAGGGAGGCTTATTATGAAGTACTTGACCTTTGGCGAAATAATGCTGCGGCTTAAGGCTCCGGGATACGAGAGGTTTTTCCAGAGCCCCATGCTGGAGGCCACCTTTGGCGGCGGCGAGGCCAACGTTGCGGTATCTCTTGCCAACTATGGCATGGATGCTGGCTTTATTACCGTTTTGCCTAGAAATCCCTTGGGCGATGCCTGTATGGGAGAGCTACGCAGGTTTAATGTGGATGTGAGCCGTGTACAGCGGGGCAAGGGTCGCATGGGCATTTATTTCCTTGAGGGCGGCGCAAATCAGCTCCCCAGCAAGGTGGTATATGACCGTGAGGGTTCCGCGGTAGCAATAGCGAAGAGCGGTGATATAGACTGGGAGGCTGCGTTTGATGGAGTGGAGTGGTTCCATATAACCGGTATAACTCCGGCCATATCCGAGAGCGCAATGGAACTGTCCCTCGAAAGCGTACGCATAGCAAAGCAAAAGGGCATCACGGTATCCTGCGACCTTAATTTCCGCAAGAATCTGTGGAAGTATGGCAAAAAGGCTCCCGAGGTAATGTGCGAGCTGACAAAGTACGTTGACGTTGCCATTGCCAATGAGGAGGACTGTCAGAAATCGCTTGGCATTGAAGTTGACATTAAGGTAGAGGACGGCAAGCTGGACAGGGCAAAGTACAAAGCACTTTCCAACGCTGTTCTTGCGGCCTATCCCAATATGAAGATGATAGCCATAACCCTGAGGGAAAGCCAGAGCGCCGACAGCAACGGCTGGGCGGCCTGCCTTAACGACCGTACCGATTTCTATGTCAGCCGCAGATATGCCATAAACGACATAGTTGACAGAGTAGGCGGAGGGGACTCCTTTGCGGGCGGCCTTATATACGGCCTCAATACCTATGACAGCCATCAGCAGGCGCTGGAATTCGCGGTTGCAGCAAGCTGTCTGAAGCATTCCATAATCGGCGACTTCAACAGGATCGGCGTGGAGGATGTGGAAAAGCTTATGGGCGGAGATGGTACAGGACGCGTACAGCGGTAACTAATTTGACCAATAGCGATTCCGGTGCCGCAGCGGTACCGGAATCGCATTTTATATTTGATGAAGATATTTATTCATCATATCATGCTGGAAAGAAGTGACCTCTACCCTTGAGCAGTTTGACAAAGAATTCCGTGAAACCTTCGCCGAATACTACGAAAATCATGGTGGGAAAAAGCAAAGCAACCTTGAAATAACAGGCAGGACAAATAAGGAATTGGATGATTTAATGGGGCAGCTGTTGGCAGGTGCGTGATTCAACCCTGCTTTTTCTTTTGTCGCCCACCGCGCGACCACTCCCCCTACCCTATTCATTATAATTAAGGTACAATGAATGAGGAGGTAATCAATTATGTTCGGAGCGATACTTGGAGATATTATCGGCAGTCCCTATGAGTTTGACAGGGGCAATAAGAGCAAGGAGTTTCCCCTGTTCTCCCCCGATTCCTGCTTTACCGACGACACCGTAATGACCATCGCAGTGGCGGAGGCGTTTATGAGTTCCGCTCCTGACAGCACGGATGATGAGATGCGGCATAACCTCATCACATCTATGCGCAAGTACGGCAAACTGTACCCAAATGCGGGATATGGCGGTCGATTCATGGTATGGCTGAACAGCGATCCCAAGCCCTACAACAGCTTTGGCAACGGCTCCGCGATGCGGGTATCCTCCGTGGCTTGGCTGTATAACGATATAGATACGGTACGCCGCATGGCACGGCTATCCGCCGATGTGACCCACAACCATCCCGAGGGGATAAAGGGTGCGGAAGCTACGGCTTCGGCAATATTCCTCGCCCGCACAGGGCACGGCAAAGCTGAGATAAAGACCTATATTGAGCAGGAGTTTTGTTATTCGCTGAACCGTACCTGCGATGAGATACGCCCCGCATACTTCCATGTGGAAAGCTGTCAGGAGACGGTTCCTGAGGCCACCACGGCGTTTCTTGAGGGCAATAACTTCGAAGATGTTATACGCACGGCGGTATCTCTGGGCGGCGATTGCGACACCCTTACAGCCATAGCCGGCAGTATCGCCGAAGGCTTCTACGGTGTGAGCGATGAGCTTAAGGCAGAGTGCAAAAACCGCCTTAGCCCCGACCTTCTAAGCGTACTTGAAAGGTATGAAGAGCGCATAGGCTAATCCAGCATAACAGTATTTTTGCAATATTGTCGGCATGTATTGCGGTTTACATGGCAAAAGATTGAATGCATAATGATGCTGAAACATGATTCAGAAAGGGGTCCGACAAATGAAATCATTCTTCAAGAATAACTGGTTCCTCTGCACCATGATCCTTGGCATCGTGGCAGGCTGCGTTGTTGGCTTTGTGTGGCCCAATGCAACCGTACTTGAGCCTCTGGGAACCATCTTTACCAATCTGATGTTCTGTGTGGTGGTTCCGATGGTCTTCTGCTCCATCTCTTCAGCCATTGCAAATATGACCTCCATCAAAAAGGCCGGCAAAATTATGGGGGTCACCGTGACCACCTTCCTCATCACCGCTGCCATCGCCGCAGTCATTATGTACATAATTGTGCGTATTATCCCCGTATACAATGTAGCTCCCGCCTATGAGGAGGCCGCTGATATCGCCAAGGTGGACATTGCCTCGCTGATTGTAAACTTCTTCACCAAGCCTGACTTCACCGAACTGTTCAGCCGCAGGGCTATCCTTCCCCTTATCATTGCAGGAATTTTCTTCGGCTTCGGCGTGCAGATGGCCGGTGGCCCCGAGACTATGACCGCCAAGATTCTGGCTGATGTGAACAGGGTGTTGATGAATGTGGTAAAGATCATCACATATTACGCCCCCATCGGTTTCTTCGGTTTCTTCGCATCTCTGGTCGCCACTCACGGCGCAGACTTTGTCTCCAACTACGCCCGCGCCGTCATCATGTACTACGTCATCTCCTTTGCATACTTCTTTCTCTCATCCCCTGTATACGCCCGGTTTGGCGGCGGCAAGGGAGCAGCAAAGGTCATGTTCAGCCATCTGTTCCGTCCCGCAGCCACCGCTTTCGGTACCTGCTCCTCTGTAGCAACTATTCCCACCAATATGAAAGTCTCTGAGGAGACAGGCATCTCCACTGAGGTCACCGAGATCGTTCTGCCCATGGGCGCTACCATGCACATGGACGGTTCTGCAATGAGCGCAATCATCAAGGTCGCCTTCCTGTTCGGTATGTTCGGCATGGACTTCGGCACCGGCCAGGCAATTCTGGCTATCATTGTAGCCGTATTCTCCTCCGTTGCAATGAGCGGCATTCCCGGCGGCGGCGGTACCGGTGAGCTGGTACTCTGCGCCATGTTCTTCCCGGAACATATGGCCATAGCTTATCCCATTGCTCTGGCTATCGGCGAGCTGGTGGATCCCCCCGCCACCATGGTTAATGCCGGCGGCGACTATGTTGTCTCCTTCATCGTCTCCAGGTATGTGAACGGCAAGGATTGGCTGCAGAAGCAGCTCAAGGCCAAAACAGAATAATATACCTATACATAAAAAACCCCGAAAAACCTTTTTGAACTGCACCCCAAATGTTAGACAGTATGATATACTAACTAACAAGTGGGGTGTTTAATTATGCCAAGAGGAGTACCGAACAAAAAATATACGCCAGAGTTCAAAAAACAGGTAGTAGAAACCATGCAACAAGAAAAGTTAAGCTACAGCGAAACGGCAAGACGTTATGAAATCAACGATCACAAAAGAATTATGACGTGGGAGCGAATTTACATAACAGAAGGACCGGACGGCTTTTCTGTTGAACGCCGTGGTCGTGGCAGTACAGGCCGTCCGCGGAAATTGCCTAAAGAGATAAAAGAAGATTTGCTTGCGGAGGTACAGCGACTGAGAGCGGAGAATGACTACTTAAAAAACTTGCAAGCCTTGGTTTTGGAAGACGAGCGACGCCGGCACAAAAAATGCAGGTAGTTCAAAATCTGAGGCAACAGCACTCTTTGGAGATTCTCCTTTCAATCGCTCAACTACCACGAGCTACCTTTTACTACCACCTGAAGAAATCTGACCAAGCAGATAAGTACAAGGAAGCTAAGGATGCAATAACAGACATCTATTGTGAGAACAAAGGAAGATATGGATATCGCCGAATCACAGCAGAGCTGCACAACCGCAATATGCCCTTGAATCACAAGACAGTACAGCGGCTTATGAAAGAACTGGGATTGGTCTGCCGTGTCAGAATGAAGAAATATCGTTCCTACAAAGGAGAGGTTGGCAAGATAGCGCCCAATCTGTTAAACAGAGATTTCAACGCCAACAGACCGAATGAGAAATGGGTAACCGATGTAACCGAGTTCAACTTATTTGGAGAAAAACTGTACCTTTCTCCTATTCTGGATCTGCACAGCAGCGACCTGGTTTGTTACACCATTTCGGATCGTCCGGTTTTGAGCATGGTAACTACCATGTTGGGTAAAGCATTTGAAACATTACCGGATAATACAAATCTCATTCTCCATTCAGACCAAGGATGGCAATACCAACATAAGCAATATCAAAGGATGCTCGCCCGAAAAGGAATACGGCAGAGTATGAGTGGCTCAATCCCAAATTCTGTGTAAACACCAAAATGACGTAAAATAGAGCAAATATTTATTGGGCGGGAAGGCCGGAAAACGGTATTCCCGCCTTGTATGCATTGTAGCCGGAGCCTGGCGGCATGTCAAGGACAGCCGTAAGGCCGTTCATTTTATCCTTGACGGGGCGGCGGGATACGGCTATCCGGGAATTCTGTCTGCGAAAAATATCTCCGGTTGGGAATGGATTGCGCCCCAGTCCTGTTGTTCCGGTAGTCGTACCTGCTGTAGCCGAGCTCTTCTTCCAGCTCCGCTTCCAGGCCGCCTTCCAGCGTCATAGCCACAAAGTCCTTGAACAGTTCCTGTACATCCTCAAACGTCTTTAATTCGATCCCCTGTTCCTGCGTCCATTCCCGCAGCCTTGCTCGGTCTGCTCGCCTCTGTTGTGGTGTACGTGTGTCCTTCTTACCCATGTTTAAAGCCTCCGTTCGGGTGCTTCTATCTTACACTCTTCCGGAGGTTTACACAATTTATGGGATGATCTCTGCGTTTGTTTTTTACTCTCCATATAAGTTTCCCCCAATGAAACAATTAACAGATCAAAAGTTACTATCACTTTCTCTTTAAGGGAAATGTATTTTTCCCTGTGCGTATATGTGGTACAATGAATCAAATAAAATACGGAGAAGCTATAAATGAAAGAATTTTTGACCTATTTCTTCGGTGTGGGGACCGAACCGGAATTCGCCATATTTACCCCTGCACATTTTGCCCCCATACTGCTGCTGTTTGTTGCGCTGTTTCTGCTGCATAGATATCGTGAACCCCTGAGAAACTCCCGCTATGAGACAAACATACGCTATATTTTGGGATTCATGCTCATCATATGCGACATGTCCTACTATTGGCGCCTGGCAGCCTGCCCCTGGCTTTCCGAGGGACCTATATCCAATCTGCCCATAGGAGTATGCGGCTGGGCGGTGATCTTTTGCTCATTCATGATAATAGGCAAAAGCCAGAAGCTGTTTGACATCGCATATTTCTGGCTGCTGTCAGGCTCCCTGTTTGCCCTGCTTACCCCCACCCCTCTGACCTACTGTGGCCCTACACGCTTCCGCTATTATCAGTTCTGGCTGGAGCACACGCTGGGCTATGTTGCGATTTTTTATATGATATTTGTTCACAAAATGAGGCCAAATATACGCTCTATGATTCGCTCATACTGTGCGCTGTGGGTAATGGCGGGACTTGCAACATGGGTAAATTTCATGATTCCCGGAGCAAACTATCTCTATATGGCCCGGCCCGAAAGCGCCCCCTCCGTGCTGGATATTCTGCCTCCCAGCTATGGGCTGCGCATTGCCATCATCGTCGCTGTAATTACAGTTATGTTCGGCCTTGCATATCTCCCCTGGTACTTGAAGGATAAAAAATCCGCAGTCGGTAATGGACAAACCCCGGAAATCGCCTCCGCTGTTTAATCGTATACGAATCGCTGATAAAGAATCGACAAGTTTCTAATGAGACCTGTCGATTCTTGCTGTTTTGCAAAATCTTCAGTGCAGATTCTGCACTACTTGATTATGTGCTGGATAAAATTTGCAGTGCAGATTCTGCACAAATTGATTTTCCGCCATTCACTATCACCATTTAGTAATCATACCAAACCCATATACAGGATTTACACCGCAATATAATCACTATTTCCCTTTTTGCTTTTCAAAAAGCCGTTGGACCAAAATGTCAAAAATCCCCGTTTTGTGGGATAAACGCCTACCAGCAGAGCCTCAGCATGGGAGGACGACAAAACGCCCTTCATACTGGAAACCCTTGTTATTTCAAAACATACCACAATAACCCCCAGGATGCAATACAGCTCTATCCGTATCGCCATACCGGTATTGACTTAGGTGATTCTATAAACTAGAATAACTTATCGCGAAAGCCCTTTTGAGCTTTGCGTTTATCCGCAATATACCGGAAGGATCTGATGGAAACCATGAATAAGGATAACAGTTTTCTCGGAACAGCGCCCGTAGGCGGGCTGCTCTTTAAGCTGGCGCTGCCCACCATAACGGCCCAGCTTATTAATATGCTTTACAATATAGTGGACAGGATATACATAGGCCATATGCCAGGAGACGGCGACCTTGCCCTTACCGGCGTTGGCGTATGTATGCCCCTCATTATGATGGTATCCGCCTTTGCGGCGCTGGTAAGCTCCGGCGGCGCGCCCCGGGCTTCCATATTTATGGGCAAGGGCGATATAGATACGGCGGAAAAGACCATGGGCAGCTGCTTTACCATGCAGCTGATAGTCTCTGCCGCGCTTACCGCCGCACTGCTCATCTGGAACAGAGACCTTCTCCTTGCCTTCGGCGCAAGCGAGAATACCATTGAGTACGCCTCGGCATATATGAACGTATACGCCATTGGAACGGTATTCGTGCAGCTTACTCTGGGCATGAACGCCTACATAACCGCTCAGGGTTTTGCAAAGTACGGCATGCTCACCGTATCGCTGGGCGCCGTATGCAACATCATTCTTGACCCTATCTGCATATTCACCCTGGACATGGGCGTGCGTGGCGCCGCATTGGCCACCGTTACTTCCCAGGGCCTGTCTTGCATATGGGTGCTGAGCTTCCTTAAAGGCAAAAGGACTCTGCTTCGCCTAAAAAAGGAAATCCTTGCCATACGGCCCAAGATGCTGTTTCCCTGTATTGCCCTGGGGCTTGCTCCATTTATAATGCAGTCCAGCGAAAGCGTAATATCCGTATGCTTTAACTCTTCCCTGCTGCGCTACGGTGGAGATATTGCCGTTGGCGCCATGGCGATACTTACAAGCGTAATGCAGTTTGCCATGCTGCCCTTGCAGGGCCTTGCCCAGGGTGCTCAGCCCATCACCAGCTATAACTTTGGAGCAGGCAACGAAGAGAGAGTACGGCGCACATTCCGGCTGCTTCTTACCGCCAGTCTTACCTATTCCGTAGTCCTCTGGGCCGCCATAATGCTTTTCCCCCGGGTATTTGCTGGGATATTCACGCCGGATCCGGCGCTGCTGGCCTTTACGGGGAATGCCCTGCGCATATACTGCGGCGTGCTGTGCATATTCGGCATACAGATAGCCTGCCAGATGACCTTTGTTTCCTTGGGCAACGCCAAGTCCTCCATTATCGTTGCGGTAATGCGGAAGTTTGTGCTGCTTCTTCCCCTCATATACATAATGCCTGCGCTTATGACCGATAAGACAATGGCAGTATACGCCGCAGAACCCGTTGCGGATCTGCTGGCGGTAACATTCACTGCGCTGCTGTTCCGTTCCCAGTTTAAAAAGGCGCTGAAAAGCATATCCCCTGCTTAGGGGTAAAGCAACAAAAATCACAACGGCGCTCCAATAGGAGCGCTGTTATGCGGTAACCTTAAAAAATTTTAAACAGCCTTATTACCTTGCTTGCGATCTTGTATATCGGCCCTTCCAGCTCCTTCCGGGCGTTTTGCAGTTCCTCCCGTATGTTTATATTCTGGGGACAATGCAGCTCGCACTTGCCGCACTGTATACAGTTTGACGCGGAAGTCTGGGTTCTTCTGAATGCGGTACACATCATGTACTCTATAAATGCCCGAGACTTGCCTTCGGTATATCTGCGGTTGTATGCGGCAAAAGTGCCGGGGATGTCCACGCTTTGCGGGCAGGGCATACAATAGCCGCAGCCGGTACAGCCCACCTTCATCTTTTCATTTATGGCCTGCACCACCTTTTCCAGCATTTCTTCCTCCGCCGCTCCAAGCTCTCCAGCGTATGCGGAGGATGCTGTCTGGATATTGTCCCGTACCATCTCCATGGAGTTCATGCCGGACAAAACACAGGTTACCTCGCTCTGATTCCACAGCCAGCGGAATGCCCACTGAGCCGGGGTATGCCTTATATGATATTCCCGGAATATACGCTCTGCCTTCTCCGGCAGCAGCCTGACAAGCTTGCCCCCTCTCAGTGGCTCCATTATTATGACGGGCAGGCCCTTATCACTGGCATACATAAGCCCTCGCCGCCCGGCCTGAGAATGCTCATCCATATAGTTATACTGTATCTGGCAGAAATCCCAGTCATACGCGTCTATCAGCCGGCAGAACATATCGGAATTGCCATGATATGAAAAGCCCACCTGGCCTATGGCTCCGCTACGCTTTTTTTCCTCAAGCCATTGGTCTACGCCTAGCCCCTTCAGCCGCTCCCATGTTTCCACATCCCCAAGCATATGCATGAGATAATAGTCGATATGGTCAGTTCGCAGCCGCTTCAGCTGCTCATTGAACAGGTTTTCCATTGCCGCGGCGCTCCTAATAAGATAATGGGGCAGCTTGGTAGCGATATACACCCTATCCCTTATACCGTTTCGCTCCAGTATTTCACCCAGAGCCGCCTCGCTGCCGGGATATACATAGGCGGTATCGTAATAATTTACCCCGCCATCATAGGCGGCCATTATTTCACGCTCGGCTTCTTTTATGTCTATGGCGCCCATTGTCTTTTGAAAGCGCATACAGCCAAAACCCAGTATGGATATCCTGTTTCCGTATTTATCCGGCCTGTAATTCATAATATCCTCCAAATAAACCAGCAGTCTTTTTTACAAATGGATTTTAGCATATTTCCATATGCGCAGCAAACGAAACACATTCTCTTCGCATGGCATTCTCTGCTTTTTATTAAAGATAGTGTTAAATATAGTGTTTTTTATCTGTTTTTGTGCTCGCAATAATTTGTTATGTGTATTAGAATAATATTAATAATAAAGTTTCAAGCGCATGGAAGGTTACAACTCAATGCCAGATTTCAAGACCATCGGCAGAATCATGCGGCACATTCGTGAAGAGAAAAGCCTATCGCAGGAAGTGGTAAGCGGTTTCGCCGTTATCGCCCGCTCCCATCTGTGCGATATTGAATGCGGCAGAAAGCGGCCAACAATGAAAACATATTTCAGAATATGCCGCGCCCTTAATGTACACCCCGGCGATGTTATGCGCATGGCGGAAGCGGAATGGGAAAAGCAGGCTCAAAATAGTTGCAAATCAGAAGCAAAATAAACAAGGGCGGCAGTATGCCGTCTAAAATCATCAGTTGAATTTATCCTTATTATCCCCCTGAATCCTTGAACTGCATTGGCAAGGGTGCTATGCTGAGAATATACATTTCTTTAAAAATCAATAAGGGAGGAGCAACATGGACAACAAATACGACGTTATAGTGGTTGGCGCTGGAAACGGCGGACTTGCCGCTGCAGCGAATACCGCCAAAGCAGGCCTGAAGACGCTACTGCTGGAAAAGCATAATCTGCCCGGCGGCTGCGCCACCAGCTTCCGCAGGGGACGGTTTGAGTTTGAGCCGTCGCTCCATGAACTGTGCAGCGTTGGCACAGCGGAAAAGCCAAACACCGTATACAAGGTGCTGGACGAGCTTGGCGCCAAGATAAACTGGGAATATGAGCATGACATCTTCCGAGTAATAAACAAGGCGAAAAACTACGATCTGGTGCTCAAGGCAGGCATTGAGGAATTCTGTCAAAGCGTGGATGATGCCGTGCCCGGCTGTAAGGAAAACGTACGGGCCTTCTTCGCCCTTAAGCCCAAAATAGACGCGGCAATCGCCTATATATACGCTATGAAGGGCAAACCCAATGGCCTCACAATGCTGACCAAACACGCCGACTTTATGCGGGTGGCCGGCCACTCCGTTGAGCAGGTGATGACCGCTCTCGGCATACCCAAGGCTGCCCAGGACATAATCAACACCTATTGGGGCTATCTTGGAGTGCCCACTGACGAGCTGAACGCAATGCACTTCCTTAACATGGTGCATGATTACGTTGTGGACGGCGCCGCAATGCCCCGCCATCGCTCCCATGAGCTTTCGCTGGCCCTTGTTGATGTGATAATCAAAAACGGCGGAGAAGTGCGCTTCAACAGCGAAGTAACAAAATTCCTCTATAATGAGGACGGCAGCGTTGCAGGCGTTGTGGCCAACGGCGAGGAGTTGTATTCCACCGAGGTCATATCCAACGTTATACCCCACAACGTATTCAATATGAGCGACCAGAGCGTTATACCGGAGCAGAACCTTAAGCTGGCTAACGCCCGTGATTTCGGCATCTCCGTGGCTACCATATACCTTGGACTGGACTGCACGGCGGAAGAACTGGGCCTCAAGGACTATACCGTATTCATTCAGAACCATCCTGACCCCAGGGTACAGAACGACACCCGCACAGATGGCGGCCTGTACATAGTAAACTGTCTGAATAATGTAATACCCGACAGTTCCCCCGAAGGCACCTGCACGCTGTTCTTCACCATGCCCATTTACGGAGGAGACCTTCCCAAGGACCTTAATCCCCAGGACTACAAGAAATACAAAAACGCTCTTGCAAAGAGATACATCGAGGATGCGGAAAAGGTCCTCAATATCTCCATTATGCCTCATATCGAGGAGATCAGCATAGCCACCCCCGTCACCTTCGCCCGGTATCTTGGCACCCCTGAGGGCACCATATACGGCTATCGCCTGTCCGGCTGGGATAACCTTATGGCTCGCACCGCAGGCGAAAAGAACGACTACGCCATCCCCGGCCTCAGCTTCTGCGGCGGCCATTACATCCGTGGTGACGGCTACAGCTGCTCCTATATAATGGGCGATACCATCGGCAAGCGTGTGGCAAAGAGAATTAAGGGAGGTGCTTGATATGGCAAGACCCAAGCTTTGGAAACTTAACCCCATGGACTTTACAAAGATGACCCCCGCCCGCAATGAAAAAATTGCGGCAGCCCCCGCACAAAAGCTGCCCGAGGCGGATTCATATCACCCCAATCGCATCGCCAACGCCCTGCACCCCAAGGTACAGTATCTTAAGGTTGCGAAGATAGTTGAGCGGGACGAATTCACAAAGTCCTTTTATCTTTCGGCCGACCCGGACAGGGGTACTGAATCCCTTGCATGGTTCAATGCGGGACAGTATCTTTCCATCCGCCTGAAGATTGGCAATATGAACATTTCCAGGCCATACTCTCTGGCTTCCTCCCCCAGGGAGGCGCTGGAAGGTCACTATATGCTTACTATCCGCCGGGTGGATGACGGTATCGCTTCCCAGTTTATGCTGGATAACTGGCAGGTGGGCACCGAGGTCATCGCATCCGAACCCCTTGGCGTATTCACCTATGAGCCGCTCAGGGACGCAAAAACCATACTCTGCCTTTCCGGCGGCAGCGGTGTTACTCCCTTCCGCTCCCTGGCAAAGGCCGTTGCGGACGGCGATGAGGACGCCAATATGATACTGCTCTATGGCAGCCGCTCGGTAGAGGAGGCCCTGTTTAACGATGAATTTGAAGAACTGGACCGCACCTGTCCCAATTTCAAGTATGTGAATGTATTGAGCGATGTACCGGCAGAGGGCAAGGAATCCGGCTTCATCACCGCCGACCTTATCCGCAAATACGCCCCCGAGGGAGAGTACTCCATATTCATCTGCGGCCCCGCTGCCATGTACGAATTTGTGGATAAGGAGATAGCCACTCTTGGCCTTCGCAGGAAGTTCATCCGTCACGAGATGTTCGGCGAATACTTCAACCCCGCTAAGGAAGCGGATTATCCCGCCGATGTAGCCCCCGCATACAGGCTCACCGTACGCATGGCGGGCAAGGAATATTCCCTTACCGCCCCCGCAAACGAATCTCTTCTGCGCACAATGGAAAAGAACGGCATAGCCGCTCCCGCCCATTGTCGAAGCGGCGAATGCGGCTGGTGCCATTCCCGTCTTGTAAGCGGCGAGGTATATACCCCCAAATCCGCCGACGGACGCCGGGAAGCAGACCTTATCTACGGCTACATCCACCCCTGCTGCGCCTTCCCGCTAAGCGATGTGGTGATAGATGTGCCGCCCGTGGTGGATTAAACAGCAAAACATTTCCAGATAAAAGCCCGCATATGCGGGCTTTTGGATTGGGTTAGTTTACTTTGAATGCGCTGTTCTCAGCACGGCTATATAGTCCTCAACAGCCATGGGGCGTGGATTGCTTTCCACGGGAGATGTTCCGGGCGGATATCCATGCAATGCGCTGATAGCTCTCTTCCGGCACATTCAGCGCTGAAGGAGGAACTGAAGTTCTTATTGTTTTGCATAGCATTATCTCCCTTGGGCATTATTGGGCTTTTTATTGTGATGTGCGGATAAAAAATTCTGCCTGTATTCAATCAGGCAGGAAATATCGGCATATTTATACGCCGCTTTACAAAACCCTTGTGATGATATATTATTTATCAGGATAAACTTTTTGGAGCAGCTGAAATGGCCTCAAGAAAATACGAGCTGCTGCTGGCCTCGGTAATAGCGGCCCGCTCAACCTCATTTATATTCACAAAGATGTCCCTGGGCAGCCTGGATACGTTTAATCTGCTGGCCCTTAGGTTTATTGCGGCATTTATACTGCTGGCGCTTTTGTTTTCCAAACGCATAGCCAATATGAAAAAGCACGAGCTGCTTTCCGGCTGCATTGTGGGTTTGATGTATTTTCTGGTGATGACCTGCGAGCTTACCGCCCTGCATACCGCCGATACCGCCACCGTATCCATGCTGGAAAACTGCTCGATTATATTCGTGCCTATGTTTAGCGCTTTTATCAGCAGGAAAATGCCCACTGCGTTAACAATATGCAGCGCAATCATGGCACTTATGGGCGTATTCTGTTTGGGTGCGCAGATAGGCAGCTTCTCCGTAGGTATACTGTTTGGGCTGCTGTCCGCAGTGATGTATGCGGTGGCTATACTTATAACCGACAAAGTATCCACAGAGCAGTGCGACTCCCTCTGCATAGGAATCGCTCAGGTGGGCAGCATAGGTGTTTTCGCCCTTATCGCATCCATTATATTTGAAACGCCCCGCATCCCCACGGACTGGCCCACCATACTTATGACACTGGAGCTTGCCGTGGTATGCACAGGCTTCGGCTTTACCCTTCAGCCCGTGGCTCAAAGCCGGGTATCAGCCGACAGGGCAGGTCTGTTCTGCGCAATTAACCCCGCCATAGCCACCCTTCTTGGCGCCTTTGTGCTTCATGAACAACTTGGATGGCTCAGCATAATCGGCCTTGCGCTGATATTATCCAGCATTGCCCTGCCTTATTTGCAAATCTCATGGGCTTCGCCGCATAATTAATACAATTAAAAGTAAAAATAAATTATTTATGCACTGTTGACAAAATGATTCTATATAATATATAATACGTTTCAGTTGGAAATGAAAAGGCCATGACGGCGAAATAGTACCATGAACGGAGCCTTCAGAGAGTTGACGGACGGTGCAAGTCAACAGGCGGCCGCTTGGGAATACACGCTATCAGCCTCCCCCCGAAAGGAAACCGGTAGGCGGGGACGGGCTTCACCCGTTACAGTGATAGAGTATAGGGCGGCTATGCCGCATTGGGGTACTCGAAAAGGTCCGGTATCGCGAGAACCGGATGAATTGAGGTGGTAACACGGGATTTGGCGCTCGTCCTCTGCAAGGCAGGGGACGGGCCTTTTTGTTCCCGGCAAAGATATTTCGGCTGGCATCGCCGCCAAAAGATGCCTCCGAAAAATCAAATATTATTTTTCAGGAGGAAACACAAAATGAGCAAAGTAAAACTTTTCAGCGGCGAAAACATACCCCTTGAGATGCACAAGGTGCGTATAGTTCAGAAGCTTAATCTGCCCCCGGTGGAGGACCGGCTTGCCGCCATGAAAGAGGCTGGCAACAATACCTTCCTTCTTCATAACCGTGATGTATTCATGGATATGCTTACCGACAGCGGCGTAAACGCCATGAGCGACAATCAGCTTGCCGCCATGATGATGGCGGATGACGCATACGCCGGCAGCGAGACCTTCAACCGCCTCCATTCAAAGCTTAAGGAGATATTCGGCATGGAATTCTTTCTGCCCGCCCATCAGGGCCGTGCGGCGGAGCATATAATTGCCAAAACATTCGTAAAGCCCGGGGACGTGGTTGCCATGAATTTCCACTTTACCACCACCAAGGCACATATAACCGAATGCGGCGGCAGAGTTGAGGAGCTTGTAAGCGACGAGGGTATCAACACCACCAGCCGCTGCCTTTTCAAAGGAAATATGGATCTCAATAAGCTTACTGACTGCATCGCCCGCAATCAGGGCCATATGGCCTTCATCCGGATGGAAGCCGGCACCAACCTTATCGGCGGTCAGCCTGTATCCCTCCAGAACTTCAGGGATGTAACAAAGATTGCCAAGGATAACGGCATACTGACCGTGCTGGACGCAAGCCTCCTCCAGGACAATCTGCACTTTATAAAGACCCGTGAGGAGGCCTGTGCGGATATGAGCATACGGGAGATAACCCGAGCCATAGCCGACTGCTTTGATATAGTATACTTCTCCGCCCGCAAGCTGGGCTTTGCCCGGGGCGGCGGCATATGCACACGGGACGCCGCGCTCTCGGAGAGCATGAAGGAGCTTGTGCCCATGTTTGAGGGTTTCCTTACATACGGCGGCATGAGCGTAAGGGAGATGGAAGCCATCACCGTTGGCCTTGAGGAGACTATGGATGAGGATATCATCAACCAGGGCCCAATGTTTATTGAATTTATGACCAATGAGCTGGTAAAGCGCGGCATACCCGTGGTAACTCCCGCAGGCGGCCTTGGCTGCCATCTGAACGCTCGTGAGTTCCTGCCCCAGCTCAACGACCATCAGTACCCCGCAGGGGCACTTGCTGCCGCAATATACATCGCAAGCGGCGTAAGGGGCATGGAGCGCGGAACCCTTTCGGAGCAGCGTGAGCCTGACGGCACCGAACCCATCGCCGCGATGGAGCTTGTGCGTCTTGCACTGCCGCGCCGTGTATTCACCCTGTCTCAGGTCATGTACGCCGTTGACCGCATAGACTGGCTGTTCAGGAACCGCCATCTCATCGGCGGCCTCCGCTGGGTGGAAGAGCCCAAGGTGCTGCGTTTCTTCTTTGGCAGATTGGAAGCCGATGGCGATTGGCAGGAGCGGCTTGCCTCAGCCTTCCGCCGGGATTTCGGCGACAGCTTATAATAAAACAGTTTTTTTCATTAATTTCCCCTATACGAAAACCCGGCGCAGAATTTATGACGCCGAGTTTTTGTGTAATTGAGTATTGTTTATGCCTCCCCTTTCTTCCATTCCTTAATGCCGATGGTTATGGCTATGCCTATAACCGCAAAGGCCATTATAACGAGGAACGTGCCGCTGTAGGACAAACTGCCGCAGGCAGGTCCAAGGTAGGATGCGATAATAAGGTTAAGGTTTACAAGGCTAAAATTAAAGGCGTAGTTCTTACTTCCGAAGAAATAAGAGGCGTATGCGGAATTGGTAGGAGTAACGCCGCCATAGGCGAGGCCAAGGAATATAAAGCCCGCTGCAAGCACGGGTATACTCATTGTGCCGTTTGCGGCAAGGAGGGCTGCGGATGCGCATATAAACATGGCGCAGACGGCAATCATAGTTTTGCGGTAGCCAATTTTATCAAAAAGCTGGCCGAATATTATGCGGCCAACGCCGTTTGCAATGGACACCATTCCCGCAAGGGCTGCGGCACGGGCAAGATTATCCCCAACGAAGCACTGGGCAAAGGACGCCGCCTCGTTCATTATCGCGAGACCTGCGGCGGAAAGTATGATGGCCCATATAAAATACAGCCAGAACTGCTTTTGCCGTATCATTTCCTTCCAATTCATATCGCGCAAGGAAGCCTTCGCCTTGCCGCCCGCAGACATTTTTGCGGCAAACTCACCGGGGGCTATCTTAAGTATAAAGGCACCTATGAGTATGACGGCGAAGAACACAAGGCCGAATATCAAAAATGTCTTTCGCCAGCCTATTGAGCCTATAAGATTTGCGCTGAGCGTACCGAACACCATGCCACCAAATCCAAATCCCATAAGGGCGATGCCGGACACAAGGCCCTTTTTATCCGGAAACCATGACATAACCACGCTGAGGCAGGCATTGTAACCCAAACCAACGCCAAGGCCGCACAGCAGGCTATATGTGCAGCATATGCCCACAAGACCCTTTGCCATGGAGGCGGCGGAAAAGCCTGCCAGCATACACACGGCGCTGCATATAACGGTGACGCGTATGCTGAACCTTTTCTGCATCATGCCGGAAACGAGACCCCCAAGGCAGAAAAGCATCATGCTTACGGAAAACACCAGCGATGCCTGGGAGGGAGCCCAGCCGAACTCGGTTTCCAACGGTATTCTGAATACTGACCAGGCGTATATGAGCCCAAGAAACAGCAGCAGAAGCGTGCAGAGGGTAAGGTATCCCCAACGCAGCGCGGAAAGTTCAACAGCGTTTTTCTTTTCCATATTAATGATATTTCCTCTGTGATAAAAGATATGTTCAATTATATAATACATTCCGCCGTTTGTCTCGCAAATTCATTCCAATATACTATCCATAAACCCAATTATGTTATCCAATATCCAGTTGTTATATGGTAAAATGAATTATCAGGATATACCATTGCTCCAAGGAGGTCATCATATGGCAAAGAAAGTCCTTATATTATCCGGCAGTCCCCGAAAAAACGGCAACTCCGACACCCTCTGCAATGAATTCCTGCGGGGCGCCCTTGAGGCGGGGCACGATGCGGAGAAAATACGTGTGGCTGAAAAGAACATAAGCCCCTGTCGCGGATGCTACGCCTGCGAGCATGGATCCTGTGCAATCCAGGACGACATGGCGGACATACTGCAAAAAATGATAGACGCGGACGTGCTAGTCCTTGCAAGTCCCGTATACTTTTACTCCATTTCTGCCCAGCTTAAGGCCGTGATAGACCGCTCGGTAGCCCGCTGGACAGAGGTAAAGGATAAGGAGTTTTACTATATCATGACCGCCGCCGATGAAGACCGTAAGTCCATGGATACCCCCTTAGCCTGCTTACGGGGATATGCGGACTGCGTTGACGGGGCAAAGGAAATGGGCGTAATATACGGTGCCGGCGTATATGAAGCCGGCAAAATACTTTCCTCCCCAGCCATGCAGGAAGCCTACGAAATGGGCAAAAGCGTCTGATAAAACATTCAACATTCATACAAAAATCCCTGCCTGTGGAAAAACCTCTTGGAGGTTAGGAGGCCGCGCCCCCCGGAGGCTTCAATCGGATTTGGCGGCCTGTGGGACAAATCCGCAAAAGCCTCGCACAGCAAGGTTTTTTTACATGGCTCCCTGGCCGTGTTGTAGGCGCAGGTGAGCCATGTAAACGAAAAAGTGGCGCAATGTCACTTTTTCCACAGCCTGAGCCTTTCGAACGCTCGGAAGGATTTTTTTATATTGATTTAATATATGCTGCTATTCACGCATAGCCCTGGATATTTCGTACATGAGTATGCCCGCTGCCACCGAGGCATTGAGGCTTTCAGCCCTGCCAAACATTGGCAGACGGTACTTTTCGCATATATCCCCTATCTCATCCGACACGCCGCTGCCTTCGTTGCCGATTACCAGCACGCAGTTTTTTCCGGGTGCGGGAAGTGTTTCGCCCCCTTCAAGATGTCCGCATATCAGCGTATATCCTGCGGCCGCAAGGCAGGAAAGCTCATCGATAAGCTCGCCCTGCCAAAGTGGAATGTGATATACACTGCCCATGGTAGAACGCAGCACTTTGGGGCTGAATGGGTCGGCGCAGCCTTTGCTCAAAAGCAGACCTGATGCTCCCATTGCATCCGCGGTGCGGAGTATGGTACCAAGGTTTCCGGGGTCCTGTACCCTGTCCAGCGCCACAATAAACCCTTCGGGGTAACTTTCGGGCGGGATGGTATCCGGCGTATGCACGGAAGCGCAAACCCACTGGGGGGTTCCGGTATCCGTCATGCTTTCAAGTACCCTGCGTGTAACGGTATATACCCTTTGGGCAGATCGTGCCATATCCTCCGCTTCCCTGCCCTCTTCCATGAATAGCTCAGCAATTTGAGCGCCGGAGGCAATGGCTTCCCGCACCAGTCGCTCACCTTCTATAAGGTGCAGCCCGGTCTCCTGTCTGCCTTTTTTGGCGGCAAGGGAGCGCGTCCGCTTTACGGTATCGTTTTGCGTGCTTTGGATAAGCATGATAAATCCCTCCGGTAAAAGTATGAAAAGGGCGCAGCCGTACAATTCGGCTGCGCCTTGGTTGCTGTTGCTTATGCGCGGGCCTCGACAGCGATATCAGCCAGCTTCTTGAAGGCGGCCATATCGTTTACTGCCAGGTCGGCAAGAACCTTGCGGTTCACATCTACGCCGGCCTTCTTCAGACCGTCGATCATGCGGCTGTAGGTGGTGCCGCAGATGCGGGCGCCTGCGTTGATACGGGCAATCCACAGCTTGCGATACTCACGCTTCTTCAGCTTGCGGCCAACATAGGCGTAAGCCATGGAGCGCATAACCTGCTGGGAAGCGGAACGATACTGCTTGCTCTTGGCGCCATAATAGCCCTTGGCAAGCTTAAAAACCTTGCGGCGTTTCTTAACGGCATTGACTGCTCTCTTGATACGTGCCATGATTCATTTCCTCCTACTTATAAGGTATCAGCTCGCGAACCTTCTTGGCTTCGCACTCGGCAATGTAGCCGGTCTGACGCAGTCTGCGGCCGCGCTTGGTGGTCTTCTTGGTAAGAATGTGGCTCTTGTAGGCCTTTGCTCTCTTGATCTTGCCGGACTTGGTGAGGCTGAAACGCTTTGCCGCACCCCTGTGAGTCTTGATTTTCGGCATGGGGATTCCTCCTGTATTAATTGGTTTTAGGTGTTAATATCATGAACATATTGCGTCCTTCCTGCTTAGCAGGACGGTCTATCGCAGCACTGTCCTTGACCATCTCATAGAAAGCGCCCATTACATCCAGGCCCAGATCGCCGTGCTTTATCTGACGGCCCCTGAAGCGAATGGTCACCTTTACTTTGTCCCCGTTTTTCAGGAACTTTTCGGTAGCCTTGGCTTTAACTTCCATATCGTGGGTATCGATGGTTGCAGAAAGGCGAATTTCCTTTACCTCGATAACCTTCTGGTTCTTACGGGCTTCCTTTTCCCTCTTGCCCTGCTCAAACTTGTACTTACCGTAGTCCATTATCTTGCATACGGGGGGAACGGCCTGAGGAGCGATCTTGACCAAATCCAGTCCTGCTTCATCGGCCATGCGGAACGCCACATCCAGCTGAACTACTCCCTGCTGGTTTCCTTCTTCGTCAATAAGGCGCACCTCCTTATCGCGAATTTCTTCATTGATCTGAAGTTCTTCCTTGGCTATGGTGGACACCTCCATAAAATAAAATTCAGCGGGTCAGAAACTACCCGCTGAACGCACAAAACCATAGGTTTATTATTGCCTTGATACCACGCCTAACTGTATCGCCGGCGGGTGAGAAGCGGGCTGCTTCTGCTTTTACCGTGGGTTATTATATCACACCACGGGTTTTTGTCAATGTTTTTTTTAGAATTCATCTATATATTTTGCCTTTTTAGCCCTTAAGCACCGCCCGGCAGTAGCTCCTTATCTGCTCAACAGTGCCTTCAACATCGGTAGCCCCGCCAACGGCAGCGCTGCCCTGGGCAAACTCATCCCGTCCGCCGCCTTTGCCGCCCACCGCGGCGTTTACCGCCTGTATAAGCTCACTCATGCTGTTCTTTACGGCCTTGCCCCTGGCAAGCTGATACATAAGCGTTTCGCCATTCAGCGAAAAAAGCACCGCCACGGCCTCAGGCTGCTCGGTAAGCTTCTCTGCGAGGGTTTTAAGCTCGTTCATCCGCGCGCCCTGCTGCAGGCTTACCACAAGCCTTGCCCCGCCTATGCTTTCGGCTCTTTGCAGCAGCTCTGCCGAAATATACTTTTGCAGCTGCTGTGTGCGCTCCCTAAGCTGATGCTTTGCGGCGTTAAGCTCATCGCCCTGCCGTGTAACCGCTGATACCACGTCCTCCGCCTTTGCGCTGAAGCGCACCGCAAGGGTATCCACTATATCCTGATTTTTCAGGGAATCCTCCACCGCCCTCATGCCGCAGGCAAACCATATGCGTACGCCTCCCTTGTACTTTATGTGGGAAGTTATCTTTATATAGCCCACCTCTCCGGAATGGGCCACATGGGTGCCGCAGCAGGTGCAGGAATCCACAGCGCCGTCTTCAAAGTAAACTATGCGTATATCCCCGGTAAGGCCCTTGGCCTGCTTGCGGAGAGGCATATTCTCCAGCTCCTCCCCCCGCACCACCACGGAAGTGACCGGCACATTGCGCTGAACCGCCCTGTTCGCCTCCCGCTGAAGCTGTTGGATCTGCTCATGGGTAAGAAAGGTATCCAGATCTATGGTGGCATAGTCCTCCGCCATATGGAAGCCCACATTCACCGCGCCGAACAGCTTGCTGGCAAGGCCCGAGAGAATATGCTCGCCGCTGTGCTGGCAGGTATGGTCTATACGTGGCTCCTCATCCGCAGTAACGGTAACCACAGCGCCCTTTTCAAGGGGCCTGTCCGCCATGTGCCATACAAGCTCCCCTTCCTCACGGGCGTGGGAGATCACTGCATCCCCAATTCGTCCCGTATCCGAAAGCTGACCTCCGCTTTCCGGGAATATGGCGGTAACGTCGGTAAGTATCTCATAGCCGCCCTCTACGGCAACACAGTCCAGCACCATGGCCTGACAACTGAGGGCTCCGTTATCATGGTATGCACGCTTTGTCATTTTCACATTTCTCCATTCAGGGCATTTCATACATTAGCATACAAAACCCCAACAGAAAAAGCAATATAAAAACATCGCCGTGTACCCTCTGAGGCACACGGCGAAAGCTTATGCTGCTTATTGCAAAATTACTGATTTACGCCAACGTACTGAACACGCTTGTCGTAGGTAACCACGTCAAGGCCTTCCCTCCACTCGGCGATCTTGGCTGTGTAAAGCTCATTCTGCAGCTCGCTGAGTATCATGGTCTTGATCTCTTCCTTTACCTCATCCAGAGCCACGGGCTCGGTGCTTACTTCACCATAGCGCTTGATGATGTGGATACCGTTGGCGCCTTCCACCATTCCGGAAACATCGCCTTCCTTGGTGAGCTCGGCTGCGGCCAGCTGGAAAGGCTCGTCATAGATGCCGGTAAAATCCGCACCGATGATATAACCCTCGGGATTGGATTCCATTCCCGGGTCTTCGTTGTATTCCTTGATAAGGGCCTCAAAGTCCTCTCCGGCGTTTACCTTGTCCATAACTTCCTTGGCAAGGGCCTCGTAATCACGCTCTGCATCCTCTTCGCCGGCAGTCTCAGCGTTCTTGATGAGGATATGTTTTACATAGTAAAGTCCTTCAGGCGCCTGGAGAGGACGAAGATTGCCATAGTAAGCATAGTAGGTGTTGTCGCTATGATACTGGCTGGGATTTGCGGTATAGGTCTCGATATCGCTTGCCAGCTCCTCGTCATAGCGTGCCTGTATTTCCTCGTCTGTGGGCTCGGCAATGGTGGCGTACAGCTCATCCAGCAGCTTTTGACCAATGGCATTGTCAGTGTATTCCTTTTCCATTTCCGCAAGCAGGCCTTCATAGGTATAGCCGGCAGCTTTATAGGCGGCATCAAAATCCTTTATGGCCTCTGCCTTGCGCTCAGCCTCGTCTTCGATGGTGTCATCCATGTAGGTATCAAGATAACCTTCCATGTCGGCAACGGCGTCCGCCTTGACGGCCTCGGCCTCCTCAGCGGTAAGGGTGATGCCATTTGCCTTGGCCTGGGCCACGGGAACGGCGGAATCCACCAGCATATCCATAATCATATCGCGGCCTTCCTGGGCGGTGATGGCGGTGCTGGTGTCAATGATTCCATACTGGGCATAGGTGCTGAAAGCATTGTAGAAGGTGGAATACTTGATCTCAACGTCCCCTACCTTGGCGACCACGGGATCGGTGATCACTGCGCTGCAGCCAACAAAAGCGGTCATGACCAGTATCAGAGTCATGGCTGCCGCAACAAGGCGAAGGGTACGGGTGTTCTTACGCATAATTTATCTCCTTACTGTGTGTTTATAACATGGACGGCGCAAAAGCATCGCTGCCCACATTAAACGGATTTTAACCTTATTTATTTTATCCTTTAGACCCCGCCCTGTCAACGAAAGAACCGGCTGTTTTAAAATTTGTACGGTTTTTGTCATGGTTTTTCCACGCTTTGGCGAATTTTACAAATCTTTCACCTGAAGCTTATTGATATTCCGGGGTACAAGAGTTATCTTTAAAGCATAATAATGCTATTATGTCGGCTTTGCCAGCATTTAAGGAGCAGCCATGAGACATCTGCCAAACATACTTACATCTATCCGCATATTCATGGCGGGAGTATTCGCTTATTTTTTCATAAAACACGATTACTCTGCCTGCACCATATCCTTTGGCGTTTCTATGCTCACGGATATGCTTGACGGTGTGCTCGCCCGCACATACAACTGGGTGTCGGATCTTGGCAAAATACTGGACCCCCTTGCCGACAAAATCACTCTTATGGTAATATCCATCTGCTTTTGCTCAGTGGGCTGGATTCCGGAATTTATGCTTATTGCGGTTATAATAAAGGAAGCCTTCATGCTTATCGGCGGTGTGATAATGCTTCGTTCAAACGCTGTAGCCCATGCCGATGTTTACGGCAAGGCCGCCACCGCCCTGTTCAGTATCAGCATAGTAATGGCGCTGCTAAATGAAATGGATGTTTTGCCGCTGCTCACCTCCATAGGCAGCCTAAGCACGCTTGTATTTGGCCTTTCCGTAGTTTTCTCGTTCGTGGCCTTGGCACACTATGCCAGAACACAATTTGCAAAAAGAAAAGCATAGCCATAATGTTAACGCGCCGCCCGGTTCGGGCGGCATTTTTATTGCGCCCACATCATGTCGTTGCTTTCTGCACATTTTCTCTTTTGCCGCAATACTATGGAGCAACAAAACTTTGGAGGATATAGCCTTATATGAAAAGATTTGTAGCGGCAGTACTGTGTCTGCTGATGGCGCTGTGCCTTTGCGCCTGCGGCGCCGAAAGCAGTGACCTTCGCACGGTAACACTAAACGAGGTTACACGTTCGGTATTTTACGCTCCCCTGTACACCGCCTGTTCCATGGGCTTCTTTGAGGAGGAAGGCCTTGAGGTGGATATCGTTACCGGCGGCGGTAGCGACGCCAGTATGACCGCCCTGCTTTCCGGCGAGGCAGACGTTGCGCTGATGGGCCCGGAAACCGGAATATATGTGGTAAATCAGGGTAAGGAAGACCATCCCATGATAGTTGCCCAGCTGACCAAGCGGGATGGATCCTTTTTGCTGGGGAGAGAGGCGGATAAAGGCTTTGACTTTGAAAAGCTCAGGGGGAAATCAGTGATCGGCGGACGCCCCGGCGGAATGCCATATATGACCCTGCTATATGTTCTGCGCAATCACGGCCTTGAGCCCGGCAAAGACGTTGAGGTTATCAGCAATATCCAATTCAACCTTATGGGCGGCGCCTTTGAAAGCGGCACGGGGGATTACGTTACCCTATTTGAACCCACAGCTTCCGCCTTTGAGGCAGAGGGAAAAGGCCATATCGTTACCAATATGGGCCTTGAAAGCGGCGAAGTGCCCTATACCACCTTTATGGTGCGCCAACAGACCATAGCCGATGAGCCCGAATTCGTAGAATCCTTTGTTCGGGCCATATACAGGGCGCAAAACTGGGTATGGGCCGCATCCGATGAGGAAGTTGCCGCTGCCATGCAGGACTACTTCCCGGATACCGACCTTGCTACCCTTGCCTCTGTTGCAAAAAGTTACCGAGCTACAGACTCCTGGACCAAGGTACCGACCATGACGGAAGACGCTTTCACCCGGCTTCAGGATATACTGGAGGGAGCCGGCGAGCTTTCTGCCCGGATCCAGCTCGACGAGCTGGTGGATAACAGCTTTGGCGAAAATGTTATGGCGGAAGCCAACTGACCGCCTAATTCGTTCCACGCCAAGCAGCCCTGCTACGCAGGGCTATTTTTTTGTATGCCGGTCGGTTCGTTTACGCAAAGATAAGCAATACGCCCCATATTAAACTGCCATGATTTCCTTTTGCTTTTCCCGCCATCCGCTATGCTATCAACTGCAGGCCTTCTCCGCCTCCGCCGCCTGATTGGCCCATGCAATGAAAGTCTTATGGTCTATGCCCAAGCATCTGCCCGCTTCCCTTGCGGATATCTCGTTATCCATCCACGCCCGCCTGAACATTTCAAACGCGGGAGGCTTGGACATGGGAGGCCGCCCGAAGCGAACGCCCTTCGCTCTGGCGGCGGCTATTCCCTCCGCCTGGCGCTGCCGCATAAACTCGCGCTCCGTCTCCGCAACATAGCTGAGTATCTGCAGCACCAGATCCGCAATAAATGTTCCGGTAAGATCTTTATCCTTCTGACGTGTATCCAGCAGAGGCATATCCAGCACCACTATGGCTGCGCCCCGTATTTTGGTTATCATTCGCCATTGTTCGATTATTTCCTCATAATTTCTGCCAAGCCTGTCTATGCTCTTTATAACCAGAACGTCTCCCGGCTTCAGCAGCCTTGACAGCCGCTTATATGACGGGCGGTTAAAATCCTTGCCGGATTGCTTGTCCATAAATATATTCCTGTCGTTTACGCCAAATTCTTTCATGGCGATATACTGTCTGTCCTCGTTTTGCTCCTTTGTGGATACTCTGATATAACCGTATACGTTTCCTGTTGTCATTACTCTGTTCCTCCGTAAGTATTTCTCCATTGATGTAAATAATGGGCGGGATAGCAAGGCAGCTCTTTGCTGTATGGAATAAAAATAAGCAGAACAATTATAATTCATTGACTTGCTTACAGGAATCCCATTTTATCAGAAAAACAAAACACCGCCTGTCTTTTACGGCGGCACGGCGCTCTGGCTGCAAAAGCCCAGTTCAGTACAAGACCGAACTGGGCTTCACCTAACTATTCTTTTTTCTCTGTCTCTTTCCCTTGACAGGTTCACCCGTCTTTTACGACAGGCGGCTCTTTATCCGCTCTATCAAGCGAAATATTATACTTTATTTTTCTTGAATACAGGCGCCTCCTGCCCCTGCGTCAGCCTTACGATATTCTCCTTGTGGCGATATACAACTATGGCAAACAGTATGGCGACGGCAATCTTTTCCCATGGAGAGCTTCCTGCCACCAGCGCCGCAATAAGATATACGGTGAACCCGATAAGGGACGCGGGGGATATCATGCGGGTAACGACCGCCACGGCTATACCAGAAACCGCCGCCAGCAACCCCCATAGAGGATTCAGCAGCACTGCCGCCCCCAACGATGACGCCACGCCCTTGCCCCCGCGAAACCTGAAAAGCACGGGCCAGCAATGACCTATAACAACGCCGATAGCCGCTCCATATGCGGCGTTCTGACCGCCCATAGCCCTGCCTATAAGCACCGCCGCGGCGCCCTTTATGAAATCTCCTATAAAAGTGAGTATGCCGGCCTTTATGCCGTATACCCGCAGCATATTGGTACTTCCTGCGTTTCCGCTGCCATGGTGACGCACATCGTCATGATGTATCAAATGGCTGAATATAACCGCAAACTGTATATTGCCTATAAGATAGCCCGCTATTGCCGCCCAGCAGCAAATGAGAAATTGATCCATCCATCCTCCCTTTCGTGTTTCTCTTGTAAAAAGTGCCTGCACGGTGTGCGCAGGCACTTTTATGGTATGATTTAAGCTGTTTCGCAGGAGAGGATATTATTCCTCATCTTCTTCCATAACGGGTACCAAAACAGCGTTGCAGTTAGGGCAGAGAAGCTCCTCGCCGCACTCCAGCATAGCCTCGTCAAAGTAGATGGCCTCGCCGCACTCGGGGCACTCCAGCTCAACGTAATCGTCCTCGTCAAACTCGTCGTCCTCGTCATCATCGTCATCAAAGTCGCCTTCGAGATAATCGTCGATGTCATCCAGCTCGTCGTAAATGTCATCCAGACACTCGTCGATCTCAGCCATGGCGGCCTCGTTCTCGTCGATCGCGCCAGCCATTTCGTCCATAGTGGCTATAATGGCGTTCAGCAGCTTGCCCTGACCCTCGTCGCCGATGTTCATGCCCTCTGCAAGACCCCTCAGGTATGCAACTTTTTCTTTCATGTAACCCATAGTAGACCTCCTTACTTTTCTGTTAGGCTTTACTATACGCGCTCCATATATTCGCCGGTACGGGTATCGATGCGAACCTTATCGCCCTCGTTTACAAAGAGGGGAACAGTTATCTTAAGACCGGTTTCCAGAGTTGCAGGCTTGTTTGCGCCGGTGGCGGTGTCGCCGCGAACGCCAGGCTCGCACTCGGTAATGGTCAGGGTAACGAAGTTGGCGGGCTGTACTGAGAAAGGATTGCCCTTGTAGAAACGTACGGTCACGTTGTCGTTTTCGATTATGTAGTTGATGGCATCCTCAACCTGAGCATAGTTCAGGGGCAGCTGCTCATAGGTCTCGGTGTCCATGAAGTAGTACAGTTCGCCGTCATTGTAAAGATACTGCATTTCCTTGGTCTCGATGTGAGCCTTGGGATATTTATCGGTGGGGCTGAAGGTGCGCTCCAGCACGGCGCCGGTCATAACGTTTTTAAGACGGGTGCGCACGAAAGCGGCGCCCTTGCCGGGCTTAACATGCTGAAAGTCAGCAATGGACCAAACCTGCCCGTCAATCTCCACAGTAACGCCCTTCCTAAAATCGCCAGCCATGATCATAAGGATTTACCTCCAAAGTAAATTAGTAAATATTTTTTCGTTTATCCTATCCACACTTTTATCCGTCAGGTATAATGTGGAGATTATAACCATTTTGTATTTTACCACATATCAGCCTATTTCAACAAGCTGTTTATGGCGGAAAAATACATATCCTTCATACTTTTTGCATCTTCCGCCATGGTGCCCTTGGATTCACAGATGAAAACCGGCTCGTATCCCCGCTCAGCCACCAGTTCCGCAAGGGGCATGAATTCCGGGCCGTACTGCACATCCGCAAAGGTGTGGTGCATCTTTTCCCCGCCCTTTGTGTACTCTATGCGGGAAAAATGCACATGCATGGTCCTTGTCCGCTCCGTGCCTATGCCGTTTTCCAGCCTGTCCAGTATATCCGCATAGTCCTGCTTTGTGTTTATGGCGCCAAGGCCCCGGCAGTGGAGATGACCGAAATCTATGGCGGGCCATATACGCTCGTCCACATTGCACAGCTCAATGACCTCATCCAGGCTTCCTAGCTGGTTTATTTTGCCCATTGTCTCAGCGCAAAGGGTCACGTTCATAAGATTCATATCGTCCAATACGGCGATAATCTCCTTAAAGAATCCCTTTGCCCGCTCAAGTATGGCTCCCCTGTCGCCGCCGCTGGCGGAACCGGGATGAAACACGGCCCGCTTTGCGCCCAGCGCCTCCGCCACCTTCAGGGAATCCACAAAATAGCCTGTGTTTTTTACCTTTTTCTCATCCTCTTCCGTGGCAAGGTTGATAAAATACGGCATATGAACGCTGAGCTGTATGCCATATTTCTCCGCCTCGGCCCTGATGGCCTTCGCTCCCTCCGTACCAAGGCGTATACCCCTGCCGAAGGAGTATTCAAATGCGTCCAATTCTCTTTCATGGAGCCATTTCGGCATATCCACGCTTGCGGAGAAGCCCTCCTGATAGAAGCTGTCGCTGTTGCCCGCAGGGCCGAATTTTATGTTCAGCACATTTACCTCCGTATATGAATATAAGTTGATTTATTTATGTATCCGCAAGCTCCCTATTGAGCTTGCCCAGTGCCTTTTTCTCTATGCGGGATACATAGCTTCTGGATATTCCAAGCAGCTTTGCCACCTCCCGCTGGGGCGCGGGCCGCCCGCCGCACAGGCCGTAGCGCAATTCTATCACCTTCCGCTCCCGCTTTGTAAGGACTCGCTCCATGGCGCTGCGCAAGTATTCCCCCGCCACGTTCAGCTCAACGGCGTTATGTACCTCATCCCCATCCGAGCCCAATACCTCCGAAAGGGATATCTCGTTTCCGTCCTTATCCATCCCTATGGGGTCGGACAGGGATACTTCCCCCGCCTGCTTCTTTTCCGCCCTGAGGGACATGAGTATCTCGTTTTCTATGCAGCGGGCGGCATATGTGGCAAGAGTGTTCCCCTTCTGTGCGTTAAATGTGGATACTGCCTTTATAAGCCCCACTACCCCTATGGAGATAACGTCGTCCGCATCCCGCCGGGAGGTGGTATACTTCTTTGCGATATGAGCCACAAGGCGCAGGTTGTGCTCAATCAGCAACCGCCGGGCCTCAGCGTCCCCCGCTCCAAGGCGGGCAAGACAGTCCCGCTCTTCTTCGGGCGAAAGGGGCTCCGGAAAAGACCCATTGCCTCCTATATGTCCAGCAAAGGCAAATATACTGCCGAGAAGTTCAAATATTGCCTCCAGCATAGCGCCGGTACACCTCCTGTGGTTATTTCCGTTGGTGTATCAGCATATGCGGCAATTTGGCGAAAAATGCCGAAGTGCAGCCCCTGCCATCTTCCTTAAAATAATATACCCCACTTGGCCTCAACGGTCAAAAAGCCGGCAAAAACGGGCGTTTGCCGTTTCCTGGTTTCGCTATGTTTTTATTCTTTCGCAGGATGCTTCTATCGCCCTTTTCAACGCCGGCAGCAATACCAGCACCGCAGCAAAGTTGCCGGCACAGTGTATAAGGTCAAAGGGTATGCCGCTTATCCAGTATGAAAACGCCGCCGTCCATCCCCCCGCAAAGAGATAGGGGATGGAGCACAGCGCCCCAAAGCACAACCCGAATACCGCTGCGGCAATTGCCCAGAACAGCCTGCTTTCCGTACCTTTAAACAACATGGTTATGCATACCAGCAACGGCCATATGTAAAGATATGATATCCACCATATGCCAAAGCCGTATATCAGCCCCTCCAGCATAACGTATACAGCCACAGCGTACATCATTCGCCATCCAAAATACAGCGTTCCCGCTATTATGAACACCGCAACGGGATGTATATTTGGCAGGGCCATCATGGCGGCCTTGAGGGCGAACATCAGCGCCCCCAGCATTGCCAGCACCGCCATCTCCCTGGCGGAAAGCCTGTTACCAGTCATAGCCGGTGACAAGGGTTATCTCGTATTTGTCCCCATCGCTTATCATGGTGTCGTCAACGCCGGTCATAAGCATCTCGCCGTCCATGGTAAAGCACCACCACTCCTCAATGGAACTGTCCGCTTCCTCACCGTCAACAACCGTAACAAACATGGTTCCGCTGCTGTCGTCGCCGTCAATAAGCTCTTCCTGTTCCAGTACGCCCCTAAGGTTTTCACTGTCTGTGGCAATATAGAACTCTGCCTCGCTGCCGTCCCCGTGTATCACCAAAACGGTTATGCTCTTATTCCCATTCTCCGCCTTTGGGCCGAATGCGGCATAACAGGCGATAAACGCCGCTATAAGCAGTACTGCGATGACTATCGCAATGATGGTTCTCTTTGTGTTTTTCATTAAAAATCTCTCCTTTTCTTTTTTCGCACAACTTTGCCATGCAAAGAAAAAGAGAGACCGGGCAGATATTTCTGCCATGATAATACAAATCGGCCGGGGTTCCGCAGCTCTTTGCATGGCTCCTTGGGCAGGTATTCTGACTTTGCGGGATGTATCCCGGCTTCACAGTGACGGCCTCGCGGAAGAATCTCACTTCCATTCCCCTGTTGACCGCCGAAAAACGGCGGAACCCAAAGATGTGTTATTCGGTTGTGGTCATATCAATGATACAGCTTTTTTTCGTCCCGGTCAATCACTCATGCTGGCCAAAAAGCTGAGCCGACCTTTTTTTGATAGCCCGATACAGCATAATGCCCAGCACTCCCGCTGAAAGTATCTCCCCCACCCCAACGGTAATCGCCATATACCATATTGCATCCGGCATACCGTAGCCATAGCGCAGCACAAAGGGCACGGCTATGGTATTTGCAAGTATTGGCGAAAATGTGGCAAGAACGGGTTTGTTTCGAAGCGCCCTCGTTCCCAGCGCACCGATAAGGGTTGCAAGGCTGCCTACCATCACATCCAACACTATGCATCCTGTAAGGACGTTTGCAAGCATACAGCCTATTGCAAGGCCGGGAACCGCCGCGGGGGTGAACACAGGCAGTATGCAGAGGGCTTCGCTGAGCCTAAGCTGAATGACACCGGAAGACAGGCCAAGCTGGGCCGCAAGGAATGTCAGCGCCACATACAGCGCGGCTATTGCCCCGCCCTGTATAAGGCCGCGTACAGAGTAACGGTCTTTCATTTTATTATTCTCCTTAGTTTTGTTTTTTCCCCGCATAAACGCGGTTTGGTGAGGATGGTTTCGAACTCACCGGGCGTAATGATAGCAGAAAAGACGAAAAAATTCAAGCTTCACAAGGTTTTTCCCACAAAAAGAGCCATCCTTGCGGGATGGCGCTGCCTGTCGAAAAGCCCCTTGGGGGTTCGGGGGGGCGGAGGCTTCAATCGGATTTGGCGACATGTGCGGCAAATCCGCAAAAGCCTTGCGCGGCAAGGCTTTCTTTGCATGGCTCCCTGGCCGTGCCGCAGGCACAAGGGAGCCATGTAAACCTCGAAAAAGTGGCATGATGCCACTTTTTCGACAACCTGAGCCATCCTTGTGGGATGGCGTCCATTCGCTTATTCCGTTCTTTTTATGGCTGCAGAAGTTTCAGTCCCTCTTCTGAAAGGTTTTCGGGAGCCAGCGCTGTCCGCATATGCACATGGAGGCGTACGCTGTTTAAATAGGACATAGCCGCATCTTCGGCCTGCTTTGCTTCTTTCACATACAGCGCCAAGAATGCCGGCGCAGGTATAAGGCGGATCGCTATTCATACGGTAAAGTTTTTGTTTACCATATGATGCCCTCCTTATGCTATTCTGTTTTTTTTCTCAGTATATCCCCCGCCTTAAGGGTCACGTCGCATCCTATATACAGCCTTTCCTTGGGATGGGGGGCGTTTTTCACGGTCTCGCCCTCCATATTGATAATGCCTGATACAACAAAGCTTCTGCCGATGTCGCCGGGGGAAAGAATATGCAGCTCCTCCCCGTCGGTAAATTTATTGCGCTGGGAAACGAGGGTCCTGCCCTCCTTTTGCTCCAGAACCACAGCGGCGATGGCTCCGTCTGAAATATAGCCTCCGCTCTTTGTTTCCTGGCCCGCAGCACCCGGCGCGCCAAGGGCAAAGCCTGTGGTGTATGGGCGATGGGAGGCAAGCTCCAGCTCATTCATGACCGGCTCCGGCACCTTGTATGGTATGCCAAGCTCTATGCTGCGTTTGCATTCATCGAGAGCCATGCGATAGGCGTTCACTACCGTTGCCACATAGGCGATGGACTTCATCCTGCCCTCTATCTTAAGGCTCATTATGCCTGCGTCAATAACCTCGGGCAGATATTCTATAAGGCACAGATCACGGGAATTCATGATAAATGTGCCCGCCTCGTCCTGCTCCATAGTAAAGAATTCGCCATCACTGCCCTTTTCACGGAGTTCGTACTTCCAGCGGCAGGGCTGGGCGCACTCGCCCCGGTTGGAATCCCTACCGTTTAGGTAATTGCTTAGCAAGCATCTGCCGGAGTATGATATGCACATTGCCCCGTGGACAAACATCTCAAGCTCCACGCTGTCCGGCAGAGCCCTTCGCATTTCCTTTATCTCGCAGAGGGAAAGCTCCCGGGCCAGTATTATCCGCTTAACCCCCTGATCATGCCAAAATAGGGCGGCCTCGGAATTAAGTGTGTTTGCCTGTGTGCTAAGGTGCAGGGGCATATCCGGCACGGTTCGCCTTGCCAGGCGTATAACGCCGGGGTCGTTTACTATAAGGGCATCCGCCCCTGCCTTCTGTATCTGCTCAAACAATGCGGGCAGACCCTTAAGGTCATTGTCCCTTGCAAAGGCATTGCAGGCCACATATACCCTTCCACCATGACCATGTGCATAGTCGCAGCCCTCTTTAAGCTGTTCGGGGGTAAAGTTGTCCGCATAGTTTCTGAGGCTCATGCTCTGGGCCCCAAGGTATACTGCGTCCGCACCGTAGTCTATGGCGGTCAGCAGCCGCTCCATATTGCCCGCCGGGGCAAGAAGTTCCGGAAGCTTTATACTCATCAGCTGTTCTGATACGCCTCCTTGTCCTTCAGGAAGTCGTCATAATCCTTGGAGAATACCAGCTCTGTGGAATCTCTCGACTTAAGCACGAAGTAAAGATATCCGTCCTCCATGTATTCCTCATCGGGATACAAGGCGGCGTATATGGCATTGTTGCCGGGGTTGTCTATTGAGCCAACGGGCAGACCGTCCACATTATATGTGTTGTAGGGGGAATCCACCGCCATCTGCTCGGAGGTGAAATCCAGTACGTTTTCGGTATTGAATATGTATTTCAGGGGGGCATCGCTCTGGAGGCGCATCCCCTGGTTCATACGGTTGTGGAATACGGCGGAAACCTTGGCAAAGTCCGCGGTTTTGGCCTCCCTCTCTATTATGGAGGCAAGGGTCACCACATCGTCCACGGACATATTCAGTTCCTGTGCACGGGCCATATATTCGTCGTTAAATACCTCATTGAACCTTATGAGCATCTTGGCGATTATGCTCTTTGCGGAAGCGCCGACATACACCTCGTATGTATCCGGGAAGAGATACCCTTCGAGTGCATACCGCCTGTCTCCCGCATCTTCACTTTGCAGTATGGCGTTTATAAAGCTGTACTCAGCGAAGGATTCGCCGGTTTCGCAGAGAGAGAGGAATTCGTCCTTGCTTTCAAGCACCCCGAGCTCAACCAGCCTGTCCGCAATGTCCGCTATTTCCATGCCCTCGGGTATGGTGAACTTCACTGTCTGCCTTGCGGGGTTGCCGGTGCAGATTATATCCACCATCTGGGCAATGTCCATATTGCGGCTGAGCACATATGTGCCCGCCTTAAGAGTGCTGGATTTGCCTGTAAAGTCAACATATATCTTGAATGCGGCCTTGCTCTTTATAAGGCCCACGTTGCCCTCGCCGCCCGCCTCGTAAAGAAGTTTGGCAATGGTGGAGGCGCCGCTGCCCTTTTCTATGGTAACGGTAATGGGCGTAGCGTCGGAGCTATCCACAGGGCGCACGTATTCATCCAGAGCATAGTCAATGGCCGCTCTGGCAATAAAGAAGCATATGGCTATGCTGATGCCGTAAATCAGCACAGGACGCAGCACCCGCATGAGCTTTCTGCGCCTGTATTTTTTTTGCCTTGCGGCGCTGAGCTTTTCCGCAGCCTGGTTTTCCCGGCTGTTTTCGGTGTTTTCCATTTATTCCTCCAGCATACCCAGATCCACGTCTATGGCCTCGGCAAGTATCTTGTAAATATCGCTCACCATACGGTTAAGCCTGTATTCCGCCATAAGGAAAGCAGAGGCGTCGTGATTCATCTGAAGCAGCTCGCCTACCTTCTGAAGCCTCTGCAGGGATTCATCATCCTTGTTGCCGGTTACCATAGCGGCCTGTGCGGATATCTGCAGTTTGTGGTATTCCTTTATCAATGACGCCGTGGTCTTGTTTTCATAGGCCTTTTCCCTGGTGGTCTTAAATTCCCTGTATTCCTCGCTGTCCTTTATGAGCCTTGCCAGCTCGTTCGCCTTGTCGTATACCATAGCCGTGCCTCCCTGTGTATTTTATATTTCGATTATTATTGGCAGCACCATAGGCCTGCGCCTGGTCTGCTCGTAAAGGTAATTCTTCAGGCTGTTGCGTATGTCGTTCTTTATTGAAGACCAGTTGCTCTTGTGGTTCTTTTCAAACTGGGTCGCCTTTGAGCTTACCAGCTCACGGGCCTCCTTGAGCAGCTCCTCTGAGTTTTTCTCGTAAACAAAGCCGCGGGAAAGTATCTCGGGCGCCGCAAGCATTGCGCCGGTCTGCCGGTTCAGCGTTATAACGGCGGTGAATATGCCGTCTTCGGACAGCAGCTTCCTATCCCTCAGCACCACGTTGCCTATATCGCCTATGCCGCTGCCATCCACCATTACGCTGCCCGCTGTAACGCTGCCCGCCATGCGGCCCCTGTTTCGGGTAAGCTCAACCACATCGCCAATTTCGGTAATGAAGATATTCTCATTGGATATGCCCAGCTCCTCCGCAAGCTCCGCATGCTGATAAAGATGGCGCACCTCGCCGTGAACAGGTATGAAGAACCTGGGTTTAACAAGGGTAAGCATCAGCTTAAGCTCTTCCTTGCAGGCGTGTCCGGAAACGTGAACATCCGCCATGTGGTCGTATATTACCCTTGCGCCATGCTGATAGAGCTGGTTTATCACCTTTGCAACGCTCTTTTCGTTGCCGGGTATGGATGAGGCGGATATTATCACCATATCTCCCTTGCCCACGTTTACCCTGTGAGAGGAGTTTGCCATGCGGAAAAGTCCGCTCATGGGCTCGCCCTGTGAGCCGGTGGTTATTACGCAGATCTGGTCGTCCCGAAGCTTTTTAAGCTGGTTTACGTCAACTATGCTCTCGTCCGGCAGCTGCAGATAGCCAAGATCCCTCGCTATCTCTGCGATCTTTACCATGCTGCGGCCCTGGAAGCATATCATCCTGCCAAAGGATATTGCCACATCCGCTATTTGCTGTATGCGGTATATATTCGAGGCAAAGGTGGCAACTATCACCCTGCCCTTGGCCTTGTCGAAATAATGTTCAAATGTTTTGCCTATGCCCCTTTCGGATGGGGTATGGCCGTCGTGTTCAACGTTTGTGCTGTCGCTCATAAGGGCCAGCACGCCACGGGAACCGTAATATGCAAGGCGGGCGATGTCGATGGGCTCTCCGTCGATGGGGGTATAGTCCACCTTAAAGTCGCCGGTGTGTATAACGGTACCAACGGGAGTATTTATAGCGAGGGCGCAGGCGCCGGCTATGGAGTGGCTGGTCTTTATGAATTCCACGCTGAAGCATCCCAGGCGAATGGTATCCCCGGGGCTTACGCAGTTAAGGTCCGCCTTATCCACCTTTATCTCGGTGAGCTTCTGCTCAATAAGGGCGATGGTAAGCTTTGTCGCGTACAGCGGCGCGTGCAGCTTCTGCAAAGCGTAGGGCACTGCGCCTATGTGGTCCTCATGCCCGTGGGTTATGAGTATGCCGCGGATGTTCTGGGCGTTCTTTTCAAGGTAGGTCATGTCCGGGATTACAACGTCAATGCCAGGCATATCGTCATCCGGAAAAGCGAGGCCGCAGTCCACTATGATGATATCGTTGCCGTATTCTATTACGGTCATGTTCTTTCCTATTTCCCCTACGCCCCCAAGGGGGATTATTTTAAGTTTTTTAGATGCCAAATTATGGTCTTCCTTTCTGTTTCTTTCTTTTATATGTCGTTATACCTAAAAGGCATATCAATTCCAGTATACCTTAATATTATACTATCCATACCCGTTTACCACAAGCGCACTATTTTGTAAACAATATTAGGTGAATTTGTAAACGGCGTACCCGCCAGACCATTTTGTTGTATAATGCCCATGGCACTTTTGCCATTCTTTCGCCGGATAATTTTGCCAGAGGAAAAAGCCCTGAAAAGATGTTGATACCCGGCAAACATTCAGGTATAATGTATTAGTTGTAATATGCACTTACGGAGATAATTTAATGGATACAAGAAACCGCAGCCGCAGCAGCCGCCCCGTGTCCGCCGACACCTCGGCAGATATGCAGACCGGCAGCCGCAGAAGAAAAAAGAAGAATCCTTACAGGGCGCTGAACCGCAGGCTTTTTGCATTGGCGGCAATACTTATCGCGGCTCTTGCCGCAGTATTTTTTCTGCGCCTCAGATATACCCATATACCCAGCGAAAAGAAGCTCCGCTCCTACCTTGACGAAGGCACTTACCTGAGCGGCATAGTCATAAACGGCAAAAACGTATCCGGCATGACGCTGGATGAAGCCCGCAGCGCCATATTCCCCATGCTGGAAGAGACCGCGAAGAGCGTAAACATCGGCGTATCCTGCGGCTCCAGCCTGTGGCTCTTCACAGGAGCAGATATGAAAGTATCCACCGACCTTGAATACGTTCTTGCCGAAGCAATGCTGTTTGGCCGGGGCGACACCGCCGCCGTAAACAGCAAGGCAAAAAAAGAGCTGAAGGAAAACGGCAAAGAATTCGCCGTTACATTATCCCCGGACGCGACCCTCCTTAAAGAGGAGATAGCCGATATTGCGGCTGCTGTGGATACGCCTGCCGTTGAGCCCTTTGCCGAGGCCAATATATGGTCCGCAACTCCCGCGTTCAACTATTACGAAGGCGTGGACGGCCACGTGCTGGACCAGGAAGCTCTGCTCACCGCCATCACCGACGCCATGGCCGCAGGCAATTATCAGGCCCTGCTGAAGCCCGAGCTGGTTACTCAGGCTCCCTCCCATTCCATGGACTGGCTTAAGGAGAACACCAAGCTGCGCTCCACATGGCAAACCGAATTCGGCGGCAGCTCCAGCTCCCGCAACGCAAACCGCGTAGGCAATATTCAAAAGGCAGCCACCCTTCTCAACGGCTGCGTAGTACAGGTCGGCGAAGAATTCAATTTCAACGGCTTCATCGGCCCCCGCACAGAAAGCGGCGGCTGGCCCCTTGCCCCCGGCATAGTAAACGGCAACACCTACGAAATGCAGGCAGGCGGCGGCATCTGCCAGGTTTCCACCACACTGTACAACGCTCTTCTCTGCTGCGGCAGCGAGATAGAGATAACCGAGCGTTACCATCACTCCTGGCCCTCCAGTTACGCCGATATTGGCCTTGATTCCACCGTTACCGGCACGGTTGACAGCGGCAAAAGCCTGAACTTTATCAACAACACCGGCGCTCCCCTATATATTTTCGCTTACTGCGACCAGAGCGCCTATACCATGACCATTTACATCTACGGCGAACCCCTTCCCGAGGGCATTACCTACAAGACCCGTGGCGAAGTTACCGAAACCATCGAACCCGCCGAAACCGTAACCGAGGAAAACCCCGAATGGCCCATGGGCTATAAGGAAAACACCGTTACCTCCCGGAAAGGCTACAAGTCCGATGTATACAGGGATAAGTACATCAACGGCACGCTGGACAGCTCCGAATTCCTCTATGAGGACAGCTATCGTGCAGTACAGGGCAAGATAACCATAGGCACAGGCGATCCCAGTCTGCCCAAACCCACTGCGTAAAATAACAATAATAAGTACGTTAAAATGCCGCCTTGCAGGCGGCATTTTTATTATGCTTATTTCTTCTTCCCCTTGCGCAGGGCAAATTCGTGCGCCATATCCATCCAGCTCAGCAGCTCCGCATCTATCTCGTGAGTATCCTTAACGATAACATGGTGCGTCCACCTGCCGGGATACGGCTCAGTGGCAACATATATCCTGTCGCCGTCCAACCTGAATGGCAATCCAAATGTGACCAATAGTCCCTTTCCCTTGCGAGGCAGGGAGGCGCAGCCAAAACAAAAGCCATCGTAAAATGATATCTGGGTTTTCTGAGTTTTAACGGTCATATCGGGATAAGTGTTCAGCAGCCTTTGTTCCAGGGCGGAATATATGGGCAGGCTGTCCGGCATTTTATCAAAAAACAGCAGAGCTTCGCCTGTCATATCAGTAATCCCAAATGGATATATTTCCGTAAAGATCGGATACGAGCAAGGTTAGCCCTCCGCCCTTTACCGAAAGCTTTTTCCCCGGAGCAGGGACGGTATCATAGGAATCCGCCACGAATATATCCCCCTCAATATGACCCGCAGCCAGATAGGACAATGCTTCATTCGGGCATACCACAAAGCCGTCCTTGCTGCGCTCCACGGTAATATCCGGCTTTTTGCCCCAATCCGGCTGGGATATGTATTCTATCTCCATATGGTAATCCTCGGAAAACATGGAGGTATCACTGTGGCATTCCAGCAGGCGTTTTCTCAATGTCATCAGCGCCGCCTGGGAAGCATCCGCCGCTATCCACCTGCGGCCCAGCATTGCCGCTGCGGCAGCCGTGGTTCCGCTGCCGGAAAACAGGTCCGCAACGATATCTCCCTCGGCGGAGGATGCCAGTATTATCCTTTTCAGCAGTGCCTCGGGCTTTTGGGTGCTGTATCCCGTGCGCTCGGGGTCCCGCTGATGAAGATGCTCTATATCCGTCCACACGTCGCTTGGGAACACAAGCGAGTCCTCATAGTATTTATACACCTTGCCGCCGGAGCGAACGGAATAATACACCCGCCCCTGCTCATCCACCTGCCGCTTCATGTGGTTACGGCGCTCAGGTCCACGGGGAATGCCCACAGATACCATGTCAAAGTAGTTGCTTGCCCCCTTGCGGTATACAAGGATATTGTCATGCTTTCTTGAAAAATGCTTTGTGGCCCGTCCGCCGGATTTATACGCCCATATTATTTCGTTTACAAAGTTCTTTTTGCCGAATATATCGTCCAGCATAAGCTTAAGATATGCCGCCATTCTGTAATCCACATGAAGATACAGCGTGCCGTCGCCGGCAAGAAGCTCTTTGCTCAGGGACAACACATTTCCCATCATTTCCATATATCTATCATGGGAAAGGTTATCCGCATAGGCAGGCACTTTAATGCTATTTCCCTTTGTGCCTGTCTTTATGGCAAACGTATCACCCGTTCCAAATGGCGGGTCAAGGTATATGAGCCTTACTTTGCCGCTGTGGGTCTGAAGCAGCTTTTGTGCTGCCTCCTCCGCCCTGCCCAGCAGGAACAGGCCCGGACCTCCTGCGGAATATACTTCGCCTTTGCATTCAATACGAGCCATGCTTCCTCCTCATAAGGTAATATCGCCATACAAAAAAAGGGGATGCGTGGCATCTCCCTGTATAATACTACATAGTGGCGCTGTGGGCATTCTTTACGTGCTTTTCCATTGCATCCTTCGCAGCTTCAGGGTCTCCCGCCTCTATGGCGGCGAATACAGCCCTGTGTTCTTTTAATGAATCATTGGGCCGGCTGGGTATGGTAAGGCTGCTGGTACGTGCCCTGCGGGTATTCTGGTGCAGCGATGCCAGAATATGACTGAGCATTCTGCTGGCGCAAGCCCTGTAAATAAGTTCGTGAAACTCGTTATCCAGCCTGGAAAGCTGCGCCGCGCCGCCCCTGCCGGTATAAAAGTCCATAAGGTCCACCTTTTCAGCAAGGGCATCAAGCTGTTCCTGCGTTCTGCGCTGTGCTGCCCAGTATGCCGCAAGACCTTCCAGCATTTGGCGAATAATGTAAATATCGTCAATGTCGTTTTCGGATATCGCCTGCACCACCACGCCCCTGTTGGGCATGGAAAGCACAAGTCCCTCCAGCTCAAGCTGCTTAAGCGCTTCTCTTATGGGCGTACGGCTCACCTGCAGCTTCTCTGCGAGGCGGGTCTCCACAAGATAATCTCCGTCCTTGTAGCTGCCGTCCAGTATACCGTTTCTAATATGGTCATATACCTTTGATGTAAGTGACTGCTTATCGCCCGCTTCAAAAAACACGTTGCTTTTCCTCCTGTTACAAGTACTTCGCCTTGCTATGTATAATTGTATACTAAAATACAATTATTTTCAAGCGTATTCAGCATACTTTGTATACATTGTAATTTTTAACACTTTCCCGCTGCATTTTTTTGATTTTTACTGCAGATACTACTGCAACAAAAGAAAAAAATGAGGATATTTGCCTATGAAAAATACTGCTGTATGTCTGCTCATCCTGCTGTGCGCCATTATGCTGGCAGGCTGCGCAAAAGAATACTCCGGAATTGAGGAAGCGGAAAGCTCCGGTGCAACATTGGGAGAGTGCATACTTATCGACAACGTGGACGTATCCGGCATGACCCCAGCCGGAGCGGTAGCCGCAGTGGAGGCGGCCCATACCGAAACGTTAAAGGGGCTGTATTATACCATAACTGCCGGTGAAGACAGCCTGGATATAAACGCCGCCCTGCTGCCCATAAGCTTTGACACCAGAGAAACGGTCATGGAAGCCCTTTCCCTTAAAAAGCACTGGCCCTCCGGCATACCGCCCCGCCAGCTATATACCACCATGGGCGCCGACCTTGAGCAGCTTAAACAGGCGCTGGAACAGCTATCAGGCGAACTGCAGTATGAACCCACAGACGCCACCGTCTCCTACGATGCCGAAAAAGGGTTCATCTATACCGACCACAAGGACGGACGCGTGCTGGATATGGATCACCTTGCGGACAGCATGGCAGAGCTTATATCCGTCGGAAAAGGCGGCTCCATTGCGGCGGTAACCTCCCCCGTGCCCGCCAAGTATACCGCTGACATGGCCCGTCAGGACACCGTCCTTATATCCGAATTTACCACATCCTTCGCCGGCAGCACATACGGCAGGGCAAACCGTGTATTCAATATAAAAAAGGCCGCATCCCTCATAAACGGCAAAACCATCGCCCCCGGGGAGGAATTCAACACCAATGCCGCCCTGGGAGACCGTACTAAGGAAAACGGCTGGAAAACAGCCACAGGTATAAGGGACGGCGCCTACGTTCAGGAATACGGCGGAGGAGTATGCCAGGTGTCCACCACGCTGTACAATGCGGCGCTTATGGCGGATCTTGAAATCACCGAGCGGCATCATCACTCCTGGCCTCTGGGGTATGTGGACATAGGCAGGGACGCTACTATATCCACCGGCGGACCCAATCTGAGGTTCGTGAATTCCGGCCCATCCCCTATCACCATATCCGCAGCCGTGGATACGGTGGAAAAGACCGTTACGGTAAGAATATACGGCAGAGCCCTTGAAAACGGCGTTCGCATAGATGTAACTTCAAAAAAGACCGGCACCCTTTCCTCGCCCGGCACGGAAACGGTATACGATCCCTCCCTTGCCCCCGGGGAAAGAGAAACCGTACGCAAGGCACGCCGTGGCAGCGTTTCTGAAACATACAAGCTGTATTACTCAGCCGACGGAGAACTTATAAACAAGGAGCTGGTAACCGAGGATACATACCGCTCCATATCCGGCATAGTACACGTTGGCCCTAAAAAAGAGGCGGCTTCGGATACATCCTCCGAAGCTGCCCGGCAAACGCCTGCCCCCGCCCCTGAGCCCACGCCGGTATCCGAGCCATCCCAAACTCCCCAGCAGACCTCACAATAACATACGCAAAAAGCCGCCGGAGAAGCGGGTGTCCGTAATACAGTAATTCGATGAATTGTTTATTACGGCATCTATCTTGCAGGGTTGGTAACACGAAAATAAGCGATACTTGGTCACTTTTGGCTGAGTATCGCTTATTTTTTTGCCCACAATTAGAAAGAATGGATATATTATGCAATTTTGGTTACATTAGATGCGGAGTAAATAAATCTGCATCCGGGAAATTTTTCATCTCTGACTATCTTTTTGCCGTTCTGCTTCGTTATACTAAGTGAAAGCGCTTTTATTCTACAGGAGAGGAGGAAAAACATGGACGGCGATTTCCTGCTCATGCGCAGGATGCAAAATGGCGATGATCAGGCCATCGAATCCTTTGTGCGCAAGTTCTACCCAAAGATTTTGAGATACTGTCACCTACATATCAAAGATTCCGGTTTCGCGGAAGATCTGACCCAGGAAACCTTTGCCCGGTTTTTCCGCACTCTCTATCAGTATCAGCACTATGGGAAGGCTGCGAATTACCTGTATGTGATTTCAGGCAATCTGTGCCGGGATTATTACAGAAAGCCGGAAGAACTGCCAATGGAGGAACTCCCGGAACACCCAGCCCGCCTGATGGAATCCCTGGATTTGCGGATGGACGTCCATATGGCTCTGGAACGTCTTCCACAGGAACTGCAGGAAGTAACCATCCTGTATTTCTTTCAGGAAGTCAGGCAAAAGGACATTGCCAGAATTTTGGGTATCGGTCTGCCACTGGTGAAGTACCGGATCAAACGTGCAAAAGAATTACTGGCGATTTATTTAGGGAAGGAGGATTTTGAATGAAGGAGCTCTTTCGTTTTGATGTTATCTGTAATGAATCCAAAGTTCAGAAAACCATCGATGTTTCCAAGAAAGCGTTTCTTGCCGGGGAATCGGAACGAACCGTATCCCACATGGAATTTCTGTATCATCAAAGCAAATATATCAAGAAACGTTGGTGGCTGATGCAGGGACTGCTGCTTGCCTTTGTCTGTTTCCTGCTGCACAATACAGAAACTGATTTCATTACGCGCCGCATTCTTGGGCTTACCGGACCGCTGTTTGTCATTCTGATTTATCCGGAAATCTGGAAAAACCGGAGTTTCGATGCCTTGGAGGTCGAATGTACAACATTTTACACCCTTCGTTCCATCTATGCGGCACGGCTGACCCTCTTTGCCGGGGTGGATGTGGCGCTGCTGTCAGCGTTCTATGCCGGAGCATCCCTGCTGACCAGAATGACGCTCTGGGAAATGCTCACGCAGTTTCTGCTCCCCTTTAATTTGACCTGCTGTATCTGCTTCCGAACCCTTTACAGCAAGCGGATCAATTCTCAGGCGCTTTCCCTGCTCCTGTGTGTCCTCTGGGCTGGAGTCTGGTCAATGCTCATTCTAAATGATGCTGTTTTCCTTGCCATTTCTGTTCCTGTGTGGGTATCTTTGCTGGCTGCATCCGTTTTCTTCATGGGATATACCATCTATCGTGGGCAGAGGGAATGGCAAAGCATTCTGGAGGTGAAACCTTTATGGATTTGAAAATTACCAACTTAACAAAAGAATTTGGCGGCTTCAAAGCCGTTGACCATTTCAGCTATGAATTAAGCTGCGGTGTCTATGGTCTGCTTGGCGTCAACGGTGCTGGTAAAACCACCCTGATGCGGATGCTGACCACCTTGATGAAACCCACATCCGGCTGCATCACCTGGGATGGAGAAGATATTTTTGCCATGGATGGCAGATACCGGAATCTGTTGGGATATCTTCCTCAGGATTTTGGGTACTATCCCGACTTTTCCATCTACGACTACCTGATGTACATTGCCAACCTCAAAGGGATCCGCCCTGCGGTGGCAAAGCAGCGGGTCAAGGAACTGCTGAAGCAGGTTGGTCTGGTGAAAGCCCAGTACAAGAAAATGAAAACCCTCTCTGGCGGCATGAAGCGCCGGGCAGGCATTGCCCAGGCCATGCTGAACGACCCCAAAATTCTAATTCTGGACGAGCCTACCGCCGGTCTGGACCCCGGCGAGCGGATCCGTTTTCGGAATCTGATCAGCGAACTTTCGGAGGACCGAATTGTACTGCTGTCCACCCATATCGTTTCGGATATTGAGTATATCGCGGATGACATTCTGCTGATAAAGGACGGCTGCCTTGCCATTTCCGGTACGGCTGAGGAGCTCATTGACTCCATACCGGAACCAGTTTGGAACTGTACTGTGCCAAAAAGCAAGATCGACGCCTGTCTGAAGGCATACAAAGTTGCAAATGTGAAGACTATTCCCGGCGGCGCGGAGCTGCGAATCGTTTCCAAGGGACGACCCGCAGAAGATGCCGTCAGGGCGGAACCAACTTTGGAGGATGTTTTCCTCTGCTATTTCGGAGAAAGGACAGGTGATAGCGATGGTACGGTATGAACTGAAAAAGGTGTTTGGTTCCGTTGGCGGTAAGATCGCCCTGATACTTTATATTGCTGTTTTGGCCCTGTCCTGTTGGTTATCATCCACAGGCGCAACGAATATCGAGGTAAAGTGGGTCAACGAGCAGGGAAAAAGTGAATATGGGCTAACTGCCGTTCAAAACTTGCGTGATGCCCAGAAGGAATGGGAAGGTTGGGTAGACCAGGAAACGTTGACCAGAGTGATTCAGGAAAACCAGAGAATCAATGCGACACCGGAAGCAAATTCAGATAGTGTGCAGCAACGCGATATTGCGTATAGCTGGAAACAGGGCTTTATGCCCATCCGGGAAATGGTGAATCATTCCTATGCTGATGATTTTCGGAAGTACGATTATTACACCGCTGACAGAATGACTTCCATCGATGTAGATGCGTTTTACGCGAACCGAGAAAAGCTGCTGACCGATTGGCTGTATGACGAAACGGACGCGGGCTACTCCATGTATTCTGAACCGGAAAAGCAGTACATTATTGGGCAGTATAGGCAATTACAGACACCATTCTATTTTACATACCACGAAGGCTGGCATCAGCTTCTGGAAAACGCCGGATATATTCCCTCACTGGGAATTTTGATTCTGGGTTTTCTGTTGGCTGGCATCTTCTCTAACGAATTCAAATGGAAAGCGGATGCGATGTATTTTTCCACCCTTTGTGGCAGGAATAAAGCTACCTCTGCCAAGATCAAGGCGGGTTTTCTGCTGGTGACGGTCCTGTACTGGGGAGCCATGCTGATCTATAGCCTGTTTACCCTTTGCTATCTCGGCTTCGAGGGCGGAAACTGCGTTATCCAGTGGCTGCTCTGGAAAAGTATCTATAATCTTAATATGTGGCAAGCCTGGATGCTGGCTCTCGTATCCGGCTACATCGGCAACCTTTTCCTGGCGTTGCTGACCATGTGGATCTCTGCGAAAACCAAGTCTGCCGTTTTTGCAGTGACCACACCCTTTATCCTGGTTTTTCTGCCGGCATTTCTGGAAGGAATTCCGGGTTGGTTGAGTAAAATTTCAGGGCTCATGCCGTCCCATTTGCTGGAACTCTATCAGAATCTGGGCTCCTTCAAAATTCTCACCGTCTTTGGTAAGGTTTTCCGTACTTTAGATGTCAGTATTCCGCTATATCTGATGCTGTCCATCATATTGGTCCCCATGATGTATCGGGAATATCAAAGGAAAAGAGCATAATCATTACAGTACGATATGAATAGCTGCCAAATTGATTCAATATGGATTAGCTGCGTGCGAATAGATACGCAAAGATTCCTTGTATTCTTACAGGACTTTTCAAGAGCCTGCATAGTATGATAAGCGTGAAATCAAAAAGGAGGTATTACACCATGTGCCGCAGCAATCCTTCTTTCCTACGGTTATTACAGGATGTCCTTCCAATTCGGTGCGGCACAGCCTGGCGTGTAATACAGGATTAGCAAAAAAGCTCCAAACCAGCCAAATCATGAAACGCAGCCGAAAGAATGAACAGACTATACATCAGGCATGGGGCAGCGGAAATTGCTGCCCTCCCAAGGGCGCACCCGTTCATGCTCCTGTTTGATTTCAATTATAGCGCAATTTCATGAATATGGATGTTACGTTGGGAGCCTTATGAAAAGGAATAGAAAACGGATTCAAGATTCCCTCGAAAGAGCGTTCCTGTTCCCTTAGTAATTATACTGAGGGCGCACTTCTATACGGGGTAGCCCCCGTATGTGCGCTGGGTGAGACTGAACAGCCCGGGCACCTGAAGTCCGGGCTGTTTTGCGTCACTTCGTTCCGAACAAGGGGCTGATCTCGCCTGCCGGCTCGGTCAGCGCTTCAAAGCGTTTCACGCTTTGAGGTCTCCACTGGAGACCCGCGCCCCCTTGCGCCGCGAAAGCGGCTATCTTTGCAGACTTGGTCAGCAGAAACGGTTTTACAAACCATTCCCGCTAATCAAGTTTTTATATTGTGAGTCTGACCGTCAGTAAATGCTGGCGGTCATTTTATATTCAAATCTTTAAGGAGGTCATTCAAAAAATGCCAAAACAGAAACCTCTATCCTAACTGGAAGCGGAGAGAGCCGCCTGTGAACAGCGGCTTGCCCAGCTACAACACAAGGCACAGCAGTATGAAAACCGAATTTCAGATTTCGGAATTTAACTGTCTTACGAACACCCCGCTTAAGTTCCGGCTTTATTATTATGCGTATTTCCCTTACTAGGTAAGCTTACGGCAATACTGGGTATATAGCTTATTCGTGCAGTTCGAGCATTCCGGGGTCTCGTTCGAATACTCCCAGAATCTCTCCGAGTACATCAGTATATACAGTTCCCATACCAGCAGCGCCATGAAGAACAAGCTCCATGAGTAAAAGTTCTTGGTGATGCAGCAGCGGGCCTTAATCAGCAGCCTTAAAGGACACCATAGCAATACGCAAGTTAGATCGCATACCAAGAATGCCGCAGTTATCATAAACATGGCGGTATGGTTCAGCGCCTTTGCAAAATACAGTACGGCTATTGCGGCAAGGACCGGCCACAGTACCATGACCTTATAGGCGGATCTTGTGGTGGACACCATGTATTCCTTTAGGACAATATTATTTGTCTTATCCACTATGGGCCTGAAATGCGGCGGCAGCCAACTGGAAAAGCGCTTTCCATACGGGATATCAAACTCCTCCGTCCGCCATATCCGCATACATACGCACATACAAGGCAACGGGCTTCCGCCCTGTTCCCAATAGCCTTGCCCCAAAGTTTCTCCGGATTTATGGCTGTTATATTGCGTTATTCCGCTTTTGGGAGATTGGTTTGCGTGAGAGAATCAGGCCAATACCGTAGCCCGCAGTATGGTGAGCGCTCCGCAGAAACCCACCACGCCGTATATCACCTTGCGCAACGCATCCACGCTTATCTTATTATATACCTTGCCGCCAATATAGTTGGCAAGCAGCATGGCGGCAATGTTGGGTATCATCAGCCACAGCACCTTTTCGGTGATAAAACCGTTCGCCATGCGTCCCACGGTGGTAACAGCGTTGGATATAACGAAGAAATATTGTATGTTGACCAGATATTCGTCCTTTGAATGGCTGCAGCTGAGAAAGTATACCACCATTGGCGGCCCGCCCATGGAGAACATTCCCGACAAAACGCCGCCTATGCTGCCGGATATCATGGCGTTTTTAGTGTTTGCCTTTATGCTTATCCGTCCGCTGAAGAAGGTGAAGTATATACTCATGGCGCAGAGCGCTATTCCAAGCAGCAGCATGAGAAGGCTTGGGGCTGCGTTCTTTACGAACACCACCGCAAAGCAGCTTATGATACAATAGGGTATAAGCGGCAGTATAACTTTTTTCATGCTCTGGCTGCCCCTCATAGTATAAGCCACCACGCAGGAAGCAACCAGCGAGCCAATTCCGGAAAGGGCTGTAGATTCGCCAAATCCCAATATCAGCGGATAAAACATCATAACTATCACGCCGTATCCGAAGCCGCTTACCCGCTGAACGAATACCCCGAGAAAAGACGCAAAACCTATTAATGCAAATGTGGATACCGTCAGGTCCATCTAAAACCTCTGAATATAGATATAAGCGTATTATCTCATTTTGCGCCGCCAAGTTCAACGGCTGCGTAAAGTATTTTGTGCCGCCGCCATCACACCGGGGGTCCGAAATCGCGCCATTTATTTATGCAAAATCTTTTGCCGCACCTTGCCAAATCGCAAATAAAAATGTAGTATTTATATAGTGCGTAATATGACTATTTGTCCGCTGCGCATCCCTGTATCGGCATTACAGCCAATACTGTAAAAAAATATATCAGGAGGATTGATTATGAAATTCCGCTGCACCATTTGTGGTTATGTTCACGAGGGCGATGCCGCCCCCGAATTCTGCCCCACCTGCAAAGCCGGCGCCGAAAAGTTTGTTGCCGTTGACGAGACCAAGCTGAGCTGGGCCGCCGAGCACGTAGTAGGCGTTGCCAAGGGCGTAGATCCCGAGATCATCGAAGGTCTCCGCGCCAACTTCACCGGCGAATGCACCGAAGTAGGTATGTATCTTGCCATGGCCCGCGTAGCCCATCGCGAGGGCTATCCCGAGATCGGTCTCTACTGGGAAAAGGCCGCCTATGAAGAAGCAGAGCACGCCGCCAAGTTTGCAGAGCTTTTGGGCGAAGTTATCACCGACAGCACCAAGAAAAACCTTGAGATGCGCGTAGAAGCCGAAAACGGCGCCACCGAAGGCAAGTTCATGCTGGCAAAGCGCGCCAAGGAGCTCAATCTTGACGCTATCCATGACACTGTTCATGAAATGGCTCGAGACGAAGCCCGCCACGGCAAGGCTTTCGAGGGCCTGCTGAAGAGATACTTCAACTAAAATCAGCATAAGAAAAGGGAGCGTTCGCTCCCTTTTTTCAGTCTGTCGAAAAAGTGGCATTGAGCTGCTTTTTCGATGTTTACATGGCTCCCTTGTGCCTACAGCACGGCCGGGGAGCCATTCAAAGCATCTGCCATTTATTGTTTCCCGGATCAACGGCTGTAGTGGCTGAACATGGTGTCGGTGGCCTGCCTTATAGCCTTGGTCACGTCCGCAACCTTATCCTTATCCCACTTATCCGGCTCGCTGCGCAGGAAAGAAGTCTTATCCACTCTGTTGTCGAACACTCCTATAGGTACATGGTAGGTAGTGCCATGAGCCTTTACGGTGACAGTGTTCTCCACATCGGCGTTCTTTATGAGATACTCCATATCATCACAGCCATAGTCCCCAAGCATTACCGCCATGGGCACTCCGTGATGCAGGTTGGAACCGGGATCATTTGGATCCTCCCTGTCCGCGTTCTTGCGGCGGGACTCCTCGGGAGTTACCCAGATATAGAGTATAACGGCATTTTCCAGTATTTCGGGACAGAACATAGGCAGAGAATACTGATAGCCAAAGGTACCTGTAAGGGGCATGGAAGCGCCGTCCGGGCCACCGCGGGCGCATTCTATTATGATTGTTTTATTCTCGAAGCTCTCCGGATAACCCGCATGCTTCTCGTCCAGCATCGTCCGGGCCTCTTTTTCCAGTATGCCTGCCAATTTGTCACGTATCTCTTCCTTGAGAAGGCCCATTCTGGGCTTTATGCCGGCGGCAAGACCTGCCCGGTCGAACCTGTCGAACAGCAGCCTTGCGGCGGAGTCGGTATTTATAACATTGCGGTTCATAAGGTCGTGATAGTCCTCATTGAGCAGGTTACACAAAGTGCCCCAATCTCGTCCGTCCTTGAAGGGCTCTTCACCGGGGTAAAATACCCGCTCCTGCCCCATGGCCTGCAGCTCATTGTCTATGCGCCGCATCATATGAACATAGGGAAAGTCGTCCAGCTGAAGGTTTTCGCCGATATGGAATTCCTCCTGCAGCCTTCCGGGCTCCATATGGGCCATGAAGTTTCTCACCTCGGACTTGCCGGAGGCTGGCAGGGCCTGCAAAAGTACTACCTTGAATATGTTGTTTTTCATGATTGCTCCTTATCCTTTAATATATTACATTAAGCCATTTTGTCTTATCAACCGTTATATCTCCATGCCTGTCCACATAAGCGATTATAAGCTCCGCTATCTCTGTAGGCTGCTCGCGTATCAGATCGCATTCCCTGTACACGTCATACCCGCCTGCGCCGGTAGCCCTGTAGTTATTGAGGCACAGGGTAAGCCGCTTTTCTTCCGGCAGTTCCTCGCCACTGTATTTTATTGACACCACCCTGTCTCCTACCGGCCTGCGGATATCCACCGTCACTTCGACGCCTGATATATAGTCGTAGTTGAAGTGCTGCTTTATGGGCTTTAAGAAGCTCTCGCTCACTGCAAGCCCGCCGTTTTCCAGTGCAAAGTACTCCGCGCTGCGCTCCAGCGCTTTCTTTAGCTGCTCCCGGCATATCTCCACTGTCTTAAGGGTGTTTGGGAATACATATGTGGATACTATATCCCTTATTGTAATGTCCATGCCTATGCCCTTCACGCTGTTGCCCAGGCTGGTAGCTGATATGTCCGCGCCAGCGGCCTCAAGCTGCACCTGATTGAAAAAATTGGCTATAAGGGAGCCGTTTGCCGCCATATCTATATGGCGGGAGGGCAGCAGCGGCGTATCCAGATGCCCCACGGGCGTATCAAACCACGCCGCAGCCTGTTTTTCTGCCGGAAGGAGCAGCGCCCTGGCCTTGGCCTGCGTGACGTTTCCCGCATCCATAAGATGCTGTTCCACCGTAACTTCGCCGTCCACAGTCACTTCCATCTTGATATACTGCCGCGCCCTATCCGGCGGCTGGCAGGTATATGTGCCATTTATCCTTATGTTTTCTGCCGCCGTGTGCTGGTGTCCGGCAAGGAGTATATCAAAGCCCAATTCATCACAAATGCGCCAGCCCTGGTTCTCGTCGGTATCCGACAACACCTTGCCCGTCTTAACATCCCGTTCGAAACCGCCATGGTATATGCATACGGTAATGTCGGCCTTCGCCGCCTTTAGTTCGTCATAGGCCTCTTTTGCAGCCATAAATGCATCGGTTACAGTTATCCCGGCCAGGTTTTCCGGCTTCTCCCAGAGCTTCACATAATGGGTGGTAACGCCCGTCAGACCTACCCTCAGCCCGTTTTGCAGTGTGACTATGGCGGTCTTTTCAACGCCCCTTATGCCGCCTATATTGGCGCATAAGCACCTCGCATCGAGCGCAGAGATATATTTTTCTATCTCTTCTTTGCCGTAGTTGAAGTCGTGGTTGCCCAGTGTGACGAAATCATACCCGCCCATATTCATTATATCTGCGGGCAGGCAACCATCGCCCCTGCGCTTATTGTAGAGATAATAAGTGAATGGGCTGCCCTGCAGGGTATCCCCGCCGTCTATTATCAGAGTGTTGCCGCCCTTATCAAAATTGCTTATGCAGTTGGCGAGGCCGGAGGGTATCTCATTTCCGCTGGCGTAATCTATCGGCGAAAAGTACCCGTGAACATCGCTCGTATAGTATATGGTAAGCTGTTTTTTCATCTTATGCTGAAGTTTATCCCTTTGGCCAGCAATGCCCCTGCGCTGATGGCGCCGGGGCATTGGGCATGGCGGTTGTTATGCGCCGTGTGCAAGCTTTCTGCGGATCCTTGTAGATATAAGCTCTATTATCAACACCAGCACCATTAGTCCCCATACGAATGCGCCCACCATGGCCCAGCGGCGGCTATTCAGGCACTGCACCAGCGATGCGCCTATACCACCTGCGCCGACAATACCGAGGGTAGTTGCGTCCTTAAGGTTGATATCGAAGCGATATATGGTGGTGGAGATAAAACTGGCGGTGAGCTGCGGAATAACGCCGTAGCGTATCTTCTGGAAGGGAGTACAGCCCATTGCATCCAGGCTCTCCAGTATGTGAGTATCCAGATCCTCTATAGCTGTGATATACATCTTGGATATCATGCCTATGGAGCATATTGACTGGGTTATGACGCCGCAGGCAGCGCCGGGGCCTGTAACCCGTATCCACATCAGCGCCCATACTATGCTTGGTATGGTGCGTATCATCAATATCAGCACGCGAACCACATATGCCACAGGCTTAGGCATGATGTTGAAGGAAGCTAAGAACGCGAAGGGTATGGCCAGTATGGCTCCGAACAGCGTGCCCAGCACAGCTATTGCCATAGTTTGCAGCAGCAGATAAGGCACGTCTGTATCCGTGGTGCCAAACATAAGGTTGGTATCCGGATGGAACACACCGTGAAGAACGCCCTTTGCCACATCGGTACCTGTGGTAGTAAGACCTGTGAACTTGATGTCGGCAGCGGACCAGCCCACCAGCGTCACTATTATAAGCACTATGGCGGTATATGCTATCCACTTTTGCGGCCTGTTGGCGTATACCTCCGCTACGGTAAGCTTCCTGTCCAGCGCCTGCTCTATTTCTTCTATGTTAAGCTTTTTCTTTTTATCCATATTGCCCCTCCTGTCAGCTCAGCTTCCTGCGCAGGTATTCGCTGAAGAAGTCTATGGCAACAACTACCACGAACAGCGAAAGGAGCACCATGCCAAGGCTGTTGTAATCTCTCCAGCCTATGCGCTCGTTGATGGTTATACCCAAGCCGCCGGCTCCTACATAACCCAGTATGGCAGAGGCGCGCACGTTCATCTCAAAGCAATAGAGACTGTGACTGAGATATACAGGCAGTATCTGCGGCACGCATGCAGACCAGAAGGCCTGGAACTTGCTTGCGCCCAGTGCCTCCATGGCCTCGAATGGGCCCATGTCTATAGTCTCTATGCTCTCGAAGAGCATTTTTGCTACGATGCCAAAGGTAAATATAGCTATTGCAACGGTACCTGAAAAGGTTCCGAGGGAGAATATCAGAGCGCAAACCAGCGCTATGATAAGCGTAGGCAGCGTGCGGATAAGCGCCAGTATGAACCTGCAAACGCTCACTATGGGCAAGTTGTGGTTTATGTTGCTTGATGAAAGAATGGCTACGGGCAGCGCCAGAAGGCAGCCTATTACAGTGCCCAGTATGGACATCTTTATGGTATCTATAAGGGGAGATACCACCTTTGGTAAGAATGTCCAGTCGGGCTGAAGTATCTTCTTCATCAGGTCCAGCATCTTGCTGAACTTGCTGACGATAATGCCCATGTCAAAGCCGGTCATCTCCAGTGAAAGGTATATAGCAAGAGCCAGAAGCAGCACTATCAGCGGCGTGCGGCTCCTGCGGCGCAGTACGCTGTGACCATTGGCAAGAGTTATCTTCTGCGGCTTGAACACCTTGTCATACAGCGTTTCTTTTATGATGGCAGAGCTGTTTTCGTTTTCCATATCATCAGCCCTCTACCCTGTTTATTCGGGGAAGCTCTCCCTCGCCTTCGCCCATGGTGGGAACCTTTGTGCCGTTGTATACCTCGTCTATCTGCTCCTGAGTTATGGTACTGGCAGGACCGTCGAATACTATCTCGCCGGCGCGTATGCCTATTACCCTGTCGCAGTACTTGAGGGCAAGGTCCACATGGTGAATGTTGAGCAGTATGGATATCTTATATTCCTTATTAATGCGCACAAAGTCCTGCATCACCTGCTTTGCGGTAATTGGGTCAAGGGAGGCCACAGGTTCGTCCGCAAGGATTATCTTCGGGTTCTGGTTCAGCGTACGCGCAAGCGCAACGCGCTGCTGCTGCCCGCCGGACAGCTGGTCGCAGCGGGTATAGGCCTTATCCAAAATGCCTACCTTATCGAGGCTTTCCAGCGCGCGCATCTTCTGTTCCTTGGAGAATATACCTAAGAGCACCTTGAAGAAGGGCATGTCGGGCACATCTGCCGTGAGCACGTTCTTTATGGCAGTGCTGCGGGAGACGAGGTTAAAGCTCTGGAATATCATACCTACCTTGCGGCGGTACCTTCTGAGCTCTTTGCCCCTGAGAGAGTCTACGTCCACACCGTCTACCGTAAGCTCACCCTTGGTGATGTCGTGCATGCGGTTGATGCAGCGCAGTATGGTGGATTTACCTGCGCCGGAAAGGCCTATAATGGCCACAAACTCGCCCTGTTCGATTTGCAGGTTTATGTTCTTCAGTGCCGTAAAGCCGTTTGGATAAGTCTTGTACACATTCTTGAATTCTATCATGCTGCGACTCTTTCTATCTTAATAAAATAAAGTAATGCTAAAAATATGCCTTGTATAAAACAATTAAGGGAAAAGCGCCCTGTTTATGCAGGGCGCTTGGTTTCAAATCAAATTAGTCGGAAACAGCCTTGAGGGCAGCGCGTGCGCCGTCGTAATCAGAGTCGGTGGCCTTGGCGTAGCCGGTGTGGCTGTATACATCAAAGATAGCCTTGCCTTCATCAGTGTTGATGATATTAATAAAGCAATCCTGAAGTGCTGCTACGATTTCGGGAGTGTAGTACTGGCTGGCCTTGGATATAGCTACGGTGTCGTTGTAGATACCCTCGGTCACGCCGATAACATTCAGCTCATTCCAGATGGACTCGGTACGGCCCATGCCCTGCTTGCCGGTCTCATCCTGTTCGTCGGTAGGCAGAATCCAGCTTGCCTCGTAGTCGTTACGACCGTCGGCATAGCATACGATGATGTCTACCTGCTCAGCAGCGGCATAGGAGAAAGCGGTGCCATAGCCGGAGTCAAGAGGGATTACATTTGTAAGGTCAGAAATCTTCTTTCCATCATAGTTGGCCATAAGCCACATGGAGGGGTAAATGTAACCTGCTGAAGATGAGGTCTTCTGAACTGCCCACTTGGCGCCGTCCAGATCTTCCCAGGTCAGAGCCTCGCCGTTGTTTACCTTTTCGGCAAGCTTCTTGCCGTACTCGGAAGGAGTGGCGTAGATCAGGGAACGATAATAGGTTACCTGGGGTCCGTTCTTCTGGGTGGCGTTGGCTTCGCCGTTCCAGGTCTTGGGATCGGTGCTGTCGTTGGACAGGCCGTTGCGGGTAGCGGTCAGGATAACGTCGGTATCGTCAGAATAGAGGGCATAGGTGCCGCCGGGCAGCCAGCCGAGGTCGATAGAGCCTGCGGACATTGCTTCGCCGGTAGCGTCATAGCTGGTACCGACAGTGATGTCTACTTCGTCGATGTCATAGCCGAGGTTGGACATTTCTGCCTTTACGAGCTCGGGCAGGTTCTCGGTGCCAGCAATGATAACGTCAGCGTCTTTGGAGGGAACAAACTCAAGGGTCAGCTTGTCGAAGTGAGGCTTCTCCGCAGGAGTCTCTTCGGCAGGGGCAGCGATCTCGGTATTTTCTTCAGCAGGAGCATCTACAGGAGTAGGCTGGCTGCAGGCGCATACAGAGAACGCCATAACAAGTGCAAAAAGCAGTGCTACGGTCTTTTTCATTTTGTGTTTTCCTCCATAATATTTATATTCATGGCGCATGGCCTATGAACCGATTAAATACAGTGGATTTTTTTGATTCTTTTCATCAATATAATATCACATAAAGTATACATTGGCAATGAGTGATAGATATGGCTCTTAAACATTATCTATAAAGCGCGTTTTTAATACGGCCGATGGCTATATACCCATTCAAAACAGCCCATACATCGGTACCTTTCGGTGCATCGTTCGGGCCAAGCAGCTTTGCGAACGGAGTAAGCACTATCTTACCCTCCAGCTCCGACTTCTGATAATCATTTTCAAAGAAAAAAGTTGGCGCGGCCTCTGCGCCGCGTATTATACCCTTGAAATCGCATGCTTGACAGCCCGGAAAGTTCACGTTCCATATTTCCCCGGCATTTGGCTTCTGCATAAGCTCCTCAGCTATAGGCAGCAGGTACTCGTCCGTTATATCGTAGCTGCCGTCATGCTGAGTCGAAAATGCTATAGCTGGTATGCCGTGCAGCACAGCCTCCATAGCTGCGCCTACAGTACCGGAATAGGCAATATCGTAGCCGGCGTTAATGCCGGCGTTTATACCGGAGAATACATAATCAGGCCATACCGGCAGCAAAGATTTGAGGGCTACCTTAACACAGTCCGCAGGCGTACCGCTTACGCTATACGCACCCCTTACCGCCACCGGGAATTCACTTTCGTGTGCATTGAGCTCACTGAAAATAGTAAGCTTATGTGACATACCGCTGCACTGTCCCTCGGGAGCCACTACCCAGACATCGCCGAAGTTTGCCGCCATAGCCGCAAGTCTGGCTATGCCGTGAGACTCTATCCCGTCATCGTTAACTATAAGTATATTTGGCTTCCTGTTCATTATTCAATGCTCCTTATTGCGCCGTTTGATTATATTACCTCAACCATCAGCGATTAACAATAGCCAAAAGTGACAGAAAAAAATGAATCTACAAAAAAGCCCCGCGCAGCGCGGGATTATTTTTTTCGGAAAGAGAAAATTAATTTATTGACAGTTATGAATAAAGCATTCTACGAGCTTTTCGCCCGCAGGTCAGCCACCTCAAGGCGCGCCGTTCAAGTCTCAATGGGCCATTTGAGCCAACAGACCGAAAAGGGAGCGCTCCCTTTGGGTTGTCGAAAAAGTGGCATTATGCCACTTTTTCGAGGTTTACATGGCTCCCTTGTGCCTGCGGCACGGCCAGGGATCCATGAAAAGAAACCCTTGCTGCGCAAGGCTTTTGCGGATTTGCCGCACATGTCGCCAAATCCGATTGAAGCCTCCGCCCCCCGAACCCCCAAGGGGGTTTTTGACAGACTGAAGAGAGCGTTCGCTCCCTTTTTTATTTTGCGTATCAGAACTTTCTGCTGATGATGAAATAACACACCCAGTATATCACCATGAACCCCATCAGGCACCAGGCTACGATATTCGCCGCTTCCCCCATATTCATGAGATACAGCACTATCACCGCCAGGCCCGCGCCTATGGTATACACTGAAAGCGCCAGACTTCTGGCCTTTGTCCAGAGCATGATATTGCGCTCATCCTGCTCTGCTATTTCCCGGCGGCGCAATCTCTCAGGGTCTTTTGTTATGCGCCGATGCTGCACTATGCGGGCAATGCCTACCACCATGAACACTGTGCCGAAAGATGAGGCCATCTCAGGCCCGCCGAATATACCTGTTAGTATCAGAGCTATGCCAATGCCTATCATCGCAAAGGCTACATACAGCCTGATCTTAAGCTTTTTTGCGTAATCCATATCCTATTCCTCCTCAAACAAGAAAACATCCTCTATTGCCGCTTTGAAATATTTAGCTATCCTGTACGCCAGTTTCAGCGATGCATCATACCTGCCGCTTTCCAATGATATGATGGTCTGCCGGGTAACATCCACGGCCCGTGCAAGGTCATCCTGTGTTAGCTTCATGGCGTTTCTGTATTCTTTTATCTTATTGTTCAAGTCATCATCTCCTAACGATAAATGTAAAATGCACTTTACATTTAGTATGATAGCACAGGGCTCTTAAAATGTAAAGTGCATTTGACATTTTTATTATTTAATTTTGTGACGGGGTTTATATTATGCCTGAACGCAGTAATCCGCCATGTACTGCTCCATCCTGCGGCGGATGTGGGCATCGATAAGGATTTTGCCGCCCACCTCCTTGCCGCTCAGGGTCTCAAGTATGTCGCATACGGTGACGATGGGGAAAGTGGTGATGCCGAAATCCCGCTTTATCTCCTGAATGGCGGTAAGGTCTCCCTTTCCCCGCTCCATGCGGTCAACGGAGATAACAAGGCCGGGCACCTCCACCTTTGCGGCGGACATGAGCACAGGAAGGGTTTCGCGCACTGCGGTGCCCGCGGTGATAACGTCCTCGATTATGAGCAGCTTGTCCCCATCCTTGGGCTTGTAACCAACCATAGAACCGCCTTCGCCGTGATCCTTCACTTCCTTGCGGTTGAAGCAATAATTCAGGTCACGTCCGCCGCGATAAAGAGCCGCGGCAGCGGATACTGCAAGGGGTATGCCCTTATATGCAGGGCCGAACAGTGCGGCGATATCCCCAGGCAGTTCGCCGCTCTTTATATGTTCCTCTATGCAGGCGGCGTAAAACTCTCCCAGACGGGCTATCTGACCGCCGGTCTTATAGTTGCCGGTGTTGATGAAATAAGGGGTCTTTCGTCCGCTCTTGGTGGTAAAATCGCCGAAAGTAAGCACCCCGGATTGGGCCATGAAGGTTATAAACTCGGACTTGTAGCTCATTTTATCCCTCCTTTATTATCCCTGAAAAGCGGCCTTGAGCGCCGCAATACTCTCATATCCTTCTCTCTCCATAAATGCCCGAAGGCCCTCCACAACATCCACGGGTGCGGTGGGATTAACAAGGGCTCCAGTGCCCACGGCAATGGCATCCGCCCCTGCCATGAGGAATTCCGCCGCATCCTCGCCGGTCATTATGCCGCCAAGGCCCAGTATGGGCAGCTTTATGGCCCTGCGGACTTGATATACCATTCGAATGGCAACCGGCTTTATTGCGGGGCCGGAAAATCCGCCTGTGCCGTTGGCAAGGAGAGACCGCTTTGTGCGCAGATCTATCCTCATGCCGAGGAGGGTATTTATGAGGGATACGGCGTCGGCGCCCGCATCCTCAACCGCCTTTGCTATGGCGGTTATGTCGGTTACATTTGGGGTCAGCTTTACTATTACAGGCTTTTTCGCAGCTTTCTTCACCGCCGCAGTGACCTCCGCCGCCATTTTAGGGTCTGTGCCGAAGCCTATGCCGCCCTGCTTTACATTGGGGCAGGATATGTTCAGCTCGTACATGGCAACGGATGTATCATTGAGCATCCCGGTCACGGCGCAATATTCATCTATGCTGTGGCCCGCAAGGTTCGCGATTACTGGAACATCAAAATCCGCAAGGTACGCAAGGTCCTTTTTTATATACTCCGCAGCGCCGGGATTCTGCAGGCCAACGGCGTTCAGCATGCCTCCGTATGTCTCCGCTATGCGGGGGGTGGGATTGCCCTGCCAGGGTTGGGCCGCCACGCCCTTGGTGATTACCGCGCCAAGGCGGGAAATATCATAAAACTCTCCGCTTTCCCGTGGGGCAAACGTGCCGCTTGCAGTGGTAACGGGATTCTTCATATGAAGGCCGGCGAAATTTACCGAAAGATCAACCTTGGTCATCAGAAAATCACCTCGCTTCCGTCAAATACCGGGCCGTCCTTGCATACGCGCTTCTGAACGATAACTCCGCCCTGATCCAGCCTGCATACGCAGCCAACGCAGGCGCCAAATCCGCAACCCATGCGCTCCTCAAGGGACACCTGAAGCGGCAGGCCCGCTTCCTTACAATAGGCCGCCAATGCTTTAAGCATTGGTTTTGGCCCGCAGGAAATAACGGCGGTATCGGCGGGAATATCTATTTTTTTCAGCAGGTCAACGACTGTGCCGTGATATCCTGCGCTGCCATCGTCCGTAGCGATAAGCAGCTCACCCACCTGTTGGAATTCATCCTTTAAAAACAGCTCGCTCCGATAGCCGAGGGCAGCGATAACGTCAAGGCCCTTTGCCTTTGCGGCTATCCCGGCGCCAAGCAGAGGAGGAACGCCCACGCCGCCGCCAACCAGCAGCACCGTACCGCTTTCCGGCAGGGTAAAGCCATTGCCCAGGGGATCGGACGCCCGAATTGTCCCCCCCTCGGTAAGGCGGGACATTATGCCTGTGCCAACTCCAACGGCACGGTATACCAGCGTAAGGCGATTATCAAAGGCACGGCATATGCTTATGGGCCGGGGCAAAAGGTGCGCCCCGTCATCAAGGTATACGTTTACAAACTGTCCGGGAATCGCATTCGCATCCTCGGTCAGCTCAAGCTCCATCCTATAAATATCCGGAGCTATGAGTACATTTTCTTTTATTGACGCAACAGACACCTTTTTCATCCCATGATATCCTTCCGCATGGCGATGGCGGCATCCCTGGCAGCGTCCGCAAAGTCCTTTTCGCAGTATTTTTCATTATTTTTATAGGCCGCAATGATCCCTCTGGAGGAATTGACTATGCAGCCCCGCTTGTCCTTATCGAAGAAGCCACGGATATCCTCGGCTGTGCCGCCCTGTGCGCCGTAGCCGGGCACAAGGAAGAAGGTATTGGGCAATGCTTCCCTTACCTTTGCGCCCTGCTCACGATGGGTTGCGCCAACAACGGCGCAAACCCTGCTATAGCCCTTTTCGCCCATGACGTCTCTACCCCATTCATCAACCAGCGCCGCCACGTGGAGATACACGGGCACGCCGTCCACAAGCTTGTCCTGCAGCTGGCTGCTGGAGGGATTGCTGGTCTTTACCAGCACAAATATGCCTTTTTCATTGGCCTTGCAGGCATCCACAAAGGGCTTTATGCCATCCACGCCAAGATAGGGGTTAACGGTAATGAAGTCCTCATGCCAAAGGTCATACTTCTGACCTGCTATATCCGTTCCGCCGATATGGGAGGCATATGCCGCGGCAGTGGAGCCTATGTCTCCCCGCTTGATGTCGCCGATCACTATATAGCCCATCTTCTTTGCAAGGCTTGCTGTCCTTTCGTATGCCATAAGGCCGTGTATGCCGTAGCGTTCATAAAAGGCGATCTGAGGCTTTACGGCGGGAACTATGCCCTGCACAGCAAGCATGATCTGCCTGTTGAACTCCGCAAACATCTCAGCGACCGCCTGAGGAGTTTTGCCAAACTGGGCAAACTTTTCTTCCCTGATATATCCGGGGATCATCTCTATGGTAGGATCAAGGCCCACAACGGTGGGGTTGTTCAGGGAATCTATACTGTTGATAAGCTTGTCTATCATGTCTGCGGTTCCTTTCTCTGCTATGCTCTGTACGCTATTCTGCCGCCGGAAATAGTAAGCAGCGTTTTTCCGTATACTTCCATGCCCTCAAAGGGGGTATTGCGGCCCTTGGACTTGAATGTGGAGGGGTCTATTACATAGGGCGTAGCTATATCGAATACGACAATATCCGCCGCCGCCCCCACCTTAAGGGTACCCCTGCTGCGGTCCTTGAGTATTCTTGCGGGGTTTGTGCTCATAAGCTCTATAAGCCTGTTCAGATCTATATGCCCCCTCCTTACAAGGGCAGTATAGCTTACCGGGAATGAGGTTTCAAGGCCGATTACGCCGTTCATGGCCTTATTGTATTCGCAAAGCTTTTCCCCGGCGCTGTGGGGTGCATGGTCGGTAGCTATGGCATCCAGAGTACCGTCCTTTATTGCCTCTATCACGGCCTGCACGTCCTCAACGTTTCTCAAGGGCGGATTCATTTTAAAGTGCCCGTGGGTTGCCCGGGACTTATCAAACATAAAGTAATGAGGCCCGGTCTCAGCGGTCACAGGAAGTCCCGTTGCCTTTGCCGCCCGTATTGCGTCAAGGCAAAGCTTGCAGCTTATATGGCAAAGGTGAAGCCGGCATCCTGTCTCCTTAGCAAAAAGCATATCCCGCACAGCGATAACCGTCTCACCCATGGAGGTTCCCGCAAGAGAATCGTCCTCAGTATGGTCGAACACCGGCATATCCGCCTTTGCTGCGGCTTCCATAGCCCGGAGCATCACCGCCCCGTCCATTACAGAACGGCCGTCCTCGCTTATTGCGCAAGCTCCCGCAGCCTTCATCCCGGCGGCGTCGGTTATCTCCGCGCCCTTCTGACCCATGGTCACGGAGCCTATAGGCAACGCGCGTATGCCCTCCGCCCTTGCGCCAAGAGCCGCCACAAGTTGGGGAGTGTCGGTTATGGGCTTAAGGTTTGGCATCATGCATACGGTGGTAAAGCCGCCTGCGGCAGCGGAGGCGCAGCCGGTGGTCATGTCTTCCTTATAGCAGAAGCCGGGGTCTCGAAAATGCACATGAAGGTCTATTAGGCCGGGAACAACGAGGGCGCCGGATACTTCCACGCGTTCTGTATCCCCATTGGGTATTTCCCCCATGGAAAACCCCTCCGCCCGTATTGCTTCAATAACGTCATCCTGAATGTAAATATCTCCCGGTTTATCCAAACCTATGGAGGGATCCACAAGCCTTCCGCCCGCTATGCAAAAATTCATCCTCCCGCTCCTTTCTCTCTTCGGATCGTTGAGGGGCTTGCTCCTTATTGCGGTATTTCCCAAGGAAGCAAGCCCGAAAGCTACATTATTCGCCCTTCATGTTCACGATCTCGTCGCAGTATTCGCAGCGGTACTCGTGGGTCTCGGCGCTCATAAGATGGAAAACGTGATGAGCATTGCGCTCTACGCTGGTTACGCAGCGGGGATTCTTGCACTTTATCACATCCACAACCTTCTCGGGCAGCTCAAGGCTGATCTTCTTTACTATCTCGCCGTTTTCTATAATGTTTACGGTGGCGGTGGGATCCAAAAGCCCCAGCACGGTAAGGTCAACATCAGTCACGTTTTCGATCTTTATCAGGTCCTTGCGGCCGTGCTTCTGGCTGGTGGCGTTCATTATAAAGGCCACGGTGTTGTTCTTGGTATCAATGTTCAGGTAGTCCAATATCCTGTGGCCTGTGCCGGCGGTGATATGGTCTATAACGATGCCTTTTTCAATGCTGTTGACTATCATATTCTCTGCCTCCTTTACTGTACTTCAATGCCCAGCAGCTTCATTATGAGGGACATACGGACGAACATACCGTTTTTTGCCTGTTCAAAATACAGGGCACGGGAGTCGCTGTCCACTTCCACCGCAATCTCGTTTACCCGGGGCAGTGGATGCAGTATCATCATATCTTCCTTGGCGCTCACCAGCTTGTCCAGATCCAGAATGTAGCGGTCCTTCAGGCGGATGTAGTCATCCTCATTGAAGAAGCGCTCCCGCTGAACGCGGGTCATATACAGAACATCCAGCTCGGACATAACATCCTGCATCTTCTTTACTTCACGATAAGGGATGCTGTTGGCATCCAGTACGCCCTTGCGAACGTATTCGGGTATGCGAAGCTCCTCGGGAGAAATCATGACGAACTTAATTCCTTCATAGCGGGACAGGGCCTTTATGAGGGAATGTACGGTGCGTCCGAACTTAAGGTCGCCGCAGAGGCCCACGGTAAGGTTATTGAATCCGCCCTTGCGGCGGCGAATGGTCAGCAGGTCGGTAAGGGTCTGGGTGGGATGCTGATGGCCGCCGTCGCCTGCGTTTATAACCGGCATATCGGTAGCGTTGGCGGCGATGCGGGGGGCGCCTTCCTTGGGATGGCGCATTACGGCGATATCCGCATAGCAGGCGATGGTGCGAATAGTATCCGCAATGCTCTCGCCCTTGGCAACAGAGCTGGAGTTGGGCTCGGAGAAGCCTATCACTTTTCCACCGAGACGAAGCATGGCAGCCTCAAAGCTGAAGCGGGTACGGGTACTGGGCTCATAGAAGAGGGTTGCAAGCAGCTTGCCGTCGCAGGCGTGAACATACTTTTCGGGATCATCGATTATGGCGTCCGCCAGATCGAATATCTCCTCCAGTTCAGCGGTGGTCATGTCCATTGGTTCCAGAATACTTCTTCCTTTAAGCATTGCTTTCTCCTTTCGCATATCAAATCAAAGTTATAAAAAAAATCTTTCCAAATGAATGGAAAGATTCAAAAAACAGAAATATTGAAAATGGAGCGCCAATCCGCTGGTATCCTGTATGGCTCCGCCAATAGACCGCATCATGGCTTTCCCTCCCTTATGCTCAAACTTTTGATATACTATCACATGGATTTGCTGTCGTCAAGAAGGTTTTTCAACCAATTTATATATTTCATTTAAGCGGCAGCGTAAAGCTGAAAACAGCCCCTCCGTCCTCCGCGTTACCCGCCCTGAGAGTTCCGCCGTGGGCGCTTACTATTGCCGCGCAAAGGGATAAACCTATGCCCATGCCACGAGAGCTGTCGCCGGTGCGGTCAGGGTCCACGTATCCCGCCATATATTTTTCTACCCGCTGAACATCCACGCCGTTGCCGTGATCCCGCACGGAAAAAAGCGCCTCGCTCTCTCCCACCTGGGCAGATACCTGTATCGGCCCCGTAACGCCGCTATGGAATATGGCGTTTTCTATAAGGTTTATTATCACCTGAACTATCAGTATACCGTCCATCGGAACTTCCCTTGGCTCATCATCCACTTTTATGGATATCGCCTGCCCGGGAAAGCGCTTGCGCACTTGCAATACCGCATTGGCAACTATCTCCTCCGCCATCTCGGGCACCTTTTTAACGGCGGATACGCCGCTTTGTATTCGGGTTACGGAAAGAAGGTTTTCCACCATTCGAATGAGCCACTGGGCATTGTCGTGAATATCCGTAAGCAGCGCCCGGCTGTCCTTGCTGCTTATATCGCCCCTGTCCTCCAGCAGCACGGCGCTGGAGCCGGATATGGCTGTCAGCGGAGTACGCAGGTCATGTGATATTGCCCTGAGCAGATTGCTGCGAAGCTTTTCCTTTTCAGCTTCCATTATTGCCCTATGCCGCTCCCGATAGCCAATAACCAGAGTATTTGTGATTATGGATGTTACCAGCATCAGGAAGAAGGTTATAGGGTATCCGGTCATTGTGAAATTCAGTTCCCAGTATGGGGCGGTAAAAAAATAGTTTACGCCGATAACGCTTATCAGGGAGGCAATAACGCCATAGAAATAATTGGGCGCAACGCAGGCCACCAATACCACCGCAAGGGCATATATCATGGAAACATTGTTGTTCAGTATAAACAGGTTATGCAAAATAAAGCTTATAAGCGTAGCCCCCGTCATAATAAGCAGGGTATACGCCATGGGTTTTGCCTCTATGCGGAAATTTGATATTCTTTTGCCGATTCTCTGCAAAGTTTTCTTCATATATGGATTATACCACAACAACCGCCTCCGGCACATCCGTTTGGAAGCGATTCTTTGCAATTACACATCTGTATCCGCTAAATAACCGTAAATAAACCCCTCTGCCCGATTCAGACATCGTTTAGAATTTTTTTAGCGTTTCTTAACGCTTCTTAACGTTACTTAACGCCAAATATACACTTTTCATCTTCTCGCCCCGGCAATGTACATTGTATAATATAAATATAATAATACATTTTCACGCATATCTGGAGGCTGCCATGAAAAACCTTCCTATTGTGCTGGTGGTGGAAGACGACAAGGCCATAGTGCATTTGCTCACCACCATACTTAACGCCAACGATTATAAAGTGCTTACCGTAAGCACCGGCCGCGAGGCCATTTCCTCCATATCGTCGCACTGTCCGGATGTGGTGCTGCTTGATCTGGGCTTAAGCGATATGGACGGCACTGATATAATACGCAATGTACGCCAGTGGTCCCGGGTGCCCATAATAGTCCTTTCCGCACGCAACAGGGAAAAGGACAAGGTGGAGGCTCTGGACCTTGGGGCGGATGACTATGTTACCAAGCCCTTCGGCACGGCGGAGCTGCTGGCCCGCATACGCATAGCCCTGCGCCACGCAAACGTGGACGGCCCGGATACCCCAACCGGCAAGGTATCCAACGGGTCTCTCACCATAGACTATGACAAACGGCGGGTGTATGTTGAGGACCGGGAGATACACCTTACCCAGATAGAATACAAGATAGTAATGCTGACCATGCTGCACATAGGCAAGGTGCTGACCTATGATTTCATAATACGCAGCGTATGGGGAGCCCGTCCCACGGTAAACAACCAAATACTACGGGTAAACATGGCCAACATACGCCGCAAGATAGAAGACAACCCCGCCGATCCCCAATTCATAATCACGGAAACCGGCGTTGGATACAGGATGATAGACCACGACAACAGCTGACAAAGCATAAGCCCCGTCTTTCTCAGGCGGGATTTTTTATATGCGGAAATAAGCCTGTGCTATATAAATTGAACTGTGTGTTTTTTTGCTGTATCATATCCTTATAATACAGTAATCTCTCAGGAGGATGTACATCCATGCAGCTTTTCCGTCAAAAAACCGCCGTTAAAAGCTTTAAAAACGCCGCCGAGTTTGCCGAAGAATTCAACCTTGGAGCAAATGACTTCCTGCTCATAAGCCGCCGGGTATACGAAAAGTACTTCGCTGCGCTGAATCTTCCCTGCCATGTGGAGTTTAAATCCAAATACGGCAGCGGCGAACCCACCGATATAATGATGGACGCCCTGATACAGGACTTTAAGCGGAGCGGCTGCAGCCGCATTATCGCCGTCGGCGGCGGCGGGGTTATAGATATGGCAAAGGTGCTGACGCTCAAAGGTGTGGAAAAATCCGAAGACGCCTTCATGCGCCGTATACCCATAGTAAAGGCCCATGAGCTCATCGCCGTGCCCACCACCTGCGGCGCAGGCAGCGAAGTGTCCAGCGTATCCATAACCGCCATAACCAGCCGCAGCACAAAGCTCGGCCTCGCAGATGAAGCCCTGTTCCCGGATCATGCGGCGCTCATACCTGAGCTTCTTAAGGAAATGCCCTATGAGGTATTTGCCACCAGCGCCATCGACGCCCTCATCCACGCCGCAGAGTCCTACCTTTCTCCCAAGGCAAGCCCCTATACCGAGCTTTTCAGCCTTGAGGCCATAAGGCTCATCATCGGCGGCTTTGCCAGGGTCCTTGCAGAGGGAGAGCCTGCCCGCATGGCGCTGCTTTCGGATTTCCTCACCGCAAGCGATATGGCGGGAATCGCCTTTGCAAATGCCGGCACAGGCGCAGTACACGCCATGTCATACCCCTTGAGCGGCAAATACCACGTTACCCACGGCGAGGCCAACTACCAGTTCTTTACCGCGGTATTCAAGGAATATCACCTTCGCCGTCCCGAGGGCAAAATACTTACCCTTGAGGCTGTAATGGCAAAGGAGCTGGGCTGCGATGAGGCCAATGTATACGACGGCCTTGAAAGCCTGCTGGACCGCATAATACCCCGCAAGCCCCTAAGCGCATACGGCATGACGGACCCCGAGGCGGATACCTTTGCAAAGGATGTGATGGACCTTCAGCAGCGACTGCTGAACCAGAGCTATGTAAAATTCGATGAGAAAACAATGGCGGCCATCTACCGCAAACTCCTCTAAACATAACCATACACAAAACAGCAGACGCATCACGCTCTGCTGTTTTTATTAAGCATACAATTCCCTGCCTTATATAGCCTGTTTCTCCCCCGCGGCGGCTTTATTGCTTCTGAGACAGCCTATAAGCACCGCAGTAAATATGAGCGTAGCGGCAGCATACACGGCGAACGCCGGGTCATAGCTTCCGGCGGCATCGTATATAAAGCCGCCCAATATGGGAGCGAGGGCAGAGATAACTCCGGAGATGGCGTTGAACGCGCCGTTATACCTATCAAAATCCCTGATTCCAAAGGCCGCCTTGGCAACTATGGGTACGCCCACGGAAGCTAAGGCCATGCCGAGAGAGAAACATACCACTATGCATATTATCGGCACTACGCCGGGCAGGAATATACCCGCTATCGGGCAGGCCGCAAGCATCATCCCAGAAAGGGCGGTGGCAAAACGGCTGCCGAATTTATCGTATATCCAGCCCAGTGATATCTTACCTATCGCAAGGGACGCCATGGTGGCGGACATTACGCGGGAAGCAGCCTCTATGGAATAGCCCCGGTCTGACATATGGGCGGGCAGATTTGTGCAGAAGCCGGCATTGGCAAAGCACAGCACGGAAAAGCCAATTGCCATCAGAATAAACCTTGCGCTGTGCTTACCCGCCGCGAAGGGCACTCCGGGAAGGGTATCCCGATGCTGCAATTCCTCCGGTTCCTCGTCATATCCATAGGGCAGCAGGCCCATATCCTCCGGCTTATCCCTAAGAAAGAAAGTGCAGGGAATATGCACCGCCGCCATTACTATTGCCATGGTGACCATTGCCTGCCGCCATCCGGAATTGGCTATAAGGGAGCCTATTATGGGGCTGAATATCATGCCGCCCACGCCGGTGCCCATATAGGTAAGGCCTATCACGAAACCGGTCCGCTTATGGAACCAGTTGCTTAGGATTACCGCAAAGGGTATATACGCAAGCAGCCACAGCGCACAGGCCACGACTATGCATATGGCGTAAAAATGCCACAGCTTGGTTGCAAGGGAGAAAGCAAAATAGCCAATGCTTATAAGCACGGCTGAAACCTGCATTATCCGCCTTATGGAAAAGCGATGATACAGTTCTGCGGAAACTGCAGCCACCGCCATGTTGCCCACGGAAATAAGTGTATTCAGCATGGATACAGCCTTGCGGGAGTAGCCCATTTCCTCGCAGATAGGTACGATATACAGGGACATACAGTTATTCACTATGCCCACCGATGCAGCCATTATCACTATTCCCAGCGCCACTATTATCCAGCCGTAATAGGGCCTTTTCAGGCTCAGCTTCATGATGCTCCTTCTTTCAGAAAATGAAAATTTTTAAACGCCATTGATTATACTACCACATACCCCTGAAACTCACAAGCAACAATAACCCTTTGCCTGCCGCCTTTTATAGTGGTATAATTCCATATACCCATTCAAACGAACGGAGGCAGACCATATGTCAAAGCCCACACTCGCGCAAAAACTGGCGTCACGCAAGCTGCGCCGTCCCCCGGCGGTAATATATCCCCTGCTTGCCAATATCTGGCGGATGATATTCGTAAAGCGTCTTGGCGTTACATTTGACTACAAGATAAACCCAAAGGAATTTAAGGGGCCCTTTATCGTGGTAAGCAATCATGCTTCCCGGGTGGACTATCTTTATACCGGGCTTCCTTTTCTGCCCCATCGCATGAACTACGTTGCGGGCTATAATGAGTTTTTCCGCTCACATCTGGCCCTTGTTTTCCGCCTTTTGCAGGTTATACCCAAAAAGAACTTTACCGCAGACATATACTGCATAAAAGAAATAACCCGCATAATAAAAAGCGGAGGCGTGGTCTGTATTTTCCCCGAGGGAATGAGCAGCATATCCGGCGCCAACCAGCCCGTTGCGCTGGGCTCCGCCAAGCTGCTTAAGCACTTTGGCGTGCCTGTACTTTCCTGCCATATAGAGGGCGGCTACCTTACCAACACAAAATACTGCCTTGACGAGCGCAGAGGCAAGGTAAAGGTTACGGTGGATCAGCTCTTTACCCCGGATCAGCTTTCCTCCCTTACCGAGGATGAAATAACCGACATTCTCCACGAAGCCCTTAAGCAGGACGACTATGCATGGAACAAAAAGGCCAGGGTAGCCTATGACGGTCACGGTGAGATGGCAAAAAATCTCCACGATCTGCTGTATATGTGTCCCCGCTGCAGAAAGGACTTTACCATGCTGGGCGAAGGGAACACCATACGGTGTACCGCCTGCGGCAACGGCGCAACGCTGAATGAGTATTACGACCTTATCCCCTTTGATGAAAGCTGCGTTATCCCGGAAACTCCACGGAAATGGTTTGACTATCAGCGCAAGATTGCCGGCAAGGAGGTGGCAATCCCCGGCTTTGAGCTTACAGGCCATGTAAAGCTTGGTATGCTGCCAAAGTACAAGTATCTTAAAAACCAGGCTACTTCCGAAATTGTAGGCGAAGGCCAGCTTACCTTGGATTCCACCGGCATTACATACAAGGGTACCCGCCGGGGAGAAAACGTGGAGCTGCATATGGACAGCTCCCTCCTGCCCACATACGGCATGTGCACAGATGTTTCCCGGTTTTATACCTTCTTTGACGGCGAATTTACCGAGTTTTACCCGGATGAGCGCACGGTTGGCAAATGGCTGCTGTGCACCGAGGAAACGCACCGCTTCTTCGGCGGCAAATGGCAAAACTTCAAGGACGCCGACACCCGCTACGACAACTGATTCTTGAATATTAAAACCCCCGTTTTTTTCACGGAGCTTTCTGCCTGTAGACCCCCCCTTGGGGGTTCGGGGGCAGCAGCCCCCGGATGCTTCAATCGGATTTGGCGGCACGTGCGGCAAATCCGCAAAAGCCTTGCACAGCAAGGGTTTCTTTGCATGGCTCTCTGTCCGCGCTGTAGGCACAGGGGAGCCGTGTAACCCTCGAAAAAAGTGGCGCAACGTCACTATTTCGACAGACTAAAAGCCCCGTTTTTTCACGGGGCTTTGTTCTTTATCCGCGTATGCCGTATTTGGCGTATATGGCGTCCCTTTCGGCATGTGATTTTGTCTCAAGCTCTGCCATATCCGCTTTAAACTCCGCTTCCAGCGCATCCAGCTCGGCCTGCAGCTGAGCCATGGCTTCCTTATACTCAGGATCATCCGAGGCCGGTCCCAGATACTCCATGCTGCTTAACAGTGGAGCGCGCTTCTCCTCATATTTGGCATATGCCTTATCCCGTTCGTCGCAATATCTCTGATACACCGCGTCCAGCTCCTTTTGAAGCAGCTCATCCGCACTTTGTTTATAGGGCGTGACGGTTGGAAGAGGAGTTGGCGCAGTTGTGGGTTCTGGTGTCAGGGTCGGCTTTGGCGTTGGTGCGGGCGTGGGGTTTGGCGTTGGTGTAACGGCAGGCAGCGGCGTGGGCGTGGCTGTAGGCGATGCCGTTGGCAAAGGTGTTGTCTCCTCTGCGTTCTTTGCGCCATTCCGGGATTCCTCGGTTTTCTCAGGCAAAGCATCCGGATTTTTGCCCGTCTCTTCAAAATCCACTTCCGCGGTGGATTTCTCCACCGGCACGGGGGTTATAACAGTATCCGTCCTTGCTATCACTATCTCCACATATTTGTTCTGTCCGGCGCAGCCCGAAATCATGGAAGCGCATATTGCAGCCATCACAACAGCGCCCCCTGTCCTTATGGCGGAGCGAATGGATGGATTTCTGTTTGTTCCCGGCCTCTTTTTACTGCTGCGTAGCATAAAATACCGCTTGTTTAAATAATAATGCTTTTTCTGACCTGAGGAGTATATGTTAAAACTATGATACGCCGTTTTCCCTTCTTTTTCAACCACATTATGTCATTCTTCGACAAAAAACAGGCGGCAGTTCATTCTGCCGCCCATCAAATATTCACGCACAGGGAGATCCCCTATTCCTTCCCCGGAAAAATAAGCTCTACCTTGAAGAGGTCTCCGTCAAGGCTCAGGTTTATTTTACCCTTCATGAGCTCTGTAAGGCTTTCCGCTATGGACAAGCCGAGACCACTGCCCTCGGTATTGCGGGATTCATCCCCCTGAACAAATCTTTCCATTAGCTCCTCCGCCGGTATGTTCAGCTGCCGGGCGGAAATATTTTTGAAGCTTATAACGGCATCTCCCTCCCTGGCTTCAGCACCGAGATACGCCCTTGTGCCCGCCATACCGTGCCGGCATATGTTGGTGAGAAGGTTATCCACTACACGCCACAGCAGCCGTCCGTCTGCGGTTATGTATATATCCTCCTCCGGCATGGATACAACCGGGGTTATGCCTGCCGCCGCCATGCGCTCGCCATATTCCGCCGAAGACTGACGCATAAGCTCGGATACGTTCACCATTTCAAAGTTTACATTCATCGCGCCGGATGACGCCTTGGAGGCATCTATCAGATCCTCGGTAAGCCGCTTAAGCTTTGCGCTCTGCCGGGCTATGGTGTCCACGTATTCCTTTGCCCGCTCTCCGGGTATATTCTCCTTCTGCAGCAAGTCTGCATAAGTGACTATGGAAGTAAGGGGCGTCTTAAGGTCATGGCTTACGTTTGTAATAAGCTCGGTCTTAAACCGCTCGCTGCGCATCCGCTCGCTTACCGCCCTTGCCATACCCCGGCTTATGCTGTTCAGGTTTTCTCCATGGGCCTTGAATTCCCAAGATAGCTTTGAGGTATCCGTTTCATAGGCAAGGTTTCCCTCGGCAAGAGCCTTTCCCGCCTCCTTAAGCTTATTCATCTGCCCGGCCATCTTCAGCACGAAATACAGCGCCCCGGCATTGAAGAACAGCAGCATGGCAAAGGCAAATCCGCTGTATCTGCTCGTGAACATATACGCTGCCATTATACCGTTTATTAGTATAAAGGCGATGAATATGAGCCCCGCTTTATAGTGTACGGCAAGCTTGTCTATAATCCGCCCTGTCCATGCGAATACACGGTAAATTATAGTGTTTTTAAACAGCATTCCGGTTTTTATTCTGGCGGCAACTGTCATGCAAAGGGCCATGCCTATGGCGGCAAGCCCACCCACAGACAGCAGACCGATTATTATAACCGCAATTATTGTGCCAGAAGAAGCGTTTGAGTATGCGGCATAATTGAAAGGAACGGAGCAGATCAACACTGCCGCAACGCACAGCAGTAAATAAAGATCAAAGGGTACTTTATCCTGCCTGATGAGCACATACCCTTCCTCCCCCTCCTTATGGGCGGCGGAGCAAAGCAGGAAGATAAACAGTCCCAGCATTGCCGCCCCGGCAATGAAGCCTATTATTATGAGACGGTATCGGTTCATAAGCAGCATTTTCTCCCATTCCTTAAGGGACAGATTTCCCTCTTGCTGAGCAAACTCCGATGCCGGCAGAGGCTCTGCCTCGGCGGATTCAACAGAGAATTCCCCCATACTCTCCTGCTGCTGGGGAGAGGGTGTGGGCGGCGCTGTGGGTTCCACGCTCTCCTGTGGGATATCGGCAGCCGCAGCCCCGCTTACCGTCATGTCATACCAGTCCTCGCTATAGCAATACAGCACCCCGGCAATGCAGCCTATAAGCACCGCCGCAAATACACAGAAAAGACAGAAAGCAATCGCCCTTGCCCAGAATTTATGCGTAAGCTTATTTCCCTTCATATTGTTTTCCCTCCAGTTTGTAGCCCTTGCCCCATACCACCTTAAGATACCTTGGGTTGCCGGGGTCTATTTCAAGCTTTTCCCGTATATGCCGAATATGCACGGCGATAGTTCCCTCCGCCCCTATGGGGATATCCTTCCATATCTTTCGATATATCTCCTTTGAGGAATACACCTTGCCGGGGTTTTCCATAAGAAGCTTCAGTATGTCGTATTCCGTGGGGGTAAGTGACACTTCCTCTCCGCAGAGGGTAACCCGCTTGCCCTCGTCGTCCAGCTCAATATCCCCCACCTGTATGGCCTTTGGCTGGCGGTTCATGCCCCCAAGGTAGGCATAGCGGCGCAGCTGGGCCTTTACTCGGGCAATAACCTCTATTGGGTTAAACGGTTTTGTGATATAATCATCCGCCCCCAATGTAAGCCCCGCCACCTTATCCATATCCTCGCCCTTTGCGGTAAGCAGTATCACCGGGATATTGCTCCTTTGCCGCATGGCAGTCATGGCGGACATTCCGTCCATAACAGGCATCATAATATCCATCAGCGCCAGATGTATCTCTTCTTTTTCCAGTATCTCCAGCGCCTCCTGTCCGTTTTTCGCCTGTACCACCCCGTATCCTTCCCCGGTGAGGTAAATCCCCAGGGCCCTCAGTATATCCTTATCGTCGTCACAAATGAGAATGTTGTACATTCCATCACCTCCACTGTAACCTGTACACATGGTATCAGAATATACCTTAACATAAAACCTGTATATCCCTTAAGACTTTATTAAGATGGTAAAATTTGCCCTTTTAAACAGATAATGGCGGCAATACGCCGCCAATTTGTTATTTCCTGTATTAAACGTGATATTCGTGCATTTCCTCGGCAATGAGGGAATTTGCAAAGTGTTCCCTGGCCTCGGAGAGCATTTGGGAGGTATCTCCCCTGTCCCCCCAGATATGGGTGCATATAAGTTGACCTACCCCGGCCTCCCTTGCTATCTGCCCCGCTTCGCCGGCAGTAAGGTGGTATGCCTTTTCTCCGGGCTTTTCCGCGTTCAGGAAGCAGGTATCCGCAAGGAGAATATCCGCCCCCCGGCAATTATTCACAAGATCGGGATGCATACCGGTATCTCCGGTATAGAATATCCTCTTGCCCTGATATTCCACATCGAAAGAATATGTTTCTACGGTATGGGATGCGCCGTACAGCGTTACCGCTACATCTCCAAAGCGCAGTTTAAGCCCATGCTTCGCCGCAACCATTTCAAACATACCGGAAGATGCGAGCATGCGGTATTCCGTTTCCGGCGTTTCCGGCGCAACCACCGTCATGGGGATCTTTATATCCGCCCCGCCGGATTTTATCTGGGGCATGGCATAACGAAGCACCAGCATATCGCTCATATGGTCGCTGTGAAGATGGCTGAGCAGTATGCCGTCCACCTCCACCCCGGGCATTACCCGCCGAAGATTAGATAACGAGCCGCCGCCAAGTTCCAGCGCAAGGGAAACTTCCCCCGCCTGAATAAGATAGCCGGAACACGCGCCCCCCGGAGCGGGAAAGGGGCCGTGGCAGCCCAGCACAGTAAGTTTCATGGTATTTCCCCCTGTGTATTCATCCCAAAAGTATGGGCGTTGTCTTTATGTATTATTCCACGCCGGCGATATCCCTTATCACCTCGCCCGCCAGCATAAGCCCTGCCACGGACGGCACGAAGGCCACGCTGCCGGTTATCCTGTGCTTTCCGGGCAAAAGCTCCTCGTCGCTTTCTTCCCTTGGGGCGATGGCAGGCTCCTTGGAGTACAGCACCTTTACTCCCTCAATACCCCGCTTTTTCAGCTCTCGCCGCATTACCCGAGCCAGGGGGCATACCGAAGTATTGGCTATGTCATCGATGCTGAAGCTGTCGGAATACAGCTTGTTTCCCGTACCCATGGAACATATTATGGGTACGCTCGCCTCCTTTGCCCTGCTGATGAGAAGTATTTTGGAGGTTACGGAATCTATTGCGTCTATTATGTAATCATACCCGGAAAAGTCAAACTGTTCCGCCGTGCTTTCATCAAAACGCAGAGGCCTCGCATCTACGATTATGTTTGGGTTTATATCCAGCGCCCTCTCCCGCATAACGACAGCTTTCGGCTTGCCAATGGTGGAAGTAAGGGCGATAATCTGACGGTTTATGTTGCTTTCCACAACGATATCGTCATCCACCAGCATAAGCCCGCCCACCCCGCTGCGGGCCAATGCTTCCGCCGCATAGCTGCCCACGCCGCCAATGCCGAAAACAGCCACGGACGCGCCTTTCAGCTTTTCCATGGCCTCACGGCCCATTACCAATTCGGTACGGCAGAATCTTTCCATTCAGTTCTCCTGTCTGCCCGCATAGCAGGCGGCTATTACATATACTTTTTCCGCTCCGGCATCTTTAAGCGCCCTGACGCATTCCTCCGAGGTGCTGCCGCTGGTTATAACGTCATCCACCAATATTATGCTGAGCCCTGCGCACTTCTTTGATGCCCGGAAGGCGTCCTTTACGTTTTCCCGCCGCTCGCTGCGGGATGTAAGGGACTGCATATCGGTGTTTCTTATCCTTTTAAGCAGGTCGTTCCTTACGGGCATACCGTATTTTCCGCCCAGATTTTGGGCCAATATAAGACTCTGATTGTATCCCCTGTGCTTTTCCCTGTTTGGATGCAGGGGCACGGGTATTATTGCATCTGCCCGCCAATCAGCCGGCAATGATATCATCGCGGAAAGATTTTTGCCAAGATAGCGGCAGCCGTAATACTTGAACCTGTGCACCAAATCCGCAGAGGCATCGTTATACAGCACTCCTGCGCAAGCTTCATCCACCGTGTCTCCCAGAGAAAACTTCGGCGCGGGAACAATTGCATTTTCGCAACCTTCACACACTCCCCGCTCATCCAATAGGGCTTCTTTTCCGCATATGCAGCAGGCCACATCCTCGGGATACAGCGCCCTGAGGAAAATCTCTTTCAGCTTCATTCCTGTCCTCCCGCCGCCATAAACATTCCAAGGGCACTGTAGCGGCGCTTTACCTGGCTGTTTGCCACCATTTGAGCGGGGCATTCCTCATGGCCCAGTATGTATACCATATTTCGAGCCCGGGTAACGGCGGTATACAGTAGATTCCTCGTCATAAGCATTGGCGGGCCGCCCGCAAGGGGCAGTATCACCACAGGGAACTCGCTGCCCTGGCTCTTGTGAATGGAAATGCAGTATGCAAGCTCCAGCTCCTCAAGCTGATTAAACTCATATAGGGCGCTGCGCTCATCGTCAAAGAGCACCTCCAAAGTTTGCTCATACAGGTCAATGCCCATTATGGTGCCAAGGTCGCCGTTGTATACTCCCTCGCCAAGCTCATCCGGCCTGCCGGGGCGGCTTCGTTTCCAGCCCATACGGTAATCGTTCTTTACCTGCATCACCTTATCCCCCACCCGGAACACGGTATCCCCATACTGGCGCTCGTGCTTTTTACGCATGGGGGGATTAAGGGCCTCCTGCAGCCTGAGGTTTATATTTTTAACGCCGAGAGCCCCCTTTTTCATTGGAGACAATACCTGAATGTCCTTCAATGGCTCTGATACGCCGATGGTCTTTGTCCTGCCTGAGCAGAGAGCGATAAGACGGCGTATTATATTTTCTGCCGAATCTATGGCTTCAAAGCCAAACTCCTCCTCACCATGGAGAATGGGCGGCTGTCCGTTGTTTATACGGTGGGCATTGGCAACTATTGCGCTACGCCCTCCCTGACGAAAAATTTCCGTAAGCCGCACCACGGGAACACTTCCGGAGGCAATTATATCCCTGAGCACATTACCGGGGCCAACCGGCGGCAGCTGGTCCGCATCGCCCACCATTATGAGCCGTGTTCCGGGTCGAATTGCCCGAAGCAGCGCCCACATGAGCTGAACATCCACCATGCTCATTTCGTCCACTATTACGGTATCAGCATCTATGGGATTATCCTGATTTCTGGAAAACCCGTTTTCACCGTATGCGTACTCAAGCAGCCTGTGTATGGTGCGGGCCTCGCAGCCGGTGGTCTCGGTCATGCGCTTCGCCGCCCGCCCCGTCGGTGCGCAGAGTTCGTATGTTTCGCCAAGCTTTTCCAGCATGGTTATCACAAACTGAAGTATGGTGGTCTTGCCTGTGCCGGGGCCACCGGTTATTACCAGCATCCCCTTTGAAAGGGCAAGCTGTACCGCCTTTTTCTGCTGGGCCGCCAAGGATACCCCAAGCTGCTGCTCAAGGCGCTCTATCTGTCCCCCTATGCTGAAAAATGGATTTGCCGGCCGTGTGGCGCAAAGTGAAACGAGCCGCTCCGCACATTCCCGCTCCATGCGGTACATATAGGGCAGAAAACAGGCGTCCACCCCGTCCACTATCCTGTATATCACATTTTCGCTTACTATAAGCTCATCCAGCTCCCGCTCCACGGGATACAGATCCGCGTCCAGTATATCCGCCGCAACCTGTATGAGTTTTTCCCTGGGCAGATAGGTATGCCCCTCCTGCCTTGCCCATTGCAGGGTGTATTTCAGCCCCGCCCTCAGGCGAAATGGAGAATCTGTCGAAAAGCCGCCGTTTTGGGCTATCTTGTCCGCGGTTTTAAAGCCTATGCCCTCAACGTCGTCAATTAGCCTGTACGGGTTTTCCTGCAGCCTGTTAAGGCAGTGGGAGCCATATATCTTATAGAGCTTCATGGCCTGATTTACGGTAACGCCGTACTGCTGAAGGCCCATCATTATCTCCCGCATATCCCTCTGGGCCATGTATGATGAAGCAATGGTATGAGCCCGCACCCTGCCTATGCCGTAAACTTCCGTAAGACGCTCCGGCTGGTTTTCCAGTATATCAAGGGTGTCCATGCCAAAGGTAGCCACTATGTTCTGCGCAGTGCTTTCGCCTATTCCCTTTATAAGGCCGCTGGAAAGATACGCCGTAAGGGCGCCGAGGGTAGCGGGAGACAAAGTACGGCATTCCCGCACCTTGAACTGCATCCCGTACGCACGGTGCTCTGTCCATTCCCCTTCAAGCTCAATTCTCTCCCCAACCGCCGCTGAGGGCATACCGCCAACGGCGGTAATCTCATCGCCGGAAGGGTCGATAAGCTCCAGCACGGTAAAACCCGTGTCGTCGCTGCGGAATATTATGTTTTTTATAGTGCCTTCTATCTGCATAGGTATATTATACCATATGCCCGCCGCATTTTATGGTATAATTTGCTTTATAAGCGTATAAAAGCCCCCTTGCCCGGCCCGTGTCATAATTAGTTCACTTTTTACCATAATAATGGCACGATGCTGATATTGTGGTTTCAAAATCACATACTAAAATCTAACCATAAAGCGCGAAAGGAGTCCCTTTGCTTAAATGGAAAACAACAACTGGTACAACAATAACTCCAATAACTACAGCTACAGCTCTGAAGGCGGTTATGATAACGGAAAGAAAAAGAAGGGAGTGACCATAGGCCAGCTTATCGCCTGTCTGCTCATAGTGGCGCTGGTAAGCGGCGGTCTGGGCGTATACTTCAGCGATTCCATAGTGAACCGCAGCCAAGCCGCGCCCGAAAGCGATTCCATAATAGTAGAAGAGCCCGGCGGACCAAACAATGAAAGCGACGAAACTGTCCCCGAGGAGACGGATGCCGCCAAGCCCCAGCAGGGCAGCGTATCGGATAAGCTGACCATATCCGGCAGTGACGACGAGGCGGACAGCACTACCAACATCGTGCAAAACTGCATGGCCAGCGTTGTGGGTATATATGTAAGCGAGCAGACCATCAGCATGAGCGGCGAAGCCACCGAGCAGGATACCGGCTCCGGTTCCGGCGTTATCATTACAGAGGACGGATACATCGTTACCAACAACCATGTGGTAGCCGGCGGCGGCAACCTTAACGTATACCTGCAGGACGGCACAAAATACCATGCCACACTTATCGGCACCGATTCCTTTTCTGACCTTGCCGTAATTAAGATCGATGAAAAAAACCTGCCCGCGGCCACCCTTGGTAACTCTGCCAACGCAATGGTGGGCAACACGGTATATGCCATAGGCAACCCCTTGGGCGTATTCACAAGCTCGGTATCCCGAGGCATAATCAGCGGCCTTGACCGCACCATCAATATCGACGGCGTAAACATGACGCTCATGCAGACTGACGCCGCAGTAAACCCCGGCAACTCCGGCGGCGGACTGTTTAATACCGAAGGCGAGCTTATCGGCATAGTAAACGCCAAGACCGCAAGCGTTGAAGTTGAGGGCCTCGGCTTTGCCATCCCAATCGATTCCGCAAGGCCCGTGATCGTTGATATCATCGACCTTGGCTACGTTACCGGCAGGCCTTATATCGGCATCAGTATGCAGGATGTTTCCCTGCGCTACGGCAACAACAGCCATGGTTACGGCTTCTTTGATCCCTTCTCCTTCTATAGCAGCTATATTACCCGCGTTCAGGTAATGGCCGTTGAGGAAGGCAGCGCTGCAGAGGCGGGCGGCATGCTGGTAAATGATATTATCACCGCCGTGGATGGAAAAGAAATATCCGGTTCCTCTCAGTTTGCCGCATTGCTTTATGAATATAACGTTGGCGATACGGTTACAATAACAGTATTGAGAGGCAACGAGACCAAAGACCTTACAATAGTATTAGGCGAAAGGTCATAACGGCGGAACCCCCACTCCGGCCGATGACATACCCCCAACCATCTGGCAAAGGGGACGGCAATGCCGTCCCCTTTGCTGTGCCGCAAAACAAAAAACCGCTGCTGCGGTTTTTTATTTTGCTCGTTTATTTAATCAATACGCCTATTATCTTCTGGCTCTCACCCCTGCCGTATTGTCCCCTTGTGCCCACCACAAGTATATTGTTGAACACCGCTGGAGTGGATTCTATCCTTGAGCCCAGATCCAGCTCGCATATTACGCTGCCGGTGCGGGGGTCGTGCATACGCATTACGCCGTTTCCGTCGCACTGTATAAGGTATGCCGTGTCCTTTTCATCATATATCACGACCGGCGAGCTCCAGTATCCTCCCGCCTGCTCATACCGCCACAGCTCCTGCCCTGTGGCCTTGTCATAGGCCACTATACGGCCGCCGTACACAGACTGCCCTTGCGCATCAACCGGCACGAGGGTCTGGTTGAATATGACTATATCCGCTATGCTGCCCCGGCCCACATGAGGCGTGGTCATTGTGCCGCCGTTTGAGGAAGTATCTCCAACGCTTGCAGGCCATTCCTGCTTCCATACCGTTTCTCCGGTAATAGCATTGACCTTGCGGTGTATTGAAACTCCAACGCCTCCGCTGATGCCGGACTGCCTATCCACCTCACTGCCCAGATACAGATATACTGTGCCGTCACCGGGGGATTCTTCTATTACGCAGCTTGTGTCGCTATCGTCAAACACATCCGAGATATACACCGTTTCCAGCGTATTCACATCCACGCATTGCAGCGTGCCCCCGTTATCCGCAAAGAAAAGGTAGTTTTTAAATGCTGAAAGGGAGCCCTCTACCCCCCACCATTTGCGGCTGTCGGAATCTCCATAGCCATTCAGGGTGTATCTGTATTTTTCAAGGTTGCCGGGAGCTACGCTTACCGTCCCCGCCGTGCCGTCATATACGGTATTCAGCTTTACCGAATACAGCACGCCGTTTTCACCGGCGGTTATGAGGGTATCCGTCTCCGCATCTATCAGCGGGCTGCAGTCGTATGCCTGCCAGCTGCGGTATGCGTATGGATCGGCGCCGCCAAAATCCCACAGCACCTTATTCTCAATAAGGGACACCACCCGCACCCATGAGCCAAATGTGCCGTCCTGTGTGCTTGGTATGCCCTGGCCTGTATAAAGGAGGGGATATCCCCTGGGGTCCAATGTGGCAGTCCCCTTGGTTACCACGCCCAGATACATGGGGTCTCTTGTGGCACTGCCGGTGGACAGCTCCGCAAAGTATATATAGCCGTCCATGGCGGGGTATATTACCTCGGTAAATCCGTCTTTATTCTTATACTGTTCGTACACCCCAAGGTGCGGCCGCACAGAGGCGTCCCATTGTATTATGATGGGCATACCCGTCCAGCCTGTGCCCGTCCATGTGCCGTTCTGCTCCGAGGTAAAGGAGCCGGTAGGCATTTCCCATGTACGGGTAAGCCGCTTTTCGGTTACATACTGAGTTCCGTAGGTGAAAGTATTGCGGTAATTGTTTCCGCCGAATGTGGTAATGCCCACAAGGCTGGTATACTCATCGTCATCCCCAAAAAATATGGGTGTTTCCCTTGAATAGCTTTCCACCGCAGTGCGCCTTAGCATTATATCGGAAGTGAATCCCTTTGCTGAAAGCGCGCTCTCGCTCATTGGCACAGGGGCAAGGTCAGCGGGAAGCTCTGTTGGTATAACCGGAGCTTCCTCCTGCACAGCTTCTGCGGTCTGTTCAGGCTGCTCCGGCTGAATTTCTTTGTCAAACAGCTTTATTATCTGCTTTACACCAAGCACAATCAGCCCTATTATCAGCCCGAGAAGTATCAAAAGGAGAAGTACCCTTCTTATTATGTACTTCCCGCCCTTGCGTTTTTTTCTTCTTTTGGGCTGCTGTGCCATTTGGTTTTCCCTTGCCTGCTTCTTATTTATAAAGGTTTATATATTGCCATTATTCGCTCTGCGGCCTGCATACCGTCCACCGCGGCGCTCACTATGCCGCCTGCATAGCCTGCGCCCTCGCCCACGGGATAAAGCCCCGCCATGCGGGTGGCGCAGCCGTCCTGCCCCCGCACAATACGCACGGGAGAGCTTGTGCGGCTTTCCACGGCAGTTATCACCGCGTCCTCCATATCAAAGCCTTTGAGCTTACGGCCAAAGGCGGATATGCCCTGCTTTACTCCCTCCGCAACAAAATCCGGCAGGCATTCGTAAAGGTCGCTTTTGCATACGCCGGGCCGATATGTGGGTTTAACATCCCCGAAGGCTGTAGGCGTTCTGCCTTTAATAAAGTCTCCTACCCGCTCCGCAGGGGCTGTAAAATCGCCGCCGCCTGCGAAAAATGACGCCCGCTCCAGCTGCTGCTGAAACCGCATGCCGCCAAGAGGCCCTGCCGGGAAATCCCGGATATCCACCTGCACCACAACTGCCGCATTTGAGTTTTCCTCATCACGGGCGTAGCGGCTCATACCGTTGGTTACTACCTGCTCAGGCCCTGATGAGGACGCAACCACCACGCCGCCGGGACACATACAGAATGTATATACCCCGCGCTCTCCCGCCTTATCCGCGAGGCGGTACTCCGCAGCGCCAAGGCGGGGATGCCCCGCAAATTCGCCGTATTGGGAGCGGTCTATAAGTTCCCTCGGATGCTCTATCCTTACCCCCACGGCAAAAGCCTTGGGCGTAAGCTCAATATTCATTTGCTCCAGCATTTCATATGTATCCCTGGCGCCCTGACCTATTGCCAACACGCAGGCAGAGCAGGGCAGCGTCTCCCTGTTTCCTCCGCGCTCCACGATTACCGCGGCAATACTGCCGTCCGGGTTTTTCTCAATGCCTTTAAGGCAGGTGGAAAACCGCACCTGTCCACCCATGCTCACTATATCCTCACGAATGCTTTTAACGGTTTTAACCAGAAGGTCTGTGCCTATATGGGGCTTTGCCAGCAGCCGTATCCGCTCCGGCGCACCGTGGTCTGCCAGTATGTCTATTACCTGATGGGCCCGCGGATCCTTAATGCGGGTAGTAAGCTTGCCGTCGGAAAATGCCCCTGCGCCCCCCTCGCCAAACATGGGATTACTCTCGCAGTTCAGCCCGTTTCCCGCCCAGAATCTTTCCACGCTGAGGGTGCGGCTGTCTATATCCTCCCCACGTTCTATGACTATGGGCTTATAGCCGTACTTGGCAAGGGTATACGCCGCAAAAAGCCCTCCGGGACCAAGGCCCACTACCACAATGGGTTTATGGAGCGTGGCTTTGCCGAAGCGCAGCTCCTCATCTTTTCTCTCCTCCGCCCGCTCAACCATGGGCAGCCGCTTTATAAGCCTCGCCTCATCCCCCGGAGAAAGAGACGCTTCAAGGGCATATATAAAGGATATGTCGTTTTTCTTGCGGGCGTCCAGCGAAATGCGCTTTACCGTAAGTCCCTTTATGGCGCTTTCGGGTACGCCAAGAGTCTTCGCCGTGATCCCTCGCAGCGAAGACTCTTCCTCATTGATTGACAGTTTTATATCTTTTATTGATATTGCCATTGGGGCGCTATTCCTTTACCGTTACGGTGACCTTGGGCACGGACAGTGTCCAACCGAGCTCTGTCTGCATGGTTTGATCCGGCACGGCCACGCCCAGTTCCACCTCGTATGTGCCGGGCACAAGGCCGGTAAGATCGGCGTAAATGGTAACATCCTTGCGCTCAAGGCGGCGCATATGGCTTATTCTGCCGGTTATGGCGATATCGCACTCCGTCTTGGAAAGCTCGGCAGTAAGACCATCCTCAAGACCCCGAATCTCAACGGTCATGCCCTGAAGCTGCACCGTCTCCTGTTTTTCCCGTATATCCACATAGATGGTGGCCGCAGGCTCATCAAGAAGTATGGTTCCCTCAGGCGTCGTAAGGGTTACGGGCACTTGTACGCTGGCATTGCTGCCGGATACATCAATCTGCTCTATATCAATGCCGGTTATTTCGGAAAGTATGTCCTCAGGCCCCGCTATACGCACCGTTGGAGGCGTGGAAACTATATCGTATACCTCATAGTTTGCCGCCAGCGAATCTCCGCCCAGAACCGCCGCCTCGGCGTTTACAGGCACAGTGATTACCCGCATTACATCCATCTTCACCACTACGGAAGGCAGTTGATTCAGGAACAGCGCGCTGTTTACCTCATCGCCATTAACATCCACATATTTGAGGAGTATGGATTCATTGCAGGAGGATGTGCGTTCCTCAAGGTCTATTGTGCATATTGCCTTGGACACGGTGGAAACATCATCCGCCGGGCCGCTTACGCTTATGGTCTGAGAACCCAGGGTAGGCTCGCCCTTCCAATAGCCCTCGGGCAATTCCCCGGAGTATTCCACCTCTATCGGCACTATGCGGGTAGCCAGCTCATCGACCTCCACCACAAGCTCGCTGGGGGTAATGGAGCGTATGGTGCCATCGGCACAGGTGGAGTTTATCTTAAGCCTGTATGTTCCGGGGTTGCTTATGGAACGGAGGCTCACCGTTGCGGAAATATCCGATGCGTCAAGGCTGGTATATTTGGTAAGCTCCACGCTTACCCTGGCGGTTATGCTGCGCAGTATCTCGCTATGATCGCCCCGCACGGCAAAGCCGCGGTCATGCAGATCATTTTCACCGCTGAAGCTTACGGGTATATCCGTAATGGTCTTCATTCGGTCCGGGTTGGTCTCCGTCATTACATAGCCCCACAGAAGCATTGCAAACACGAGGGAAAGCAGCTTCACCGGCCAGTTTTTGGTAAAGAAATCCTTAAGTCTTTCCGTCAGGGCGGCAGATATCTCGTTATATGGTTTCATCGCTCACCCCTCCTCTTTTTGAAATTGATGGTGGGCAGCTGCAATTCCTTGTCCTTGCGAACGAATATGGATTCCAGCACATCCCTGAGGGCCTTGCTGTCTATATAGCGCACGAGCTTTCCGTCCCGTGCCATGGATATGACGCCGGTCTCCTCTGAAACCACTATTGTAACGCTGTCGGATACGGATGAAATGCCAAGAGCAGCCCTGTGTCGGGTACCCAGCTCACGAGCCACCGCTATATCCTCCGCAAGGGGAAGTATACAGGCCGCCGCTGCAATCTCTCCATTCTGTATTATCATTGCTCCGTCGTGAAGGGGAGTATTCGGCTCGAATACGTTTTCAATAAGCGGAGCGGATATATCGCCGTTTATGCGTATTCCGGAATTTATGATATCCCCCAGGCCTGTACGCATTTCCACTACTATCAGCGCGCCCACCCTGCGCCTCGCAAGGTTGGTTATGGCCTGATGCATTTCGTTTACTATTCCCTCGCCATGCCCTGCCATCAGAGTATTCAGCGACTCACGGGAGAATATCTTTCCCCGGCCTATATGCTCCAGCACCCTTCGTATCTCAGGCTGAAACAGCACTACCGCTACCAGAATTCCCACGGATATCAGTGAATTGAGCAGCCAGCTTATTGTTTCCAGCTGAAGGGCATAGCTTATCAGCGCCGCAATAAACAGTATTCCAACGCCCTTTAATACCTGGTATGCACGAGTCTCCTTAGTAAGCAATATGATATGATAGATCAGCACGGCTATTATCACTATATCAATAGCGTCCGTCAGTCTGAACTGCTGAAACCCTCCGGATATTGTCTTTACCAGCACGTCATATGCCAAAGCCGAATATACCGCCTTTCTCGGACCTGCGCTTTTCCCAAATGAAAGCGGGTCCTTTATTTATATCAGCATACGGATAACGCCCCTCGCAACGGCTATTTTTTATTTGGTGAGCCGTTCCCTTTCTGCGGGCGTATTTATGCTGACTTTTTACATGGTTTAATTATACTATAATAACGGCATACTTGCATGGTATCCCGTATCCATTTAATTGAATATTTACAAAAGAAGTGATATTTCAGATATTATTCCTTGTCCTGAAGCTGCTCCAACAGCATCATAACATCCTGCACGGAAAGGGCATAGTCATCCATTCCCCGGTTTATTTCGCATATACGCACCCCGGTAAGGTTTCCCGTTGCACGGTATTCCTCCGCTATTTCCTGCTCTGCCTCATCCATGATAAGCTGATAGTCCGCCGCAAGGCCGCCCATTATGCTGTCGTAGCTTCGGCTGTCGGCCTGTATGAGTTTTTCCTTGATGGTTTCCGCTTCCGCAGCGGCGCTGCTTAAACGCTGCACTATATCACCCTGCTTTTTGTCGCCGCTCATCCGGCCTGCCTCCTTTGCATACGCTTCACTATTGCTGTATGTGCGCTTTGCAATGTTTCGCAGCATACTTCATATTGTTATTTTATCATATAATCTTCCTCAGTAAAACAGATTTTTACGCCACTATAACAAGAGTTATCACCGCCGCAGCGGCAAGTGTGGTCATCACTGCGGTACTTATCGCATCTCTCTTATTCTTTTCCGCTATACAATACCCGCAATACAGCCCGCAATACAGCACGCACAGCACGCATATCCCCAGAAAGAATACACCCATATGCCTACTCCAACCTCCCGCTCATGCTTTCATCCATCAGCTCCAGCTTTACGGTAAACTCCGCCTGCATATCAGGATAACGCTCCTTCCATCCATATCCTTCCCATGCAGCTGTATCGCTGAACTGCATGGCAGCTCGCCTGCCAAATCCCATGGCGTCCGAACCAAGCCCCATGCATATGCCAAATACCCGCTGAAGCTCCTGCTCAATATACCTTTGTGAAATGTCCTGAAGGTCCCCCTTCCACTTTACATCCGCCGTATCTCCTATATATTGAAGCACGCTGCAGACAAGCTCTATATCCACCTGCGCCTTTGGCGTATCCTTAAGATCAAGCTGGATATCCGGCGCTTTGGCGCTTCTCAGATACAGCACCGCCCAGCTGTTCTCCCCACTTGGAACGCTGATGGTTCCCTGCTCAAACTCACCGCGGGCCAGCAGCAAAAACTTGGTATCATATCCGTTTATAACTCCCTTCATATACCAGCCGTCAAACAACGCCGTCCCTGAGATATAGGGGCTCATGCCGCCGATGCGTATAACTCCCTCGGTGGTAAATTCCCGCTTCTCTTCCGAACCTCCGGAGGATGAACCGCCGGATTCTCCCCCGGAACCGCCCGAGCCGCCGGAACTGCCGCTGCCGGAGCTGCCTGTCATTTCCTCTGTCTCGGCGTCCTGCTGATGGACGGCGGTGGCGTCTATGCCCCCAAGCATCAGCGCCCCATCCTGCCGCTGATCCCGTATGCAGGCCATAAACTGGGAATAGTTGGTAACGGTGGTTATGCCCTCGCGCGAATAATTCTGAAATACGCTGAACTGTATCTTGGTAATATTTGGCGAATTATCCAGACAAAGGCCCTGCATAAGGCTTTTGGCCTCGCACATGCACACCATCAGCTTTACGGAATGGCGTATGCGCAAAGCATTGAAGGCAAGATTGGAAAGCTCCTGCATATCCCCGGAACGGGCCAGCTCCTCGCTGAAAAACAAAGTATTCACCCTGGATAGATTCATGCGGAACGGGCCGCCCGCATGGAGGGTCACCATTGCGTCATGAAGAGTATCTCCCTCGGCGGACAGCACCTCAGCGCCGCCCTGGGCAGACTGGGTATTTCCGCCGGTTTCCGCCTGCACCAAAAATGACACATTATAGCGGTATTGCTGCCCCCGGTCAAAGCCTATACCCACTACATATATATAGTCATCCGCCTGAACCGCCCCAAGACAGCCGCACAGCGCTGCGCACATCGTGGAAAATAGCGCAAGCAAAGCTATTTTTTTCATGCTCCCGCCCCCTTGCCTTTGCGAATCTTTATAAGCTGCACCACAGCCGCCAGCACCGGCAGAAGCATCACCGTCCAGCTCCATCCGTTTATCATGTTCGTCACCAAGGCAAACTTTTCATAATGGCCCTCCGCCTGCATCTCCGCCGCTGAGGCCAGCACGACGCATATTGTCAGCACCGCCGGACGCGTATCCTTTGGGCCGTAGCAACGGCACCACATTATGGAGGCGGTAAATATATAGTACGCCGCCGCCATGATGCCCATGGCAAGCCAGAAAAACAGCGCTATCTTGTCCATTCTGAAAAAGTAACCCTCCTCCGGCATCATCATGTCCAGACGATACATGGGATACGCCATCTCCGCAAGGTCCTTGTAGCCATAGGTCAGCCCCAGGCAAAGCTGGGTAATCGCCACCGCAAAAAGGGCGCACAGCACCCCTATGCCGCAGGAATTGCGGGTAAACTTCATGCCGTGCATACCGTTGGTTATGGTGAGCACGGCTATCATGGGCGCAAAGACAAAGGCTGCGTTTTTCCATATCAGCTTTCCCGTTTCGGTTATGGAATTTCCCGGGAAAGGGCAGAGATTGCTCAACGTAAAGCTTTCCCATGGCAACGCCAGCCACAGCAGCAACACAATGACAAACAGCGGAAGCAGCAGCAGGCTTGTGCGGGATATGCTTTCAAGGCCCATAAAGCTCAGCAGCCCTACAGTGGCGATTATCCATAGGATTATATTCCAGTATTCCTCCTCATAAAACACAAAGCTGTGTATCATATTCACAAAATCCGCAAGCAGCACAAAGGCATTCACCACCAGCAGCGCTATTACAGCTCCCCCGGCGATGTCTCCCCCTATTTTTCCGAATGCGGTTTTAAACAGCATATCCAGCGTGCCGATACCGCTCTTTTCCATTGAATGCATTACAAACAGCACCGCTATGAGAGCCAGCGCTATGGTTGCGGGCATCCAGATATATGTACTGTTGCCGCTTCTGTAGACTTCAGCGGAATTCAGCGTAAATACCATGGAGGTGTATACCGCTATCCCCACCATTGCGGCGCTTTCCTGCCGCCCTATCTTTCCTTCTTTTATTCTCACTTTGCGTTCTCCGTGGTGTTTATAAAATCCCTCGACCCTGCGTGCATGGTTATTGGGCCCCTGAGTATTGCCGGGCGCTTGCTGCGTGTCTTTGGAGATACCGGAGCAAGAAACGGCACGCCATAGCTCTTCATGCCGCACATCATGGCAAGCAGCGCTATTGATGTACAGAATACCCCCAGCAGGCCCGCCATCCACGCCGCCAGCACCAGCGCAATGCGGATATAGGATGCGGATATCTGGGTGGAATAGTCCGGTATGCAAAAATTGCCAAGGCCGGACAGCGCCACAACAATAAGCATTACAGAGCTTGCAAGATTTGCGGTCACCGCCGCCTGCCCAAGTATAAGACCGCCTATTATACCTATGGCCTGCCCTATGCTGCCCGGCACCCTAAGGCCCGCCTCACGGATAAGCTGAAACACCGCAAGGAGAAACAGCAGCTCAAGGCCGATTGGGGCAAACACCATCTTTCTGGACGCCACCACAGTGCTGAGTGTTTCTGTGGACATCATTCCCTGATGAAACAGCACAAGAGACAGGAAGAACGCCGGCAGCAACACGGATATCACCGCCCCCATATACCTGACGAACCGCACCATTGAACCGGGCAGCTGCCTTAGATATATATCCTCGGAGCTGCTCATCAGGGCGAAAAGGGTGGTGGGCATTATATTGGCAAAGGGACTGCCCTCCAGCAGAACAGCTACATATCCCTGCATCAGATGGGAAGCGGCTCTGTCCGGCCTCTCGGTGGACAATACCTGAGGAAAGGGAGAAAGACCGTGATGCTCGGTAAGCTGCTCCAGTATTCCCGTGTTCACTACCATTCTGGTATCCACCTCCGCCAGCCGGCGCTTTACCTCCTGCACGAGGGCGGGGTTTGCCGTACCCTTAAGATAAGCCACCGCCACCTTTATGTTTTCCCCTGAGCCCGCCTGACGTATTTCGCAGATAAAATCCTCCCGCCGTATCATGCGGCGAAGCAGGGTTATATTTGTTCGAAGGCTCTCATTGAATCCTTCCTGGGGGCCTCGAACAACCTTTTCATTCTGGGGCGCCTCAACCGACCTGTGCTCATAGCCCCTGGTATCCGCCACCATGGTTATGGCCTCCCCTTCCACGAAAACCACAGTAAGGCCGTCGGTTATATGCCCCTTTATCTTATCCCAGTTTTGCTCGGTGGTCATTTCGCAGTTTGAAAATACATTGTTTATCAAATATTGGGAATAGGGCGGCTGCTCCGGCACGGGTTTATCCATGGATTCCCGTATGATAAAGTCGTTTATTATCTCATTTTTTACCATGCCGTTCATGAATACTGCGGCGGCAGGAAGTTTTCCGCCCATTGTAAAGCGGCGCACCACCACATCCGGATTTATGTCGGTGTAAAAATCCGTCTTTATACGGGATAGGTTGGTTTCAAGGGAACTGTCTACGGGGCTGGATCGCTCCTGCTGTTTCCCTTTGCTTTCTTTTTTGCCATCGAAAAATCCGGGAGCGCCGCTCTCGGTCTCCAGCAATTCAAACTCCCCCCGTTTTCTGTTGAAACCCAGCTTGCGTCCAAGCTTTTTTATGCTTTCCATAGGCTGCCTCCGTAGGCGTAATATGGTAAAAGTATCTGCAAAAGGCCAATACATTATACCGGGGCGCAAAAAGAGACCTTCCTTTCGAAAGGTCTCCCCAAAGTGTCAAAAAAGTGGCTGAACGCCACTTTTTTGAGTTTTACGGGTTTTGCCTCTCCCATTCGCTCCCGGGCGGCAAAACCCGCAAAGTACGAAAACCTCCGGGTTTTCATCCGTTCTGACGCATGTGTCGTCAGAGCCGGATTGAACATAAGGGGCTGCGGCCCCTTATCAACCCCGGGGTTTTTGACAGACTTAGAGACCTTCCTTTCGGAAGGTCTCCCGTATATATGGCAATGCCTGGCCTATTTGGCCCGGCCCGCCCTGTAGGCTTCGTTTTCGCAGGCCTGATGCCGCGGACACTCGGCGCTGGTCTCATGAACCTTGGATTTATACAGATGTATGCAGAAATGCCCGTCGAAACCGTTGCTCTGGGTGGGGTTTGCCATATGGGGCATGGTATGCATACTGGCGGCTACCGTCTTGCCGTTGTAATTTACCCAGATGGGACGCCTGTTCCATGAGAAGCCCTCAAGGCTCTTTATAACGGCTGTGTCCGAGGTGGTGATAGGTTCACAGTCCGCATGATACCATCCGCCAAAGCGGCGGGCACGGAAGCTCTTGCCGGTGCGCACGTCTATTACGGTAAAGCGCGCGCCCTTATTCAGCCAATCCGAACCTCCGTCAAACCAGTTCATACGGATAACGCTGCCCTTGAGCTGGGTGTATCTGGCGTTTTCCTTGGTAAGCTTATTGGTGCTGTCATATAGGGAATTCAGCGTTTCTGCGCCGGCAATGCCATCCGCAGAGGATAGGCCCGCGGTCTGCTGATATTCAAGAACCGCCTTTTTGGTTGCGCTGTCATATGAGCCGGAAAGGTCCGCCTTGGACATAAAGCCTCTGGCGTAAAGCTCACGCTGAAGCTTTTCAACCTCCTCGCCCTTCATGCCGCTCTTAAGCATGCTGCCGGAAGCGATGTTTGAGGAAGTGAGGGTCAAATGGGTACGGTACACATAGCCCGCCGTTTCATCTGCCACAACGAAGAACCATTCGCCTATTATGGCCTTTATCTTTACGCCCTGGCCAACTGTAAGCTGTTTTATAACGTAGGTATTTTCGCTGGGGCCGCCCCGCATATATGCGCTGTCATCCAGCACATATGCGCCCCGGCTTCCGGAGGAATTGGAAAAGATGTAATCCTGACGGATATAGCCAACGGTGCCGCCGGAAAGCATTATGCGATACCAGCCGTTTTCCACAGCCAGCACCTCAACCTCCTGCCCCAATAACAGGGTACCCAGCACGGAGGAGTCCGTATCCGGGCTTTCCCTCAGGTTAACCCCATCTGCCGTGATTATTCCCATATCCGCCGCAAGGGCTGAGCCGGCGCCCAGCATGCAACACAGCATGAGCAGCAGCGCCGCTATCCTTTTCAGCTTCATTCCGTTCCCTCCGTCTCTTTAATGAATATGCCAAGTTCCCGTATATCCTCTCCAAGAACCTCAAGAAGCGAGCGGTTGTATATTACGCTTGCGGGGTGATATTGGGGGATAAGGGTACATTCATAGCCGTTCAGCCGTACTTCTATCCTTTTTCCGTGCGCTTCCCCAACGGTAAGCCTGTCCAGCCCCGCTATGGCGGATACCGCCTTTAGGGGGGTATTTCCAAGAGTAACTATCACAGCGGGTCTTAGCAGCTCCAGTTCGCTTTTAAGCAAAGGCAGCCCTGCCTTAAGTTCCGCACCGGAAGGGGTACGGTTGGATATCGAGCGTGCCTTGCGGTTTACCGGGCGAAACTTTACCGCATTGGTAACGTATACACTGCTCCGGTCTATGCCAGCGGCGCCGAGCAGCTCATTAAGCTGTTTTCCCGCCTTGCCCACAAAGGGCCGGCCCCTGGCGGCTTCCTCGCCGCCGGGCGCTTCGCCCACTAACAGCACGGCGGGAGCATCCGGCCCCTCGCCAAATACGGGGTTATGATAATCGCCCCTGTCATCGGGTATACCGGCAATTCGCCGCCGCTCTTCGGCATACAGTTGGTCAAGCTTTTCCCTTACCATCCTGCACCCACCGGCGGATATTCCTCATATACCGCATCAAATGTATATTGCAGCTGGCTGGTGGCTCTGAGGATATATTCGCTCAGAGAGGTTCCTATGTATGCCTTAAGGTCCTCTATGCCCTGCACCAGAGTGTCACGATAGGTATCTGAAAGATTCTGCACAGAGTTAAGGTAGCTGTTTATCTTGTTTATAAGGTTATTCGCCGCATTTACCGCAGACTGAAGCTCACCGTTGCCGCCAAAGGAATTATACCACGACGGGGTATGCAGCGAGCACATTGTGCCGGACGCCGCGCCGCCGCTCATGGCATACTCGGCGGAGGTCATGCCTGTGTATACAGCATTGGGCACAGACGCCAGCACGAGAGTCGGGTCTATATCCGCATACATGGAATCGGAATGTATCAGCACAATAGAACCGGAGGCAACATTTGAGCAATATGGCGAAGCCAGAGCGCCGCTGTCCATGCAAACATTGCTCACAACGTGCATATCGCATACTTCGGAGGGCACCGTGCCCTCGGCAAACCAATCCGTAACCGGAGTATGTCCCGAGGAATCCAGATAGCAGGCATCTGTTGCAAGCTTTCCGGATACCGAGCATACCGTGGCCTTTGTAAGGCCAATCTCGTTGGGAGATTCGTCTATTATGGGCTTATCCAGCAATCCCTCGTGTATCTCCTCCATAAAGGCCCGCCACAGGGGGGCGGCGTACTTGCCGCCGGTGGATTTGCTCTTGAGCTTTTTGTTGTAGTTATCGTGGCCTATCCATACGGTACCGGTATAATAGGGGGTCATGCCAGCGAAGAATACGCTGCCGTAATCGCCGTTTGTGCCGGTTTTGCCAGCAACGGTCATGCCGGATATTTTTGCCCTTGTGCCGGTGCCGGAATTTACCGCATCTGTCAGTATATCCACCAGCATATAGGCTGTGGATTTCTTAAATACCCTGTGGGTATCCCGTACTTCCTCGGCATCCAGTATCACCTTGCCGTCGCCATCCACCACCCGGGTAAAGGACAGAGGCTCCCTGTATTCGCCGCCGCTTGCTACGGCGCCGTATGCCGCCGCCATCTCAATTGGGGTTATGCCCATTGCGCCCAGGGCAAGGCCGGATCCGGTCTTGCTTATGCGGGAAGGATCAACGCCCAAAGCTTCGAGATAGGCCGCGGAGTTATCAATGCCCACGTGCTCAAGGAGAGTGCGAGCCGCTGCCACGTTAAGGGAGTTTATAACGCCGTCCCTTATGGTTAGGGGACCGATAAGATCTTGATCGCCTATGGCAGGATAACCCTTTTCGCTGTCCCAGCCCTCTATGGCGCTGGCGAAGTTTTTAAGTATGGTTGCGGGGGACGCGCCAAGGTCAAGGGCGGGGCCGTATACCGCCAAAGGCTTTATGGAGGAACCAACTTCCGTTGAGCTCTGATAAGCCCTGTTCCAGCCTTTTTTCACGGTTGGGGTGTTTCTGCCGCCCACTATGGCCCTAAGCTCGCCTGTGTGATAATCCAGCACCACCGCCGCCGCCTGAGGCTGCACGGTGGTTATGGTATTGCCATCGCTGCTGGTCTCGGTTATTTCCGTTGCGGTGGGGTCTGCAAGGGAGGGATATTTATCCCAGTTGGCAAGGGTATCCTGCACCAGATGCTGCATTTCGGTATCCACCGTAAGGTAGATATGATAGCCGCCGGTACGCAGTTCGTTTTCAATGGCGTTGCGGTTTGCGGTGGTATCCAGCATTTCCCGCTGCTCAAGAAGGTGGGAAACTATATCCCTTATGCCGTACTCAACGAAGTATGGCATATCGTAAAGCTCTGTGCTGGTGGATGTTTCTATTACCGTTACGGTGTCCTCCATTGCGGTCTCATACTGTTCACGGGTTATGAAGCCGCCTTCGTACATAGCCAGCAGCACCACGTTTGTGCGGCGCTCCGTAACATACATTTGGTTGTTGTTGCTAAGGGAATAGTTATACTGGGCGTCGGTTATGCCGCCGGATTCATGGAGCTCCTCCAGCTCCCGGGCCGCGTTTTCGGTTAGGGTGCGGCTGTAAATATTGGAGCGGGGGTTGGTATAATGGGGCTTCTGCACCATTCCCGCAAGCATTGCGCATTCCCTTATTGACAGCTCGGAAAGTTCCTTGCCAAAGTAGTCCTTTGCGGCGGTTTTAAAGCCATAGTTGGAGCCGCCAAGATACACGTCGTTCATATAGGCAACCAGTATCTCGTCCTTTTCCATAATCTGCTCCAGCTCAAGAGAGAGATAGGCCTCTTTTATCTTGCGCTTGTAAGACTGCTCATTTGACAGCACCTTGTTCTTTATAAGCTGCTGGGTTATGGTGCTGCCGCCGTGGGTATCTGTATTGCGGAGGGTATTTATCACCGCGGAAAACAGTCTCTTATAGTCAAGGCCCTCGTGCTTGTAAAAGCGCACATCCTCAATGGAGATAAGGGCGTTTTTAAGCATATCCGGTATTTCGTCTATATCCGCCCAGTCACGGTATTCCATGCCAGCAAATGTGGTGATAAGATTCCCATCCTTATCGTATATGTAGGAGGTTCTGTCGCTCATGGTGAGCTGGGAAGGGTCTATATCCTCGGTGGTCTCAATATAGGCCTTGGCTACGCCCGTAACAAGGCCCAGCCCTGCGCAGCCTATTATCAGCACCATTACCACCATTACCTTGAGCACGGTAAACAGCAGCTCCAGCCCAAAGGACCTGCTGCCACGCCTTTCCACAAAAAGCTCATCGGCAGAGACGCCGTCATGGCCTTTTTTGTTGAAGAAGTCTTTTATTTTGCCTGTAAGATCTTCAATAAAGCCCACCACGCCTCTGCGCTCCGGCTGTTTTTCTTCCTTATCCCGAGGCGATATATCTATGCGGGTGGTCTCCTCATTCATTCTGTCCCTGTTTTCGGTATCTTTCATCTATTCAACCTTTCACGCATATGCGTATGGCGTTATTCCACACGTTTGTTTTAAGGAAAGCTGCCCCCGCAGACTTCCCTCCATAATTAGTCAAGGATATTATAACATATCCTGCTTTGCATCCTCAATACGCCCCGCCCCGCATATACTTTAATTAACGATAAATTCACGGAATCGCTTTTTTAGCAGAAAGGATGCCTCCATGGAACAGAACACCGTACACCGCAGGCGACGAAGGCCCTTAAGGATACTTCTGGTTATAATGTGCGTCATATCGGCAGGGCTCCTGTCCCTGCTGCTGGCGGTAAACGCCAATATGCGCCCCGCCCTTACCTCCATAGCGGAGGCCCGCATAACCTCCCTTGCGGTATCCGCCATGAACGACGCCATAATGGAGCGCATGGACGGCAGCAGCTATACCTCCCTTATCACCGCCTATGACAACGGAGAAAAGGTATACATGCTGCAGGCGGACACCCGGCAGATGAATATGATGGCGGCGGATTGCTGCGCCGCCGCCCAGGCCCGAATCGCCGCCCTTGGGGAGCAGGGAGTATCCGTGCCGCTGGGCACTGTATCCGGCATAACCTACCTTTCGGGACGTGGTCCCGGCATACGGGTAACCTTTACCCCCGTAGGCAGCGTGGAAAGCGACTTTGACTCGGAGCTGGTATCCTCCGGAATAAACCAATCCCTTTATCGGGTTAATATACGGCTCACTTCAAACATACGCCTCATAATGCCCGGCGTATCCCACAGCATAAAGGTAAGCTCTGAAGCCGCGATAGCCGAAAGCATAATAGTAGGAGAAGTTCCACAGGTATACACTAATGTTGCGGATGAGCAGGATATGCTTAACCTTATCCCCACAGAACCCATATCCTGATTTGTTTACATTCAGCCCTATGGCGCGATAAAGCATGCCATGGTATAATACACATATGAAAAAGCTAATACTGGTCATCATGTGCGCCCTGCTCATAATGAGCGGCGGCGCCGCATATGCGGAGGAAACTGCGGAGGCCTCGCCGACTCCTGTTCCCACCCCCTCGCCAAATCCCGTTTTTGAGCCCAACACGGCGGAGCCTGAGCCCTTCAACGGGCTCATAAGCCTAAGCTCCACCAACGGCGCCACGGACGAGGATGTGGTTCGGGTGCAGATAAGGCTTCGTGACCTTTGCTATTTCAGCTTTAAGCCCACCGGAAAATATCAAAGCATGACCGCAAACGCCGCAAAGGCCTTCCAGCTCAGGCACACCACAGACGACGGCGCTGCCATGATATCCGATGGCACCATCGGCGCTCAGACCATGGATATACTTTTCCGCCATAACGTATCACGCTCGGATATAGCCTCCTCCATACCCATTGGCACCAGTCAGGTAATGGACAACCCCACCGTAGGCGAAGCGGTAAAATGGGATGAGGTAAAAGGCACCCTCGCGCAGGGTTCATCCTACCTTATCACCGACTATAACACCGGCACCACATTCTACATGGTATACACCGGCGGCGAAAACCACGCCGAAATGGAATGCAAGGACGCCTTTAACGCAGGCGTATTAAAGGGCATTTTCGGCGGGGAGTACAACTTCTCCAAACGCGCGGTGACCGTGTCCGTAAACGGCAGACAAATAGCCGCATCCTTACAGGGCTATCCCCACGGCGAAGACACATTCTCCGCAAACGACATGAACGGTCATGTGTGCCTGTTCTTTGACGGCAGCCTGTCCCACGTTGGCTCTTTGCCCGATGCGGAGCATCAGGAGCTCATCTACAGAGCCTCCGGCAGAGGATAGAACCAGGCAAGCAAAAAGCCCCTTTTTCGGGGCTTTTTTTGATATTAAATTCTGCCTTTATTTTTCGCTTATGCTGTCCAGCTCGCGGGCTATTATTCCCACAGCCTTCGCCACCACGGCAAGCTCCTCTTTGTTCAGCTCGGAGAACATTTTGTCTATCATGCGTCCAAGGTCTCCCTCAAGCATATTGGTATAGCTGTAAAACTTGTCCGACAGCTCAAGGTTGTATTCCCGACCGTCCTCCTCGGAGGGGCAGCGAACCAGATATCCCTTGCGGGTAAGGGAATTCACCTTATAGGTAGCGTTGGACTGAGAAATGCCTATAAACCTTGCAAACTGGCTTATGGTGGGCCTGTTGAGGGCATATATTACCTCAAGCGAGAATACCTCCATAGCGCTCAGGCTGCCGTCCCGCTCACGCACACGGGTAAATACCTTGCGGTAAAATTCCAGCCTTATTTTCGCGAAGGCTTCCATTATCTGCTTTTCAACACTTTTCATAGCTCACCCAGAATACTGTTTTCTTGACTCTTTTCAAGAACTTTACCATATTCCGGCCATGCATGTCAACGAATCGTCACGATCCCTTGTATTTCCTATATGTGGCCATGCCGCCCCGTATGTGCCGCTCTTCCTTATTATGCTGCAAAACCTCCCTGACGGCTGCCGCAGCTACCGGATCTATATGGCGCAGCCGCTCTGACATATCCTTATGTACCGTTGATTTGCTTATGCCAAACTGTGCAGCCGCCTGCCGCACAGTCGCGCCGTTGTCTATTATGTAACCTGCCACGTCCAATACCCGTTCTTCAATGTACTCGTACATCTTTACACCCCCGAATGCACTTTGTAAAGCTTATGAGACAGATGTGTTGGGTATGCATGGATAAGAATCCGCGGCAAATCAAAAGGGAGACCGTCAGGCCTCCCTTAAGCTTTGGTTTTATATTGAGTTTACGCCTTTTTCTTATTGGCCTTAATCGCAGCCTGAGCGGCAGCCAGGCGGGCAATAGGTACGCGGAAGGGGGAGCAGGATACGTAATCCAGACCAATTTCGTTGCAGAACTCAACGGTGGAAGGATCGCCGCCGTGCTCGCCGCAGATGCCCAGGTGGATATCGGGACGGGTGGTGCGTCCCAGCTTGGCAGCCATGCTTACCAGACGGCCTACGCCGTGTACATCCAGCTTGGCGAAGGGGTCAAACTCGTAGATCTTCTTGTTGTAATAGGCATCCAGGAACTTGCCGGCATCGTCACGGCTGAAGCCGAAAGTCATCTGGGACAGGTCGTTAGTGCCAAAGGAGAAGAACTGTGCATCCTTAGCCAGCTCATCGGCAGTCAGTGCCGCGCGGGGGATCTCTATCATGGTGCCTACAAGATAAGGCAGCTCCATACGGTTTTCGTCCATGACGATGTGGGCGGTCTTGTCAACAACGTTCTTAACGAACTGAAGCTCCTTCTCCTCGCCCACCAGGGGGATCATGATCTCGGGAACAACAGTCTTGCCGGTTTCACGGCTTACGTTGATGGCAGCCTCGATTACCGCACGGGTCTGCATCTCGGCAATTTCAGGATAGGTAACAGCCAGACGACAGCCACGGTGACCCATCATGGGGTTGAACTCATGGAGGCTCTCGATGGTGTCCTTGATCTCATCCACGGATACGCCCATGCGCTTTGCCAAATCGACAATTTCGTCTTCCTTGGTGGGCAGGAACTCGTGGAGAGGGGGATCCAGGAAGCGGATGGTTACGGGGAATCCGGCCATCTCGCGGTAGATACCCTCAAAGTCCTTGCGCTGCATGGGCAGCAGCTTGCTCAGGGCGTCGCGGCGAGCCTGTACGCTCTTTGCCAGTATCATCTCGCGCATGGCGGGGATACGGTCTTCCTGGAAGAACATATGCTCGGTACGGCAGAGGCCGATGCCCTCTGCGCCGAAGCGAACGGCTATGCCTGCGTCATGGGGATTGTCAGCGTTGGTACGAACCTTCAGGGTACGGAACTCGTCGGCCCAGGCCATGAGACGCGCAAAGTCGCCGCCTATCTCAGCTTCACGCTTGGGCAGCTTGCCGTCATAGATCATGCCGGTAGAACCATCCAGAGAGATATGGTCCTTCTCGTGATAGACCTTATCGCCGATGGTCATAACTTTATTCTCTTCGTCCACCTTGAGGGTGCTGCAGCCTGCTACGCAGCAGGTACCCATACCACGGGCAACAACGGCTGCGTGAGAGGTCATGCCGCCGCGGGCGGTAAGGATACCGTCGGCATGGTGCATACCTTCGATATCTTCGGGGCTGGTCTCCTGGCGAACCAGAATTACCTTATGGCCGCGGCCAACCTGCTGGAGGGCAGCCTCGGTGCTGAATACTACACGGCCGTGGGCGGCTCCGGGGGAGGCTGCGAGACCGGTACCGATGACGACTGCCTTCTTCAGATCGGCAGCGTCAAACTGGGGATGGAGCAGGGCGTCCAGCTGCTTGGGGTCAACAGTCATGACGGCCTCTTCCTTGGTGATCATGCCTTCGTCTACCAGATCGCAGGCGATCTTGAGGGCGGCGGCGGCGGTGCGCTTGCCGTTACGGGTCTGGAGCATATAGAGCTTTTCATCTTCGATGGTGAACTCCATATCCTGCATATCCCTATAATGCTTCTCCAGCTTATCGGAGATCTCCACGAACTGCTGATAAGCGGCAGGCATTACCTTCTTAAGCTCATCTATGCTCTGGGGGGTGCGTACGCCGGCTACAACATCTTCGCCCTGTGCGTTCATCAGGAATTCGCCAAACAGTTTCTTCTCGCCGGTGGCGGGGTTGCGGGTAAAGGCTACGCCGGTACCGGACTTATCGCCGGTGTTGCCGAATACCATCATCTGTACGTTAACGGCAGTGCCCCAATCAGAGGGAATGTCGTTCATGCGGCGATAGTATACCGCACGGGGGTTGTCCCAGCTGCGGAATACGGCCTTAATGGCGCCGAGGAGCTGCTCGCGGGGATCGGAGGGGAAGTCCTTGCCAATCTTTGCCCTGTATTCGGCCTTGAACTGGTTGGCAAGCTCTTTAAGGTCTTCGGCGGTCAGTTCTACGTCCTGAGATACGCCCTTTTCGGCCTTCATCTTGTCGATGAGCTCTTCAAAGTACTTCTTGCCCACTTCCATAACCACGTCGGAGTACATCTGGATGAAGCGGCGATAGCAGTCCCAGGCCCAGCGGGGATTGTTGGTCTTCTTGGCGAAAACCTCAACAACTTCTTCATTAAGACCAAGGTTAAGTATGGTGTCCATCATGCCGGGCATAGACGCGCGGGCGCCGGAACGAACGGAAACCAGCAGGGGGTTTTCGGGATCGCCGAACTTCTTGCCGGAGATTTTTTCCAGCTTCTCCAGGTATTCATAAATCTCAGCTACGATGCTGTCGTTTATCCACTTGCCGTCCTCATAGTACTTTGCGCAGGCCTCGGTGGTAACGGTGAAGCCCTGGGGAACGGGCATACCCAGACCGGTCATTTCGGCCAGGTTGGCGCCCTTGCCGCCCAGCAGGTTGCGCATGCTTGCATTGCCCTCGCTAAAGAGGTACACGTACTTTTTCTTTTCCATACTTTCCTCCGAAATAAATTATATATATTTTTAAATATAAAGTTGACAATTTCAGGGCAGATTAAACAGCCTGTCTGTTCAGGCTGTAAAATTATACTCTTTTTTTCCCCTATAATCAATAGGAAAAACCATTTTATGACGGAAGAAATTCAAAATACTTTGAGTACGGCTGCAATTTGGCGTTTTTCTTGCATTACTTTACATTCAGCCTGCTCAGCGAGCGCAATTTCCTTTCCAAAACATACTCACCATAGCCAACGAGAGCCGAGCGCAGCTCCGTCCTCGTTTCCTCAGGCAGCGTCACCTTTTTTATATCTTCAGGGGTCAGCAGCAGCATACGGCGCAGAGCTTCCAATGAAAGGGGCGTAATCTTCTTGCAGTCCGGGGCCATGCAGCCGCCGCATACCGCCCCGCCGGAGGCGGGATCAAAGCCCATGCGGGGCAGCCCCCTCAAATCCTCTCCGCAGGCGGCACAGTGGGTTATGGCGGGAGTATAGCCCATTACAGCCAAGCTTTTTGCGGTAAAAACCAGCGCCATATCAATTGGATGGCAGTCTGTATAGGCGGTATACGTAAGGGCGTAGTACAATAATTTCAGCAGTTCTCCGCAATTCGCTCCGTCCTCCGCAAGGCCGTTTGCCATCTCCAGCATATGGGCGGCGGCATAGAAGCTGTCCATATCCTGCCTGAGGGGATAAAACGATTCCCTTACATCGCAGGCGTTTACGCTATGCTTGCCCTGCTTTTCATACAGCACAAATTCGCCGTATACGAAAAGCTCCGATGCGGACAGCAGGGGGCTGTTTGGCCGCCTGCATCCCCGGGCGGCGGCGCCTATGCTGCCCTGTTCGGTAAGTATGGTCAGCATTCTGTCGTTATCCCGGTAATCGGCATAGCGGGTGACTATGCCGCTTAAAGTCAGGAGAGACATTTCCACCCACCCTTTCCATCATATTACTGGGTTCAAACTGCGCCGTTCCAAGGGATACTAAACCATATCAACCGAGGAGGTACATCCCATGGAACAGCATGATAAACACAGCGAAAGAAGCCGCAACCCCCACTGGCAGGAATTCCTGCGCACGGGTTCCGTAAAGGCTTATCTTGAATACAAACGACAGGCTAATCCTCCAAGATAGCCACCGCTCGGACAGGCGCACCGTCCGCATTGATATACTTCAGCGGCAGCGCAAAGAAATCCACCATACGGCCTGAGCACTGGTCCAGATTGCACAGGTTTTCAACTATCACCTTGCCTGCTCTGAACAGCATAAAGTGGTTTGGCATTTCTTCCCTGGTGGGGTCTATATTCATAGAGTCCACGGACATACAGTCTATGCCAACTCCCTTTTTGCCTGAAGCGATGGCATAGCGTATCACTTCCGCCTCCGGCACCGGAAAGTCGCCGAAGTATTCCTCCTTGCCCCAAAGCTTATCCTGGCCGGTATGGAATATGATAAACTCCGCCTTGTCAGCTATTTCACGATAAGGCTCTATCTCCTCCATGGTTATCCTGCCCTTGCAGGGGATGACCGCCGCCTTGCCGCAGAAGGTGGATGCCGGCAGCCTGTCCAGCTCCGCGCCGCCCTCCAGCATATGGGCCGGGGTGTCCATATGGGTGCCGGTATGGGAATACATAAACAGGGCGGTTTCCCGGAAGCCGTCCTTTTCTATAGTGTTTCCCTGGGTGAGCCTTGGAGGCTCTGTGCCGGGGTATACCTGCATGTCTTCATGTATAACGTGAGTAAGATCTATCACCTTCATAAAATATATCTCTTATTCGTATCCAAGCTCTTTCATTACTGAAGCGCTGTTGCGCCAATCCTGCTTTACCTTCACCCAAAGCTGAAGGTTTACCCTGGCGCCCAGCAGCCACTCCATATCCTTGCGGGCTTCTGTGCCAATGCGCTTAAGCATACGGCCCTGCTTGCCTATAATAATGCCCTTGTGTCCGTCCCGCTCGCAGTATATGGTGGCCCAGATGTCATATATGCCGTCTTCCCTGAGCTGCATCTTGTCCACCCCTACGCCTATGCCGTGGGGTACTTCTTCCTTAAGCAGGGTAAGAGCCTTTTCCCTTATCATCTCGCCGCATATCACCCGCTCCGGCTGGTCCGTGACCATATCCTCGGGAAAATACTGAGGACCTTCCACAAGCCGCTCCTTAAGGGCGGCCTCAAGCTTGTCCAGTCCCCGTCCCTCATGGGCAGATATCTTGATTATATCCTGTATAAAGTCCTCTTTGTCCAGCCTTTCCCGGGCGGATTCCATATGGTCCAGGGTGGCTATATCCGCCTTGTTTATGGCGGCGATAACAGGAGCTCTGGCGGTGCGAAGTTTTTCTATTATGGCCTCGTCCTTCTCCCGTATGCCCGCAATGGCATCCACCATGAACAGCACCGCTTCCACTTCATTGAGGGAATCGTATGCAACTTTGAGCATATACTCCCCCAGCTTATTTTTAGGCATGGTAACGCCCGGCGTATCCAGAAAAACTATCTGATACCCTTTGCGGCTGACCACGCCCATGACCCGGTTGCGTGTGGTTTGGGCCCGCTCGGACACTATGGATACCTTCTGGCCCACAAGGCGGTTCATGAGGGTGCTTTTGCCTACGTTCGGGCTGCCGATTATTGTTACAAATCCTGAAAGATATCCTGCCATTATTTTAAATCCTTTTTGCCAAAGGCGAATGGGAGCAGCTCCGCAAGGGTCCTTATGGCATATTCTCCTTTGTTATTGGCGCAAATCACCGGCATATCCGGCGAGCAAAACTCCGCCAGCACCTGCCTGCACACGCCGCAGGGCGATGCGTAATCGTCTCCATCCCACGCCACGGCAAGGGCTTCAAACTTGCGTTCTCCTTCGTATACCGCCTTAAATGTGGCGGTGCGTTCCGCACAGTTTGTGGGGCCGTACGCGGCATTTTCTATATTACAGCCCAGATAATAGGCTCCGCTGTCGGCTTTAAGGCAGGCGCCAACATGAAAATTGGAATATGGCACATAGGCCTTTGTTTTTGCCTCCTCCGCCATGCGAACCATCCTTCGGGCTTCGTATTCGTGTATCTCCATCATCTCGTTACCCCCATTTCTTTAAGAATATCCTCCTGAAGGCCGAACATTTCGGCGGCTTCTTCCTCCGTCATGTGGTCATAGCCCAATAGATGCAGCGTTCCATGCACCGCAAGAAAGCTCAGCTCACGCTTGAAGGAATGTCCGTATTCCTCCGCCTGGGCCTCGGCCCGGGGTATGGATATAATTATATCCCCCAGAAATCCATCCGGTATGGAGGCTATGCTCTCCCCTTCCTCCGAAGGGAAGCTGATAACATCCGTTGGCCTGTCAACATTGCGGTAGTCCCGGTTTATCCCATGTATCTCCTCATCATCCACGAGCGTAACGGATATCCGTCCGGAGCGGCCCATATGCGAGAGCGCCCCTTCTATGGCGGCGCTCACTATATCCGTGCATCCCCCGGGGCCTGCCGTTTCCATAATTATTTCGGTCATTCCTTTTTCTCCTCGGGATATTCTATACGGTCGTGCATAAGGCCGCCAAAGGTGCGCAGGAAGCTGCGCTCTATGTCGCTTATGTCCGCTATGGTAAGGGGCGCTTCGGAAAGCATATTCTCTCCATCCGTCAGCTTGCTCCATATTATCCTATGCACCATGGCTTCTCTTGCCTCCGCCGTGCATTCGCCAAGGCTTCTTACCGCCGCCTCGCAGCAGTCCGCAAGCATTACGATTGCCCCTTCCTTTGTTCCGGGCCTGTTGCCCGGATATCGAAAGTTTTTGGGATTAGCCTCTCCCTCGTCGCCGGCCTTGTGGTAAAAATAGGTCATAAGTGAGTTGCCGTGATGTTCGGCGGCTATGCGGATAACATCTCCGGGCAGCTTATTCTTGGCAAGTATGGTTGCGCCGTCCTTCTGGTGCGAAATGATTATGGAAGCGCTTTCCTGGGGAGCCAGGGTATCGTGTATGTTTTCGCCCTGCTGGTTTTCCTTGAAATACTGAGGCCTGCGCAGCTTGCCCACATCGTGATATGTTGCGCCCACACGGGCCAGCAGCTGATTAGCCCCTATTTTTTCCGCCGCGCCCTCCGCCAGCGCCGCAACGTTCATGCAGTGCTGATATGTGCCGGGGGCGTCATACATGAGCTGCTTCAGCAGGGGGTTGTTGGTATTGAGCAGCTCGTTGAGCCGGGCGGTGGTTGCTATGTCAAAGAGATGCTCCCATATGGTAAGGGAGCCTATGACCAGCAGTCCCGCAAAGAGGTCTGAGAAAAGCACGCATCCGCAGGCGGTCAGCACGGTGCGCACAGCCTCCCCACGGATAAGGTATATGGCGGCCACAGCCAGTGCGCCCGCCGCCCCGCCGGCCGCCGCCGCGGCTATCATGCCGCTGCGGGTAGTTGTGCGCTTAAGGGCAAATACGGCAGCCATGCCGGAGGCCACATTAGCCGTACACATTACAAAGGCCACAGTGGAAAAAAGCTCGCCTTCCGCGGCAAATATCGCGGATTCCGCCGCCAGCAGCACCGTCATGGCGATGCCCATCCTGTGGTCTATAAGTTCCGCCGCCAGCATAACCGCAAACAGCATTGGAGTAACGTGCACATCCAGCATATTGCACACCAACTGCAGCCATGGCATGATGGAGAGCAATATGACCACTATCGTCATAAGCTTTACGTCACGGAATACCCTTTTCTGTTGAAAAGCCATATACCCAGCGAAAAGCAGATACAGCAGCGCCATATATGCCGCCGCTCCAAGTTCACGGGTAGTGGTCTTCTGCATCAGGGCAGAGCCTTCTCCTTTTGATACGAATAGCAGCGCCGCTATGCAGGACAGCACCAGCGCCAACAGCAACAGCAGGGAGCTGAGCAGCCTGGCTGATCTCTGTCTTGCGCCGCTCTTTTTTTCCCGCACCTGTGCCATATCCTTTCCTCCTTTTGTATTATGAACGGTGTTCGTATCTGTCGTATGCGGTGATTATCTTCTGCACCATCTCATGACGCACAACGTCTTTGTAGGTTAAAAATACCCGGGCGATGCCCTCAACGCCATCCAGCACCTCAAGGGCGTGAACAAGGCCGCTTTTCTTTTCCCTGGGCAGGTCTATCTGGGTGATATCCCCCGTTACCACAACCCGGGAGCCCTCTCCGAAGCGGGTAAGGAACATCTTCATCTGCTCTATAGTGCAGTTCTGGGCTTCATCCAGTATTATGTACGCATCGTTCAGCGTGCGTCCGCGCATATAGGCAAGGGGCGCAACTTCTATAACGCCCCGCTCGCTAAGGCTGTGGAAGTTTTCGCTGCCCAGAAAATCGTACAGGGCATCGTAAAGGGGGCGCAGATAGGGATCCACCTTATTCTGAAGATCGCCCGGCAAAAAGCCCAGCTTTTCTCCCGCTTCCACCGCAGGGCGGGTGAGGATTATCTTTTCTACCTCTTTATTTTTATACGCCAGCACCGCCATGGCCACCGCAAGGTAGGTTTTGCCCGTTCCCGCAGGGCCCACGCCGAATACCACGGTATTTCGCTTAAGGGCGGATATGTACTTTTTCTGACCCAATGTGCGGCATTTTATCTTGCGGCCCTTGTTGGTAAAGGCCACAACGTCGTCTATAAGCTCCAGAATAAGGTCCGCATTTCCCTCTTTGGCAAGGTCCACGGCGTAGCGTATGCGGCTGCGGTCTATGTTTTCCCCCTTGCGGAGCATCATCAGCAGCTTGTCCACCACAACATGGGCAAGGGAAGCGTCCTTTTCCTCGCCGGTGATGCTTATGCAGTCCGCCTCGGACTTTATGGAAGCGCCGGTCTCCTGCTGGATTATGCGCAGATTTTCATCAAATACGCCGAAAAGGCGTATAGCTTCATCCATACTCTCCACCGCCACTGTATACCTGGCGGGGGCTATTGATTCCGTTTGGTTCAGGGTTTCGGTCTGGTTTTCATTGTTGGACATCAGGCAGGATATCTCCCATCATCGCAATATTTTGTTCCGCCACCAGCTCTATGGTGCAGGTCATGCCACCGTCATCCGCGCTGTATGCGGTCTCTTTTGAAATTATGGTTGCCTCGGCGGGCAGTTCCTCATACATTTGAGCCTCTGCGCCGGCGCGGGCGACCTCCATCAGCTTGGTTGCCGGAGCAAGGCCCCGGCCCTCCGAAAGCTCACTGTACTCCGCAGAGCATATGGTTATGGGTAAAATTGAAGCAAAGGTATGCCTTTGGACCTCGCCGAGCCGATACTCATCATAGGGTGGTATGCATGGCACAACTGTTTTCCCAAGGAATTCTATCCAAACCCCTGTGCAGCTTTGTCCGGTGGGTATCAGCAGCTCCTGCTCCCATGGGGCATAGTACGCATAACGATGCAGCACCTCTGCGGCAACGATTCCCCGGGCCTCAGCCTGTATCCCTCCGCCGAGGTTTCCGCTTATAAGTTCATCTCCCGCCTGCACGGCGTCGCCGGCGTTTACCTTAGGCTTGCCGGAAAGGGCGGTTATGGAGGTTATCACCCCACTGTGGCTTGCGAATATGCTGCAGGGGCCGCCCGCCTGATATATATCCGCACCCTCTGCGGCCTCCCGAACGGATATCTGCAGCACAACGCCTGTAAGCTGGGCGCCTGCCCATGCTATACGGCTGTCCGACGCCATTACGGAGTCCGCTATGGCGGCGGTATCCAGCCTGCCCCGCCTTGCCCCGGGTGACACCCCTGAATCCTGCAGTACCTGCTGAACCTGCTCCTGTTTTACCTCGCTGCAGCCCTCTATGTCTATTATCCATACGAACCTGGACGCCATTATCAGCGCGCCCAACGCCAGTATCCAGCCAAAGGCCATAACATAGCGATTGCCCATATGGCACAGAGCCACGGTGAGGCCGTGTTTTTCAAGTATTCGTATGCGGCAGGGGTATTCCCTCGCGATGGTCCTCAGCCGGTAAAATCCCCCGACGCCCACGCAAAGGCGTATACAGCCGCCATGCCTTTTAAGGTTCCATATCTCTATTCCGCTTTGAGTTATGCTGTTTATAAGCCTTTCAATATATGCTCCCTCGATGTTAATGATAACATATCCTGCAATAGAATTCCATATATTAGCCGCCACAGACCACCCTCCGTCCGGGTATTCTCCATCTTTTTCACAGTTTATTCATAGGTTGCCCCGGTGATATATCCATCCACCAGCATACGCTCCCTGTCCAGCATCCGTATCTCCAGGTCCGTTCCCATGACGGATACCAATCCCTCCGACCCAATAAGAGTTATGCCCTTTTCCGTATAAGCATACACTCCCCTGTGGTTTTCTATCAGCGCCCGTCTGTGTCCAAGCATGGTCACCTTGAGTATGCCGCCCTCCGTTTCCATAGGCATGCCCATCATTTCCACAGCCCGCTCCAACGGGCGCAGTTTTTTCCGTTTTTTCTTTTTCAAGTCATATTCCCCCATAGTGATTCTATGCGGAGGGGCATGGTTAAATCACAAAAATTAAGGGGCGGATATCCGCCCCCATGTGTATATCTTTTACGCAAGGCCGTACAGCCCATACTCTTCGTCTATAACGTAATCTCTGAATTCGAGCTTTTCCCCGGAAAAGAGAAAATAGCCGCTGCCTCCGCCGGTATCCCCGTAGGTGCAATCCACATAGTACAGCTCTCCGTCCAGCCATACTCCGTTCCATGCATGACCCACGTCGTCCTGCTTGCCGTTTATCACCATGCAGTCAAGTCCCATATAATCGCATATGGCCTTATACGCCTTGGCGTAGCCCACGCATACGGTATTGCCCTCCACAAGCGCCCCGTACGCGCTGCGCAGTATCCGCATTTCGTCAGTAATGTTTTCCTCCTTTGTTGCGTCGGCGATGTCGTCATCATACCGGGCCGCTTTCAACACCGCTCTGTATGCCGCCCTTAAGCGGGCCTCATCGTCATCCTCCTCCGCCATTATCTCTGCGGCCGCCTCGGTCACCTTGTCCCTGAGCTCCCGCCCCATTGGCGCCATCTCTTCACCGGTCATGGATATATCCAGCTCCGCGGATATCACATACCGTTCACCATCGCCGGGATACTTCACATAGCTTACGTGCTCCGCCTCGCAGGGCAGCAGGGCGCTGTTTGCCTCCGCTATCATAAGAGCGGCGAACAGCTCATCCTCGGTTGGGAAGATCCCCTCCAGCACCACATCTGCCGCCGCGCCGAGGTTTTGATTCCATAAACCGGACACGGTCTCAACATATTCCGTCATGCTGCTGACACGGGGCAGTTCCCCAGGGATTTTTACATTATCCCGGTATACCGGCGCAAGCTCCAGTTCAGCAACGTCATCATATGAAGTAATGGTCCATGACAGATTATCAACCATATAAGAATAAACATAGCTGCGATTCTGATAATCGTACAATATTTCGTTTACCGCGTCATAGAGTTCCTCTGAGCGCGAGGAATTATCCAGCAGATATCTGGCGCATTCCGCCCTCCGTTCCATCATATCCGTAACACAGTTATCCAGTCCCTGCTGATCCGGCATATGCACCGCAATGGCATCCCCGTTCCTCGGCATACCGTCAAGCAGTTCTTTCTCCATGAGATGGACTTTGTAATCGGCGATCACATACTCGTCGAATTCCTTGTATTCCGCCTCGATATAATCCACATACCTGTTGTTTACATAACCTGTTTCCCATGTCATATCCGCAAGGTCTTCAAGATCGGATATTTCGCCGTAGTATGTTACCCGAAAGGATTCCTCTCCTTTCAGGGCGGCGGTTTCTATTCTTTTTGCAAGCAATTCCGGAGAGTAAATCTCCGTATATATCCCCTTCTCCGCAAGCTTTTCCCGAGATACGCCGCAGCCTGCAGACAGCAGAGCGAACACAATCAGCAGCAAAAACAGCTTTACGCTTTTCCTCATATTATTCCCCCGTTACTGTTGCAGGGTTATTTCCCCGCAGTAGTCGGTGTTCATCATATCTCTTATTCTGTCCATATCGTTCGTATGGCCCAGTACCCACATGAGCTTTGTAACCGCCGCCTCGGTGGTCATATCCCTGGCGGATATCACCCCCGCATCCTTTAATGAATGGCTTACCTCGTATATGTCCGGGGTGCTGGCCTCATAAAGGCACTGAGAAGCGAGTATTACAGGGATTCCCTTTTGAATGAGCTTCTTAAGGCTCTCGGCGTGATCCCGGCGGAAATTGTGCACACCGCCCAGGCCAAAGGCCTCCACCACCACCCCATGCAGCCCGCAGCCCGCCACGCTTTCAAAAAATGCCGGGCTTGTGCCGGGTATCAGCTTTATCAGCGCCACGCTGGGGTCTATATCCACAAAGCAGGAAAACTCTCCCTTTGGCCTCGGTTCTCCAAGGCTTATAAATTTGCCGTTTGCAACCGCGCCAACATATGGGTAGTTTATTGATTCGAATGCATTCAGTGATGTTGTGCGGGTCTTTACCGCCCGGCAGCCCATTATTACCGCATCGCCAAAAGTGATATACACGCCGCCCGGCAAGGACCTTGCGGCAGTAACGGCGTTTTTAAGGTTTATCCTGCCATCGGAATCCGGCCGGATTATAGGATTCTGAGATCCGGTAAGCACCACGGGGATATCTATATTTCGCAGCATAAAGGACAGCATTGAAGCGGTATATGCCATGGTATCCGTACCATGGGTTATAACTATGCCGTCACAGCCCTCCCTTGCTTTCAGCACCGCCAAAGCCATCTGCTGCCATTCCTCCGGCTGTATGTTTGAGCTGTCCATATTGAAAAGATCGGTACAGACTATGTCCTCCCCTTGCGGAATATACCCAAGAAGTTCCTTTGCCTCAAGGCCCGGAACAAGGCCGTTTTTTGAGGGCATACAGGCTATTGTGCCGCCGGTGGCGATAAGATGCAGCTTTGCCATAGAATGTATCCTCCGTAAGCATTTTACAATTTCATTATACCCCGCCTGCCCCTTCTTTAGCAACGCCGATATTGCGGCGAAGGCCCTGGCTAATGTATAATAAGCTAAGTTCAATTCCTGCCAAGGAGCGTACATTTAATGAAGCTTAACAACAAACGCACCCTTCTGATAGGCCTTGCCTTTTTCTCCATCTGCGCGTTCTGGCAGATGTATGACAACATAGTTCCCCTCATATTAAAATACCGCTACGGCATAAGCGACGGAGCTTCCGGCTATATAATGGCGCTGGACAATGTTCTCGCCATTTTCATGCTGCCCATCTTCGGCGCCCTGAGCGACAAAAAGGGCACCCGTATGCCATTCATACTGCTGGGCACTGCGGCGGCGGTGATACTCACCATCGGCCTTTCCTTTGCAAAATCCTTCTGGGTGTTCTTTGCAATGCTGGGGCTGCTGCTCATCGCAATGGGCATATACCGCTCCCCCGCCGTTGCCCTTATGCCGGACGTTACCCCAAAGCCCCTGCGCAGCAAGGCCAACGCCATAATAAACCTTATGGGCGCACTGGGCGGCGTATACACCCTTGCCATGACCTGGGTGCTCGTTAAGGGTTCCGCCGCGGACAACCCAAGCTATCTGCCCCTTTTCATCTCCGTAGCCGCCCTTATGGCGATATCCGTAGCTGTCATGCGTGCGACTACCGACGAAAAAAAATTCAAGGCGGAAGCCGCCGCCATAAACGACGCCCTCGATGCGGAGACCGCCGCCAAGTACGATACACCCATTGGCGCGGGCCATAAGCTGCCTCCGGATATGCTCCGCAGCCTTATGCTGATTCTTTTCTCCGTGGCCTTCTGGTATATGGGATACAATGCCGTTACCACCGCATTCTCCCGCTACGCCACCGAGATGTGGGGCCAGAATGTAAGCGGCGCATCCACTTGTCTTATGGTTGCCACCGTGGGCGCGGTCATATCCTACATACCCATAGGCGCCCTCTCCTCAAGGATAGGCCGCAAGCGCACCATACTCATAGGCGTAGCTGTGTTGGCGGTATGCTTCCTGCTGGCGGCGCTGGTAGCCACATCATTCTCGCCTGCCCTGTATATCGTCTTTATGCTGGTGGGCTTTGCCTGGGCAGCCATAAACGTAAACAGCTACCCCATGGTGGTTGAAATAGCCACAGGGTCGGATGTTGGCAAATACACCGGATACTACTACACTTTCTCCATGGCGGCCCAGATAGCCACCCCCATAATATCCGGCCAACTCCTGCAGCATGCGGGCTATCACACCCTGTTTCCATATGCGGCCATAATGGTGGCAATATCCTTCGTAACAATGGCCCTCACACGCCACGGCGACAGCAAGCCGGAAAAGAAAAACAAGCTCGAGGCCTTCAATGTGGACGATTAAAGTATTTTTACTCCATTCAACCAGCCGTTGAGAGTTTTTTCAACCGGCGGTTTAGTCCGCATATCCCCATCCAAACGAATAAGTTATGGCGCAGCCGCAACCCTCCATGGGATAATCTCTCCATGAAATCAAAAGGAGTTTTTGAAAAATGGCATCCGAAAACAATACCATGGGCAAGCGAATAATGGCCCTTAGAAAAGCTGCGGGCATGACCCAGGAACAGCTTGCGGAAAAGCTCGGTGTATCCCCGCAGGCGGTAAGCAAATGGGAAAACGACATATCCTGTCCGGATATAAGCGCCCTGCCCCTTATCGCCTCCCTGTTCGGAGTATCCACAGATCAGCTGCTGGGCATTAAAGAGCCTGCGCGCCCAAACGATCCGCCTGCTAAAAAAAGCGCCGTCAGGGGCATTGGCATAGGCCCCGGCATACTTCTTATAGTATTGGGTGCCGCCTTCCTCATAAGCCGCACGGTGGAGCTGCCCTTCGCCCTGTGGGATGTACTGTGGCCTGCCGTGCTGATGGGTCTCAGTATATCCGTCGCAATAGAACATCGCTCGGTACTCTTCCTTGGCGCTGCCTTCTTCTGCCTTTATCAGCTGCTTCGCCCGCTGGCCATAGATATGCCCCCTCTTCATTGGAACGCCATATGGCCCACGGCGCTGATACTCATCGGCTTGGAAATAGTGCTGAGAAGGCTTTTCCCTTCCGTATTCCGCTCCACGAAACAGCCGCCGGAAGGACACCGCTTCAGCGGCCGCAGCGTATGCAGCTATGGCCTGCAGGATGGCTTCATCTCCTGCGATACAGCCTTCGGCGAAGAACACCGCACTGAGGACGGCTGTGAAATAAAGGGCGGTAATATAAAAACATCATTCGGAGAATGTACCCTTGACCTGTCCCGCTGTACATTTGCCCCCAATGCTGAATTCTTTGCGGAGGTGTCCTTCGGCAGCCTCAATATCATCTTGCCGCAAAACATAAAAGTAGTTGCCGATACGGCAAATTCTTTAGGCAGCACTGATATCCACGGCGAGCCTGCCGAAAACGCCCTGCCCATAACGCTCAGCGGAAAGGTATCCTTTGGCAGCATAGAGATAAGCTACAAATAAGCTCAGGCACGCAAAAATGCCGCCCGGAAGGCGGCATTTTAGGTTGTCGAAAAAGTGGTATTTCGCCACTTTTTCGAGAGTACATGGCTCCCTTGTGCCTGCGGCACGGCCAGGGAGCCATGCAAAGAAACCCTTGCTGCGCAAGGCTTTTGCGGATTTGACGCACATGTCGCCAAACCCGATTAAAGCCTCCGGGGGCTGCGGCCCCCGAGCCCCCAAGGATTTTTTCGACAGGCAAAAATGCCGCCCGGAAGGCGGCATTTTATATGCTGTTTATTCTTCTATAGGCACTGCTCCCTCGGGAGGCGTGTAGTACTTGGGGCTGGCTGTGCCCCGGCGCGCCTCTTCCGCATTGCCCTTGTATGTGTCGGTGTACATCAGCTCGGAGCTGTCCAACGTACCGTTTATGTACTTATCCTGATAAGCGTTCACCACATAGCCGTCTCGTGCCTCAAGGGTGACCAGCTTATATCCCCGTGGTATGGTGTCGTCATCCGTGTAATTAACGTCCTTACGGCGTATGGTCTCGGCAACTTCACTGCGGGTCATATATGTTACCCCTTCCGGCAGTGATTTACCGTATACCTCAAAGGTAATTGTCTTATATTTGGTGTCCTCAACATCATCTATATAGGCGTACAAATACAGCGGCGCACCAGTATCGTTCAGGAACTTAAGGTCGATATTGGTCAAGTAGTCCACCGTGGCGTCAAGGCCCTTATCCACATATGTTGAAGGTATGGTATGGGCCCGGCGGTAGGTTATCTCAACATCGGCACATACCAGCGCGTTGTACAGGGTGGTGCTTACCTGACATATGCCGCCGCCCGCCTGTATTGTGTAATCCTTGCCGTCCGCGATGCCGTTTGCTCCTTTCCAGCCTGTGTCATATGTGCGGGGGCCAACGTGGGTATTGAAGCTCCATTCCTCACCCGGGGCAACTATCGTTCCGCTTACTATATCCGCCGCCTTTTCAATATTGAATACACGGTTCTGCACGGTTTCATCGCTGCGGCTGGTTGGAAACCGGGTGGAATAGGATGACCTGAGGCCGAATCCGCTCTGAAGGTCTGCCTCGGTTATGGACGGGGTAACCCTGTTGTATATGCCTTCCATGGTAAAGGCGTACATACCAGTGCCCAGCATGGAGTTGATATAATCGTATGTCTGCTCCACATCCAGCACACGGCCCTCTTTGCCCTCTTCAAAATCAAAGGATATGCCGCTTGTCCCGTGTATGGGGTTTATCTCCGCCTCCACAGGCGTAACATCAAAGCTTTTTGCAATGTCTTCTATGGCCATATGAAGGTTGGTGGTATTCCATGTGAATATGTCGTTTATCTCTCCGGGATCGCCGGAGGAAGTAACATCCACCACGCCGGATTCGGCCGGCCTATAGGCCATCGCCCGCTGAAGTATGCTTTCGATATCGTACGCAAGGCTTATCTGCTCCGGGGTGACGGAATAACTTTCCCCGTCAGCGTTTATGGTTATGCCGGCTGCGGCTATAATTTGGTCCGCCGCAGCAGATACGGCTTTACGTGCCTCTGCCTTGGTATCGCCACCCACGTCTATGCCAAGTATCTTTACGCCGTCGGGCAGTATCTGCTCCGTGCCTATGACCAGCTGTTCGCTGCTCTCACCTGCCCTGCTCAGCAGGAATATCACCCCGCATATGAGCAAAATGAATATGGATAGCACGGTTATCAGCCGCTTGTAATTTACACGCTTTTTGGGTTTGCGGGGCTGTTCCCTTACCAGTTTTCCCCTGCCTGCGGAAGACTGCGCACTGCGGGCGTTCTGAGAAGGGGCAGTATTGGACGAGGACTTTTTTACAGGAGAAACAGAGGGGCTTTTTCTCCTCTTCCGCTTTCCGTTTATGTAGTTTGGCAGCTTCAGTTCGTCCTCTTTGCGGCCTGACATTTGTTCCTCCGTATTTTATCTCCCCAGAAGCACCAGGGCCACATCCGGGCTGTTTGTTATTATAGCATTTGCGCCCTTTTCAATAAGAGCGGTCATATCCTGCTGGGTATCCGCCGCCCAGGCGTTAACATCTATGCCGTTTTCCCGGCAGCCCTCCATAAGGCCGGGACAAAGTAGCGCCGCCTTGCAGTGGGGATGTATTGCGTTGGCATTAAGATAGCCCGCATATACCCATGGGTCTACCATTGCATTATCGTACAGCAGGCCAATTCTGGCATCTGGATCTATGTCCCTGATTTTCTGCAATACATAGTGATTGAATGAGGAGTATATCACCCGTCCATGCATTCCCATCTCCCGCTCAAGGCGTATGAGCTTATCCCATATTCCGGGATATATCACCTCGTCGCATTTCACCTCAACGTTTACTATCATGCGGCTTTTTTTAATGAGGCCGTATACCTCTTTAAGGGTGGGGATGCGCGTATCTTTATATTCTGCCATGCCATAGGAAAAGTCCAGCTTTTTAAGCTCCTGGCAGGTCATATCCGCCACCCTGCCCGAACCGTTTGAGGTGCGGTCCACCCTGGCGTCGTGCAGTATCATCAGCTTGCCGTCGCTGCTCTCCTGAACATCCAGCTCAATGCCGTCTGCGCCCATTTCCATTGCCATGCGGAAAGCGGGAATGGTGTTTTCCGGAGCGTAGGCGCTGGCGCCTCTGTGTGCCCATACTTTTGTTGCCATGACGTCTTCCTCCTCGAATAATATCAGAGATATCACTTAGGTAAATTATACCACAGGCTGTCGAAAAAGCGGCGCTGCGCCACTTTTTCGATGGTTACATAGCTCCCTTGCGCCTACGGCGCGGCCAGGGAACCATGCAAAAAAACCCTTGCTGCGCAAGGCTTGCGCGGATTTGCTCCACTGGTCGCCAAATTCGATTGAAGCATCCGGGGGTCCCGAACCCCCAAGGTTTTTCTATAGGCTGAAGTAAATTATACCATATGCTATTTGGGTTTTGAATATTTTTATGCCCCGGCGCCAAGCTATGTACATGAAGAGCTTTATCGTATGTTTTATCCTTGGCGGCGCGGTATATGTGGGGTTGGAATTTCTCTGGCGGGGCCGCAGCCATATTTCCATGTTTATCGCGGGCGGGCTGGCCTTTGCCCTGCTGGACGGTATATTCAGCAAATATACCCTGCCGCTTCTGCTGAAGTGCGCCATAGGTGCGGCAATCATAACCTCGCTGGAATTTGCCGCAGGGTATATTGTGAATATCCGCATGGGCCTAAACGTATGGGATTATTCCGAAAGGCCGCTGAACCTGTATGGGCAGATATGCCCTGAGTTTTCCCTGCTCTGGGCGGGGCTAACGGTGCCCATATCATACCTGAGCCAGTTCCTGCATCAGCGGATACTTTAGCGGCATTACTTTCGATAGTAAGTATTTCCGCCGATGAATTCTCTTATTACGGATGTGGGCGGTATTTCGTCCTCAATATCCGCGTCCAGTATGTAATTAAGGAACTTTACTATATCCTTCGCCATCGCGTAATATTTGCTTTGCGGCTTTACCTCGTTCAGCAGGGGATAAACGTACTTTTTCAGCACGGATACCTCATAAAGCAAGGCGGTATTCAGCAGCACGTCCGCATTTTCCTGATAGGGGAATATCCATCTTTCCTCTCCCCGGCGCACGCTTGCCCACATACCAAGGGTTTCCTCCATGGAGGCATTGCGGGTCTTATAATCCCTGACAAGGCGTCGAAGTATGCGTATATCCGTGGTGCGTATGCGGTTGTGGTCGTCAAGATTAAGGGTGGTAAGGGCGCTTACATATACCCTGAATATTTTGCTTTCGTCCACGCCCTCTATAAGCTGAGGGTTAAGGCCGTGTATGCCCTCTATTATCACCGGCTGATCTTCAGTAAGCTTAAGGGTGCGGCTCTCAGACGAGCGGCGACCGGTTTTAAAGTCAAACTCCGGCACCTCTACCTCCTCGCCCCGCACAAGGGCGGCAAGGTCGGCTTTAAAGCGGGGAATATCCAGAGTGTTTATGTTTTCAAGATCTATTTCGCCGTTTTCATCCGGCAGTATTTTATCCCTGTCGATATAGTAGTCATCCAGCGACAGCATCACGGGCTCCTGACCATGCAGCCTTAGCTGGGTGGCAAGCCTGTGGGCGGAGGTGGTTTTGCCGGAGGAGGAAGGGCCCGCCAGCATCACGGCCTTTGCGCCGCTGGCTATAATCTTATCCGCAAGGTCGCTGTATCTGCGCTCATGCAGGGCCTCGTTTATTCGCACTAGCTCCCGTATGCTGCCGCTCTCCACAGCGCTGTTCAGCTGATGCACCGTGTCGCATTTCATCAGCCTGCCCCATTCATCGCTTTGATGCACCAGCTCATGGAGCTTTGGCAGCTCGGGACAATCCGCCAGCACATCCGGGGCGTCCTTGCGGGGCATCATCAGCATCACCGCGCCGTCCCATATATGCTTTATGCGGAAGACGTCCACGTATGATGTATCCGGGGTCATTTCCCCATAGAAATAATCCATATGGCCCTCGGCCTGATATACGTCAAAATAGCTGAACTTCCGCCACTTCAGCAGGTCCGCTTTGTCCTTCTGGCCATCCTTTTCAAAGAAATCCACAGCCTCTTTTATGGAGATGCGTTTGCGCTCAAGGGGCAGTCCCTTGCGTACCAGCAGCCGCATTTCGGCCTCGATGTGGCTTGTGGCTTCCTGAGTAAACGCATTATCCGGGTCTTCCAGCGTTATGAACAATCCGGAACCCAGGGAATACCTCACCCGTACCCGAGCGGAAGGATACAGCTTGCGCACGGCCACTATGAACACAAACTGGAGGGTGCGCTCATATACCCGCCTTCCCATCTCGTCTCCATAGCGCAGCAGCTGCATTTTTGTATCTTTATTCGGGGTATAGCTAAGGCTGAATACCTCGCCGCCTATCTGGGCCGCAAGGGGCCTGTCCGCAAGGCTTATGCTGTCCAATCCACCTTTACGCACCCCGTCAAGTATGGTTTTTCCGCTTTCCAGTTCAACGACTTTTCCGTCCAGATCAAGCTTCATAGTATGCTCCTCTTTTAATAAATCCATGGATGCACGCCGGATGTGATGCTAAGAATATTTATATCAGTATACTATATTTAATGGTTCATGAATATGTCCGCCCGGAAAACTTTTTTGTTTCTTCGCATTTTTTCATACATCCGCCTGTAAATCTGGTATAATAAGTAAGCCTGTTTATAGGTGACGGGGCTTCCGCCCTTTAATATGGCAATATTTCCGGAGCGACTTTACATGGAAAAGAAAAAGACATCCTTCGTTCAGGGCGCAGCCATACTTGGCGCCGCGGGCCTGCTGGTAAAAATAATAGGCGCTTTTTTCCGCATCCCTCTGGCCAATGCCATAGGACCCATTGGCACCAGCTATTACGAAGTGGTATACCCTTACTACTCCGGCCTTTTGGTCATATCCTCATCCGGTCTGCCTACCGCCATTTCCAAAATGGTATCCGAGCGCATCACCGCCGGGGATTACCGGGGAGCCCACAAGGTATTCACCACCGCCATGAAGCTGCTTATCTGCGTTGGCATAGTCACCGGCGCACTGATGTTCTTCGGCTCAAGCGCCCTCGCTTCCCTATCCACCCTTGACAAGGCGCATTATTCCTTCAAGGTACTGGCTCCCGCCATGCTGGTGGTATCCATAATGTGCGCGTACCGCGGCTATCTTCAGGGAATGCAGCGCATGGGAGGCACCGCCCTTTCCCAGGTGGTTGAGCAGGTTGGCAAGCTGGCCATCGGCCTTACCCTTGCCATAAAGATGATGCCCATGGGCCCGGAATTCGCCGCAATGGGCGCCCTCATAGGCGTTGCGGTATCCGAACTGCTGGCCCTTGTGGTTATAATCATTATTTACAACCGCTACCGTCCCGCCATAAGGCGGCGCATCGAGCAGAGCGAGCCCTACCGTCCCGCCCCTGCACTGAGAAACCTTATTCTTCTTGCGGTGCCCATTACCCTGGGTGCATCCATAAGCTCACTTTCCGGCATGGTGGACAGCGCCCTCATAATACGCATACTGCTCAAGCTGGGCTATTCTCAGGATACCGCCCAAACCGCCTATTCCCTTCTGCGCACCAATGTTACCACCCTTGTAAATATGCCCGGGGTGCTCACCATGGCCCTTGCCATGAGCCTTGTGCCTGCCATATCCGCCGCCGTTGCCCGCAGGGACAGGGAAAACGTAATGAACATATCCCGCCTTGGCCTTAAGCTGGCCCTCATAATAGGCCTGCCCTGCGCCGTCGGCCTTTTTGTACTGGCCCGGCCCATTCTGGCAATGCTGTATCCTGTGCTTACCGAAGCCCAGCTTGACCTTGCAGCAGACCTTATGCATACCGCCTCGACAGGCGTTATATTCCTGTCCCTTGTTCAGTCCATGACGGGAGTAATTCAGGGCCTCGGCAAGCCCAATGTTCCCCTGTTCAATCTGTTCATCGGTTTCCTGCTGAAGGTGGTATCCCTGCTGATAATGATGAACATTCCCTCCATAAACATTCAGGGCGCATCTGTATCCACCGTGATCTGCTATGCCTTCGCGGGCCTTTCGGACACGGTATACGCCCTGCGCCGGGCTCGGATACAGCTGAATGTTTGGGACGTTGTGCTGAAGCCCCTGCTTTCCTCTCTCGCCATGGGCGGCATGGTATACCTGTGCTATAATTTCATCGCCCGTATGGGCCATGAGACTATGGCGGTAATAATATCCGTGTTCATGGGAGTATGCGTATACGCCGTGCTGGCGGTATACCTTAAGATGTTTTCCAAGGAAGAGCTCGCATACATCCCCGGCGGAGGAAAGCTCCGCAAACTCATATACGGCATCAAATAAGAGGTGAAAAAGATGACCATTTTGACCATCGCTCCCCTTTGCATCCCCGGTAGCGTCAGCGCCGCCGCCCAGTCCGCCATAGATTCTGCAAACAGGCTGTTTTTGCAGACCGACGCCCATCAGAGCGCCGAATGGATAAAAGCCGCGGGCATTGCTTATACTTCCATGGACGACCTTTATGGCGAATGCTTCGATTTTGATGAGCTGAACGATGCCATCGCCGCCCGGCTCATGTGCGGCGAAGATGCGGTTTACGCCGTGCCCGGCAGAGGACCCGGACAGGCCCAGCTGGAATCCATACTCAGGGCCGCCGCAGAACGGGACGTAAAGGTAACCCTTCTGCCCGGTATAGGCTATGCCGAGGCAGCAATGGCCGCACTCTGCAAGGTATACGGCAGCACGGTCATATGCGCCGCAAATCAGCTGCCTGAGCGCATAAACCCCTTCCTTCCCCTCTGCATTGAAGAAATTGACACACCTATGCGGGCGGGAGAAACAAAGCTTGCCCTTGGGGAATACTATCCCGATGAATATAAGGTGCATTTCTGCGCCATGCAGGATGACGGCGAATACAATATCACCGAGATACCCCTCTATGAGCTGGACAGGCAGAAAGATTATTTTGCCGCCACCTGCTGCATAGTGCCCCCCGCTCCCTCTCAGGAAAGCCTTACCCGGGGAGATGCCGACGGTCTCATGTACATTCTTCGCCGCCTGAGAGCGCCCGGCGGCTGCCCATGGGATGCGGAGCAGACCCACGCCTCCATTCGCAGCAACCTTATCGAGGAAGCATATGAGGTCATAGACGCCATTGACCGGGAAGACACGGACGCCCTCTGCGAAGAGCTTGGCGACCTGCTGCTGCAGATAGGGCTACACGCCATAATGGAGGAAGAAACCTCCACATTCACCATGCGGGATGTTACCACCGGCATAATAAACAAGCTCATATACCGCCATCCCCACGTTTTCGGCACGGTGCACGCCGACACTCCGGAACAGGTGCTGTTCAACTGGGAAAATATAAAGAAAAAGGAAAAGCACCACGATACCTATGCCGCTGTTATGGAGGCTGTGCCAAAAGGCTTCCCCGCCCTTATGCGGGCCGCCAAAGTGCAGAAAAAGGCCGCCCATGCGGGCTTTGACTGGAGCGATGCTTACGAGGCCATATTCAAGCTTCCCGAGGAAGTTTCCGAGCTTACCGAGGCTATGGAACAGGGAGACCCCGCCCATATCGACGAGGAACTGGGTGATGTGCTCTTTGCGGCAGTAAATGTTATCCGCTTGCTCAAGAGAGACCCCGAGGCTATACTCAACGCCTCCACGGACAAGTTTATAGCCCGATTCAAAGAGATGGAGAAGCTTATCCTTGCCGATTCTCTCTCTCTGGAAGGTATGGCGCTGGCCCATATGGACGCATATTGGGACAAAGCTAAGGCTCAAATGCAAAAAAATTAGAAATTCAGCCTGTTTTTTCAACTTTTTGCTTGCGTTTGGCAGAAAGACTTAGTATAATATCAAACGTCCGCTTTGGGACAGAACAGTAATATAATTAATCGGGAGGATATATTCAATGAATAAGACCGAACTCATCGCTGCAGTAGCAGGTAAGTGCTCCATCTCCAAGAAGGACGCCGAGGCTGTTGTTCTCGCCACCTTCGAAAGCATCACCGACGCTCTCGTAAAGGGCGAAAAGGTTCAGATCGTTGGCTTTGGCGGCTTTGAAGTACGCGAGCGTCCCGCTCACAAGGGCCACAACCCCATGACCGGCGAAGAGATCGAGATCGCTGCCAGCAAGTCCCCCGCCTTCAAGGCAGGCAAGGCTCTCAAGGAAGCCCTCAACTAATTAAAAAAAGCAAACATAAAAGCAGACTGCGCATACAGTCTGCTTTTTGTTATGCCCTTATACAGCTTACCGCTTAAGGGTGCATACGCACCGGGCGGTGACGCATTCGAGGTTTCCCTCCGGGCCTGTGTGTTCCGGCGTTGTTGCCTTTACGCTTATGCGATCCACATCGCACCGCAGTACCTTTGCTATATTTTCCCGCATAGCGTCAATATGGGGCGCAAGCTTTGGCTGCTGGACAACTATGGTGGCGTCCGCATTCACCAGGGAATACCCTGCGGCCTTTATTCTATCCCACGCCCGCTCCAGCAGCAGAAGGGAGCATATGTCCTTGAACTCAGCGGATGAATCAGGAAACAGCCTGCCGATATCCCCCATTGCGGCGGCGCCCAGCATTGCGTCTATCAGCGCATGGGTCAGCACATCCGCATCCGAATGACCAAGAAGGCCCATTGCGTAAGGTATGTCCACCCCGCCAAGTATTAACCTGCGGCCTTCCGCGAATCTGTGTGTATCCTCGCCATAGCCTGTGCGCTGCTCGCCGCACATCGGGCCAAACAGCTCCATATCCGATTCTACAGTAAGCTTTTGATTTGCCACGCTGCCCTTTGAGAAATGTGCCTCGCCCCACATATGCCTGTAAACAGCGCAGTCGTCAGTGGCCTCATAGCCCTCTCTCACGGCTTTTTCATAGGCGGCGAGTATTTTATCAAAGGCAAATGTCTGTGGAGTCTGGGCGGCCATTACGGCGCTTCTGTCCAGTATCTCACCTTCCTTCCACAGGGTGTCCCTTGCGGGTATTGCTGCCACGCCGCTGCCGTACATTGCGGCGGAAGCCACGCTGTCCAGTATTATTTCCTGGGAAACCAGGCATCTGGCTCCGTCGTGTATGGCAACAATATCGCAATCCATCACCTTAAGGGCATTGTATACGGACTCTCCCCGGGTGCTTCCGCCCTCTGCAAGCTTCAGCCCATACTCTGCCGCCAGCCTCTCGGCCTCATCCCTTGCAGGCTCGGAGAAGGCCAGCACCATGTCCCGTATTCCCGCCCCGATGAACGCCTCGACAGAGCGGCGAAGCACCGTCTTCCCACCCAGTTCAAGTGTCAGCTTATTCCTGCCCATGCGCCTTGACGCGCCGGCGCAGAGTATCACCGCCGCCGTCCTCATATCACTCACCTCTGGATATTAGCTGATACATTTCCGCAGCGTCCGCCTTTGATGCGTGTTCGGTTACGCTTACCACCTTTACCACGGTATGCTTTCCGCCCATAAGTATATCCAAAGTATCCCCCACCTTCACATCGCTTGAGGCCTTGGCCACCTTGCCGTTTATTTCTATGCGGCCAAGGGACGCGGCCTCATTCGCCACGGTACGTCGCTTTATTATGCGGGACACCTTAAGATATTTATCCAGTCTCATTCTATCCTCCAATGCTGTTTCCCCTTCACAAGGGAGCTTATTGTCATTACAGATTACCACATAACCCGCTAAAAAGCAAAAAGCCGCACAAGGCGGCTTTTGTGTTGCATATGTGTTTTTTAGCCCATTGCTGCAGGCTGATATGACAGGCTGTGGATAAGGTCGTGATCCAGCACCACGCTTCCATCGTTCTTCCATGCCTCGATAAGGGCCATCCACTCTTCCTCCTGAGCCTCCAGTACAAGCTGCTCCCTTATGGCTTCCTTCGCCGCCTCAAGCTCAACGGCGCCCGCAGGCTCTTCACCAAGGTAATACAGTATATGGCAGCCTTCGTCATCCTGCACCACGGCAGAATACTCGCCCGGCTTAAGGGTTGCGAACTCTGCCTTTATCTCGTTTGACCAGTCATAATCCGCAACGTACTGGTTGCTGATAAGACGGCCCTTCTCGGTCTGCTCCGTATCCTGGGTATACTCTTCCATCACCTTCTCAAATGCCTCGCCGGCCTCAAGCTTGCCGTATGCTTCCTTTGCCTTGGCAAGGGCGGGAGCGAAGTATTCTTTCTCCAGCTTTTCCATATCTGCCACAAGCTGCTTGTACTCGCCCTCTATCTCCTTCAGGCGTGCCGCGCCATCGCCGCCCTCAATGTTTACCGCAAATGCCAGCTCGCCATATTCCGCCTTAAGGGTCTCTATGGCGGTTTCCTTGTCGTAATACTCATCCGCCATGGGATCCTCGGGCATTATGAGTATATGCAGCATACGCTTATAACCCTCGGGAGCATAAAGCACGGGATAATCTCCGTAAAGCTCCTCGCTCTCTTTATCATCTTTATAATGCTCGGGGTTTTCGGCATATATTTCGGCGTCCTCCGCAACTGCCTCCTCATACCATGCGGCAATCTCCTCATCGGATACCGTCACATCGGCAAGCATTGCCTCGCGGAATACTTCATTTATAGCGTTTTCCGTATAATAATCCACTATCCACTGACCCATCTCCTCCTGAGTCATACGGATGCCGGTATAGTATTCGCTTTCGTCGCCAAACAGCTCCTCAACACGCTCGTCAACGTTTACAGTGCTATCTGCGGCAGCCTCTTCCTCAGCCTGCTCCCTGAACATGGCGGCCATATTCTCAAGCTCGGCAGCGGCGGTAACTTCTATCTCCGCCAGCTTTTCATCGCTGAGCTCATCATAGCCGTTTTCACGGGCCTGGTAGGCTATTACCTTTTCCTCCACCAGTGTGTCTACGATAAAATTCTGAAGGCTTTCAACGGTCTCCTGATCGTTTGTCATGTCGTAGCCCATCATGGCGTAGTATTCGGCATAGGTATTGAAAAGTTCCTGATACTCGGCAAAGGTGACAACCTCATCCCCCACGGTTACAATGGGCGCCTCGGGATCATGGGATATCACCTCTGTATCTGCCGTATCATCGGCGGCAGGGGCTACGCCGCAGCCAACCGCGGACAGAGCCATGATAAGAGCGAATAACAATGCAAAAGCTTTCTTCATTAAAATTCTCCGATCTCTGGGCCGCCCGTTTGGAAAGGCCCGGTTTTTCACAGAAATTATTATACCCGCAGTTACTTTACAATGCAATCAAACAGCATGTAAACAATCTGTGTCAGTTCACCGCAAAGCTCATCCACGGTGGAGCGGGGCCTGCGAATCACCATAGTAGGCACCTCATCCGCAACCATGGCGGCGCCAAATATGTTCAGCGCGGCAGCATACAGCTTCGCTCCGTCCATTGGCGCCTCCGGGTCAAAGGATATGCGTACTTCCCCCGGCTTTACCATAAGCCGCTGTATATGGGCCCGCTTTGCATCCGCCTTCAGCAGGGCAACGAATACCAGATTCTGCACCTCTTTGGGTATCTCTCCATAGCGGTCGATAAGCTCATCCTGCACGTCGTACACATCCGCCTGGGCAGATATAAGGGCAATGCGCTTGTACATGGAAAGCCGCTCCGCCTCCCTCGGGATATAGCTGCGAGGAATATTGGCAGGGATGGGTATCTCCATTACGGTATCTATATCCTTAGGCACAGGCTCGCCCTTGGCTTCCCTTACCGCGCTGTCCACTATCTTGCAATACAGGTCATAGCCTATGGCCTCCATATGACCATGCTGCTCTGGCCCCAGAAGGTTTCCTGCGCCGCGAATCTCAAGGTCCCTCAGGGCAATCTTGAAGCCTGAGCCAAACTGGGTAAGCTCCCGTATGGCCACAAGACGCTTTTCCGCAGTCTCGTTCATCACCTTATTTCGCTTATACATCATATAGGCGTAGCCAAGGCGCACGCCCCGGCCCACCCTGCCCCTGAGCTGATACAGCTGAGACAGGCCCATACAGTCCGCATCGTATATTATTATGGTGTTCACGTTCTGTATATCCAGACCGCTTTCTATTATGGTGCTGCAAAGAAGCAGGTCGTACTTGTGCTCCATAAATTCCAGCATGGTCTTTTCAAGCTGCCGCTCGTTCATCTGCCCATGGGCAAAGGCGATACCGGCCTCCGGCACAAGCTCTCTAAGCTGTGCGGCGAACCGCTCCATATTGCGAACGTTGTTATATACGAAATACACCTGACCGCCCCGGCCAACTTCTTTCAGTATGGCATCACGAACCACATTATCGCTGTATTCCATAACGTAGGTCTGCACGGGATACCGCTGGGATGGCGGCGTTTCCATTACCGACATATCCCGTATGCCGGTCATAGACATATGCAGGGTTCTGGGTATGGGAGTTGCGGAGAGGGTAAGAACATCCACAGACTGGCGTATGTTCTTTATCTGCTCCTTATGCCCAACGCCAAAGCGCTGCTCTTCATCAACGATGAGCAGGCCAAGGTCCTTGAATTTTACATTTTTTGACAGCAGCTTGTGAGTGCCGACTACCACATCCACACTGCCCTTCTGCAGACCGTCCAGTATGGCTGCCTCCTCTTTGGGAGTTTTGAAGCGGGACAGCAGCTCCACCTTTACCGGAAAACCGTCAAAGCGAGCCGCTATGGTGCCGTAATGCTGCTGGGCAAGTATGGTGGTAGGCACAAGTATCGCCACCTGCTTGCTGTCCATGACCGCCTTGAAGGCGGCACGAAGGGCAACCTCGGTCTTGCCGTAGCCCACATCTCCGCAGAGCAGACGGTCCATGACCTTGTCGCTTTCCATATCCGCCTTTATCTCTTCTATGCTGGTAAGCTGATCCGGTGTTTCCTCATAGGGGAAGCTGTCCTCCAGCTTTTTCTGCCATGGCGTATCCGAAGAAAACTTAAACCCCTTGCGCTTCTGCCGCTCGCCATACAGCCGCACAAGGTCAAAGGCAAGGCGCTTTACGCTTTCCCGGGTGCGGGATACAGTCTTTTGCCATTCTCCGCTGCCCAGCTTTGAAAGGCGCTGACTTTCCTCTTCGCCGCCGATGTACTTCTGCACCCTGTCCAGCTGATCCGTAGGTATATACAGCTTATCGCCGCCGGAATACACTAGATGCAGATAGTCCTTCTGCACCCCGCCCACGGTAAGGGTCTCTACCCCTATAAAGCGGCCTATGCCATGAAGCTCATGCACCACAAGATCTCCAACTGCAAGCTCGCTGAAGGCAAGCTGGGGCTTGCGGCGCTTTTTCTGCTGTGTTTTGCGGTTTTCCGTTCCGTAAAGCTCATTTTCACTTATTGCGGCAAGGGAAAGCTCCGGATATTCAAATCCCCGGTTTATCTGCCCCTCTATTATCAGCGCCTCGCCGGGAACTATGTCCCTGTCCAGCTCTTCCTTTACGGGGATTATCACATTCAGGTCAAGGAGTCTGTCCTGTAGCCTTCTTGCGTGGCTTCCCGCATATATGAGAACGGTGGTTTTTGCCTTTCTCCATGCGGCAATATCCTCAGCCAGCAGTTCCTCATGGCCTATGTATTTTGATATGGGCCGGGTCTCAAATTTAAATATGCCCTTTGGCCCTATAAGCCCATATGTGCGGGTGAGGGCGAAGAACATTGCGGTGCGCTTGGTATCCAGCCGCTTTATGGTATCAAGGGGGGATACGGTAAGCTCTGCCTGCTCCGGCTGAGCCTCCCCTGAGCTTATCAATGAGGATACCCCATCCAAAAACTCATTCCACGCTATCTTTCCGCTTTCCTCCACACGGGCGGGCTCGTCAATAAGCACGCAACCCTCCCTGAAATAATCAAGCAGCGTGCTCTCTCCGGGATAGAAAAGGGGCAGCAGGGCTACGGCGTTGTCCGGCCTCTCTCCCTCAACCAGCCTATCCAGAAGCTCCGGGGCGTTTCGTTTTTTAAGGAGCTTTATGGCATTCTGTCTGGCCTCATAGGTTATGGGCATCTCGGTGGCGGGAGGTATCACTATGCTGTCTATATTTTCTATAGACCGCTGGGTGATGGCATCGTAGGTACGGATGGTGTCTATCTCGTCATCAAAGAACTCTATGCGCACAGGGTTATCCCCCGTCATGGGGAATACATCCACGTAGCCGCCACGGCGGCATACATGACCCCTGCTTTCGCATACCTCTACCCGCTCATAGCCTGCGGAAGCCAAAGAGGCCAGCATATCCCGGGGGTCTATCTCCTGCCCGGCATAAAAACTATTCACCGCAGCGCACATCACCTCGGGCGGTACGACCCGCTGCATGAGGGCCTGTATGGATACCGTCACTGTAATCTTTGCCCCTTCGGACAAGGCGGAAAGCGCCCCTATCCTTCGGGCCTCTATGCTGGTGCTTGCGGCGTAACCCTTGCCAGACAAAGGTATTTCCCGGGCGGGAAAATGAATGCAGGGAACAAAGGCAGAAATATCATCGCACAGCTTACCCGCCGCAAGCTCATTTGGCGCAACCAGAATAAGGGGCATATCGCTTTGACTTGCCAATGCCGCCGCAACGTGTCCCTTGTGGGCGTCGCCCAATCCAAATACTCCCGCCGGCCCTTCGCCCTTCACGAGGGCGCTGAGAAGGCGGCTGTACTCCGGATGTTTATTCAGTATGGAAATAAGCGGATCTGTCACTTTTTATGCTTCCTCAGGCGCGGGCGCTTCGCCCTCCGCACTCTTTTCTTCCCTCTGCTGTTCCTTTGGCTTCTTTTCCTTTTTGGTTTTTTTGTTGAAGCGGGCCTGAGCCTCCTTCATTTCGCCCTTTATCATGAGCTCCGCAGCATCCGCCGCATCATTCATGGCCCTTATGAGCATATCCCGCTCCTCCCCTTCAGGAGATCCCAACACATGGGACACCAGCGTCCTTTCTCCATCGGCACGGCCTATACCCACCCTTATCCTGGGAAAGTCGTCATACCCAAGCTGATATACTATATTGCGCATACCGTTATGAGTGCCGGCTGAGCCGTTTCCCCGTATGCGTATGGTGCCCAGTGGGATATCTATATCGTCGTATATTACGATAAGCTGATCGTGCTCCGGCTTATACCAATTGCACAGTTCCATAACGCTCCATCCGGAAAGGTTCATGTATGTTTCCGGCTTGGCCAGCACCACCTTTGTGCCGCCAAGACAGCCCTCGCCGAACACAGCTCGGAAATTGTGCCTTTTAATTTCTATGTTCATCCTGTCCGCCAGTATGTCCAGCGTCATATATCCCACATTGTGGCGGGTATTCTGATACTCCCTTCCGGGATTGCCCAGGCCAACTATTATGTACATTATGTCCTCCATCCACGCAAACATGCCCTCATGCCCTTTGGCGTGGGGGTGTATCGATATTATAATCCATCTAAAAGGCCCTGCGCAAGGACGAAAAACGGCCGGAGCGCTGCTTCGGCCGTTTTATTGTAGGGCTGCTTTGCCCGTATTTATGAAATTTATCTTTCAGGCTCGATGAGGCCGTAGTTGCCGTCCTTGCGCTGATAGAGCACGTTTACCTGACCGTCTTCTGCGTTTTCGAATACGTAGAAAGAATGGCCCAGCAGCTCCATCTGGAGGATAGCCTCCTCAACGTCCATGGGCTTGATGGAGAATCGCTTTACCCTTACTACCCTGCGTTCTTCTTCGTCGTCATCATCCTGATAATCGGCGAAATCTTTGGCAAAGGCATCCGCCCTCAGGTTCTTTTCAAGCTTTGTGCGATGGCGGGTGATCTGCTTTTCAACCTTGGCAAGCACGGTATCGATGGACGCATACATATCGCCGCTCACTTCCTCGCCGCGGATAATGCCGCCGGAGTAAGGTATGGTCACCTCAACGATGTGCCTATTGCGCTCAACTGCCAGCATCACATGGGCTTCCGTGTCTTCGGGGAAGTACTTATCCAGCTTGGATACCTTTCTGGTTACCAAGTCTTTGAGATAATCCGAGACCTCGATGTTTTTTCCGTTAATAGAAATGCGCATGATGGTTCCCCTTTCTGCGCCGCCCGCTCTTCGGGAGGTGCTCCCGCTGCATGGGGCGCCTTCACTTTTTCTAATTATATCATATAATGCGAAAAACAAAACGCATATTTTGTGAACTATCACAAAATTGTATATTTTTCAGTAAAACAGGATAAAAATCGCGTGACGGAATCCTTGTCGTGGCTCTGCAAAAGTCACTTTTTGTCCTGCTTGTGACAATTTTCGCTGTATGGGCAGCCGCCGCAGGAACCACAGCTTCCCTTTTTGCGCTGTTTCCACCACCTTCCGGCGCAAAGGCCGGTCCAGCCGGCTATAAGGGCTGCCAGTATATACCAGAAACCTTGGCTCATAACTTATCTCCCTTTAGAAGAATAATCCGCTCAGTAAGTATACCGCAAGGGACGCCGCATAGGCTATGACCAGTTGATAGCACACGGCAAAGGCCGTCAATTTGCGGCTGTTCAGCTCCCTTCGTATAGTTGCCACTGCCGCCATGCAGGGGGTATACAGCAGCACGAACACCAGAAAAGCGTATGCGGAGCGGGCGGTAAATATGCCGGACAATGCCCCCTGCACAGCACCTCCCCCCGCGCTCAGGGAGAACCCGCAGAACATGGCAAGGCTGGATACAACAACTTCCTTGGCAACGAGACCCGTCAACAGCGCCACCGCCGCCTGCCAGCTTCCAAAGCCCATAGGTGTAAATATGGGGGCGATAGCTCCGCCAATCACGCCCAGTATGCTGTGCTCCGGGCTGTCCGTCATGGCGAAGGAAAGATCAAAACTCTGCAGGAACCACAGCACCACGCTCATGGCGAATATTATTGTTCCCGCCTTTTCGATAAAGTGACTTACCCTCTCCCAAACGTGGGTAAATACATTCTTTGCCGCAGGCAGTCTGTATGCAGGCAGCTCTATCATAAAGGAGGCGTCGTTATCCGTAAACAATGTCCTTCTGAACAGATATCCGGAAAGTATGCCTACCGCTATGCCCAGCACATACAGGCTCATTATCACCGTCATACGCCCCTTTGCGAAGAAGGCTCCCGCAATAAGGCCGTATACCGGCAGCTTTGCGGAGCAGCTCATGAAGGGCAGCAGCAGTATGGTCATGCGCTTGTCCTTGTCGTTTTCCATGGTGCGGGCGCCCATGGCGGCGGGCACGGTGCAGCCAAAGCCCATCAGAAGGGGTATGAAACTCTTGCCGGAAAGGCCAAAGCGGCGCATGGGCTTATCCATAATAAAGGCTATGCGGCTCATATAGCCGCTGTCCTCCAGTATAGACAGGAAGAAGAACAGTATGGCTATCTGCGGAAGGAAGGTAAGCACGCCGCCAACGCCGGTTATTATGCCGTCGCAAACAAGGCTTATAAGCCAGTCCATAGCCCCCGCCCCCTCCATTGCGGAGCGGACAAAAGGCGAAAACGCTTCATCCATAAACAGGCTCACCATATCCGACAGCCATGCGCCAACGCTGCCGAAGGTAAGGGCAAATATGCATATCATTATGCCTATGAATATCGGCAATGCCCATATTCTGTGTGTAAGTACCCTGTCTATCTTATCTGAAAAGGTGGGCTCACCGATGGGCTGACCCCGCTTTAATGATGCGGCGGCCACCCGGGTAACGTATCTGTATCTTGCATCGGCGATCATGCTTTCGCTGTCGCCCAAGGGCAGGGAGGCGGCGTATTCTTCAAGTACGCTATCCACCTGCCGCTGTATATCCGAAGGCAGATCAAGCTCCCTGCGTATCTCCTTATCCCCTTCCATCAGCTTCATCTCCGCCCAATGGAGAGGCAGGCCCGCCTTTTCGGCATATTCATCAACCAAATCACCTATGCGATGATGTATTGCATGGGTATAGCCGTTATATATGTCGTCCGGCTCAATATTAAATCCCTCGTGATATTGGGCGTGGGCGGCGTGTATAAGCCGCTGCAGGTTGCTTATAAGCTCATCTATGCCTATACCGGAACGGGCGGATATGGGCACCACCGGAACGCCCAGCTCAAGGGAAAGCTTCTTTACGTCTATCTCATCCCCCCGCTTTTCTACCTCGTCCATCATATTCAGGGCAATTATCATGGGCCGCTCCAGCTCCATAAGCTGCACGGTAAGGTAAAGATTTCGCTCAAGGTTTGTTCCGTCAACTATGTTTATTATGGCCTCGGGCTTTTCCCCGGTAATATACCTGCGAGCCACCATCTCCTCCATGGAGTAGGGAGAAAGAGAATATATGCCGGGAAGGTCCACCAGCACCATGTCGTGATTATGGGTGCAGAGGGCGGTATTTTTTATGCGTCCCTCCTTTTTTTCAACGGTTACGCCGGGCCAGTTGCCAACATATTCCCTGCTGCCTGTCATGGCGTTGAACAGGGTGGTCTTGCCGCTGTTGGGATTGCCTACCAACGCTATGCGAACTATACCATCATTATCATCACCTGAGTGAATGCTTTCCTTGCATCTTTTGCAGTCGCCTGTACAATGCTGCTTCGCCATTATAAACTCCGTAATCATGGCGGCGCGCCTGTGATGTTCGCTGTCCTCGTCAGGACCGTGGGAAAGGGCTTTGTTGGCTTCCAGCTCCAGCTCCCGCTGCAGCGTAACCATCTCTGCCCTGAAGGCTTTTGCATCATCATCTGACAACAGCTGTATGCTTTTCGCATCCTCCCTGCGCAGGGAAAGGGTATAGCCCCTCAGGGTTATCTCCAGCGGGTCCCCCATTGGCGCGGTTTTTATTATGCGTACATAAGTTCCGGGAGTTATGCCCATATCGACTATGCGCCTGCGGAGGGCATTATCCCCGTCCACGGTTTTAATATAGCCGCCTTGTCCGATCCTCAAATCTCCCAGTGTAAAAATCTTGTCGCTCACGAACATCCTCCGATCAGACCAGCCTTAGCCGATCTCTGTATACAATGATAGTAGCGTATTTCTTTTATGTCAATATAAGCTGTATTGTGGGATATTTTGCAACCGCGGCCTTGAAGTTTTATCCGGATGGACTTATAATCAAAGCCGAACCCTATACCTATATATAAGGAGATATTCAATGGACAAAATACGCGAACAGGTATCCGCCGCCCTGGATGAGCTTTTCGCCGCGGCAGACACCCTTAAAAAAGGCGATATATTGGTAATAGGCTGCTCCACCAGCGAGATAGTTGGCAAGCTCATAGGTACCGGCTCCTCCGAGGAGGCCGCCGCCGCCGTAATGGATGAAGTGCTTCCCCGCATAAAGGAAAGGGGCCTGTACCTTGCCGTGCAGTGCTGCGAGCATCTGAACCGGTCCCTGGTAGTTGAGCGGGAATGCATGGAAAAATATGACCTTCAGCAGGTTTGGGTAAAGCCCCAGCTTCATGCGGGCGGCGCTTTTGCACTGCAGGCCGTTGCCCGTTTTGATGATCACGTTATGGTTGAGGATCTTCGGGGCCGTGCCTCCGCAGGCATGGATATTGGCGGAACCTTTATAGGTATGCATATGCATCCCGTGGTTGTTCCTATTCATGCAGTCACCCGCCATATAGGCGAAGCCAATCTTACCATGGCCCGTACCCGCCCAAAATACGTTGGCGGCCCCAGGGCAGCCTATTAGCCCGCCTCTGCCCCATATGGACGCATATAAATGAAAAACATACATATATTCGGTACTTATTATAAAAAATAAGTTGTAAAAAACTTTTGTATGGGGTATAATTGGCCTTAGTATCCGGGTTGTCGGGTCTGTGGTTGAAAGTCGATGCCAGTCGCAGGCAAAACGATCCACATAAGCGGATGCAAAGCCATCCGTGAGCATGGTGCGGCTTAGATGTAAGTCCGTCCGGGCATAAGCCCGAGAGAAGCAGTAGTGGGCGGCGTAATTGCCTAGTAGCGAGCCTTCCAGGCGGCGGGTGTGGGGTCAAAGACCAGGTCAGCCGAGTAACCGGGATCACTAAAAATAATATTTTACAAGGGGATTTTAAACAAGATGTTCGAAGACAAGACTTTGGTATGCAAGGATTGCGGCGCTGAGTTCGTTTTCTCCGCTGGCGAGCAGGAATTCTACGCTGAGAAGGGTTTCCAGAATGAGCCCATCCGCTGCAAGGCATGCAGGAACGCCCGCAAGACCCAGCGCAACGGCGAAAAGGAAATGTACGACGCAGTATGCGCACAGTGCGGTGCTCCCACCAAGATTCCCTTCGTTCCCAAGAACGACAGGCCCATCTACTGCAGCGCTTGCTTCCAGGCCCGCAGGTAATTACCACACTTCGCTTTCCCAAATGGGCTAATTATCCCCTATTACCGCGATGCGGATATATCGGTGAATTAGAAAAAGCAGAAATCAGACCCCGCAGTGCATATTGCGGGGCCTTTTTGTTGACAAAATGGCGCAGTAATATTAAAATAAGAATTATTCTTAATATAGGCAGGTCAAAGACATATGATACACTCTAAACAACGGGATTTAATCATGGAGACCCTCATGTGTTTCCGCACCCATCCCACTGCGGAGGAGCTTTACAATACCATACGCACCTCCACCGATAGCACAGTCAGCCTTGCCACGGTATACCGCAACCTTAATCAGCTGGTGGATGCCGGCATGGTATGCCGCATATCCGTTCCCGGCGACGCGGACCGGTTTGATCCTATAAACGACGGTCATCTGCATATGTTATGCGAGCAATGCGGCGCAATGACCGACATACCCGCCAGCGCCATACCCGACATATGCAAAGCCGCTTCCGACTCCACGGGCTGCACCGTTACAAGCTGCGCCCTCATGTTCCGGGGCATTTGCCCAAAGTGCGGCGCAAAAGCATAACAAAACCATATACAATCCAATCCTGCCATACCCGGTTTTTACCGGGTATATTTTTTGTATCAAAAACCGTCGCAGTATATTGACTCTGCGGTTTTCATATGATATCATAATGATATCATATAGAATACATCGGAGGTTTACAATGAAAGAAATCGTGCTGAACAAGCGTAAAAACGGCATGGCCATGCTGATACTCATTCTCTCCCTGCTGTTGGCAGCTATTGCCGCGGTGGTATACGGCGCGTCCCAGGACTGCACCTGGCTGCTGGTGGTTGGCATTGTATGGCTTTGTGTAGGCTGGATACCCCTGCCGGGTCTCAAAGTCATCGCTCCGCAGGAAGCTCTGGTCCTTACCCTGTTCGGCAAATACATAGGCACCCTTAAGGAAAGCGGTTTTTATTTTGTAAATCCCTTTTGCACAGCGGTAAACCCAGCGGCAAAAACCAGGCTGAATCAAAGCGGAGATGTGGACAGCGGCATGAAAAAGGGACTTCTGGTCACCTCCGGAGAAGCGATGGTTTCCTCTGAAATTACCAGCAAAAAGATATCCCTTAAGGCTATGACCCTCAGCAACAGCCGGCAAAAGATAAACGATTGCCTTGGCAACCCCGTTGAGATAGGCATAGCTGTTATCTGGAAAGTTGTGGATACCGCAAAAGCGGTATTCGATGTGGACAACTACAAGGAGTATCTGTCTCTCCAGTGCGACAGCGCTCTGCGCAATATCGTGCGTATGTATCCCTATGATGTATCTCCAAACGTAGATACTACCGGCGATGGCGTTGCCGATGACGGCAGCCTGCGCGGTTCCAGCGATGTTGTGGCCAATCGGATAAGGGACGAGATACAAGCCAAAGCAAGCGCTGCCGGCATTGAAATACTCGAGGCTCGCATCACGCATCTTGCGTATGCTCCCGAAATAGCCGCCGTTATGCTGCAGCGCCAGCAGGCCTCTGCAATAATCGACGCCCGCAAGATGATAGTTGACGGAGCGGTAGGTATGGTAGAAATGGCCCTTGACCGGCTCAATGAGCACGGAGTGGTAGAGCTTGACGAAGAACGCAAAGCCGCTATGGTTTCCAATTTGCTCGTGGTTCTTTGCGGAAACCGCGATGCCCAGCCCATAGTTAACTCCGGCAGTCTGTACTGATGGGCGATAATCAAAAAAAACAGGTTCCGCTGCGGCTGTCCGCTAAGCTGTATGCGGCCATCGCATCATGGGCGGAGGATGATTTTCGCTCCATAAACGGGCAAATCGAATACCTGCTTACCGAATGCGTAAAGCAACGAAAAAAAGACGGAAAATATGTACCCCACGAGCTGGATACTCCTCCTGAATTCCACATCAAATAGCTGAAAGGAAAAAGTCCCCTGACAGGGGACTTTTTAGGTTGTCGAAAAAGTGGCATTATGCCACTTTTTCGAGGTTTACATGGCTC